>CAYUIG010000055.1:0-19439 GCA_964444685.1 uncultured Gemmatimonadaceae bacterium | reverse complement strand
ACCTTCACTGCGCGTCCGCTGGTGAAACGTGCCCCAGCCCGCGAATGACCACCGGTTGGGGAACGATTCACGGCACGCGGTCGTACGCCCGCACGAGGGATACGCCGCCATCCGGGGCACAGGAATGGCTGGACGGGACGATTTTTCCTCGTTAGCCGGCGGTTGCCGGCGTTAGCGGGCCGCGCATAGGTTGCGCGCAGCTTCAAGGAGTGGAGGGGATGGCGCCTCGCAAGCTGATTCTCCGCAACTGGCAGTCGCCGGGCGACATCATCATGCTCACGGCAGCGGTGCGCGATCTCCATCGCGCGCATCCGGGCGAATTCCTCACGGACGTCCGCACGCCCTTCCCGGATCTGTGGTACGGCAACCCGCACATCACGCCGATCGCGGATGACGATCCGGACTCGGAGCTGGTGGAGTGCCACTACCCGCTGATCGACCAGTCGAACACGACGCCGTACCACTTCCTGCACGGCTTCATCGACTACCTGAACGAGACGCTGGGCCTGCGGATCCGCCCGACCGAATTCAAGGGCGACGTCTACATCACCGAGGAAGAGCGGCAGCACTTCGCCGCGGTCACCGATCGCTTCGACCTCGGTGGGCCGTTCTGGCTGATCGTATCCGGCGGCAAGTGGGACTACACGATCAAGTGGTGGAGCCACGAACGGCACCAGCAGGTGATCGACCACTTCCGTGGGCGGATCCAGTTCGTGCAGGTAGGCGAGGGATCGCATCACCATCCGGCGCTGGAGGGGGCGGTCGACCTGCGCGGCATGACATCGATCCGCCAGCTCGTGCGACTGATGTACCACGCCGACGGTGCGGTCTCGCCGATCAGCCTGCTCATGCACCTGGCCGCCGCGGTGCCGACACCACCCGGGAAACCGAAGAGCCGGCCGTGTGTGGTGATCGCGGGCGGACGCGAGCCGCCGCACTGGACGGCGTATCCGCATCACCAGTTCATCCACACCGTGGGCGCCCTGCCCTGCTGCGATCAGGGCGGCTGCTGGAAGTCGCGCACCCGCCCGCTCGGCGATGGCGACCCGAAGGACGAGCCCGACCAGCTCTGCGTGGACGTCGTCGGTGACCTGCCGCGCTGCATGGACATGATCACGGCCGACGACGTGATCCGCCGCATCGAGTGGTATCTCCGCGACGGTGGTCCCGCACCGTTCTCGACCAACGGCCGGTCGGCCCGCGTGGCCGCATCGGCGTGACGAATGAAGGAGGACGGTATGAGTGATGACAAGCCCACCGGCCCCGAGACGCCGCGCGTTCCCACCCGTCGCGAGATGCTGCTGCTGCTCTCCGGTGCCGCGATTCTCGGCTTCGGTGGGCTGACCGGCTGCAACGAGGACGCGACGGGACTGCAGGGGTCGAGTTCGTCGAGCTCCAGCTCATCCGACTCGTCGAACTCGTCGAGTTCATCCAGCTCGTCGAGTTCATCGAGCTCGAGCAGTTCGAGTTCATCGAGTTCATCGAGTTCGAGTAGTTCGAGCAGCAGCAGCTCGAGTTCGAGTTCGAGCAGTTCGAGCTCGTCCAGCTCCAGCTCCAGCAGCTCCAGCAGTTCGAGTTCGTCGAGCTCCAGCAGCAGTTCGAGCTCCAGCTCCAGCTCGTCGAGCTCGAGCGGCGGAGGCTGACGCCCGTCCCACACGGGCCACCGTTCGTCGCCGGGCGGCCGCCGTTCGGCGACGAACGGTATCCGCCGTGTCGCACAGGGCCGTTCTTCGGGGGAGACCCGGAACCCGAGGAAGGGCCCCATGCGTACGATACCGTTCCTGCTGGCCGCAGCCGCCGCGACACCTGCCGCCGCGCAGCAGCATCTCGAGCTGACTCGCCTGTCGGAACCGATCCGTGTGGACGGCGTGCTGGACGACGCCGCGTGGCAGCGAATCGCACCGCTGCCGGTCACGCTCTACTTCCCCGAGTTCCGCGGCACGCCCGCGCAGCGCACGGAGATCCGCGTTGCGTACGACGACGAGAACTTCTACGCAGCCGGCTGGTTCTACGACGACGATCCGTCCGGCATCCGCATCAACTCGCTCTATCGCGACCGCTGGAACGGCGACGACGCGTTCGCCATCTACATCGACCCGTTCAACGACAATCGCAACGCGAAGTGGTTCGGCACCACGCCGGGCGGCATCCGCTTCGACCAGCTCGTGAGTGACGACGGTGCCACGCTGAACGGAAGCTGGGACACCTTCTGGACGTCGCGCACGACCGTCACGGACGAAGGCTGGTTCGCGGAAGTGCAGATCCCGTTCTCGAGTCTGGGCTTCCGCGCGAACGAGTCCGGCGATGTCATCATGGGCCTCACCCTCACGCGCCTCGTGTCGCGCACGGGTGAGCGCGTCACCTTCCCGGATATCGATCCGTCGAACGAGTTCCGGCGTCCCTCCGTTGCGCAGGACGTGGTGCTGCGCGACGTGCAGACGAGCCGGCCGCTGTATGTCACGCCGTACGCGCTCACCGGGCTGAATCGCGAACCCACGCCGGATGCACTCCGTCACGACTGGAACAACACGGGCGAGGTGGGTCTGGACGTGCGGTATCCGGTGACGGGCGATCTCACGCTCGACCTCACGGTGAACACGGACTTCGCGCAGGTGGAAGCGGACGATCAGCAGGTGGCACTGGACCGCTTCCCGCTCTTCTATCCGGAGCGTCGTCGCTTCTTCCAGGAGAACAGCGGCCTCTTCGACTTCGCGGCAGGCAGCGGTGTGCGCGTCTTTCACTCGCGACGCATCGGCCTCACGCCCGATGGCCGTCCGATCCCCGTGCTCGGCGGCGCACGCGTCGTGGGTCGTGCGGGCGCGTGGGATGTCGGCCTGCTCGAGATGCAGACGGAGTCATTGGACGGACTGCCGTCGGAGAACTTCGGCGTGCTGCGCGTGCGCCGTCCCGTGCTGAACGACTTCTCGTCCGCGGGGCTGATGCTCACGAGCCGTGCGGGCGGCGGTGCGCACGATCTCGTGCTCGGCGGTGACGCATCGCTCCGCCTGTTCGGCGACGACTGGCTCACTGTGAAGGCAGCGGCGAACGCGGAAGGTTCGGAGCTCGGTGGTGTCGGACTGGGTGCGTCGCATGTGTACGTGCAGTGGCAGCGGCGAACGCTGCGCGGGCTCATGTACGACCTGAACGTGACGCGCTCCGGCGCCGCGTTCGACCCCGCGCTGGGCTTCATGCCGCGCCGCGACTTCACGTCGGCGAACGTGCTGTCCGAGTACTACGTGTTCATGCCGCCGACCTCGCGCTTCCGGCGCGTGTGGCCGGGCATGCTCGCGTTCTCGACGTTCCGCAACGGCGACGGCTCTCTCGAGTCCGGCACGTACGCGGTCTGGCTGATGTGGGAGGGGCGCTCGGGCGGACATGGCTGGATCGAGCCGAAGCTCTTCATCGAGGACGTGCTCCAGCCGTTCTCGATCGGGGGCGAGGTCGAGATTCCGGCGGGGCGTCACGAGTTCGCGGATCTCCAGTTCGTGCTCTCCATGCCCACGGGTGCGCGGCTGCGCGCCACGATCGACGCGCGCGCGGGCACGTACTTCGATGGCACGCGGGCGCAGGTGATCCTGATGCCGACGTGGAACGTGTCGCCGCACCTGGAGCTGGGGGGCGACTACCAGCTCACCATGCTCCGCTTCCCCGACCGCGACCAGCGTGCGAACATTCACGTCGGCCGGCTGCGCGTCCGGACGGCGCTGAACGCGCGCGCGTCCGGGAACGCCTTCGTGCAGTACAACTCGACCACGGACCGGCTCGATGTCAACGTGCGGCTGCGCTACTCGTTCGCTGAGGGTACCGACCTGTGGCTGGTGTACAACGAGGGGCTCGACACGGACCGGCCCGGAGACATCGAACCGCGCGCGCCCTTCTCGCTGTCGCGTGCGCTGATCCTCAAGTACACGCACACACTCGGGTTCTGACGTGAAGACGAAGGTCGCGCTCGCCGTCGTCGCGCTGTGGCTGCTCGTGGCACTGGTGTGGGCCAGCCAGAGCGTGCTCGGCGGCACGCTCCAGGGCTCACCCGTGACGTGGGACAACGCCATCCGCACCGCGCTGGTGCAGACGGTGCCGTGGATCCCGGTGACGCTCGCGGTGATCGCGCTCGTCGCGCGCTTCCCCATCCACGGGGCGACGTGGCGCCGCAACCTTCCCATTCACCTCCTCGCCTTCGCGGCACTCCTCTATCTCGAGAACGTGCTGGTCGTGCTCGGATACTGGATCGTGTCCGGCAACTACGGCACGTTCGAGGCACTGCTGCGTGGCGGCGTACTGTGGGCGACGCTGCGTGCGCACGTGGGTGCCGCGCTGTACATCGCGATCGCCGCACTCACGCAGGGTGCGCTGTACTATCGGCGGCAGCGCGCGCGTGAACTGGCGCTCGCGAAAGTCGAGGCGCAGCTTGCGACCGCGCGGCTCGATGCACTCGTCGCACGCATCCGTCCGCACTTCCTGTTCAACACACTGCACACGATCGGGCATCTGTGGCGCTCGGGCCGGCACACCGAGGCCGATGCGATGCTCGATCATCTGGGCGACCTCTTCCAGCGCGTTCAGCGCAACACCGCACGCACGCTCGTGCCGCTGGACGATGAGCTCGACATGGTGCGCGCGTATCTGGCCATCGAGCAGGCGCGCTTCGGGGAACGCCTGCACGTACATATCGATGCGCCCGACGAGGCGCGCATGCTGGCCGTGCCGCCGCTGCTGCTCCAGCCGCTCGTGGAGAACGCGATCCGTCACGGCGTGTCCGCGGCGTCGACCGCAGGACTCGTGGCCGTGACGGCTGTACGCGACAACGGGCGCCTGACGCTCACCGTGGAGGACGACGGCCCCGGTGTGCGCGAGGATTCCGGGTCGCGCGGAACGGGGACCGGACTTTCCGCCACGCGCGAGCGGTTGCTCCAGCTCTTCGGCAGCGCGGGCCTGCTCGAAGTCGAGCCGCGCGACGGCCGCGGCACGCGCGTGCGCATCGAAATCCCTGCGAAGACGGCCGAGCGTGACTGAGCCGCGCACCTTCCGCGCACTCGTGGTCGACGATGAAGCGCCCGCGCGCGATGCACTGCGGACGCTGCTGGCATCCGAGCCACGCGTGGAGGTGATTGCGGAGGCGGTCAACGGCGATGAAGCGGTTGTACTCGTGCGTGATCTCCGGCCGGATCTGCTCTTCCTCGACGTGCAGATGCCCGATCGCGACGGCTTCGGTGTGCTCGAAGCGCTGGGCGAGGACGTGCCGGCGGGTGTCGTATTCGTGACCGCGCATGACGAGCATGCGCTGCGTGCATTCGAGGTGCACGCGCTGGACTACGTGCTCAAGCCGTTCGGTCGGCCGCGGCTGGAGGCGGCCGTGAAGCGGGCGGTGCGTCGCCTGGATGCGGAGGATGCGTGGTCGCTCCGCTCGACGCTGTCGGAGCTGGTGCGCAGCCGCACGCAGCAAGGCGAGGATCGGCTGGCGGTGCGGCGGAACGATCGGACGCTGCTCGTCGGTGTCGAGGAGATCGACTGGATCGAGGCCGAAGGCGACTATGTCCGCCTCCACACCGCCGCCGGCACCTACCTCCTCGCCGATCGCATGCACGCGCTCGAGGCGCGGCTGGATCCGTCGCGGTTCCTGCGCATCCACCGCTCCGCGATCGTGCGGCTGGATCGTGTGCGCGAGTTACGCCGAGCGGAGGATGGTGGTGGCATCGTGCAGCTCGAGACCGGAGTGCAGCTCAGGGTGGCGCGGAATCGCTGGGCGGCTCTGGCGGCGGCGCTCGGTCTGAACGTCTCCTGAAAAATCTGGCCCTGTCAGGCAGCGTTCCAGTCCTCGACCACCAGACCCGGCACGCGCCGGAAGTGCTTCACGTTGCCTGTGATGATCCCGAAGCCGCCGGCCAGAGCCGTCGCTGCGATCACGAGGTCGCGTTCGCCGATCGGCCGTGAGCGGACTACCAGGCGTGCCTCGGCGTGTTCCCACGCGGCGTCATCATCGAATGCCACGACTTCCAGCGGCGCCGACAGCAGCGCGTCCACCGCAGCGAGCGTCCGCTCCGGATCGCTGCTGTTGAGCGCGCCAAAACGAAGCTCTGCGACCGTCATGGCCGAAACGGCCAGATCTTCCGGAGAGCACGAACGGATGCGCTGCGAAACGGGCTGGCGCCGACGCAGCACGCCGATGCACGTGTCGGTGTCGAGGAGGTAACGCACGCTCATTCCTCATCGAGATTCGAAAGTACGCGCAACGCCGCGTCGCGGTGGCCCGTCTTCGGCAAAGGCGCCGGCACGTCGAAGTCCGGCGGCAGCGGACCGAGCGCTTCGATCCGCTCCCAGTAGCCTTCCGGCCAGTCCTTCTTCTCCAGCGGCTCGAGGATCACCGCGCGTCCCTCCCTGCGGATTTTCACCGCCGAACCTTCGAACCGGTAGGCCCTTGGCAGCCGTACAGCCTGACTGCCCCCATTGACGAAGAGAGAAGCCGTATCCGAATCATCGGGCTTTTTCATATATACAGTATATACAACAACCATGCCGCCCCGCAAGGGGTTCAGTCGAACAGCTCGTCGACGAGGAATAGCAGGGTGGCCATTTCATGAGGGCGCCAGTCGACACTGTCCGTGGGACCCAGGACGATCGGCTTCTCCGCACCCATGGCCAGCGCCCAGACTTCGATCGACTTGGTATCCGGGTCGATCACCCAATACTCGGCAACACCGAAGTGCCGATACCGATCGAGCTTGATGCCGCGGTCTCTATGTTCCGTGGATGGCGAGGTGATTTCGACCACGAGATCCGGGGGACCTTCGATGCCACGGTCTGAAACCAGAGTCAGGCGATCGGGCTTGAGGAAGATCAGATCGGGTTCCAGGTAGTCGCCTTCCGCGAGCAACACGTCTACCGGGCCCAAGTACACTTCACCGAGGCGGTGATCGCGGACGAATGCGTGGAGCAACGTGACCAGGTTCATCACGATCCGCTGGTGACGCGGGCTCGGCGCGGGCGTCACCGCCAGCTCCCCGTCGATGACTTCGTAACGGGTGCTGCGCTCGCTCGGCAATCTCGAGAACTCCGCGTACGTCCAGCGCGTCGGCAGGTGTTTCTCCCCCATGCTATTGACCCCCCATTCAGGTGACCCGTGGCCATCTCTGTACAAAGATCAGCACTTCGATGGGGCACTGGAATGGCCCGATGGGTCATGATCGGCTTGACGATGCCCCCATCTGCAACAACCTTGGACCTTCCACCCGTAATCGACGCGAGGGAGGTCCATGGCCGGTGGTGGCGTCGCAGGATTCCTGGCTGAGCTGAAGCGACGCCGCGTCATCCGCGCCGGTATCGTCTATGCCGCCGTCGCGTGGGTCGTGATCGAGGTGGCCGACACGATCTTCCCGCGGCTCGGCCTGCCGGACTGGACGATTACCTTCGTCGTGGCGCTCGCCGCGCTGGGCATGCCGATCGTCCTGGTGCTGGCGTGGGCGTTCGAGCTGTCACCGGAAGGCGTGCGTCGCACCGAGCCGTCCGGGACCGCAGGAAGTCGCGCCCCCGCGTGGGTCGGTCTCGGAATCATCATCGCGATCGTGGGCGTTGGCGCTACGGTGCGTCTCAGCCGGGAGAACGCGCGCGTAGACGTCGACCGGTCGATCGCGGTACTTCCGTTCACCGACATGAGTCCGCAGGGCGACCAGTCGTACCTGGCGGACGGGATCACCGAAGACATTCTTACCAAGCTGGCCGTGCTCCCGGGATTCCGCGTCCCGAGCCGCACCAGCGTCATGCAATACAAGGGTACGACGAAGGACATGCGCGCGATCGGCCAAGAGCTGGGCGTCGCGTGGATCCTGGAAGGCAGCGTGCGGCGCGACGGCGAGCGCGTGAAGATCACCGGCCAGCTCATCCGCACCGATACCGATCAGCACGTGTGGGCCGACAACTACGAGCGGCCGCTGCACGACATCTTCGCGGTGCAGAACGAAATCGCCGAGCGGATCGCGGACGCGCTCGAGGTCGAGCTCACGAGCGCCGATCGCGACCGCATCGCGGGCGGCGACACGGACGATCCGGAGGCGTACGAGCTCTATCTGCGGGGGCGCGAGATTCTGCTCCGACCGCCGGGCGCCATCGCCGACCTGCACCGGAACTCGATCGAGGCCGCCGCACTCTTCCGGCAGGCCCTCGAGATCGATTCCACATACGCGCTGGCCTACGTCGGTCTCGCAAACACCTATTGGGGTGGAATCGAGGCCGACGTCGATGCGCAGTACGACTCGTCCGTGGCATTCAGCCGCCGCGCGATCCGGCTCGAACCGGAGCTTGCCGATGGCTACGCGGCACTCGGATTCGCCTACATCCTGGGTGGACAGTGGGATGCCGCGCTCGACCCGCTGACGTACGCGCTCGAGCTGAACCCCAGCCACGCCGACGCACTCCAGTGGCTCGCGATGAACGAGCTGCAGAATTCGGGCAGACTGGTGGAGGCTCGCCGCACGCTGGACAAGGCACTGGCCGTTTACCCCGGCAACGCCGAGCTGGTCAGCTACGTGGCCCTCGTCTATTACCTTCTCGGTGACTTCGACCGCGCCGAGCACTGGTTCCGCCGCTCGCACGAGGTGCAGCCGAACTTCGGCCGCCTTCATTGCGAGCTGGCCCACCTCGAATTGCTTCGCGGAAACACCGACAGCGCCGATGCGCACCTGCGCGACATGTTGGCGGTCGACGAAGTCGGGACGTTCGCATTCGCATGCGCCGCCAGGTTCGCCTACATGGACCGCGATTTTGCCGCGGCTGCCGAGTATTACCGCCGCGCGGAATCGAACACCATGCCGTCCTATACCATCCCGCTCGTCGAGGCGATCGGCGATCCCGCCCGTCTCCGCGAGGTCCTCATCGATGCCGACGAGACGCTCGCCGACTTCGCCATGTTCACTCCCGTGCAGCACGCCTACGAACACGCGCTCATAGCCGCCTGGCGAGGGGAGAAGGAGGAGGCGCTGCGACGGCTCGAACTCGCACGCGACCATGGCTACCGTGATTTCCCCGCGCTCGAGCGGGATGCCGCGTGGGATGCATTGCGCGACGATCCACGCTTCCGGACCATGATTGCGGAGCTGCGCGCGGAAGCCGACAGCATGCGGACCGTGCTCGCGCGCGAAGGTTTCTAGTTTACTCGTTCTTGTACTTCATGCCGCTGCCGCAGGGGCAGGGATCGTTGCGGCCGATTGTCATGCGGTGCGAGCTCTCATAGTCCGGCGAACAGACGTTCGATGGGGAACTCCAGCGTGGCTTCGGCGGACGGTTGCCAGCGCAGCGTGTCGGCAGAGCCGAGCGCGACAGGCTCGTCTGCTCCTGCCGCCAGCGCCCATACCTCGATCGAGGCGGCGTCCGGGTCGATCACCCAGTACTCGGCAACACCGAAGTAGCGATACCGATCGAGCTTGGTACCGCGGTCTCGATGTGCGGTGGATGGGGAGATGACTTCGACCACGAGGTCTGGCGGACCCTCGATGCCGCGGTCCGAGACCAGGCCGAGCCGATTCTTGCGAACGAACACGAGATCCGGTGCCAGGTAGTCGCCCTCTGCACACAGCACGTCGATCGGCCCGACGAAGACTTCGCCGAGCCGGTGATCGTGGACGAACGTGCTAAGCAGCCGGGTCAGACCCGTCACGACCCGCTGATGCCGCGAGCTCGGCGAGGGTGTCACGGCAAGCTCCCCGTCGATGACCTCGTAACGGGTGCTGCCCTCGCTCGGCAGCCGTGCGAATTCTGCGTACGTCCAGCGCGCGGGCATGCGCTTCGCCTCCATGGCATGGCCTCCTCCCATCAAGGTAACCGATTCGCCGGAATGCGCTCAACGATCGGCTGCCTGACGGGGCACTGGAATGGCTCGATGGGTCGTATGCGTTTCCGCGGGAACGTCCAACGCCGGGTCAGAGCTGCGACTTCTTCTCTCCGTCCCGGCCGGTGCCTCGTCCACCATGCGTATTTGAGACGACTTCTGCGCGAGTGCTTGCGGCCGGTCGCGGGGCTCGTGAGCTTGCGACATGAACAGGTCCATGGGCCCGCTGGATCAACCGGAAGAGAAGCGGCACGCGGCAGCCGCGGCGGACTTCTGGCAGGCAGAGGCGCTGCCCATTCCGATCGTCTATGACGATGAGCCGGACGCGCGTCCGGTGGCGGTCGTCGTCACGGCCGCGGGTGCGGCGATCTACGGCGAGATGCTGCCGCGTCTCGGCGGCGAGATCGGCGATGTGGCGGACGTGCTGGAGACCGGGATCGTGTCGGCAGCGCACGGCATCGGCTCATTCCCGCCGATCGTGCGCGTCCGTCATGTCGATGTCGCTCTCGAGCTGGCGCGCCGGGTGGGGCCGCGCGAAGTGGTGGTGCACGCTACTGAACCGCTCGAAGACATCGAGGAACTGTACGCACAGCTTCTCGAGGGGATGAACCTCACTCCTCTCTGGCCACCCGCGAGCCGTACCAGCACATGGACTGGCTGGATGTTGCCACCGGACACCATCGAGAAAGTCTTTGCTGCCGCCGCTACGTTCTGGCGCGCGGCACCCTGGGGCACGATCGACGACAGCTACGCACCGGTCATCACCGCTCCCTCCGGTCGGCGCTGGACCGCCGTCGTCCTCGGGAACGCGGGCGAGGAGTACGGCCTCTCGCTATACTCGCGACGCGAGGATCTTGCGCTCTACTACAACCTGCCGGAGGGCGGCGGAGCCCCTCGCCTCGAGGGCCGGATGCTCGGCCTGTCCTTCGATGCGTCCGACCCCTACGAGGAGCGCGGCTTCCAGGAAGCGCGCCGCGCCGGCTGGGAGATCGCTACGCCGGGAGCGTTCCCGTCGCTGCTCACCATGAACACACCCGGCGGCGGCATCTCCCGCGACGACGCCGCCGATCTGATCGCGGTGCTCCGCGCAATTCCGGACTTCGTCGCGCACCACGAGGACGCGCTCGTCCGTGAACGCGACGCCATGGAACCGGGAGATGGCGTTCATTACCGGCACGAGGAGACCGGGTCGCTGATCGAATGGGATCCCGCCGAGGACGCCGCGCTCGCGGCGGCCGACGAGTCGCTCCTGCGCGGTGTGCCGGACTCCCTCGTCGACGAGATCGACGCGGCCATCCGGAAGGTGCAGGCCGAGTTCGGCGACGATGCCGATCCCGCGGAGTTGATGCAGGCCATCCGCCGGCACGTCGCGGACAGGGCGGACGCCTACAACCACGCGCCTCAGGAAGAGCTGGGCGGTCTCTCACCGCTCGACGTCCATTCGTTGATGACGGCCGACTGGCTGGACCCTGACAGTGTCATGCACGTGCGCACCGACCTCGCTCCGCAGGATGTCGCCGATACGCCCGTGCTGCGCCGTGCGCTCATCGTCCTGAACATGGCCATCCAGCAGGATGGGCTTCCTGCCACCGAGCGAGGCTACCTGCGTGTGGCGGTCGTTCGGGATCTCGTCGACCGACTCGAGTTGCCCGAGCCGTGGAACCGCACGCTGGGGAAACGTGTGATCGAATCGGACGTGTCGCCGCTCCACACGCTGCGTGCAGTGCTCGGCATGGCCGGTCTGATTCATCGCAGGAAGGGCCGCTTCCATGCGACCGCGCGCGCCCGCACCCTCATCGCACCCGATCGTCACGCCGAGCTGTACACGCGGCTGCTCGATACCTGGCTCCGCAAGCTCGACCTCGACTCGGCCGACATGCTCCCCGTATGGCCGGAACTGCAAAACCACATCTCGTACTCGATCCGCCGCTTCGCCGGGATCGGCCACGAGTGGTGGACCGCGCCGCAGCTTCTGGATCGGATCGTTCTTCCAGCGGCACGTGCGCGCGCCGGCAGCCGTGACTTCCTCGACCTGCCGGCCGCGATGCTCGCGCATCGTCTGCTCGCGCACCTCGAAACCTTCGGCCTTGCCAAGCGTCGCGAAGTGTCCGGCCAATCGCGCGGCCTCACCGGCACGACCTGGCGCGCCACCGACCTGCTCCGTGGGCTGTTCGAGTTCGCGCCCGAGCTGCCGGCTCGCCCATGACGACTCGATGGCTGGTGACCTGGGCGCTGCTCGGGCTGGCGCTGTCTCAGGCGACGCCTCTCCGCGCGCAACAGTCGCCTGGAGGTAAGCTGCGGGCCCGTCCATGTTCAGGCCCATCAGGCGTGCTATCGAATCTCGTCCAAGCACTGCACAGTCTGTCCTGCACGCCCGACAGCTTCACCGCTCCGTTATGCCGCCCACGCCATGGTTGACGCCGCATAGCAAGACTGCTATACTATGTTATGAACGGGCCGCAGCGCAAGCCGTTGCACTTTGTCGGAGCATCCAAGAAGGACCTCCGTAGCATGCCGGAGGACGTCCAGGATGTGTTCGGATCCGCGCTGCTGGACGCCCAGTATGGTGACCATCCCGATGGCGCGCGTCCATTCGGCGAAGGACTTCCGCGCGCCGTCTTGAAACTCGTGGAAGATTTCGACGGTGACACCTTCCGCGCGGCGTACACCGTCTCGTTTCCAAAGGCGGTGTACGTTCTGCATGTCTTCAAGAAGAAGTCCTCGTCTGGCATCGGTACGCCGCGACCCGAGAAGGACGTGATCAAGACGCGACTCGCCAGCGCACGCGAGCACTACAGGAGGACCTATGGCCAAGAAGCGTGAATCCCGGACTGGATCCGAGCTCAAGGTGCATGACAGCACCGGCAATGTGTTCGAAGACATGGGTATGCGTGACGCCGACGAACGCCTTGCCAAGGCGGAACTCGCGCGGGTCATAAGGAGCGCGATCCGGAATCGCGACCTCACCCAGATGGAAGCGGCCGACCTGCTAGGAATCAAGCAGCCGGATGTATCGGATCTGCTTCGAGGCAAGCTCGCCCGATTCAGTCGGGAACGACTTGAGCGGTTCTTGAACGCACTCGATCTTGAGGTCCGAATCCAGATCGGCCCGCGTCCACGGTGGAAGAGCCACGCTGGGATCACCGTCGAAGAAGTGGGATCGTTCTGAGGCTCGACGTCTCAGACGTGACGTCATCCAGGGCGGCATAACGCCCATTGTGCTGCGCGCCGACCGCGTGTTCGACGGCCGGGCGATGCACACCGGCTGGATCGTCGTGGTCGAAGGCCCGCGCCTTCTTTCGGCCGGCGCACATCATGCGACCTGATCGACCGTGTCCCCGATATCGAAAAGAAACTCCGGGGCAAGGTCCGCTCCGTTGGGCCACTCTCTGAGTTGAGTCCTACGCGGCGGAAGAATCTGGGGTCCTTCAGGGGCTCGAATACCTCCCCCACGAGATGCTCCGCGAGATCCACATCCTTCGTGACGCCGTTGTCGAAGGTGACGCGTAGGCGGTAGCCGTCCAGGTGACGAACGCTGTCGACGTGCAGGAATATGTCGCCTCCTTCAGTCGAGTGGCTCAATCGGCTTCACGCTTCCTGATATTGCTTCCACCCGCAAGCTCTGCAAAGCGGCAGAAGCCGTTCGCCAAACGCATCTGCTCGGGCGTGCGACACTCCGGCACGAACAGCGCCGGGCTCGCAACCACGACGGCGAGACACTTCGCGCGTGACGTGGCCACGTTGAGCCGGTTCGGGCTGTAGAGGAAGCGCATGCCGCGCGGCGCGTCCGCCGCGCTCGATGACGCGGTCGAGTAGATCACGACCGGCGCCTGCTGCCCCTGGAATTTGTCGACCGTGCCGACGCGCGCGTTTTCGGGGAGCAGAGCCGCGATCAGCGCCACCTGCGCGTTGTACGGCGCCACGACGAGCACGTCCTCCAGCGTGACCCGGCGACGTGTCCCGTCACCATCCCTCCAGTACGGCTCGTTCTCGACCAGATCCAGCACCAGCTGGGCGACGACGCGCGCCTCTTCGATCGACTCGCTGTCATTGCCAGTGTGCGGGACCGGGATGATGCGGAGGCCCGATCCGTTTAGCGGGCCGGCGCCCTCGATGCACTGCACATCGAGACCATCGAGCGAGCTCAGACGGCCGTCGTAGTACAGCTCGGATGTGAATGCGCAGATGTCCGGGTGCAGACGCCAGCTCGTGGGCAGGAAGATGCCGCGATCCTCCGGGATCGTCGCGTGGCCCTTCAGCAGGTGGTCGAGAGCGGACACGTCGGTGCCGGGCGGGTGCACGCCCTGCTGCGGCTGCTCGAGCTGCCGCGGGTCTCCGACGAGTACGAGGCTCTTCGTGGCGGGCGCCACGGCCAGCGCGTTCGCGAGTGAGAACTGTCCGGCCTCGTCGACGACCAGCACGTCCACGCTATCCACCATCTGCTCTCGGCTCCACAGCCAAGCGGTCCCGGCGGCCAGCCGTGTGCCCTGGCCGAGCGCGGCGCGAACTTCGTCGTTGCTGTCCGTGGCGACGATGGGCGCCTGCTTGCACCACTGATCTTCGTCGCACTTCTGGATGCCGAGGATCTCGACGCCCGCTTCCTGCGCGGCCTTGCACACCTCCGCGAGCAGATTGCCGATGACCTTGTGACTGGTCGCGGTCACGCCGACGCGACGGCCGGCCTTCAGCTCGCTCACGATCATGCGCGCGGCCGTGTACGTCTTCCCTGCACCGGGCGGTCCCTGGATCGCGAGCACGGAGTGTTCGAGCCGACTCACGATGCTGCACGCCTTCTCCACCAGCTCATCGCCCTGCCGCACGAGCGGCTCGCCGGGTAGCTGACCGGCGCGAGGCGCACGCGCGAGCAGCAGGTCGACCGCGCAGCCGAACGCGTTGTCTCCGCCGAAGCCGTTCTCCGCCACCTCGGTCGCGATCCGCTGGATGCTCTGCCGGAGCTGCTTGTCAGGAACATGATCGTACGGCACCAGCGTCTTCGGGTGCGGCACCCTGCTCGACGCACCGCGGATCAGGTCGATCGTGCCGTGTACGTCGTCGATCGCGACCACGCGCCCGGGCGACGCCTGGGTGGCCTTGTCATGGACGTGCTCGCCAGTGATGCCGTGGTCCTGCGGCGGAAACCTGTAGCGATGAATCACGGACCGCTTCACCGTCCCGACCTCGCCCACGTACTCGAGCCCGCCGAGCGTCGAGCGGTCCTCGATCGCTTCGTCGTCGCTCACCTCCCTGATGCAGCGGAAGTATTCCCACCAGAACGACTTGTTCTCGCGACGATGGTACTCGAGGAGCTGCGCCACTACCCAACGCGCCTGCTGCTCGTCCGTGCGCGCGGCGACGTCATCCGGCACGCCTTCGAGCAGCCGCTCCATCAGCGCGCGGATCTCCTCCTGGATCTTCCGCGCTTCCTCATCGCGATCGTCCTTCGGCGGATCCGGGCGCGGCACCTCCGTGCCCCCGTTCACGAGATCGGTGCGGAGCGATTCGAGCCATTCGCCGAGGCGGAGGGTGGACAGGCAATCGTCGCAATTGTAGCGCTCGATGGACTCGAGCAACTCCTTCCCGGCCTCCGTGTCGGGACCGAGCTCGAGCCACGCTTCGAAGTGCGCGAGCGCGTTACCCGCCTGTCGCAGATCCTCTGCGCGCGTGAAGCCGTACAGCGGTTCGAGCTTCTTGATCGAGTAGCTCTCGACCGACGCACGCAGCGACTGCTTCACGACGCGGTGCAGGTCCACGAGCACGTCGCCGCGCAGCAGTCGGTCCATCTCCTCCTCGCGCGTGGCGTAGCGACCCATCAGCCGCTGGAGTGCGGTCCGCTCGTACGCGGCGTAGTGGTAGATGTGCATTCCCGGGTCGGCTTCGAGCCGCTGCATCACCAAGTCAATGAACTCCTCGAACGCCGCGCGCTCTCCCTCCTGCTTTAACGCCCAGCGGCCGACGTACTTACCGTCGCGGTCGACGAAGCCGAACAGGTACTCGAGACCGTTGTCGTGCGCGTGCGGGTCCCCTTCGAGGTCGAAGAAGAGGTCCATCGGTGAGGGCTCGGGAAGCGCGGCGAGCCCCTGGCCGGGCTCGATCGGCAGCAGCAATTCGTGAACGTGCTTGCCCGCGCGACGTCCTTCAACCTGGATGCGCGCCTGCTCGCGGATGCGCACGAACGCGTGCGAGCCGATGCCTCCGACGGGCTCATCCAGTGAACGCGCCGCGAGCGCTTCCACGGTGTCGATTCCCGCGTCCATCAGTATGCGACGCTGCGCCCGCGTGATCCCGGCGACGAGAGACAGGTGGTCGACCTCGCGTCGCTCGTCATCGCAGTACTTGGCCCAGTCGCAGACCGAGCAGTGCTCGACCGGGTCCACCGCGACCGGCAGCTCACGTGAGGAGTTCCGGACGTGATCGACGAATCGCCGCTTGATCGAGCGGAAGTATGCCGCGTAGTCCGCGACCCGGAACGTCTCGACGGGCGTGTCCGGTCCGCCCAGTGCGAGCTTCACGCGTTCCGGCGGCTTTCCGATTTCGTGGGCGAGCAGGTCCGCGTACAGCAGAACCTGGAGCAGCGCACCACCCTTCGCCTCGCGCGCCAGCTTCGTGTCGACGACGTCGTACGTGCCTGCGTCCGGATTCCACTCGAGGAAGTCCGGGTATCCGAGCCATGTCCCGTCGAACAGCGCGCCCTGGTAGATCACGTCGGCCTGATCGCGCACGGCGCGGCGGGTCGCCTCGATGCGGAGTTCCCTGCGACGCTCGTACGACGGCTCGTCATCGTACCGATCGATCCGGACCACGCGCCGGCCCTGCGCTTCGAGGCGGGCGAGGTAGGCAGTCTCGTGCTCGAGGCCGCGCTTGCGCAGGACTTCGATCGTGGGGTTGTCAAAGTACGGCGGCTTCGGTCCGCCCTCGGCTGTGCGGCGGTCCAGCAACGTGTGGTGCGGACAGCCGAGGAAGTCGGAGAGGTCCGTGGCCGAGAAGATCAGACGTTGATCGAGTGACTGCATGGGTTCTGGTGTTGGTAGTCAGGATCCTTCAGTGTCTTCGGCGGAATGCAAGCAGCGTCGAGTGTGCTCGCGTGGTCGCAGCAGTCGCGTCAATTAACGCGGCAGCCCGTGTACTCGAGGCGGAGGCCCATGCGAATGCTGCTTCTGTCGCGAGCATGGGTAATGAATAGCGCTACCCACTGACAGCGATAGTATCTGACCGCGAGCCATCGCCCGGTCGAACCTCCCACGGCAGCCCGGCACGCCCGAAATGCCCGTAGTTCGTTGTCGCGCGATAGATCGGCCGATCGAGACCGAGCCGCTCGATGATCGCGCGGGGACGGAAGTCGAACCCGCGGACGAATGCTTCGGCTTCGCGGGCATCGCCGGTCCCGAACGTCTCGACGCTCACCGATACGGGCTCGGATTCGCCGATCGCGTACGACACCTGGATCTCGGCTCGTCGCGCGATGCCCGACTCGACCAGCTGGCGAGCGATCCAGCGGCAATAGTACGCGCCGCTGCGATCCACCTTGGTCGGGTCTTTCCCACTGAACGCGCCGCCGCCGTGGCGCGCCATGCCGCCGTACGTATCCACGATGATCTTGCGACCCGTCACGCCAGCATCTGCCGAAGGCCCGCCCACCGTCCATTCGCCTGAAGGATTGAGGATGAGCCGCGGCGCGTCCGTCCAACGGTCGCCGAGCACGGTCGGGATGAGTTCCTCGCGTAGGTACGCCCGTACGCGAGCGAGTTCGCCGGGCGCGTGCTGCGTCGAGATGAGGACGTCGCTTATGCGGCTCGGGCGGCCGTCTCGGTACTCGGCGGTTACCTGGGTCTTCGAGTCCGGCCTGAGCCACGGTGCCGCGCCGCTGCGACGCGCGGCCGCCAGCGACTGCGCCAGCCGGTGCGCGAGCAGGACCGGCAGCGGCATCAGCTCGGGCGTCTCGTCCGTTGCGTAGCCGAACATCAGACCCTGGTCACCGGCGCCGGTGTCGAGCCCGTCGCGCTCGACCGCGGTCGCGATCTCTGGCGCCTGCTCCGTGACGAGCGACACGACCCGGACGCCGTCTGCATGAAACGCATCCGCGGGGTCGGTATAGCCGACTGAACGGATCGCTTCGCGCACGCACGTTTCGAGGTCCACGTCGTGACCGCCAGGCACCGAAATCTCACCCGCGAGCACGACGGTATCGGATTTCACCAGCGTTTCACATGCGACGCGCGCGCTCGCGTTCGCGGCGAGGCATGCATCGAGGATGGTGTCCGAGATCAGGTCCGCGATCTTGTCCGGGTGACCTTCGCTCACCGACTCGGACGTGAACCTCGTCGTGCTCATCATGCGTCCTTTCGCTCAGGCGGCCGCCTGCTGGTGCCAAACGCAAGCGGTTTAGCAGTTTGGTGACGCGGCTGCAATCGCAACAGATCGCCGCGGTGCCGAAGCACGGGATCAAGCTATGGCTGGATGGGTCCCATGCGTTCCCGCGGAGACGTCACCCTCCGTCGGCGCCTCGCGATGCCCTCCGCGCGAGTGCGTCAGCGAACGCGAGCATCTCACCGAACCTGAGATCCTTCTCATCGTCATCGGTACGGGCATGTGCCAGGTACTCGCGGATGGGAAGGGTCGGTGCCGCACCATCGAACCGCTCGGCGACGAGCCGCCGCACGATCTCGCTCGCCCACACGTTGACGTAGCCCATCGCCTCGACGACATAGCGCCAGCGCTCCGTGAAGATCTCGATGTCGAGGCCGGTGGCATCGGCGCGGATGCTGAACGCTCCATGATCGCTGTGAGCGCCGATCGGGATGGCGTAACGACGCAGCGACGCGTTCAGCCCGAGTGCGCGCCGCTTGCAACCGTCGCAGAACCAGACCGACAGCTTCGAGCCGCTCGGGACGAGCGTTTGGCCGCAGCAGTGGCACAGCCAGGCGGCCACGTTGTAGTCGAACCCGGCCCACACCGGCTCTTCCTTCCTGATGCAGAGGCAGTGCTGCACGAACGGGGGATTGTGACCTGCGAATCGGCCGGCTAGCGGTCCGCCGAAGCGTCCGCACGTCGTGCATACGTAGAGATCCTCGAACGCCGGATTGATGACCACGGACGTCGGATCATGCGACGTCTGCCTCGAACGCGTCATCGTGCACTCGCCGCTGGCGACATCGATGCGCCACCGGCGAACGCGGTCTCCCTGCCCGCTGGTGAAGTGGAGGAACGGCGCCTCCCATGTTAGCGCGACCGCGTGGAAATCGACGTCCTGCAACTCGTTCAGCGACGAGCCGTGCAGCGTCTTGCGTGCTTCTTCCAGCAGCCGCACGACGGCGAACTTCTCGACCTCACCTATCGCTCCATCCTGTCTCGGCGCGAGGAAGTCCTGAAGGAATCGCAGCGCGGGTGGAACCCACGCTTGCGTCTGGTACTGAGGGGTGCTGGGTCGCTCGGTGCGTCGCTTGCGCATGCGTGCCCTTTCGTGTGCGGTCTCGCCTCACTCGCGCATGGTTCCGGACCCTTTCGTCCGGCCGGCTGGGCCACCGTTGCGCTCCCGTTTGGGAGCAGGGCGACGGTTTGGCGTACGGGTCATCGAGCCGGTGCTCTCGCCGTACTCTTCATGCCGGCAGCCGAGGCGCAGGCTGCC
>CAYUIG010000054.1:0-19493 GCA_964444685.1 uncultured Gemmatimonadaceae bacterium | reverse complement strand
CTGCCGACACCACGATTTTCAGTCGTGTGCTCTACCAACTGAGCTACCTGGCCGCAACCCCTTCAACACAAAGCCCGCGCTGCAACGGCGGCGCGGGCGAGGGAGACAACTCGACCGGGTCTGGTCGTCGTCGTTTCCTCTTCCCGCTAGGACCGCCAGGAGTCGACATCCGCGCCGGCGCGCGGGGCGCCGGCGGACGATCGGTCTCGCAGGAAGAGGTTACGGTTCACGGTGTCTCCGGGTCCAGCGTGCCCTGCATAGCGGGGGCGGGATTTGAACCCGCGACCTCCGGGTTATGAGCCCGGCGAGCTACCAGACTGCTCCACCCCGCGTCAAGACAACTAAAATAACCGTCTCTCAGAGGGTGGTCAACCCCGCGTGCGCCCGCGCGCGAGGCCGATCGGGAGCCTCGCGACGCGTTCGGAAACGCAATCGCGAGGCTCCGTGCATACGACTCAGGACTCGTCGCGCGCAGTGTCTTCGCGCAGCTCGCCGAGCTTGCGCTTCGCCTTGCCGCCGAGCTCCTTCGCCTTGCCCTTCAACTGCTCCTTCGTGTCGCCCGTTGCAGCGCCGATCGTGTTGCGAATGCGGCCTTCGGCCTGATCGATCGCACCTTCGACCTGATCCTTCTGGCCCTCGCGTTCCTGGCGATCCTTCTCGTCCTCGTGCACGGCAGCCTCCCTGTTGAAATGCGCGGGGCATACGCGCAAGGGAGGTGCCACGTCAGCCGATCACGAGATTGATGAGGCGGTCGGGGACGAAGATTACCTTGCGCACGCTCGCACCATCGAGGAAGCGGCGCACGTTCTCGTCGGCAAGTGCAGCGTCGCGCACGTTGTCCTCCGACGTTCCCGCCGCCATCGGCAGACGCGCGCGTACCTTGCCGTTCACCTGCACGACCATCTCGATCGTGTCGGCGGCCGCCTTCGCCGCATCGTACGCGGGCCAGTTCGCGCCCGTGAAGATGCTCTCCGAATGACCGAGCCGCTCCCACAGCTCTTCGGCCATGTGCGGCGCGAACGGTGCTACGAGCGGCACGAGCGGCTCCACTTCGCTGCGATTGGCGACGCGTCCGCCTTCACGCACCGAGTTCAGGTACTCCATCATCGCGGCGATCGCGGTGTTGTATCGGAGCGCCGCGATCTCCTCCGTGACCTTGCGGATGCAGGCGTGCAGAAGCCGCTCGAGGTCACCGGCGGGCGACGCGTCGCCCATTGCGTCCACCGGTACGATCGTGTCCCAGAGCCGCGCGAGGAACCGGAACGCGCCCTGGAGTCCCTGGTCGCGGAAGTCGCCGCCTTCCTGGTACGGACCGAGGAACATGAGGTAGGTGCGGAACGTGTCCGCGCCCCACTCCTCGATGTAGCGGTCCGGGATCACGACGTTGCCACGGCTCTTCGACATCTTCGAACCTTCCTTGATCAGCAGCCCGTGCTTGCGGAAGGTGCGGAACGGCTCCTCGAAGTCGATGAGTCCGCGGTCGTGCAGCGCCATCGTGATGAAGCGCGCGTAAAGCAGATGCAGCACCGCGTGCTCCTCGCCGCCGATGTACATGTCGACGGGCAGCCACTTCTTCGTGAGCTCCGGATCGAATGCCACGTCGTCATGCGACGTGGACGGATAGCGCAGGAAATACCATGCACTGTCGAGGAACGTGTCGCTCACATCCGTTTCGCGACGGCCCTCGGCGCCACACTTCGGACACGGCACGCGGTACCAGTTCTCGTCGCGCGCGAGCGGGCTCACGCCGCTCTCGTCGGGCTTGTAGTTCTCGACGAACGGCAGCACGACGGGCAGGTCCGTCTCTGGAACGGGGACGATGCCGCACGCGTCGCAGTAGATGATTGGGATCGGCGGGCCCCAGTACCGCTGGCGCGAGATGGTCCAGTCGTGCAGCCGGTAGTTCACGCGCGCTTCACCCAGCCCGCGCTCGGCCAGCCACGCGGTGATCCGTCCGATCGCTTCCTGCGACGTCATCCCGTCGAACTCACCGGAGTTCACGAGCACGCCCTCGCCGTCGTACGCCTCCGCGAGTGGCTGCGCGGCGTCGTCGGCGTTCGCCGCGACGACGCGCACGATCGGCAGGTCGTACTGCTGCGCGAACTCGAAGTCGCGCTGGTCGTGACCGGGCACGGCCATGATCGCACCCGTGCCGTACTCCATCAGCACGTAGTCCGCGATCCAGACCGGGATGTCCTTGCCGGTTGCCGGGTTGATGCAATAGCCGCCGGTGAAAACGCCGCTCTTCGCCTTGTCCGTCTTGCGACGCGTCACCAGGTCCATCGCGGCGGCCTGGCGCCGATACGCGTCCACCTCCGCGCGCTGCGCGTCGCTTGTCAGTCGGTCGACGAGCGGATGCTCGGGGGCGAGCACCATGAAGGTGGCGCCGTAGATGGTGTCGGGGCGCGTCGTGAACACGGTGATGCGATGGCGGTCCGGCTGAAGCTGTGCGGGCTCGTGCCGGTCCTCCGCAACTTTCCGGCGCGCGACCGGGAAATGGATCTCGGCGCCTTCGCTCCGGCCGATCCAGTTCTCCTGCGCGCGCTTCGTCGTCTCGGACCAGTCGATCCACGACAGGTTGTTCAGCAGCCGCTCCGCATACTCCGTGATACGGAAGAACCACTGAGAGAGACGACGCTGCTCGACGGGCGTGCCGCAGCGCTCGCACGCGCCCGCGATCACCTGCTCGTTCGCGAGCACCGTCTTGCACGACGGACACCAGTTGACCGGCGCTTCCTTCTTGACTGCCAGCCCCATGTCGTAGAGCTGGAGGAAGAGCCACTGCGTCCACTTGTAGTACGACGGGTCCGTCGTATCGACCGTGTGGTTCCAGTCGTACATCGCACCAATGCCCCTGAGCTGCCGCGTGAAGTTCGCGACGTTGCTCGGGATCAGCTCCATCGGATGCGTGCCCTGCTTGAGGGCGAAGTTCTCCGAGTGGATTCCGAACGCGTCGAAGCCGATCGGCTCGAACACGTCCTCACCCTGGAGCCGCTTCCAGCGGCCGTAGATGTCGGCGCCGGTGAAGGCGTACATGTTCCCCACGTGCAGCCCCTCGGCGGACGGGTAGGGGAACATCATGAGGTTGTAGAACGGCCGCTCGGCGGTGCGCAGCGCCTCGTCGGTGCGGAGGTTCGTGTCGCGCTCCTCCCAGCGGCGCTGCCACTTCTCCTCGACCTCGGTCGGGCGGTACGTCTCCCTTGGTTCGGGCATCTTCTTCGGTGTCTGGAATCGTCGTGAGCCGTGAAATATAGCGGATGCGGTGAGGCGGGCGACATGGGGCGGGCGACGTACGACGGGCGACTTGGGGCGGGCGACGAACGACGGGCGACTGACGGCGGGCGACTGACGGCGGGCGACCTTACGACGGGAAAGGCGGGTCCGCTTGCGTGCGGTGGCGTGCTCCGCTCCATTGGGGACGGCGGGTTCAGTGCCCTCGACTCCCGACTCTCGACTCTCGACCCCCGACACTCGACCCTGAAAAGAACCATGAAACGAAATCTCTCGCTCTCGGTGCTCTCGGGGCTCGTCCTTGCGGCTCCTCTCACTGCCCAGGGGCCGGCGCCGGTGGCGACGGATGCGGCGGCGATGGCGGCGCTGGAGTTCCGGTCGATCGGGCCGGCGGTGATCAGCGGCCGGATCTCGGACATCGATGTCGCGATGATTCCGGGAGAGGAGCCGGGCCGCGTGATCTACATCGCGTCGGCGGGCGGCGGCGTGTGGAAGTCGGAGAACGCGGGCATCAGCTGGACGCCCATTTTCGACGACCAGCCGGTGCAGTCGATCGGCGACGTCACGGTCGCGCCGTCGAACCCGGACATCGTGTGGGTCGGTTCGGGCGAGTCGAACAACCTGCGCAGCTCGTCGTGGGGGAACGGGGTCTACAAGTCGACGGATGGCGGGCAGACGTTCCAGATGTTGGGGCTGCCGACGTCGCAGCACGTGCCGCGCATCGTGATCCATCCGACGAATCCGGATCTGGTGTTCGTCGCAGCCATGGGTCCGCTGTGGACGTCAGGTGGCGAGCGCGGCCTGTACCGCACGCGTGATGGCGGCCGCACGTGGGAGCGTGTGCTGTACGTCAACGAAACGACCGGCATCACGGATGTCGTGTTCGATCCGGCAAACCCGGAGGTGATGTACGCGGCGGCGATGCAGCGCGAGCGCAAGGCGTACAGCTTCGTGGCGGGTGGACCCGGCAGCGGAATCTTCAAGAGCACGGATGGCGGCACGACGTGGCAGCGCATCGAGATCGGCCTGCCGTCGGGCGAGAAGGGTCGCATCGGCATCGACGTGAGCCGGTCGCAGCCGCGGACACTGTACGCGTACGTGCACGCGCAGGAGGGCGGTGTCTTCCGCAGCGATGACGGCGGCGAGAGCTGGACGCGGCAGTCGAACCTGAGCTCGCTGCCGTGGTTCACCGGGCAGGTGCGTGCCGATCCTTCGATCCCGGACCGCGTCTATCACCTGGGCCAGCAGCTCAGCGTGTCGAACGACGGCGGACGCACATGGGAGCGTATCGCGCAGACCACGCACGTGGACCACCACGCGCTGTGGATCGACCCGACCGACTCCGATCACGTCATGATCGGCAACGACGGCGGCTTCTACATCTCGCGCGATGGTGCGCAGAGCTGGGATTACGCGGAGAACCTGCCGGTGTCGACGTTCTACGCGATCGGCGTGGACATGCGCGAACCGTACTGGGTCTACGGTGGCCTTCAGGACAACGGTTCGTGGGGCGCGCCCAGCCGCACGCGCACGCGCAGCGGCATCGGCAACACCGACTGGGTGAACGTCGGCGGCGGCGACGGCTTCTACACACAGATCGATCCGTCGGACCCGCTCACGATGTACGCCGAGTCACAGAACGGCGCGCTTAGCCGCGTCGACGTGCCCACCGGCGAGCGCAAGTCGATCCGTCCGCGCGCGGAGGACGACCGGCCGCTGCGCTGGAACTGGTCGGTGCCCGTCGTCATCTCGCGCTACGACCACAACGTGCTGTACGTGGGCGCCAACTATCTCTTCCGCAGCCCCGACCGCGGCGACAGCTGGACGCGCATCAGCGAGGACATGACGCGTGCGCTCGACCGCGACACGCTGCCGATCATGGGGTTCCGTGCAGCGGGCGGACTCGGCCGCCACGACGGCACCGCGCCGTACGGCAACATCACGACGATCTCCGAGTCGCCGCTGCGCCGCGGACTGCTCTACGTCGGCAGCGATGACGGGGTGATCAACGTCACGCGCGACGATGGCGCCACGTGGACGCGCATCGAGCGGTTCGCGGGTGTGCCGGATCTGACGTACGTGAGCCGCGTGGAGGCGTCGCATCATGATGAGGGGACCGTCTACGCCACATTCGATGGTCACCGCAGCAACGACTTCGAGCCGTACGTGCTGAAAAGCACGGACTACGGCCGCACGTGGACGTCGATCGCGGGCAACCTGCCGGAGAGCGGATCGGTGCAGGTGGTGCGCGAGCATCCGCGCAATCCGCACCTCCTGTTCGTCGGCACGGAGTTCGGCCTGTACGGCACGACGGACGGCGGTGCCACGTGGGCGCGCGTCGGCAACGAGCTGCCGTACGTCTCGGTGCACGACCTCGCGATCCACCCGCGCGACAACGACCTGGTGATCGGCACGCACGGGCGCGGGATGTACATCCTGCACGACCTCACGCCGTTCGAGCGGCTCGCGGACGCGCAGCGTTCACAGGCGACGATCTTCGAGCCGCCCGCCGCCACCATCTTCAACCTCGCGCCGGGGCCGGGTTCGCCCGGAGACCGCGAGTATTTCGCGCCCAATCCGCCGAACGGCGCCATGGTCAGCTACTGGATCGGCGATGTCGGGGCGGGACGTGCGTCGCTCGTGATCACCGACGCGACAGGCGCAGTGGTGCGCGAGCTGACCGCGGAGAACAGCACGGGTCTGCACCGCACCGCGTGGGATCTGCGCTGGGAGTCGCCGGCTGCGGCAGCGGCCGGGCCGCGCGCAGCGGATCCGGACGATGACGACCCGCCGTTCCGCGGACCGGCGGGTCCGTACGTGGCCGCAGGCGAGTACGGCATCGAGCTGCGTGTCACGCCGGAGAACGGCAGTCCGCGCACGGTGGCGTCCAGCCGTGTCACGGTGCAGCGCGATCCGCTGGTGCGCCTGACGGTGGCGCAGTTCGAGGAGCTGGAGGACTACCGCGTGCGCGCGTACGCGGTACAGAAGGAGGCGAACGCGCTCGTGCGCGAGCTGGAATCCGCGCAGCGCCGGCTCGAGCAGGCGAGCGGCCCCGACACCACGCGCATTTCGGAAGCGCGCGCCGCCGTGGATGCCGCACTCGAAGCCATTCGCGGCCGCCAGCAGCGCGGCGGCTTCGGCGGCGGTTTCGGCGGCGGCGGTGGCGGCATCCTGGGGAGCGTGAACGGCGTCGCGAACGTGATCGGCAGTACGCACTTCGCAGTCACGGCGGAGCAGAAGGAAGCGATCGAGCAGGCGCGTGCGGACCTCGAGTCGCAGCGCCCGGCGGTTCAGCGGGCGCTGGAGGCTGCGTCCTCCGCCGCGGGGTCGTAGCTCACCGGGTCGCCGGCTTCCCACTCGACGAGCGCCTCGACGGCCGCATACGGGTCGTCGGGGCGTTCTCGTGCGGCCTCCACCATGGCCGCGATGGTTTCGCGCAGCGGACCGTTGAGACGGCGGTGCACGCGCTCGAACAGATCCAGACGGTGGTAGTAGAGCCGCATGCCGATGAGCACCGCATTGTCGAGCTCGCGATCGGCGAAGTTTCGGAACGATCCCGTCCGGAGCTGCGGGCGCACGTCATCACGGAAGCGTGCGGTCTCTTCGCGGAATATGTCTTCCCGGCGCGCGACTTTCTCCGCCGACGTCAGGTCCTCCCGCCCGTACAGCGTTTCGAGCCGTCCGATCAGGACGTCGAGGAAGGCGCCGAAGACGAGGTTGTCGGCCCAGCCGGCGGTGGCCAGGCGGCACGTCTCACTCGTTTCGCCATCGCGCGCGCAGAAGAACTCGATGGCGCCCACATCGCCGACGAAGTTGGCGAAGCTCTCGTTGAACTGCGCCCGACCCGGGAGATAGAGCGTATTGTGCGTGAGCTCGTGGATCACGGTCGACCCGAGTGACACCTCGCCGTAACGCAGCACGGTGTTGAGCAGCGGATCGTTGAACCAGCCGAGCGTGCTGAACGCCGCGCTCGGACGCACCGACGCATCGAAACCCTCGCGCTCGAGGCGCGCCGCTTCCGCGTGCGCCGCATCGAAGTCGAAGAATCCCTTGTAGGGTACGCGGCCCACGATGGGAAACCACCATGTGTAGGGCTGGAAGCGGTCGCGGTATGCGCCGCTCACGACGAGCAGCAGCGTATCCGATTCGACCCACGAGTAGGTGGTGTAGCTCTCGCCTGCGGCCAGTCCGAGGCCGTTTTCCGCGAAGTCCCGCGCCTGGAGCACCAGCTCGAGCTTCCGGCGCTCATCCGGCGAGGTGGCTGGATCCGCGGCCACGTGCGCGATCGGGCGCCGGCGGCTGAGGATGCGCGCCTCCTCGATCCCCGCCCGGATCAGGTAGCCCGGAGAGGAGCAGGTGAGCGCGGCCGCGGCGGACACGGCGGCCAACGAAATGCCCAGTATTGTGCGTCGTTTCATTCGGTGTTGCGGGGTGCGCGCGCGCTTGACGCGTTCGGACCCCGCCGGATACGTTGTCGTTCCCTCAACCCCACCAGAACCGGAGTGCCCCCGATGGTCCGAACCGCAGTGTTCGCGACGTTCGGTCTGCTCGCGGTCGCCGGCCCGCTATCGGCACAGGCGCCGCCCGAGCGTCCCGACGATTACGTCCTGACCAACGCGCGCATCGTCGTCGCGCCCGGCCGCGTGATCGAGCGCGGCACCATCGTGATCCGCGACGGCCGCATCACGGCCGTGGGCGAGCGGGCGCAGGCGCCGGCCGGCGCGCTGTCGCTCGACATGAGCGGCCTCACCGTATACCCCGGCCTGATCGATGCCGCATCGACGATCGGCATGCCGGCGGCCGCGCAGGGCGGCGGCCGTTTCGGCGGTGGCGGTGGTGGTCCGAACGCGGGCTCGGACGAACCGCCCACCGAGACCGCGGCGTGGCGCCATGCGGCGGAGGTGTTCGCACCCGGCGAGGAGGATGTTGCGAACGCGCGCCGCGCGGGCTTCACCACGCTCGGGCTCACCTTCCAGAGCGGCATCTTCCCGGGCCAGACCTCGGTAATCAGCACGCTGGACCGCGCCCCGAGCGAAACCGTACTGCGGTCACCGGTCGCGCTTCAGACGTTCTTCGGCCGCAAGCGCGGCGCGTATCCGGGGACGCTGATGGGCGCGATCGCGTACATCAAGCAGTCCTTCTACGACGCGCGCCACCAGGCCGCGGTCGAGGCCGCGTTCGCGCGTGATCCGTCCGCGGCGCCGCGCCCCGAGTACGATGCGGAGCACGCGGCGCTCCAGCCGGCGGCGGCCAACCGTCAGCCGATCTGGTTCCAGGCCTCGACGCGCCGCGAGTTCCAGCGCGTGGCGGACCTTGCCGAGGAGCTCGGTCTCACGAACTACGCCTTCCTCGGCGGACAGGAAGCCTACCAGATCGCAGCCGACCTGAAGGCTGCGGGCAAGCCGGTGCTCGTGTCGCTCGATTATCCGCGCGTGGACCAGGTAACGGGCCGCTCCTTCGAGATGCACGTCGCACCGCCCGAGGGTGAGGACTCGGCGAAGATCGCGGCGGACAGCGCCGTGGCACGGCAGCTTCGCGGCAATGCGGCGGCGCTGGCGGCAGCCGGGGTTCCGTTCGCACTCACCGGCCGCGGGCTGTCCGGGCCCTCGCAGTTCCACGAGCGCATCCGCGGCGCCATCGCGGCCGGACTCTCCGCCGATGATGCGCTGCGCGCACTGACGGTGACGCCCGCGTCGCTGCTCGGTCTCGATGACGTACTCGGCACGGTCGAGGCCGGCAAGTACGCGAACCTCGTCGTCGTCGAAGGCGACCTCTTCGCCGAGAACGCGAAGATCCGCCATGTGTTCGTCGAGGGCGAGCGCTTCGATCCGCCGCCGCCCGAGTCACGGCCGCAGCGGCGCGCCGGTGCGGGCGATGCGGAGGCAACGGCCACGGGGACATGGACGGGCTCGTTCGAAGGGCCCGCGGGCACCATGGCGTACACCATGCGCCTCACGGGCACGCCCGACGCGCTGACCGGCACGCTCACGACGGAGATGGGCGACGTCTCGCTGCGCGGCTCGCTCGCGGGCAACGGACTCACCCTGAGCGGCACCGTCGAGATCCCGGGCATGAATCCGATGGAGATCACGATCACCGGCACGATCACCGGTGACGACATGCGGGGCACGCTCACCGCCCAGGGCATGGGCGACACGGCGTTCACCGGCCGGCGTACGTCGCCGGGCAGCGGCTTCTGAGCGAGGGAGGAATCATGAAGAGCAGACACACGCTCGCGGCGGCCGCGGCCCTGCTCGCGCTCGCGGCTCCGGCCGCGGCACAGGACGTGGCGATCCGCAATGCGACGATCATGACCGTGACGAACGGCACGATCGAGAACGGCACCATCCTGGTGCGCAACGGGAAGATTACGGCGATCGGCGCGGACGTATCGATTCCGTCCGGTGTCGAGGTGATCGATGCAGCCGGGATGTTCGTCACGCCCGGGCTGATCGACGCACACTCGCACATGGCGATCGAGGGCGGCATCAACGAGGGGTCGGAGTCGGTCACGCCCGAAGTCGTGATCAACGTGAACGCGGACGATCAGACGATCTACCGTGCACTCGCGGGCGGCACGACGTCGGCCAACCTGCTGCACGGCAGCGCCAACACCATCGGCGGCCAGGCGGCCGTCATCAAGATGCGCTGGGGCAAGCCGATGGAGGAGCTGTACTTCGAGGGCGCACCGCGCATCGTGAAGTTCGCGCTGGGTGAGAACGTCACCCGCGCGAACTCCAACCAGCCCGACTCCGAGCGGCGCTTCCCGAAGTCGCGCATGGGTGTCGAGCAGACGCTGCGCTGGTGGTTCACGCAGGCAAAGGACTACGAGCGCCGCTGGCAGGAGCATCGTGAAGGCGGCAGCCGCGGCGTCGCGCCGCGCGTCGACCTGCGGCTCCAGGCGCTGGCCGACATCATGAACGGCGACATCCTCGTCCACGCCCACAGTTACCGCGCGGACGAGATCCTCATGCTCATGCGCGTCGCCGAAGACTTCGACTTCCGCATCAACACGTTCCAGCACGTGCTCGAGGGCTACAAGGTCGCGGACGAGATCGCGAAGCACGGCGCCATGGCCTCAACGTTCGCCGAGATGTGGGCGTACAAGGTCGAGGCCTGGGACGCGATCCCGCACAACATGGCGATCATGTCCGATCGCGGCGTCACGGTGTCCGTCAACTCCGACTCCGGCGAGCGTGTCCGCCGGCTCTATCAGGAAGCCGTCATGGGAATGAAGTACGGCGGCATGGATGAGAACGAAGCGCTCAGGATGGTGACGCTGAATCCTGCGCTGCAGCTCGGCGTGGCCGACCGTGTCGGCTCGATCGAGGTCGGCAAGGACGCGGACCTCGCGATCTTCAGCGACCACCCGTTCGCGCCGGCGGCGCGCGTCGAGAAGACGCTCGTCGACGGCATTGTCTACTTCGACCGCAGCAACGCGATGACGCTCCGCAAGCTGATCGACTCACAGCGGGCCGTGACCACGACCACGACCGACGAGGAAGGGGGCGTGTGATGACCCGGTTCCGTATACGCGCGGCAGGAGCCGCGCTCGCGCTTATCGTTTCGCCCGCCGCAGTGTCGGCGCAGGCGGGTGTCGGCGAGGAAGGCACGTTCCTGATCCGCAACGCCACGGTGGTCACCGGCACGGGCCAGCGGCTCCAGAACGCGAGCGTGCTGATCCAGGATGGTGTCATTGCGGGTGTGGGGTCGAACGTGTCCGCGCCCGCCGGCGCAACGACGATCGATGCCTCCGGCAAGTTCGTCTATCCCGGCATGTTCGACACGTTCACGCCGATGGGGCTGAGCGAGATCGGCTCGGTCCAGACGATGAACCTGACGAGCGAGCTGGGCGAGTACAATCCGCACATGCGCGCGATCGTCGCGATCAACGTCGAGAGCGAGATGTATGCGATCACGCGCGCGAACGGCGTCACACACGTCGTGACGGCTCCGGGCGGCGGTGTGATCAGCGGCCAGGCCGCGATTATCAACATGAGCGGCTGGACGTGGGAGGACATGGCGGTCGCGCCGACCGCCGCGTACGTGATCAACTACCCGCGCACACCGTCCTTCCGCTTCGGCGGCTCCAATCCCGCGCAGGAGCAGAGCGCGCAGCAGCGCGTGCAGGAGCAGCTCGGCGAGCTGAAGGCATTCCTCCGCACGGCCGCCGAGTACGACCGGATGCGCACCGCGGGCTCGCGCGACCTCGACATCATCTACGAGTCGATGCGTCCGCTCGTGCGTGGCGAGGCGCCGGTCCTGATCTCGGCCGACTCGAAGGACCAGATCGAGGGTGCGCTCGCACTGGCGGACAGCTTCAACCTCGAGATCATCATCAACGGCGGCGACGAGGCGTGGAAGGTGGCCGATGAGCTGGCGCGCCGGCAGGTGCCGGTGATCCTCGGTTCGCTCCAGTCCGTCCCCGCAGCCGACGCGCCGTACGACGCGATCTACGCCCAGCCGGGCGTGCTGCACCGAGCGGGCGTGAAGTTCGCCTTCTCGACCGGCGGCGCATCCAACGCGCGTCACGTGCCGTATCATGCGGCGCTCGCCGTTGCGTACGACCTCGACCCGGACGCGGCGATCCAGGCGCTCACGCTCTGGCCCGCGCAGATCTTCGGCGTCGACGACCGCCTCGGTTCGATCGAACAGGGCAAGATGGCCAACCTGTTCATTGCCGACGGCGACCCGCTCGACGTGCGCACCAACATCGAGGAAGTCTTCATCAAGGGGCGGCGCGTGCCGCACGACGACCGGCACACTCGCCTGTACGAGAAGTGGAACGGCCGGCCCCGCGAGGGCGGCAACTGACATCACGGCGAGGGGCGGAGGCTTCGGCTTCCGCCCCTCTCTTCATCATGGAACGACTCTTCTTCGGCCTCGGTGCCCTGTTCGCGATGATCGGCGTGGCCGCGGGCGCATTCGGTGCGCACGCGCTCGCCGATCGCATCGCCGCCGACCGGCTCGCCACGTTCGAGACCGGCGTGCGTTATCAGCTCATCCACTCCCTCGGGCTGCTCGCCGTGGCGTGGGCGGCGTCGCGCTGGCCGTCCGGCGGCGTGAACGCGGCCGGCTGGCTGTTCGTGATCGGGATCCTGATCTTCGGCGGGACACTCTACGCGCTCGCGCTCGGTGCGCCGCGCTGGTTCGGCGCCATCACGCCGATCGGCGGCGTCTGCTTCATTGTCGGCTGGGCGCTTCTCGCGTGGTCGGCGCTGCGCGGCTGATCAGCGGCTCACACAGTACAGATACTCGTCCACACGATTCGACGCGTACGTGCGCCGATCGTCGGAGTCCGCGCGGTAGCGACGGTAGCCGCGACGGTAGCGCCGGAACGTGTCGCGGCGGCCGTGCTCGCGCAATACACGCTCGATCGTCGATTCCGGGATGATGCCCTCGGCGTTGTAGCTCATCACGAGGTGTGTCCAGCGCGCGGTCCCGACGAGCCGTTCGAACGCAGCCTCGCACTTCTTCGCACGGCTCCAGTCACTGCGGCGGTCGGCATCCTCGATCAGTCCCGTTTTCCCGCGCGTGCGAACCTCACCGTCGAACCAGCCGGTCGCGAGCAGTTCGGGCACGTGGTAGTAGCCGGGGTACTGGCGCGTGTTGTATGGCGGATCGAGGTAGAGCAGCTCGAACGGTTCGAGCTCCGACACGAGCGACTCCGCGTCGGAGCGAAACGCGTGGCAGCCGTTGCCGGGCACGATGCGCGGAACGCGGAGCCGGAGTGGACGCGTCGCATTCGGCTGCCAGCTCTTCACGAACGCGGCATACACACCGGTCGTGTTGGCCACGCGATCCGCTGCTTCGATCAGCCCAGCCAGCAGAAGATGGTAGGCGTCGTCATCGAGACCCTCGGTGCGGAGGTCCTCGAGCGCGGTCCGGATCGCGTCAATGCGTTCCCCATTCTCCGGCGTGAAGTACATCCGGCCGTGTTTCCCGCCTTCCGCGCCCGCGGGCGTGTAGTGCTCGTGCACGAAGCCCGGGGTGGCGGGCAGGCGGTCGAGCCAGGCCGCCAGTCCGCGCAGTGTCCGGTCCCTGAGTCCAAGGCGGCCCGCTGCTTCCGTCACGTCCGGCGACGACGCCACCTCGACGTACGCGCGCGCGAATACGTAGCCGTACGCCATGATGTCCCCGGCCATCACACCGAAGCCGAGCCGCTTCAGCTCGGTGGCCACGCTGGCCGTCCCGCTGAACGGGTCCACGGCCCGGCCGCCTGAAATGCCTCGGTCCCGCAGCACCCGCCGGATGAAGGGCAGCAGCCTGGTCTTGTTCCCGATGTAGCGCATTCCGGGAAGTATCGGGGTTCGCGGTGGGGCCGCGCCATCCTGTCGGAGTCGGGAGTCGGGAGTCTGGAGTCGGGAGCTGGGAAACGGCGGGTTCCCGCATTTCCTCAGCTCCAGGCTCCCGACTCCCGACTCTGACGACGCCCGGACAGGAGACGGGACGCCCTTGACGCAGCCCGGCCCGGGAATGTATATCACTCTGATATATGACGGGGAGAGCTATGAACCGCACGGAGTTCGCCATACTCGGGCTGCTGGGGCAGGGGCCGAAGTCGGGCTACGACATCAAGCGGCTGGTGGAGGAGCGGCTGAGCCATTTCTGGAACGAGAGCGTGGGCCACATCTACCCGATTCTCAAGCGGCTGCACGAGCGAGGGTGGGTGAAGAAGCGGGTCATGCCGTCGGAGAACCGGCCGCCCCGGCACGAGTACGCGCTGACGGCCGCCGGTCGCCGGGCGCTGGAGCGCTGGTTTACGGAGCCTGTGGCGCCGGTTCCGCCGCGCAACGAGCTGCTGCTGCGGGTGTTCCTTGGTGCCATGGCTCCGGCGGGGGCCGTGGCGGAGCAGGTGGCGGCGTACCGTGGCCGGCGGTTGAGTGAGCTGGCACGGCTCGAGACGATCGCCGCGGATCTGGAGCGTGAAGCGCGGGCGGATCCCGAATTCGTGTGGTGGCGGATGACACTGAATGCGGGGATCCACGCGGCGCAGAGTGCCGTCGCGTGGTGTGATGCGGTGCTGCCGGAGCTGACGAAGCTGCCGGCTCGGAACGGGGAGGTGGCATGAAGCGGGTGCTTTCGCTGTGGATGCTGTGTGCGCTGCCGTCGCTGGCCTCTGCGCAAGTCGATGAGCTCCAGCGGGCGCTGGACAGTGCGCGTGTGGCGCTGGACATCCCGGGTGCGAGCGTCGCGGTGATCCTTCCCGATGGCACGCTGTGGAGCGGCGGGAGCGGCGTGGCGAACGGCGGTGGCACTCCGGTGTCGAGCGACATGCTGTTCGAGATCGGCAGTATCACGAAGACGTTCACGTCGGCACTCGTGCTCTCGCTTGCAGCGGAGGGCCGTCTCGGACTGGACGATCCGCTCGCACGCTGGCTGCCGGACTTTCCGAACGCGGAAGGCGTGACGATCCGGCATCTGCTGCAGCACACGAGCGGGCTGCACGACTACACGGACAACCCCGAATACATCCCGGCGCTGCGCGCAGACTTCGCGCGTGTGTGGACGCCGGAGGACAGCTACGCCTACATGCAGGCACCGTACTTCGCACCGGGGGATGGCTGGCATTACTCGAATGCGAACTACCTGCTGCTGGGGCAGATCGCCGAGGAGGCGGGCGGGGAGTCGTACGATGTGCTGCTGCGGTCGCGTCTGCTGGAGCCCCAGGGATTGGCGCGCACGTTCTACGCACCGCGCGAAGAGGCGAGCGGCCCGCGTGCGCACGCATTCCTCGACATAAACGGCGATGGGCGTGCCGAAGATCTCACGAGTCTGGTGGCGACCACGTCGTTCATCACCGCAGCGGGCGCCGCAGGCGCGATCGTTTCGACGGCCGAGGATCTCGCCCGCTGGCTGCGGAAGCTGCACGAAGGCGCGGTGGTCGGCGGCGAGTGGTTCGATGCGATGACGCGGTGGGTCGAACGCGGCGACGGCATGCAGTACGGCCTGGGCGTGCTGAGGTACACGCCCGGTGATGTCGAGCTGCTCGGTCACAAGGGGAATACGGTCGGCTTCAGCGCATCGGCATGGCACGCACCGGAACTCGACGTTACCGTAGCCGTTCTGACGAACGCGCATCTTGTCGACGTGACGCCGATGGCGCTCGCGTTGATCGAGGTTGCCCGGAAATCCTCAGAGACCCGACCCTGAGGACCTCCGCGAACACCGACAGGGAGAGAATGCCGACCTACCGGGCCACGATCCGCCACGGCAAGCCGCAGCGCTACCACGTCGAGGACATCGACGCGCCCGACATCGCGGAAGCGATGAGGCTGCTCTCCGAGCGATTCCCGCCGAACGTGACGGGTGCAGACCTCGTGGAGGTGCGGCTGGCTGTCGATCCGGAGCAGCGCGACTACGTGCCGGGCTGATCGGCCTGCATGCGCGCGAGCGCGTCGTCGATCGCGCGCACGAGGCGGTCCCGCTCGGCAGCAATGCGGTCGAGGGTGCGGTCGCGGCGTCGCAACTTCCACCAGAGGCGCAGGTCCTCCAGCGCATCCTGCGCACGGTCCAGCCACCACACGGCAATCAGCCCCAGCGGTGGTGACAGGAGGGCGGCGAGCAGTGCGATCAACGGCCCACCGAACACCGCCGCCGCGATCACGATCGCGAGCCATGCGAGTCCTCCGGCCAGGCAGCCGGCGACGAGCTTGTGTGTGGCGATCGCGGTGTATTCCGGCTTCGTGAGACGCACGGCGGCGCGTGGCAGCCAGTACGCGGGCCACCAGATGGCGGCACCCACGGCGGCAGGAATGAACCCGAACAAGAGCGGCAGCCCCGTGCGCAGTGCGTATCGTGCGACGCTTCCCGCGCGATACTCCGGCGGTATGTCGGCCTCCGTCGCACCGACGGCATCGAGGCGGCGCGCGTGGCGGCGGACTGCGCGCTCCATGCGTGCGTACGCCGGGGGGTCCTCACTGCGCAGCCATGCCATGCCTGCGGCGAAGCGTCGCAGGCGCGGCAGTCTCTCCTCGAGTTCTTCGCGCGAGCGCCAGCCCGCCATTCCCTTCGCGCGCACGTAAAGTCGCTCGGCGGTTTCGATAAGCTCGAGCTCGTCGTGACTCGCGAGCTCGACGACGAGTCCGCGCAGCCGCTCCGCGATCGTGTCCGTGAGCGCACGCACCGCCTCCTGTTCGTCTGAGAGGAAGGACTCCCGGTAATCGGAGACGACGATCGGTTCGCCCACGTGCGACAGGGCTTCACCGCGGAACAGTGTCTTGCGGCGGTAGGTGAGCCCGATGGGTGCGATGCGCAGGCCGAGCTGCCAGTCGCGCTGTGCCTCGGCGGCGAGCGCGATGCGCGCTGCGCCGGTGCGGAGTGGCGCCAGCGACGGTTCGGAGTGCGTGATACCCTCGGGATAGATCTGCACCGCCTCGCCGTCGTGCAGCGCGGCGATGGCACGGCGGAAGGTCTCGTCGTTGCGATGCATCTGCGTCGGGTCGTCCTGCCGGCGGTACACGGGCAGACCGCCGAGCGAGCGCAGCATCGGCCCGACCAGCGGGTGCGAGAAGAGCGGCGCCTTCGCGAGCGGCCGCGTGGGGCGGCCCGCGGTGTGGAAGAGGATGAGCGGATCGAGCAGCGAATTGGGGTGGTTCGCGACGACGAGGAGTGGCCCGTCCGGCAATAGTGCGCCGCTGCGATCCACACGGAAGAAGACGCCGGCGAGCGCACCCGCCGCGCGCACGATGGCGTGCGATCCCCTCATTTTCTCCGGCTCCCTCGCCGTCGGGCCATTTGCGGTCCTATGATTCGGCGTGTCTCTGGGCGAAAGGATCTACGAGGCCGCGCTGGCCGCCGCCAGACCGCCGATCGGTGCGTTGTCGGCACTCCATCCGAAGCTGCGCCGCGGCGTGGCCGGCCGGCGCGCCACCGTCGAGCGGCTCGAGCGCTGGGCGCGCGACCATCGCGACCGCGGCCGGCCGCTGGTCTGGGTGCACGCGCCGTCGGTGGGCGAGGCCCTGATGGCGCAGGCCATCATCACGAGCCTGCGCGAGCATCGGCCGGATGCGCAGATCGCCTTCACCTTCTTCTCCCCGTCTGCCGAGCGGCTGCGTGAACGCGTGGGCGCCGATGTCGCCGACTACCTGCCGTGGGACACGACGCGCGACATGGTGCGCGCGCTGGATGCGCTGGCGCCCGCGGCGATCGCATTCGTGCGCACCGAAGTGTGGCCGGTGCTCGCGCGGGAAGCGCAGGCCCGCGGCATCGGCCTCGCGCTCGTGAACGCCGCGCTGGCGGATGACTCCAGCCGGCTAAGCGGACCCGCGCGCTGGCTGCTCAGGGCGAGCTACGGCCGGCTCGACGCAGCGGGTGCGGTGGCCGAGAACGATGCGCGCAACCTGCGTCGCATGGGCGTGCAGGCGGACCGCATTCAGGTGACGGGCGACGCGCGCTTCGACCAGGTCCGTGCGCGTGTCGACGCGCTCGACCGCAGCGCGCCGCTGCTGCAGCGGTTGCGCGAGGGGATGGCGGTGATGGTCGCGGGTTCGACCTGGCCGGCGGACGAGCGCCGCCTGCTGCCCGCCTATGCGCAGGTACGCAAGAGCGCACCGCTCCGCCTCATCATCGCGCCACACGAAGTCGACGCCGATCATCTCCGCTCCATCGAGCAGCGGCTCGATGCGTTGAGCATTGCGCACGCGCGGCTGGCCGAGGTCGAAGCGGATCATCGTCCGCTGCCCGATGCCGTCATCGTCGATCGCATCGGCATCCTCGCGGATCTCTACGCCGTCGCGCGCGTGGCGTACGTCGGTGGCGGATTCCATCGCGCAGGGCTGCATTCGGTCGTCGAACCGGCGGCGCTGCGCGTTCCGGCGATTTTCGGTCCGCGTCACGGCAACGCATCGGAAGCGGCGGAGCTCGTGGCCGCGGGCGGCGGCTTCGAGGTACTCGATGGCGAAGATCTGGTGAACCGTCTCGAGCGTGTCGGTGGATCCGCGAAGCGTGCGGGGCAGGCGGGTGAGCGCGCGTTCGCCTGGGTGCGCTCGCGTCTCGGCGGCGCTGCGGGCAACGCTTCGCTGATCGCCGGTCTGTTCGATTCCCGTTGACGCGGCAACGTCTTCCGCACGATATTCCAAGTCATGCCCGCATTTGAAGTTACGCGTGTGCCCGGGGGCGCGTCGCCGGCGCTGCGGCGGGCGCGTCCCCGGTGCGTGAGCGTGGCTCCCTCCGCGTGGCGCACCATCACGGCCGCCGTGTCCGACGATGAGGGCCAGGAAGTCTGCGGCGCGCTCTTCGGCCGCGTCACGTCTTCCAGCATCGCGGTGGTGGATGCGGTTCCGGCTCGCAACGTCGCGGCGGATCCGCGCCATCGTTACGAAATCGCTGCCCCTGACGTGCGCGCACTGGATCGGCAGGCACGCGCCGCGGGACTGGAGGTCGTGGGGTACTACCACTCGCATCCGGATGGTGAGGCGGCGCCGTCGCCTGTGGATCTGGAGCTGGCATTGCCGGGAGTGGTGTACCTGATCGTGAGCGGTGCGGGCGTCGGGCGCGTGTGGCGTCTGGAGGAGGATCGGTCCGCGTTCCGCGAGGAGGAACTGCGCATTGAGTGAGCGAATGGCGCAGGTGAGCCTGCCGGCTCCACTGCGCGAGTATGCCGGCGGCGAGGCGGAGGTGAGGGTGCCGGGCAGCACGGTGAGCGACGCGCTCGTCGAGCTGACGCGTCGCCATCCCCGGTTGCGTCGGCATCTGTTCGATGACGCGGGCCGGCTGCGCGGCTACGTGAAGCTGTACGTGAACGAGGACGAAGTCGCGGACGTGAACGACAAGCTCGATTCCGGTGACACGCTCGTGATCGTGCCGAGCATTGCGGGCGGGCGCGCGGTTGCGGAAGCGCTGAGTGCGGAGGAGCGTGCGCGCTACAGCCGTCACCTGTCGCTGCCGCAGGTCGGTCTCGAGGGACAGATGAAGCTGCGCGAGGCGCGCATCGCCGTGGTGGGCGCGGGCGGCCTCGGCGCGCCGGTCGGACTCTACCTTGCCGCGGCCGGCATCGGCACGATCGGACTCATCGACGACGATGCGGTCGACGTCACGAACCTGCAGCGGCAGGTGCTCTACACGGAAGCGGATGTCGGGCGCGCGAAGACGGAGGCCGCGGCGGAGCGGCTGAACCGGCTGAATCCGCACGTGCGCGTGGTGCAGCACCGTGTGCGTCTGACGTCCGGGAACGCACTCGACGTGCTGGCGCACTACGATGTGGTGATCGACGGCACGGACAACTTCCCGACGCGCTACCTCGTGAACGACGCGTGCGTGCT
>CAYUIG010000053.1:6663-20117 GCA_964444685.1 uncultured Gemmatimonadaceae bacterium | reverse complement strand
CCGAGATCGGCTGATCCATGCCGCCGGCGAGTATGAGGCCGGACAGCGCAGCGAGCACGCGGTCGTCGGCCATGTAGTCGCCGGACCACGCCCGGAGTGTGCGCGGGCTCGGTTGCGACGCCGTCAGGTCGTGCAGCCGGCCATCCAGCGCGGCGTCGAGCGCATCGCGCAGACGCGTGGTGCAGTTCGAACGGAAGAGGTGGTACCGGAACGGGCCGCGTGCGGCCTCGAGGACGTCGCGCAGTCGCGCGCGTTCGGACGGTGCCAGGTCGAGTGTCTGGATGCGCACGTTGCGCCCCTGCGCCGCGTACCGCTCGAGCATCTCCTGCGCATCCACGTGGTCGGACACCACCTCCGCACGCCCCTGGAGGAGCAGGCTCATGAAGGTGAAGCGGTGCGCGTCCGAGCGGCCGAAAGTCCATGCGTCATCCGCGCCCGAACCGGCGTCGTGGATCCACAGCGCACCATGGCCGAAGCGTGACAGCGTGCCCGTGCCCGGGGCCACGGTCACCAGCCGCACCGTGAGCGCGTCGCCGTCCTCGACCTGGCTGGCCGCGGCCGCGCCCGGGCCCGGCAGGGCGGCGGCGAGGATCGCGCACAAAAGATCTGTGCAAAGGAGGCGCAGGCGCATACGTTCAGCGGCCGTTCCGACGCGGGAACGGCAAAACACAGCCACGGAGGCGTGACGTGCGACGAAGCGGCTTCACCGTCATCGAGATTCTCATCGTGTTGATCGTGATGGGAATCCTGGCGGCCATCGCGATTCCGCGCTACGTGGAGGTGCGCGAACGCGGCTACATCGCCACCATGCAGTACGACCTCCACGGTCTCCGGCTCGTCCAGGAGATCCATCGGCGCCCACCCGATCGCGGTTACGCCACCACTCTCGCCGAGCTCGGCGACGACTTCGCGCTCTCTCCCGGCGTCACAATCACCTTCACCGAGGCCACCGAGACGTTCTGGGCAGCCGAGGCGACCCACAAGGGCACCTCCGTGGTCTGCCGCACGGATTCCGACGGGTCGGCCATCGACTGTGTGGCTGCGGGCGGGAAGGAGGAAGAGGAACCAGCGCCTGGGGGCGGGAAATAGGCCCCCGGCCTTCCCTCAGAGGCTGTCGGGGGATAAAATAAAAGGCTGAACTCCTGCTCCGGACACGGCGTCCGGGGCCGATCAGACCGAGGGAGGTGCCGTGAGAGACTACGAGATCGTCTACATCTTCGATCCCCAACTGCCGGAAGAACGGGTCCAGGAGAAGCTGGACCGCTATCACGAGCTGCTCACCGGGAACGGCGGCGGCGAAGTGAAGGTTGTGGACGTATGGGGCCGCCGGCAGCTGGCCTATCCGATCGCGAAGCGTACGGCGGGCGTGTACGTGGTCGCGCAGTGTGAGGCGAAGGCGGAATCGCTGCCGGAGTTCGAGCGGGTGCTGAAGCTCGACGACGAGCTGCTGCGCTACCTCGTGGTGCTGCACGAGGGTGAGCCTGCGGCGCCGATGTCGATCGCGACGCGCGAGCCGAAGCCGGAAGGAGAGGACGACGATGAAGAGGAGTAGCGCCGGCGGCGGTTCGCGGCGGGCGAAGACGTGTCCGCTGTGCGAGTCGGGGATCCGTCAGATCAACTACAAGGACGAGCGGTCTCTGAGCCGGTTCATGACGGAGCAGGGCAAGATGCTGCCGCGGCGGATGACGGGCATGTGCGCACGTCATCAGCGGCAGGTGCAGACGGCGATCAAGCGGGCGCGTTATCTCGCGCTCGTGCCGTACGTGCGGAGTTATCACGCCTGAGGTCCGGGTGGCCGGCTGGGGCGCGGCTGCGCTTCTGGCACTGGCGGCCGTCATCCTCAGTGTGGTGCAGCCGGCAGTACTGATCACGATTCCGCTGGGGGTGGCGCTGCTGGCGCTACCGCCGCGGCGGCCGGTGCCGATGGCGCTGGGGGCGCTGCTGCTGCTCGCGGTGGTGCCGACGCGGGATGGCGGCACACTGGCGAGTGTGGAGCGGGGCTGGGCGCTGATGGCTGTCGGCTGGTTCGTGGCGGGCACGGTCGTACGCCCCGGCTGGGGCGTGCTGACGCGCGGACTGATCAGCGTCATGGCCACGTTCGCGAGCAGCGCGGCTGTTCTTTCGGTGGCCGGCGGAGTGGCCCGCGCAGACCGCGCGGTCATCGCGCGGCTGCGGTCGAGCGCGGACGCGGCCGTCGTGGCGTTCGGCGAGCGGCTGGGCACGGCGCCGAATCTCGGCGACGCGCTGGACCGGGCGGTCCAGTTCCAGTCGGCGTTGTATCCCGCGCTGCTGGGACTGGCGACGCTGGCGGCGCTGGCGCTCGCGTGGTGGGGCCAGCGTCGGCTGGCACTCCAGGACGTGCAGCCGCTGGGCCGCTTCCGGGAGTTCCGTTTCCCGGATGCGCTGGTGTGGCTGCTGATCGCGGGGATCGTGCTGCTGGCCGCACCGATCGGCGCGCTGGCCTCGCGCGCCGGGTCGAACCTGCTGGCGTTCATGGGCGCGCTGTACGCGCTCCGGGGGCTGGCGGTGATCTGGGTCCTCGGCTCGCCGGGGCCGCTGGGGCTCGTGCTGGGCGGCATAGCCGCCGTGCTGCTGTACCCGCTCGCGCTCGCCACGGCAGTCGTGGTGGGATTGAGCGACACGTGGCTGGACATCCGGGCGCGCGCGCGCGCCACCGGACCGAATCCATGAGGGGACGATGAAGACGGTGAAGGTGATTCTGCGCGAGGACATGACGAACCTGGGTCAGACCGGGGACATCGTGTCGGTGCGTGCGGGCTACGCGCGCAACTATCTCCTGCCGCGGGGCTTCGCGTTCGAGGCCACGAAGGCGAACGTGAAGCAGCTCGAGGACGACCGCCGCCGTGCGGAGGCGTCGGCGAAGCGCGAGTACCTCGAGGCGCGGCGCCGTGCGTCGCAGCTCGAGGGCGTGTCGCTGACGTTCCATGCGCAGGCGGGCGAGGAGTCGAAGCTGTTCGGCTCGATCACGTCGGGAGACATCGCGGACCGGCTGGGCGAGCAGGGGCTCGACTTCACGGTCGACCGGCGCCAGATCCAGCTCGAGGAGCCGATCAAGGCACTCGGCGTGTACTCGGTGCCCGTCCGGCTGCACGCGGATGTGAAACCCGAGATCAAGGTCTGGGTCATCAAGTCCGAGTAGACTCCGGATCGTCCGGCGTCTTCACCTCCCCGCGACGGCGGGCGGGGCGGGCGCGGGCGAGTCGGGCGGGGAATCGGGTGGCGAGGCGGGCGCGTGAACGCGGGCCCGCCTCGCGCGTTTCCGGACGCGAAGTTGCGGAGCCCGCGCATCGAGATCACCTTGGGGGATGTGGCAGCGAAATGAACGGGACGAAGAACGAGACCTTGCCGGCCGACCTGGCGGCGGCGGTGGAAGCGGTGGTGGACCGCAAGGGGCTGGACGTGACGGTCCTCGACCTGCGCGGGCTGTCGGACGCAACGGACTGGTTCCTGATCGCGAGCGGCACGTCGGACATTCATGTGCGTTCGGTTGCGGAGCACGTGCTGGAGGCGATGCGCGAGCGTGGCCATCGTCCAAGCCACGTGGAGGGTCTGCGAGGGGGGCGATGGGTGCTCATCGACTTCATCGACTTCGTGGTGCACGTATTCCATCCGGCAGCGCGCGAATTCTACCAGCTGGAGCGGCTCTGGGGGGACGCTCCGGCGCGTTCGATCGAGGCATGAGCTCGTGAGGCGAGCCGCAGCCGGGCTCGCTCTGCTGGCGGCCGCGCTGGCCGCACCCTCCGCAGCGTCTGCGCAGTACTTCGGCCGCAACAAGGTCCAGTACCGCGCCTTCGACTTCCAGATCGTCCGCACCGACCACTTCGACGTCCACTACTACCCGGCCGAGCGCGAGGCCGCGCTGGATGGCGCGCGCATGGTGGAGCGTTCGTACGCGCGGCTGTCGCGCGTGCTCCAGCACGAGTTCAGCGAGCGGAAGCCGCTCATCCTCTACGCGTCGCACACCGACTTCCAGCAGACCAACGCGCTGCCGATCCTGATCGACGAAGGAACGGGCGGTGTCACGGAGGCGCTGAAGAGCCGCATGATCCTGCCGTTCACGGGATCGTACGCGGACTTCGATCACGTGCTCACGCACGAGCTGGTGCACGGCTTCCAGTACGACGTGATCTTCCGGCGCGGCGTGGTGAACGAAGCGAATCCGTTCATCGCGCGGCTGCCTTTGTGGTTCATGGAGGGGATGGCGGAGTATCTGTCGATCGGTCGCATCGACGCGCACACGGCGAGCTGGCTGCGCGACGCGGCGCTCTCCGGCTACCTGCGCACGATCGACGAGATGTCGGAGCGCGACGACTACCTGTCGTACCGCTTCGGCCAGTCCCTCTGGGCGTACATCGGCGCGAAGTGGGGCGACGAGGCGATCGGCCTGCTGCTTCAGCGCGCGCCGCGGCTCGGCATCGACCGCGCGTTCGCGAGCACGCTGGGCACGTCGCTCGAAGACCTGAGCGCCGAGTGGAGCGCATCGGTGCGCGCGGCGTACCTGCCGGAAGTGACGGAGCGAACGGTGCCGGGCACGATCGCGACGCGCCTCACCGATCACGACCGCATCGAAGACCCGTGGTACCTCGCGCCCGCGATCTCGCCGGATGGCGAGCGTGTGGCGTGGCTCTCCCAGGAGGATGGCTTCTCGTTCGACCTCTGGCTCGCGGACGCACGGACGGGGAGACGTGAGCGGCGGCTGGTCGAAGCCGCGCGCGGTGAAGGGTTCGAGTCGCTGCGCTACATGAACTCGGGCTCCTCGTTCTCGCCCGATGGCCGCTACCTCGCATTCGCCGCGAAAGCCGGCGGACAGGATGCGCTCTACCTCTACGACGTCGAGCGGGGGAGCGTGTGGCGGCGGCTCAAGTTCGATCTGAGCGGCATCGCGAATCCGTCGTGGTCACCGGATGGACGGCGCATCGTATTCTCGGGACTCGATGGCGGCCTGAGTGATCTCTTCATCACGGATCTCGACGGCAACCTCGAGCGGCTGACGGAGGACCGCTACGCGGATCTCCTGCCGTCATGGTCGCCGGACGGGCGCAGCATCGCGTTCAGTACCGACCGCGGCCCGGGCACCGATCTCGAGCGACTGACGTACGGCAACCTGCGCGTCGCGATCTACGACCTGGGCACGCGCGGGATCCGTATGCTGCCGCATCAGGAGGAAGGGAAGAACCTGAACGCGGTGTGGTCGCCGGATGGCGGCACGCTGATCTGGGTGAGCGACCGCAGCGGCACGAACGATCTGTACGCGTTCGATCTCGCGACGCAGCGGCTGGAGCGCCTGACGCAGCTGCTGAGCGGCGTGATCGCGATCACACCCCTCAGTCCGGTACTGTCGTGGTCGCGGAGCGGCCGGCTGCTGTTCACCTACTTCGAGGAAGCCGGCTACAACATCTACGCACTGGAGAACCCGCTCGCACTACCGCGGCTGCCGGTGCCGTCGACCATGGTCGCGGCGGGGCCGCCATCGCCCGAAGCGGGGCTCGGCGCCGCCGGTGCCGAGGATCCATCGGCACCACGCGATCTGCGCACGGGCATGTCGCTCTACCGTACGGAGAGTGGCTTCCGCGCGAGCGCGGCGCCGATGCGCACGCGCACGGCCGCCCGCCCACTGTCGGTCATGGAACTGCTGGACAGCGCCGCACTGGCGCTGCCGGACACCGCCCTCTTCGAGCACGCCGACTACGACGTGAAGTTCACGCCCGATGTGATCGGGCGTCCCACGATCGGCGCGCAGGTCGGCGGCTACTACGGGAACGGGCTGTACGGCGGGAGCTACATCGCGCTCTCCGACATGCTCGGCAACCACAACATCCTGGCGGCCGCGAACGTGAACGGTTCGCTGTCCGACGCGAGCGTATTCGTGGGCTACTCGTTCCTGAAGCGGCGCGCGAACGTGGCCGGTTCGATTTCGCAGTTCCCGCTCTACCGCTATCTCGGTTCTGCGTTCGTGCCGGTCGAGATCGATGGCGTGCTCAGGGAAGCCGCGGCGAACCTGTTCCTGCGCGACGTGATCCGGACCGCGCAGCTCAGCGTGGCCTACCCGTTCAGCACGTTCCGCCGGATCGAGTTCGGTGCGCGCGGCGTGTTGTACGACAGCGACCTGCTGTATCGCGGCGTGGACCGCTCGACGGGTGAGCCGCTGCGCCACGACGACGATCTCGGCAGCCTCGCCTACTTCGAGCCGTCCGCCGCGCTCGTGTTCGACAACTCGATCTTCGGCTGGACAGGTCCCGTATACGGGCGCCGCTACCGCTTCCAGCTTTCGCGCACGTTCGGCGATCTCGAGTTCGCGGAAGCGCTCGTCGACTTCCGCAACTACTGGAACATCGAGCGCACCGTCGTGGTGGCTGCCCGGCTGGTGGGACTCACGCGCTTCGGCGCGGATGCCGATCGCTTCTCGCTCTACTGGGGCGGGCCGTACTTCCTGCGCGGATACGACGGCGGATCGTTCGAGCTGGACTCGCGGGAGTGCGCGGACAGCCGGTACTACACGGGCGCGGAGTCGCTGTCGCGCTGTCCGGTGCGCGATCAGCTCATCGGCTCGAGCGCCGCGTTCCTGAATCTCGAGGCGCGTGTGCCCGTGATCACGGAGCTCCAGATCGGATTCCTCGGCAGCTTCCCGCCCGTGGACGCGGTGGTGTTCTTCGATGGCGGCATGGCGTGGGACGCGGAAGTGTGCGAGGAAACGGACGCGATGCGACCGGGGCGCTGCGCTCCCGGGGCCGGGCGTTCGGTGCGGCTCGCATGGGACCGGCAGCGCGGGGAGGACCCGTGGCTGGTGCGCGAGCCCCTGTTCAGCTGGGGCGCGGGGCTGCGCATCAACATCTTCTACACGGTGCTCCGCTTCGACTACGCTTTCCCTCTGAACCGGCCCGACCGCGGCGGCATCTTCTCTGTCTCCTTCGGCCCTTCCTTCTAGGGCGCGGGCGGCTTTTTTCCGGTCCGGGGGCCGGTTACATTACCGCGTGCGGCCGCATGGCCGGCGTCCCAGCGCGAACTTGAAGGCCCGAGGTCGGGCGCGGGAGGAAGCGGGAGCATTGGAGCGGTCACGCGCATGAGCGCAGCCGGTTGGCCGGAAGCGGTCCTGTTCGATCCCTCCGACGTCTCGCGCTCGGAGCTGCGCAGCCGACTCCCCGCGGATCCCGACGCCCCCGTGCTGATCGTCGCCGCCGGTGCTGCGGAAGACTGGCAGCGCGTGGCCGCGCTTGCCGTGGCCGATGCGCTCTCGCTGCCGGACCGTCGCGTTCTGCTCGTCGATCTCCACGTGCCGTCCCGTCTCGCGGCGTTCGTCGGTGCACCGCCAGGAGACGGCCTCGACGATGTCCTCAGCTTCGGTTCATCGCTCGAGCATGCGGCATTGCAGCCACCCGGTCACGCCTTCGACTTCGTGGGCCCCGGCGCGGGCGCGGCGAGCGCGGAAGAGCTGGCAGCCGATCCCGCATGGCCCGCTCTGCTGCGGCGACTCACAGCGCAGCAGCGACGCGTCGTCCTCTTCCTGCCGGCGTCCGCCGTTCCGGACTGGCCAGATGCGCAGGTGGTGCTGCTCGCACCGCCGGACCATCCGGTCGACGGTGCGGCACCGCTGCTCTGGCTCGCACCGGTAGAGGCGCCCGCGCAGGAGGCGGAGGAAGCGGACGCGTTCGAGCGACTGCGCGTGCCGCGCGATGCGGAGCGAGAAGCCTACATCGCGGAGAAGCGGCGCGCGCAGCCCACGGAAGAGCCCGCACCCGAACCGACTCCGGCAGGCGCGGAGACGGCAGCAGCGGCGGCTCCCGGCGCGCCTGCAGCGCCGAGTACATCTGCGGAGCCGAAGCGTCACCTCAGCGAACCGGTGGTGACGCGGCCGCGTCGCCGCGCATTGGAGCGAGGGACGCTGGCCTGGACGGCGGGGATCGTGCTGCTCGTGAGCCTGCTCGCGGGTGTGTGGCACTTCTTCGTGCGCGACCGGTCCGCTGTCGGGGAGACTGTCGTGGCGCCGGCCGACAGCACCGCGGCGGTGCCCGCGGCAGCGGCGGATACAACACCCGCGCCCGTCGCACTGCCGTATTCGGTGCAGATCGAAGCGCACGACGATCTGCCGACCGCGCAGTCGCGTGTGCAGTCGCTGAGCGCGGCCGACTCCACCGTCGGCTACTTCCTGACGCCGGTCCTCGTCGGCGGCACGCTGTACTACCGCCTGATGGCGGGGCCGGTCGAGGACAGTGCTGCGGCCGCCATGCTCATGGCGCGGCTCGTCGCACAGAGGCAGAAGACCGCGGCCGCAGCGCGCGACATCAAGCGTGCACCGCTGTCGTTCCTGCTCGGTGCGTATGACACGCGAGAGCAGGCGGAGCGTGAGCAGAGGCGGCTTCTCGCACTCGACGTTCCGTCGTTCATTCTCGAGAGCCCGTCGCGACGCGACGGAGTGTGGCGCCTCTACTCCGGCGTGTACGCCGGCCTGGCCGAGGCGGATGTAATGGGTGAGATGCTCCGCGATGCGGGCGTCTCCGATTCGCTCGTGACCCTCACCGGTGGCAGTCCATGAAGCTTCGCCGTCTCTCGCTCCAGGGATTCAAGTCGTTCGCCGACCGCACGGAGCTGCAGTTCCACGATGGCATCACGGCCATCGTCGGGCCGAACGGGTGCGGGAAGTCGAACATCAGCGATGCCATCCGCTGGGTGCTGGGTGAGCAGCGCGCATCGGCGATCCGCGGCGCGAGGATGGAGGAGGCGATCTTCCAGGGAACGTCGCAGCGCCGGCCGATCAACCGCGCCGAGGTATCGCTCGCGTTCACGAACGAGGAAGGCCGACTGCCCGTGCCGCACGGCGAGGTGGAGATCCGCCGCATCGTGTTCCGCGAGGGCGGCAGCGATTACCAGCTCAACCGACAGTCGACGCGCCTGCGCGACATTCTCGACATCTGCCGTGACACCGGGCTCGGCGCAAACGCCTACACGGTGATCGAGCAGGGAATGGTGGACTCGATCCTCTCGGACCGTGCGGATGAGCGGCGTCATCTGTTCGAGGAGGCCGCGGGCGTCGGCCGGTACAAGGACCGTCGCAAGGCCGCTCAACGGCGACTCGATGCGGCGGAGACGGACCTCGCCCGCCTTGACGACCTGCTGGGCGAGGTGGAGACGAAGGTGCGCAGCCTCGCGCGCCAGCGCCGGAAGGCGCAGCGCTACGGCGAGCTGCGCGTGAAGCGGCTCTCGCTCGAGGTGGCGGTCGCGCGCAACGATCTCGACGGGCTGCGTCGCATTCTCGCGGAGACGGAGTCGGCGCTCTCGGGGCTCACGCGTGATGAACCGGGCGGCCGCGCGGAGCTGACGGCGGCGGAAGCCGAGCTCGAGCGACGCCGGCTGGAGTCCGCGGACGCGGCGCGCAATCGCTCCGAGACTGCGGCGCGCATGGAGTCGGTCGCGCGTGAGATCGCGGAGCGCGAGCGCGAGCTCGCGGTGGCCGAAGAGCGGCGTGCGCACGCGGAGCGGCGGCTCGTGCAGATCGCAGCGGAGCGCGAGGAGGCGACCGCGCGGCTTCGCACGCTCGAGCAGGAGCTCTCGAGCCTGGAGGCGGAGCGGACCGGCCAGCACGGTGTGGTCGAGTCGCTCGGTGCGCGTGTGGCGGAAGTGCAGGAGCGGCAGTCGGCGCTGCGGCGCGAGGTGACGGACGTGCGCCGCACGGACGAGGAGGCGCGTGCGCGTGAGAACGACCTGACGCGTCAGCTCGCGCGGCTCGAGGCGGACGCCGTGAACGCCGATGCACGCGCTGCCGAGGCCGACCGCCGGCTCGAGCAGCTCGCGACGGAGCGCGTCGAAGTGGAGAGCGAGCTGGGCCGTCTCGACGAACAGGGCGACCTGTTCGCCGAGCAGGCACGCGTGCTCGAGGACAGGCGCGCTGAAGCGGATGCGCATCGTCGCGCACTCGTCGTGAAGCTGGACGAACTGCGCGCGGCCGAGTCGGCCGCACGTCAGGCCGTGACCGCCGCGCAGGCGGAAGGCGAGCGGCTCGGCGCACGCCTCGCTTCGCTCGAAGCGCTCGAGCGTGAGTACCAGGGCTTCGCACCCGCCGTCGCGGCGCTGCTGACGTCACGCGAATCCATCGGCGGCATCGCGGGCCCGCTCGCCGAGTTTCTGCAGCTGCCCGCAGAGCGCGCGGCCGCGCTGGAAGGCGCGCTCGGTTCACTCCTGCAGATGGTGGTGGTCGAGAACCGTGATGCCGCGAGTGCGGTGCGCAGCTGGCTGGCACAGGCCGATGCGCACGGCGGCGTGGCCATGCTGCCGCGCGAAGCGCTGCCGCGGCTGCATGCACTGCTGGAAGCGCTCGAGTTCGCAGGCGAGGCCCCGCCGGAGCCGGTGCTGATCGGCCGGCGCGAGCGCCTCGAGGCGTTGCGCCTCGAGGTGGTGCGGGTGGGTGAGCTGCTCGCAGAGCGCGAGGCCGCACGCGAACTCGCGGCGCAGAACGTCGCACGGGGTGAGTCGGAGCTGCGCGAAGCGGAAACATCGCTCCAGGCGCTGGAGGCCGATGCACGCCGCGCGGCCGCGGACGAGAGCGCACGCCTCGGGCAGCGCGGGCGTGCGGAGCGGACGCTGCAGGACATCGCGAATCGGCGATCGGAGCTCGAGGCGCTGGGCGCGGAGGCGCGTGCCGACGCGGAGAAGGCGCGGACGCAGCGAGGGGAGCTCGAGCAGACGCTGCTCGCGCACCGGCAGTCGTGGCAGGAGGCGGTCGCGGCGCTGTCCGAGCGGGAAGCCGCATGGGAGGCGGTGCGTGACGAGGAGGCCGAGCTGCGCGTGCTGCACGCGCGCGCCGAGGGCGCGCTCACGGCGGTGGAGCGACGGCTCGCGGGCACGAAGGAAGACCTCGATCAGACGCGCGCACGCATTGCCGCATGGAACACGGAAGAGGCGGAGCACGTTTCGAGCATCGAGAAGCTGGATGCGGTGCACGCGGGCGCATCCGAGCGACTCCAGCAGCTCTTCGTGATGCGCGACGAGGTCGGCGGCGAACTGCGCACGCTCGATGAGCGTCTCGCGGAGGCGTCGGATGCGACCATGGCGCTCGAGAACCGGGTGCGCGAGCTGCGCCGCACGCTCGACGATCGCAGCGAGATGCGCCATCGTCTCGAGCTGCGGCGTGCGGAGGCGGTCGCGAAGGAGCGCAGCATTCGCGAGCGGCTGGAGGCGGAGTGGGGTCGCTCGTTCGCGGAGCTGGAGGCGGACGCGGAGCCGGCGTTCGGTGAGCATGGCGAGCTGGCCGCACAGCTGAACGAAGTCGCTGCGGACATCGAGCGGCTCGGCCCGATCAACATGCTCGCGGTCGAGGAGCATGAAGAGGAGAGCAAGCGGCTCGAGTTCCTCCAGACGCAGCGGCAGGATCTCGTGGCCGCGCGCGACGACCTGCGCAACGCGATCCGGCAGATCAACCGCACGGCGCGCGAGCTGTTCACCGGCACGTTCGAGCAGATCCGCGAGCACTTCCGCACGACGTTCCGCACGCTGTTCGAAGGCGGCGAGTGCGACATCCGTCTGGAAGATCCGGACGAGCCGCTGGAGTCGCCGATCGAGATCATTGCATCGCCGATGGGGAAGCGCACGCAGCGCATCCATCTGCTGAGCGGCGGCGAGCGTGCGCTCACCGCCCTCGCGCTGCTGTTCGCGATCTATCTCGTGAAGCCGAGCCCGTTCTGCGTGCTTGACGAGGTGGACGCGCCGCTCGACGAGGCCAACATCGGCCGCTTCCTGGCCATGCTGCAGCAGTTCAAGGCCACCACGCAGTTCATCGTGATCACGCACAACCCCCGCACCATGGAAGCCGCCGACTGGCTGTACGGCGTGACCATGGAAGAGCCGGGCGTCAGTTCGATCGTGGGCGTGCACCTCGAGGAAGTGCTGGCAACGGCCGGGGCCGCCGGCTGACATGTGGTTGGCCGTACGCGCGGCGCTGTTGCTCGCGGTCGTGGCCGGCTGCGGGTGGATCGCGCATGCGCGCACCCGTGCCGTCCAGACCGTTTGGGTGTTCTTCGATGAGGACGCCGCCGCAAATCCGGACGCGCCACCCGCGATCGGGCCCGAAGCGGCCAGGCACCGCAGCGCGCTCGGGCTCGGGACACTCTCGAATGATCGGCCGGTCCCGGCCCATCTCATCGAGCAGGTGCGTGAGACCGGCGCGAGCGTGCGTGTCGTGAGCCGCTGGCTGCGCGCCGTGAGCGTGGATGCGGACCGCCGCACGATCGCCAGGCTCACACGCATCACAGGCGTGAAGAGCATCCGTCCCATCGGCCGCTTCGAACGCGTTGCGGCCGACGTGGAGCCGATCGCAGACACTCGACCCCCGACCCCCGACTCACGAGCCTCGACCCAGAGCTTCGACAGTCTGTTCTACGGCGCCAACTGGCACGCGATCCGCGAGCTGAACGTGATGCCTGTCCACGTGCTCGGGTTCAACGGCGCGGACGTGACGGTCGCGCTGCTCGACACCGGCTTCGAGACGCGGCACGCGAATCTCACGACACGGCAGATCGTCGCGACGCGCGACTTCATCAACGGCGACGTCGAGGTGTTCGACGAGCCGGGCGAGCAGGGCAGTGCCGACCAGGACGGTCACGGCACCCGCGTGTTCTCGATCCTCGGCGGCTATACGCCGGGTGTCGTCGTCGGTCCCGCGTACGGCGCGCGCTTCCTGCTCGCCAAGGTGGATGCCGAGCCGGGCGACACGGGTGCGGATGAGGACCGGTGGGTCGCGGCGCTCGAGTGGGCGGATTCGGCCGGCGCACGCGTAGTGAACTCGTCGCTCGTGTACCGCTTCTCGTTCACGGACCGCGCGGACTATCCGTACTCCGCCATGGATGGCGACCAGACGCCGACCACGCGCGCGGCGGATGAGGCGGCGCGCCGGGGACTGCTGATCGTCAACGCGATCGGCAACAACGGACCCGCCACGGGAACACTCGAGGCGCCCGCGGATGCGGACAGCGTGATCGCGGTGGGCGCCGTGGACGCGTCGGGTGAGCCGGCGAGCTTCGGCCTTGGTGCGAGCGCGCGCGGTCCCAGCTTCGATGGGCGCACCAAACCGGAGGTGGTCGCACGCGGCGTGGGGCTGACGGCCGCATCGAGTGAGAACCTCACCGCCATCGCGTCGTCGCTCTCGGGAACGAGTTTCGCCGCGCCGCTCATTGCGGGTTCGGCTGCCACGTTCGTGCAGGCGTGGCCCAACCTGAACCCGCTGGCGGTGCGACGCGCGTTCCAGCTCGCGGGCAACAACGCCGCGCAGCCGGACAACAACGTCGGCTGGGGTGTGCCGGACGTTGCCGCCGCGATCCTGTTCCCGCAGGGAATCACGGCCAGCGGCATCGCGACCACGGACCCGCAGGCCAACCTTACCACGCTCGCGCCCACGTTCACCTGGAGCGCGCCGCTGGTGCATCCGCAGATGCGGCCGGTCACGTACC
>CAYUIG010000053.1:0-6563 GCA_964444685.1 uncultured Gemmatimonadaceae bacterium | reverse complement strand
CCGCGTCCCGAGCTGTCGTGGGCGACACTCGTCGCGCCGCCGCCCGTCGGGCCGCTCGTCTTCGACGTCGAAGTCATTCAGAACAGCAACAACGTCGTGGTTCAGCGCATGAGCGGCCTGAGCACGAGTTCCGTGCGCGTCGCGCAGCCGCTGAACTACAACGTGTCGTATCGCTGGCGCGTGATCGCGCGCACACAGTCCGGCATGGCCGACACGGTGGCGAGCGCTGCGCCGTTCGTCGTAACGAGTACCGGCCAGCCGCCGGCGACACTGCTGTACCAGAACTTCCCGAATCCATTCCCGCGGTCGGACCTGGGCGAGGGTGTGACGCACATCTGGTTCGACCTTGCGGAGCCCTCGGCCGTCGAACTGTCCGTGCACGACCTGACCGGCCGGCTCGTGCGCCGCCTCATCCCGGCCCCCGGCTGCGGCCCCGTCACGCTGGAGCCCGGCCTCTACGGCCGCGGCGGCGAGGCGGACCCGTGCATTCTGACCACGTGGGACGGCGGCGATGCGGATGGGGTGCGCGTGCCCGCCGGCATCTACATCATCCGGCTGGAAGCCGCGGGCGAGGTGCAGTATCGCCGCGCGCTGTTCCGGCCTCGCTGACGGAGACCATGGCCCTTTATCTCGTAACCGGCGCTGCCGGCTTCATCGGTTCGGGCGTTGCCCGCCAGCTCCTCGACCGCGGCGATCAGGTCGTCGGCGTCGACGACATGAACGACGCGTACGACACCCGCCTGAAGGACTGGCGTCTCGGCGAGCTGCGCAAGCGCGACGGTTTCCATTTCGAGAAATTCGACATCGCCGAGCGCGAACCCGTGCGGCGGCTGTTCGAGCAGCACGACTTCGCGGGCGTCCTCAACCTCGCCGCGCGCGCGGGAGTGCGGTCCTCGGTGGCGGATCCGTGGATCTACTTCCGCACCAACCTCACGGGGACGCTGAATCTCCTCGACGCGTGCATCGCGCGCGGCGTCGGCAAGTTCGTGCTGGCGTCCACGTCCAGCCTGTACGGCGCCGAGAATCCGCGCCCGTTCCGCGAGGACTCGGATACGAACCGGCCGCTCTCGCCGTACGCCGCATCGAAGAAGGCGGCGGAGACGCTGTGCTACACGTACCACTATCTGCACGGCATCGACGTGACCGTGCTCCGCTACTTCACGGTGTACGGACCGGGCGGGCGCCCGGACATGAGTCTGTTCCGTTTCGTCCAGTGGATCAGCGAGGGCAAGCCCGTGCGCGTGTTCGGCGACGGCCGCCAGGAGCGCGACTTCACGTACGTCGATGACGTGGCGCGCGGCACGATCGCCGCGCTGAAGCCGCTCGGCTACGACATCATCAACCTCGGCTCGGATGAGCCCGTGGTGCTCGCGGATGCGATCGCGCTGGTCGAGCGCGAGACGGGCCGCACCGCGAACATCGAGCGCGAGCCGCGCCATCCGGCGGACGTGCCCGCGACGTGGGCGGACATCACGAAGGCGGGCGAGGTGCTCGGCTGGCGGCCCAGGACGCTGTTCGCCGAAGGCGTAGCGAACCTCGTCCGCTGGTACGAGCAGAACCGGGAATGGGCGAGCACGATCGAGACGGGCTGAACGCCCGTCTCACGGTGCTCGGCACGGGCACCGTCGCGGTTCGGCCGGAGCTCGCCTGCGCGGGGCTGCATCTGTCGGCAGGCGACGTCCGTCTGCTGCTCGACTGCGGTCCCGGCGTCGTCGAGCGGCTCGTACGATTCTTCGGCGATACGCTCGTCACGCACGTCGTGATCACGCACTTCCACAACGATCACACCGGCGACCTGCCGTTCCTGCTGTTCACGATGCGCTGGGGACTCGCGCAGCCGCGCACCACGCCGCTCGTGATTGCCGGCCCGCGCGGCCTGCGCGACAGGCTCGCGGGCATGGCGGCCGCCTTCGGGGACCACGTGTCCGAGCCCGACTTCCCGCTGCAGATCCTCGAGCTCGATCCGGGCGACGTCTTCGACGCGGGTCCGCTGCGCATCTCGTGCGCCCCCGCCCGTCACATGCCGGAGTCCATCTGCTTCCGCGTGCAGGCGGGGGATCATGCGCTCGGGTACACGGGCGACACGGGGCCGGACGACAGCGTCGCCGCGTTCCTCGCCGATGTCGATGTGCTCGTGTCGGAGTGCTCGCTGCCCGATGCGCTCGCGATGGACATGCATCTGACACCGTCGGGTGTGGCCGCGCTCGCGAACCGCGCGCGGCCCGGACGGCTGGTGCTCACGCACATGTACCCGCAGGTGGATCGCGCCACGGTGGGTGACGTCGTGCGGCGCGCGGGCTGGGCGGGCGCCACGCTCGTCGGCCGCGATGGGCTCACCGTCGAGCTGGGAGGTGCGGGCTGATGCGCGTGCCGCTGCTGGACCTGCGCGCTCAGTACGCCACCATCCGCGACGACGTGCGCGCCGCCATCGACCGCGTGGTGGAGTCGCAGTACTTCATCCTCGGACCCGAGGTGTCCGGACTGGAGGCGGAGGTCGCGGCGTACGCGGGCGCGGCGCACGCGGTCGGCATGTCGTCCGGCACGGATGCGCTGCTCGCAGCACTCATGGTGCTCGGCGTCGGTCCCGGCGATGAAGTCGTGACCACGCCCTACTCCTTCTTCGCGACGGCCGGCACCATCGCGCGTGTCGGCGCCGTTCCGGTGTTCGCGGACATCGACCCGGTCACGTACAACCTGCGCGAGGACCTCGCGCTCGAACGCATCGGCCCGCGCACGAAGGCGGTGATGCCGGTCCACCTGTACGGCTGCGTGGCGCCAATGGACACGCTGCTCGCGACGGGAGTGTCGGTCATCGAGGATGCGGCGCAGGCCATCGGCGCGCGCGACACACATGCACGATCGGCAGGGACGATGGGCGCGATCGGGTGCTTCTCGTTCTTCCCCTCGAAGAACCTGGGCGGCTTCGGCGACGGCGGCATGGTCGTCACGAACGATGCGGAGCTCGCGGAGCGGCTGCGTGCGGTGCGCATGCACGGCGCGCACGTGAAGTATTTTCACGAGACGGTGGGCGGTAACTTCCGGCTGGATGCGCTCCAGGCGGCCGTGCTGCGCGTGAAGCTGCCGCACCTGGATGGCTGGACCGCGGCGCGTCGTCGCAACGCGGAGCTGTACCGCGCGCTGCTGCGCGACGCCGGTCTCGCGGAGATCGTCACCACACCGCACGACGAGCCCGGGCACATCTACAATCAGTTCGTGATCCGTTCGCCGCGGCGCGACGAATTGCGGGCGTTCCTCGCCGAGCAGGGGGTGGGCACCGAGATCTACTATCCGGTGCCGCTGCACCTGCAGGAGTGCTTCGCGTACCTTGGCTACCGGCGCGGAGACCTCCCGGCGGCGGAGGCGGCGGCGGAGGAAACGCTCGCGCTGCCGATCTACCCGGAGCTGACGGCGGACGACATCGGGTACGTAGTGGAGCAGATCGCGCGCTTCCACGCGCGCTAGGGGTCCGGGCTTTACACCCGCGCGCATGGCCGGGTACCTTCCAGTATCGGCGGCGGAGTGCGCGAGGAAGCGCAGAGATCCGCCGGATGCAACAGGCAGGAAACCATGCTCGTCGTAATGGCGCACACCGCGGCGGAAGGCGACATCCGCCGCGTGATCGACACGATCCGGGAGCTGGGCTACGAGGCCCGGCCGATTCCCGGCAGGCAGCGGACGGCCATCGGGCTGATCGGCAACGACGGCAACGTCGACAGCGCGCGGCTCGAGTCGCTGCCGCAGGTCCTCCAGGTCATCCACGTCACCCAGCCGTACAAGCAGGTCTCCCGCGAATGGCAGCCGGAGCCAACCGTGGTGGAGCTGCCGAACGGCGCGCGCATCGGCGGCTCCGATGTCGTGCTCATGGCGGGACCGTGCGCGGTCGAATCCGCCGACCAGATCCTGAGCATCGCGCACCGGCTGCGCGACATGGGCGTGGCCGTGCTGCGCGGCGGCGCGTTCAAGCCGCGCACCTCGCCTTACGCGTTCCAGGGCCTGGGGACCGAAGGACTGCGCCTGCTGGCACGGGCGCGTGAGGCCACCGGCCTGGCCGTCGTTACGGAAGCGTTGGAACCCGAGACGATCTCCATCGTTGCGGAGCACGCCGACATCATCCAGATCGGCGCGCGCAACATGCAGAACTACCCGCTGCTCCGCCGTGCCGGGCGCACGGGCAAGCCGGTGCTGCTGAAGCGCGGGCCCGCGGCGACGATCAAGGAGCTGCTGCTCTCGGCGGAGTACATTCTCGCGGAGGGGAACCCGAAAGTGATCCTGTGCGAGCGCGGCGTGCGCGGCTTCGACGACCAGACGCGCAACCTCCTCGACCTCACGGCGATTCCGGTGGTGCAGGCGCTGTCACACCTGCCGATCATCGCCGACCCGAGCCACGGCACGGGCGTGCGCGCGAAGGTGACGCCGATGGCACGCGCGGCCGTCGCGGCTGGAGCGGACGGGCTGATCGTGGAAGTGCATCCGGATCCGGATCGCGCGCTCTCCGATGGCGCGCAGTCGCTCTGGCCGGAGCAGTTCGAGGAGCTGGTTCGTCAGGTGCGCGCGATCGCGCGTACGATCGGCCGCGACATCACGACACCCGCAGCCGCCAGCGCCTAGCCGCGCGCGCGCCGGAAGCGGTGCTCGATCATCGCGCACCGGTCCTGCACGACGCGAATGCCCTCACGCGCGAGGGTCTCGGCCACTTCATCGTTGCGGATGCCCGACTGCATCCACACCACGTCCGGCCGTTTCTCAAGAATGTCGTCCAGGTGAGCGGGCACATCCTCCGAACGGCGGAACACGAGCACGATGTCGACGTCGCCGGGTACTTCCGCGACGCTGCGGTACACGCGTTCGCCGTGCATCTCCGTACGATCCGGATGGTACACGGGAACCGGCACGATCTCGTAGCCGGCGGATTGCAGGTACGCAGGCACGTAGCAGGCAGGGCGGTGCCCGTGGTCCTCGGGACGGATCCCGAGGACTGCGATGCGCTTCGACTCGTCCAGGATCCGCCGGATCCCGGCATCGTCGTCCACGAGGTTCGCTGCCCAGTCGTTCATGGCCTCTCGCGGTTGATGCTACCGCCCTTTTCGACTAGTTTCAAAGCCTGTGCCCCAGGAACCGTAGGGCGCGAGCTCACGAACCCCGTCAGGACCCCGCAGGTAGCAGCGGTAAGTGGTGTGAGCGTCGCTACGTCCTTCCTGGGGCACTCTCTTTTTGACTGCGGGGGCATGGGCGGGCGCGGAGCGAGGTGGGAAATGCGGGATGCGTTCTCCGCCCTTCCAACTCGCCTGCGTCCGATCCCGCCCCCGCTCTCGCATTAACGGGTCGGCATGACTGATCAGCAGACAAGGGCGGCGCTGGCACGTACGTACCGGCCGAAGCGCTTCCGCGAGATGGCCACGCAGGAGCACGTCTCGGAGACGCTGCGCTCGGCGGTGGCGCACGGACGTGTGGCGCACGCGTACCTCTTCTCCGGGCCGCGTGGGGTGGGGAAGACCACCGCGGCGCGCGTGCTGGCCATGGCGCTGAACTGCCCGAACCGCGGCGACGACGGCGAGCCGTGCGGCGAGTGCGAGTCGTGCACGCGCATCTGGGCGGGGAAGACGTCGCTGGATGTGGTGGAAATCGATGCGGCGTCCAATCGCGGCGTGGACGATGCGCGCGAGCTGCGCGAACGCGCCATGTACGCGCCGACCGAGGAGAAGCGCTTCAAGGTCTACATCGTCGACGAAGCGCACATGCTCACGCGCGAGGCATGGAACGCGCTCCTCAAGATTCTCGAGGAGCCGCCACCGCGCGTGATTTTCGTGTTCGCGACGACGGAGCCGCAGAAGATCCAGCAGGTGGCGCCGCCGATCCTGTCGCGGCTGCAGCGCTTCGAGTTCCGTCGCATTCCGGTTACGGGCATCGTCAACCGTCTGGCGGAAGTCCTCGCGGCGGAAGGCGTCGAGGCGGAGCCGGATGCATTGATGCCGATCGCACGCCGTGCGGAGGGCGGGCTGCGCGATGCGCTGTCGCTCTCCGATCAGATCCTGTCATTCGCGGGGAAGCGGCTGACCGCCGAGGACGTGCGGCGCGTGCTCGGTCTCGTGGGCGACGAGCTGTACCTCGAGCTGTTCGACATCCTCGCCGACCGCCGCTACGCGGACGTGCTGCGCTTCGTCCAGCGCATTCTCGACGATGGTGTCGACCTCGCCGAATTCCAGCGCGGCCTCGCGGAAGCTTTGCGCGCGCTGCTGCTGGCATCCTATGGCGACGCGGAAGGCCTCGATGTGCGTGCGGACCTCAAGTCCGCGTACGCCGACACCGCTGCGCGCTTCGCTGCGCCCGATCTCCTGCGCATGCTCGCCATGACTGCGGAGCTCGACGCCGAAGGGCGGCTGCGGAAGAGCGGCAACCCGCGCGCCATGCTGGAGGCGCTGCTGCTGCGTTTCGCATACCTGGATCGCACCGTCGAGATCGAGGCGCTGCTGGATGCCGCGCGCGAGCGTGGCGTCGGTGGCGCGGCGGGTGGAGCGCCGCCTCCGCCCGCTCCGCCGCGCGCGCCGGCCCCGGCGCCCAGGCGC
>CAYUIG010000052.1:0-20714 GCA_964444685.1 uncultured Gemmatimonadaceae bacterium | reverse complement strand
AAGAATCCAATCAGCTCTGAATGAACGTGATCGTTCACGTTCGGAATCTGCTTTTCGGTCCCCAATGGCGGAGGGAAGCAGTGCCCTCCGCGGGGGTCCGCCCGAACAACCTCGACCTCGATTTTCAAACAGCAGAGTCACGCCGGCAGGACAACACCGGCGCAGCAAAGCAAGTTACCAAACATCCGTTGTCGCGTCAACCCCTCGCCGCGACCGAAATCGCTCGGAAAGGGGCCGGCCGGAGCGCGGTGCCCCGGCCGGAAGTGCGTCCGGAAGGAATCGAACCTTCAACCTTGGGATTAAGAGTCCCCTGCTCTGCCAGTTGAGCTACGGACGCGGAACCTGGTTGTGATCCGCCCGGTCGGGCGGAGAGGGTGAGCGAGGGGACTTGAACCCCCGGCCTCCGGAGCCACAGTCCGGCGCTCTGACCAACTGAGCTACGCTCACCATGTCCAGCGCGCCCGATAGGATTCGAACCTATGACCCGCGGCTTAGAAGGCCGCTGCTCTATCCGGGCTGAGCTACGGGCGCGAGTCCGGAGTCGGGGCGCTCGGATTCGAACCGAGGACCTCCTGCTCCCAAAGCAGGCGCGCTACCGGGCTGCGCCACGCCCCGCCGGGAGCAAAGAAAACTAGCGGGGCGAGAATGGAGGGTCAACCCTCGACGAGTGCTGCGGCGAGTGCGCGGAACGCGCGTCCGCGGTGGCTGAGACGGTGCTTGGTGATGGAGTCCACTTCGGCGAACGTGCGGCCGAGCGCGGGAATGAAGAAGAGCGGATCGTAGCCGAAGCCGCCGTGTCCGCGCGGCTCCTTCAGCAGGCGCCCGCGCGTGGAACCGATGGCGACGAGCGGCGCGCGTTCGCTCGCTACGAGCGCGGCAGCGCAGAGATACTGCGCACCACGATTCTCCTCCGGCACATCCCGCAGTGCGTCGAGCAGCGTGCGATTGTTGGCGAGGTCGAGCTGGATGCCGGTGAGGTCGGCGCCGGAGAATCGACGTGAAAAGACGCCGGGTGCGCCGCCCAGTGCGTCGACGGCGATGCCGGAGTCATCGGCGAGCGTGGCGAGCCCGGTGCGCGCGTGGAAGTAGCGGGCTTTCGCGAGTGCGTTGCCGCGAAACGTCGCTTCGGATTCGATGGCGTCCTCTTCTGGATCCGGTGCAACGCCGAGCTCGTCGAGGGTGCGTACTTCCATGCCCACGACCCGGAGGATCTCGCGGATCTCGCGGGCCTTGTCGGCGCTGCGCGTGGCGAGGAGGAGCGGTTCAGTCGAGCGCGCGGCGCTGCTGCTCGATGAGCCTGCGGATGCCATGGAGACCGAGGTCGATGAGGCGGTCGAGTTCATCGCGGCCGAAGCTGCCGCGCTCGGCCGTGCCCTGCACTTCGACGAGTCGTCCGGACTCGAGTGCGACGAGATTCATGTCGACGTCCGCGGCGACATCCTCGGCGTACTCGAGGTCGATGCGCGGTTCGCCGCCGACGACGCCGACGGACACGGCGGCGACCCACTCGCGCATCGGCGACCGCGCGAGCCGTCCTTCGCGCACCAGCCAGTCGCACGCCTGACGGAGCGCCACCGCGGCACCGGTGATCGCGGCCGTGCGCGTGCCGCCATCCGCGACGATGACATCGCAGTCGATGAGGATGGTGCGTTCGCCGAGCGCATCGAGGTCGATCGCGGCGCGCAGCGAGCGGCCGATGAGTCGCTGGATCTCCTGTGTGCGACCGCCGACGCGGCCGCGCTCGCGGCCCGTGCGCTGCTGGGTGGCGCGTGGCAGCATCGCGTACTCCGCGGTCACCCAGCCGCCGGGTGTGCCCTTCTTCCAGGGCGGCACGGTCTCGTCGACCGATGCGGTGCACAGCACGCGCGTTCTTCCCGTCGAGATCAGACACGATCCCTCGGCGTACGGTGCGCTGCCGGGCTCGAGCACCACCGCGCGCGGTTCGTCGGCGCGGCGGCCGCTGCGTGCAACGACGTTCACAGGCGTCGGATCCTGTCGATGAGGGTGGACGTGGAGCGCCCCTGCACGAACGGAATGATGACGACGCGGCCGCCCGCGCGCTCCACGGTGTCGCGGCCGACGACGCGTTCGGGCGTGTAGTCACCGCCTTTCACGAGCACATCCGGCACGATCTCGGCAATGAGCTCGGCGGGCGTGTCCTCGTCGAAGAATGTGACCGCATCGACGGACTCCAGCGCGGCGACGACGAGGCCGCGATCCTCCTCGCCTACGATCGGCCGCCCGGCGCCCTTGAGTCTGCGCACGGAGTCGTCGGTGTTGAGCGCAACGAGGAGCATGTCGCCCAGTTCGCGAGCGCGCGCCAGCAGTTCGACGTGGCCGCGGTGCAGGATGTCGAAGCAGCCGTTCGTCAGCACGAGCCTGCCCTCGCGAGGCGCGCGCAATCGGCGCACGGCTTCTTCGCGCGTCAGCAGCTTCTCGTGGAATCCGTTCATGGTGCGGTCGCGCGTGGCAGCGGTGCCGTGTGTGCGCGTACGGCCGCGAGAATCTCCGCGCCGCCCGAGCGGAGCATCTCGGCCGCGAGCTCGCGACCGAGATCCTCGGCCGCGCCCGTGTCACCGGAAGCATCGCCGCGCAGCGCACCCACGCCATCGAGTGGTGCGATCAGCCCGCGCAGTGCAACGCGTCCACCGCTGGCGCGCGCAACCGCACCGACGGGTACCTGACAGCCGCCGCGCAGCTCGTGGAGGAACGCGCGCTCCGCCGCGGTCTCCGCACGGGCCCCGGAGTCATCGAGTGCAGCGATCGCCGAGAGGACGGCATCATCACCCGCGCGTGCGACGATCGCGAGGGCGCCCTGTCCCGGTGCGGGCACCCACTCGATGGGATCCATGGTCTCGCCGATGACATCGTCGCGGCCGATGCGGCGGAGTCCGGCGCGTGCGACGACCGCGCCGTCCAGCTCGCCGGCGGCTACGCGCTCGAGCCGCGTATCAAGGTTGCCGCGCAGCTCGTGAACCTCGAGGTCGGGCCGCAGTTCGCGCAGCAGTGCACGCCGGCGCAGCGAGCTCGTGCCCACGCGCGCACCGGGTGGCAGCTCGGCGAGCACGTTCGGACGGCCGGGTGCCGGAACGAAGACGTCGCGTGGATCCTCACGCGCAGGGACCGCCCCGATCACCAGACCTTCGGTCGTGTCCGTGGGCAGGTCCTTGAGCGAGTGCAGGGCGAGGTCGGCGCGGCCCTCGAGCACGGCGAGGTCCACTTCCTTCGTGAAGATTCCGGTCGTCCCCACCGCCGCAAGCGGTGCGTCCGTCCAGTCACCGGTGGTGCGCACCACGCGGATGTCGACGGCGACCCTGCGCTCCCGGAGCTGTGCGCGCACGACCTCCGCCTGCCGAAGCGCCAGCGCACTGCCCCGGGATGCGAGGACGAGCGTCACGACTCCGCGTGTGCCGCCGGAACGCCGGTGGGCTCCTTCGTCGCCGGATCCGCGGCGACGCCGCGCGCGAACACGGGCTTGAGGAGCGGCGGCGCGAGGAAGGTCGTCAGGATGACCATGACAAGGATCGCGCTGTAGACCTCCGACGAGAGGATGCCGCGGCTCATGCCGATGGCGGCGAAGATCAGCCCGACCTCGCCGCGCGGCATCATGCCCACGCCGATCGCGAGGTGGCTCATCCGGTTGCTGCTTCCCCAGCCGACGGCGTAGCCGCTCACGACCTTGCCGATGATCGCGATGATCAGGAGTGCGCCGCCCACGCCGAGCACGCCGGCGTTGAAGTTCGGGCTCCATGGCAGGAAGAGGGTGATGTCGACGAGCGCGCCGACGGAGACGAAGAAGATGGGGGTGAAGATGTCGGCCACCGGCTTGATCTGCTCGGTGATGAGGTCGAACTGGTTGGTCGAGCTCAGCACGATGCCGGCGGCGAAGCTGCCGATGATCATGGCGGAACCCGCGAGCCCCGCAGCGGCGGCGAAGACGAGTGCCATGGCAAAGGCCATCGCGAGGAGTACACCGCGCACGCGCATCATGTCGATGACGCGGAACACGTGCGGTGCGACCAGGTTGCCGACGATCACGGCGGCGACGAGGAAGCCGGCGGCGATGGCGAACTTGCCGACGATCCCGAACACCGTGGGCGTCGCGCCGGCGGCGAGGCCGCTGACGATGGCGAGGATCACCAGGCCGAGCACGTCGTCGACGACCGCAGCGCCGATGATGACGCGCGCTTCCTTCGTATGAATGCGGCCGATGTCGGTGAGGACGCGTGCGGTGATGCCGACGGACGTCGCGGTCAGCGTGGCGCCGACGAAGATGGCGACCATGGTGTCGCTGATGCCGGGTGCGTGCACGCCGATCGCCGGGTGGAACGCCATCCAGTAGAGGAAGCCGAGCGCGAAAGGCGCGACCACGCCGACGACCGCGACGGTGATGGCGGAGCCGCCCACGCGGAACATCTCGCGCAGGTCGGTCTCGAGGCCGATCTCGAAGAGCAGGATTGCGACGCCGACTTCGCGCAGCAGCTCGATCACCGAGGCAGCGGAACCATCCGTGGGAATGACGCCCAGCACGGATCCGCCGAGGACGACGCCGGCCACCAGCTCACCGAGTACCGAGGGCTGGCCCATGCGTTCGGCGAGTTCACCGAAGATTTTCGCGGCCGCGAGGATCGCGGCGATGATCAGGAAGAAATGCTCGGGCCGCACGCCCTCGTGTCCCTGGCCCGCGACGGGAAGCGCGGTGAGGGCGAGGAGCGCCAGCGCCATGACGATCCGGCGTGTCATCGGGATTCCGTAGACTTCGAAGTTGAGGTCACCACTGCGACTGGGCCCCGTCGACGATCTGCTGGACGAGGCTTTCGAGCGCGAGGTTGCGGGCAACCTCGTCGCTCTGGCTCTCGGGTCGGTATTCGCCGCGGCCGTTCAGGCTGGACGACTCCCAGAGGATCAGGTTCTGCCGGACGTGAATGATCTGGATCGAGATCGCGATGGTGACCTGATGCTGCACCACGTCGATCGTTCCCTGCTCGCCCGGCCGGTAGTTCTGCGCGACGTCGGTGTAGCCGGTGATCGTACCGCGGACGATCGCGTCTGCCACCTCCTCGCCGCCCGGCCGCACGCCGAGCGCGCGCGGCAGCTCTTCCTGGAGTTTGGCGAAGAGCTGCTGCTCGAGGTCGAACTGGACCGTGCGGTTGTCGAACGGCGCGATGTAGAGCGTGCGGACGTCGGAGGGGAATCCGGTGTCGCTGCGGAAGCCGTACATGCACCCGCCGAGGAGCACCAGGCCGGCCAGCGCTGCGCTAGCGACCCGGTGTCCAGGTATCCGGCGGAAATCCATCCACTTCATTCGCTTCCTTCAGCGTAAGCCTGAGCTCCGTGAATGCCGGCCAGTCGCGGTACGTGGCCGCGGCGGGCACACCGAGCGTTCCCGCGTCACCGAGCTCGATCGTGCGCCGGCCCTGACCGGGGCCGGTCCACTCGACGGAGCGGAGCCGTCCCGCGCGCAGCGCGAAGCGCCAGCGCTCCGAGCCGGCCTCGTAGACGAGCGTGTGGCGGTCGCCATCGCGCTCCGTTGCCACGAGCGTCGCGCCCTCGGGTGCGCGGAAGATGCCAAGCGCACTCCAGAGCAGCGCGGGCGGCGGCAGCAGCGCGTTCTGCACACCGGGCGGCAGTCGCAGCTCGAAGTCGACGAGCGCCGCCGCGAGTACCGTTTCGCCGCGCGGTCCGAACAGGTCGAGCCGCGCGCGATCCGGCGGTGCGAAGCGCGCCGCGCCATCCCCGCTGAAACGTGCCTCGCGCTCCTGGAGCGACCACGAGAACACGATGTGCAGCGGCCGCGGCGGCACCGTCGACCGCTCGGCTTCCTGCGCGAGCGTCGCATCCACCTCACCGGTCGGCACCGTGCCGCCGCCTGCGGACGCGCAGGCGCTCAGCGCTATGCAGGCTGCCGCAAGGCGGGTGCGATGATACGGGCGTCGCACGCGCCGGTCAATCGGCCGGAGCCGCTCAGTAGTTGAAGCCAATGTAGAAGTCCACGAAGGTGTCGTTGAAGGATTCCCGCCCGCGGAACACGACGGGCGGCGGATCGCCGATGCGGAAGCGCCGGCCGACGTCGAGGCGCAGCACGAGCGGCGGGCCGAGCGAGGTGCGGAAACCGATGCCGTAGCTGCCCCATGCGCCTTCCGCGCTCTTCTGCGATTCGAGCCAGCTCGAACCGAGGTCGGCGAACAGCGCGGCCTGGATGCCCGGGAACGTGAAGGTGCCGACCGGGAAGTTGAGGTCGAGGCTGTTCAGCAGCGGGAAGCGCCACTCCTGGTTGAGCAGCCAGAGCCGCGAGCCGGCGAGTGAGAAGCGCGGGTAGCCGCGCAGGCGGCTGGGACCGCCGAGTACACCGCGCGCCGGGATCGCGCCATCGCTGTAAAAGGCGAACGCGCGGATGGCGTATGCACTCTGCATCGAGGTGCGGAAGTAGCGGCGGTAGTCGGCGAGCAGAATGTAGTTCTCGGCCGATGCGCCGCGCTCGACGATGCGACCCGTGACGGGGCTCGGCGACTCGCACGCGAAGCAGTTGACGACCCCCGCGGTGACGTTGAAACGCTCGCCATCGATCGGACCGGTCGGCAGCCACAGCGTGTTGTCCTTCACGTACGACAGGTAATTGCTCGCCAGCAGGCCGCGGCGCGTGAGGTCGCGCGGATCGAAGCGCGTGCTGTTGCCGAGCAGGCCGTCCTCGTACGCATCCTCCGTGTCGAAGCGGTCGCTGTGCTCGAGGCCGAGCTGCAGCTCGACGCGATGGAACTTCGAGAACGGGTAGCTCGCAAGGAAGTACCCGCCCCACGTCGTCTCCTCGTACAGATCGAGGGCGACGTCGCGGAACAGTCCCTTGAAGCGGAAGACGCCGACGCCGTAGTTCAGCCGATGGCTGAGGTTGAGGTACATCAGGTTGCCGCTGAAGCTGTCGGCGATCCGCGAAAAGTCCGTCGCCTGAATCGCGCTGATGCCGGCGAACACCATGTGATCGCCGAGCATGTCGCTCATGAGGAACTGGATGCCCTGTGCCGTCCCCACGCCGGGCGAGACGATGGCATCGCCGCCGGCGAAGTCGACGGTCAGTTTGTCGAACGCGGCGTATGGCCGGGTCTGCGCTTCATCGAGTACGGCCGCGTCGAGGTCGGACCACGACCAGCCACCTGCCGGTACGCTCTCGACGCCGGCCGCGCCGAATCCATCCGCATCCGCGACCAGACCGCCGTTGGGCGCCTCGAGTGCGACGACGGGACCCGCGGGTGCGCCGGGCGGAAGATCGAAGCGGTAGGCGCGGTACGTGCCGTCCTCGAAGCCCGAAAACACGAAGCCGCGGTCGCCGGGCAGCCACTCCGCGTCGAATGCTCCGCCGCTGAACGACGTGACGCGATTCCCGCGGCCCTGCGAATCGACGACGTACAGATCGAAGAAGCCGGCGCGATCGGATGTGAACGCGATGCGGTCCCCCGCGCGTGACCAGCGCGGCGCCAGGTCGTTCCAGTCGCCCCACGTGAGGTAGCGCATCCGTCCGGAGTCCAGCTCGATCAGCAGGAGGTTCGTGCGCCCCTCCTCGCCGAAGGGCGAGCGGTCGGAGGCGAAGACGACGCGTGCGCCGTCCGGGGACCAGTCGGGGTCCGAGTCGCGATAGCGGTCGGCGGTGAGCGCGCGCCGCTGCTGCGTGTCGAAGTCGAAGATGTACAGGTCGGAAAAGCCCGCGGCCGACAGGCCCTCGAACACGATGCGCCGCCCCGTCGGGTCCCACGACGGTGACTTGAGTCCGACGAGGTCCTCCCACTGATACCGGCCGACCATGCGATCCCGGTGCAGATCCCAGAGCACGAGCGCGTCGCGCTCGTTGAACTTCGACACGAGCGCGAGCGTGCCGTCCTCGTGCACGTCGAGTCCCGACTCGGTGAAGTGCAGCGACTCGAATTCGGGGCTGCGCTCGCCTTCGAGCACGGTGCGCGCCGCTCCGCCCGCGAGCGGCTGGCGGTAGAGGTTGGTGTATCCGGTGTTCGGCGCGAGGAAGAGCAGCTGCGCCGCGGTGTCCCCGGGCGGCGCGTACACGAGCGGCTTGAAGGCGATGTAGTCGCCGGCAAGGCTGCGTGCGGCCACGTCGAGCGGCGGGCGCGCGGCGAAGGTCGGGTAGTAGCGCTGCTCGAGCGCGTACTTCCACTCGCGCGAGAGCTGCTCGAGGTCGATGCCGAGCACGCCCTCGAGCGTCTGCTCGAACGAGTCGTAGCCGCGGTACTGCTCGTAGACGTTGACGATGTACTCGGGACCGAAGCGCTCCGACAGGTAGTGGTGCAGCTCGGCGCCGAGCGGGTAGGATGCGAACGAGTACAGACGGCCGAACTGCTCGATGGTCGGCAGCCGGCCGCCGACCACCACGTCCCGCACGTACATCTCATCCTCGGTCGTCTGCTCGCCCGACAGGAACTCCGCGAGCCCTTCCGTCCACCAGTGGATCTGCTGCGGGGAGAAGGAGCGCGAGCGCGGGAAGCGCACGGCCGACTCCGCGATCTTCGAGAGCTGGAAGGAGTGCACCAGCTCGTGGCGCAGCGTCTTGCGGAACTGGTCGTAGTCGCCGCGGAACGGCAGGGCGACGCGTCGCTTCAGGTACTCGGTGAAGCCGAGCACACCTTCGGGGATGAAGCCGGGGTAGACGTTCGTCTGCTCGAAGTGCTGGTCCGACGAATAGACAATGAGCGGGACGCGCCGGAAGGGATGGTGCTGGAAGGCGCGCTCGAGTTCGGTCCAGCTCTCCTCCGCGTACGCGAGCGCGAGCCGCGCGACCGTCTCTTCCTGCGGGTAGTAGTAGACGTCGACGTGCGCGCCCGAAAGCACGCGCCACTCGAAGTCCTGGTACTGCACCTTGTTCTTGCCGAACGGCACCGCCTGTCCTGCGACGGCGGCGGCACAGAACGCGAGCAGTGCGCTGGCGATCGGAAGGCTGCGCAGCTTCATGGTACGATGGTGATGCTCCCGATGCGGTCGTCCTGCACGACCACATCGGCCACATCCATGCCGCTCAGCACGCGGCCGAAGATGGTGTAGTCTCCATCCAGGTGCGGCTGCGGCGATAGGGTGATGAAGAACTGCCCGCCGGCGGTGTGGGGCCCGGCGTGGGCCATGCCGACCATACCCCGCGAATACCTCAAAAGGTTGACCTCGTCGCGGATCGTGTGACCGGGACCACCCGAGCCATCGCCGCGGGAGTCACCGTCCTGGAGCACGAAGTTCGGGACGACGCGGTGCCAGCGCGCGGACTCCGGATCGCCACGATCGCCGTAGTAACCCGCCCGGACAAGCTCCAGGAAGTTCTGCACGGTGCGCGGCGCTTCCGTTGCGGCGAGCTGGATGCGGATCGCGCCGCCGGCCGTGCGGATCTCGGCCACCGGCGGCTCTGCGCCCGCAATCACGGGGGCGACCAGCTCCCGCACGATCTCTTCGTAGTACCGCTCGCCCCTGTCGTGTTCCACCGGGTCGGGTGGACCCCACGCGTCCGCGCCCATGCGCGCGGCCACGCGGCGCTGCACCGCCGGATCCTGGTGCCGCGGGAACCGGAGCTGGAACGACCGGGCCACGGGGATGCCGAGGCTGTCGAACGCGGCGAGCGCGTCGACCGCAGCGAGCGCAGCATCGTTCAGGGTCTCGTTTCGCGCCCGCTCGTACGACTCCATCAGGAGCGCGAAGTCGGCCGGGTCACGCGCGGCGGCGAGCCCGCGGATCGCGGCCGCCCGCGCGTCCGCATCCGCGTGCGCCAGCCCCTCTATGAAGAACGCGCGGCCGGCGCTCGCGCTGTCAGCGGACGCACGGATCGAGGCCAGCGCCGCCGTGGCGACCCGGCCATCCGCATCCCGCGCGAGCTTCGGCAACACGTTCTGGGCTGCATGCCACGGGAGTCGGCCGAAGGCACGCGCGGCGTGCATGCGCGCGAGCCAGGACGCGGAATCCGCCCAGCGCGCAGCGATGCTCGCCGCACTCGTCGGGGATGCGTCGACGAGGGCTGCGAGTGCTGCGGCGCGCACTCCGCCCGCCCGCTGCGCATCATCCGCGACGGCCGCGAGCGCCGCACCCGCGGCGGGCTGCTCGCCGAGCTGCGCGAGTGCGCCCGCGGCCGCGACCGCCACATTGTCATCCGCGTCGTCCAGGAGCCGCGTGAGTGGCGCCGCGGCCGAGAGATCCCGGTAGCGGCCCAATGCACCCGCCGCGTTGATGCGGACGTGCGGATGCACATCCGCGAGCGCGGCGATGAGTGCGGGCAACACCTCGGCCCTGCGACCCGCGCTGTCGACCGGTCCCGGCGCGAGGCCGCGCGCCGCGAGCGAGCGGATGTACGGGTCGCCATCAGCGAGTGCATCGAGCAGCACGGACACGCCGGCCGGCGCGGCCATGCGCATGAGCGCGTACACCGCCTGCCCGCGCACACCCGGCGGAGCCGCGGCCATGCGCATGACGGCGTTCACCAGCGCGGGATCGCGCGGCAGCCGCCACGCGGCGAGCAGCAGTTCCGCGACGCGTATCGGGTCCGCCGGCGACGCGACCCGTGTGGTGTCGAGGATCGTGCGTACGACCTCGCGCGCCCGCGTCGTGCCGATGCGGCCGAGTGCGAACGCGGCCAGCGGCACGGCCGTGTCACCGGGGGGCGCGTCGTGCAGCATCGAGGCGAGCGAATCCACGACCGCGTTGGCGCTGTCCCGGGCGAGACCGAATGCGAACGCGGCGTGTCGTCGCACGTACGCGCTGCTGTCGGAGAGCAGCGCGAGCAGGATCGGCGTGGATCCCGGCCCGCGCACGCGGCCGGCGGCGAGTGCGGCGCGTGCGCGCACCTCCCGCTCGGGATGCGCCGAGAGCTCCGCGAGGCGCGGCTGAACGAGTTCGAGACGATCCTCCATGCGCAGCAGCTCCGCAATCCCGCGGATGGCCGATTCGGAGAGCGGAACCGGTGCAGGCGGTGGAGGAGGCGGCGTTGGCGCCGGGCGTACGCCTCCGCACGCCGACAGCACCAGCACGAGCAGCGCTTCAGCCGGCCGCCTGAACCACTTCACGGAAACGCTGGCGGAGGTGTTCGGGAAAGGTGCGCGGCGCTCCATCGGCGCCGGTCGCGATGAGTCGCACGCGTGCGGTGGCAATCGTCTTCTCTGCGGGATCATCCGCGCGACGGAGACGGTATCCGAAGCTGATCGCGCGTGACTGCACGGCTTCGATCCAGGTCCGCACCACGATCTCGTCGTCGTAGTGCGCGGGCGCGCCGTAGCGAATCTCGACTTCCGTGACGGTCAGGTAGAGTCCGTCCTGCTCGAGATCGCGATACGGGAAGCCCAGGTTGCGCATCAGCTCCGTGCGCGCGATGTCCAGCCAGACGACGTAGTTCCCGTGGTACGCGACTCCCATCTGGTCCGTTTCCGCGTACCGCACGCGCACCCGCGTCTCGCCCGCGGGTCCCCCGCCCTCCCGGATCACTCGCCGTACGGAATCCAGATGTTCTTGATCTCGGTGGCGCGGCGGAGGAACTCCTCGCCTGCGCCCTGCACCGCATCGCGCCAGTTCCGGCGCACGCCGTGCGCGGTCCACGTGCGCTTCATGTTCCCCGCCGAGAGCCGCTCCACCACCGCCTCGCCGCCATCCGGCTCGAAGTACCAGAGGCCGTCCACGTCGTCGTGCGCCGCCAGCGTTTCGGTGAGCTCGGCGCGCACGCCCGTGAGGATGTTGAGTGCGCCGCCGGGCACATCGGACGTGTCGGCGATCTGCTGGAAGTCGATGGCCGCGAGCGGATGACGCTCGGAAGGAACGACAATGACGGCGTTGCCCATCGCCAGGGCAGGCGCGATGACGGAAACGAAGCCGAGCAGCGGATCGTGGTCCGTGCACACGATGCCGAGGACACCGAGCGGCTCGGGCATCGCGAGCGTTACGTTGCGGAAGGGTGTGTGGTGCACCGCGCCGTCGTACTTGTCGGCCCACGCGGCCCACGTGAACAGCCTGTCGATCGAGAGTTCGACCTCCGCACGCGCATCCTCGCCCGCCATGCGTACGAGACGATGGCCGATCTCATCGGCGCGCAACGCAAGATTCTCGGCAAGGTAGTAGAGCACCTGTGCGCGCAGGTGCGCGGTGGCGCGGCCCCAGCTGCGGGCCTTGTGCGCGGCCTCGACCGCGTTGCGCACATCCTTCCGGTTGGCGCGCGCGACTTCACCGAGGCGCTCACCCGAGATGGAAAGCACCTCGAGGCTGTACCCCTGGTCCGGACGCGTCTGCTTGCCGCCGATGTACAGCTTCGCGGTCCGATCGATGGGCGGCGCTGCGGTCGTAGTGACGGCGGCCGCGGGCTTCACGGGCGACGGAGCGGGCGCCGGATTCCGGCGCGCGTCCGACTCCCACGCGGGCCGCAGGTACTCGTACATCCCCTCGCGTCCACCTTCGCGTCCGAAGCCGCTCTCGCGGTGGCCGCCGAATCCCGATGCCGCGTCGAACACGTTCGTGCAGTTCACCCACACGGTGCCCGCGCGCACGTTCGGCGCGATGTCGAGGGCGAGGTTGATGTTCTCGGTCCAGACGCTGGCGGCCAGGCCGTAGCGGGTGTTGTTGGCGAGTGCCACGGCTTCGTCGGGCGTGCGGAACGTCATCATCACGACGACCGGCCCGAAGATCTCGACCTGTGCGATCGTGGCCGCGGGAGCGACGTCGGTGAAGAGCGTGGGCGGATAGAACCAGCCGTCGGTCGGGCAGCTCCAGGACGGCTGCCACATGACGGCGCCCTCGTCGACGCCCTGGCGCACGAGCGACTCGATCTTCTCGAGCTGGACCGGCGCGATGATGGCGCCGATGTCCACGCCCTTGTCGAGCGGGTCGCCGACGCGGAGCGTCTCCATGCGTGCGCGCAGCTTCGCGGTCAGCCGCTCCGCGATGCCCTCGTGCGCGAGGATGCGGGAGCCCGCGCAGCAGACCTGCCCCTGGTTGAACCAGATCGCGTCGACCACACCTTCGACTACGCTGTCCAGGTCGGCATCGTCGAACACGATGAACGGGGACTTGCCGCCCAGCTCGAGCGACAGCTTCTTCCCCGTGCCGGCTGTCGCCGTGCGGATGATGCGGCCGACGTCCGTCGAGCCGGTGAACGCGATCTTGTCTACGCCTGGATGATCGACGAGCGCCGCGCCCGTGCGGCCGTCACCGGTCACGATGTTCACGACACCCGGCGGAAGTCCGATGTCGGCGCACAGCTCGGCGAAGCGGAGCGCGGTGAGCGGTGTGAACTCGGCGGGCTTCAGTACCACCGTGTTTCCTGCCGCGAGCGCAGGCGCGATCTTCCACGCGAGCATGAGCAGCGGAAAATTCCACGGGATGATCTGGCCGGCTACACCGACAGGCTCCATGCCGGGGAACTCGTCGTCGATGAGCTGCGCCCACCCAGCGTGGTGGTAGAAGTGGCGCGCGACGAGCGGGATGTCGATGTCGCGGGACTCGCGGATCGGCTTGCCGTTGTCGAGTGACTCGAGCACGGCGAACATGCGCGCATGCTTCTGCACCTGCCGCGCGATCGCGTAGAGCCAGCGGGCGCGACCGTGGCCACCGAGATCCCGCCATGCGGGGAACGCGGCGCGCGCGGCCTCGACCGCAGCCGCGATGTCGGCCGCGGAGCCCTGCGCGACGTTTGCGAGCACGCGCTTCGTCGCCGGCTCGAACGTCTCGAAGTACTCGCCATCCCCGGGCTCGGCCCATGCACCGTTGATGAAGTGGCGCATGCGTCCGTCGTGCGCCGCGATCCACGCGCGGGCGGGCGCATCGGCCTCGGGTGCGGGGCCGTACTCGAGCGACTGGAAGACTTCGGCGACCTTCACGTGCGCCTCATGCCATCGGGTGCCGGTGTGCGGCCGAGTAGCGGCCGGTGGCGTGGTGCTCGAGCTGGCGCTCGATGTCGCCGAGCAGCGAGCTCGCACCGAAACGGAAGAGACCCGGCACGAGCCACTCCGTCCCCAGCTCTTCCTTCATCATCAGCATCCACTCGAGCGACTGCTTCGCAGTGCGGATGCCGCCGGCGGGCTTGAAGCCGACGCGCACACCGGTGCGCTCGAGGTACTCGCGGATGGCTCGGACCATGACGAGGCCGACGGGAAGCGTCGCATTGACGGCTTCCTTGCCGGTCGACGTCTTGATGAAGTCGGCGCCCGCCATCATCGCGACGAGGCTGGCGCGTGCGACGTTGCGCAGCGTGCCCAGTTCACCGGTGCCCAGAATGGCCTTGAGGTGGGCGCTGCCGCAGGCGTGGCGGAACGCGCGCACCTCCTCGTAGAGCGCCTGCCAGTTCCCCTCGAGGACGTGGGCGCGCGTGATCACGATGTCGATTTCCTGCGCACCCGCGGCGACGGACTCGCGGATCTCCTCGACGCGCTGCTCGAATGGAGAGAGCCCGGCCGGAAAGCCGGCGGATACCGCAGCCACGGGGATGCCGCTGCCGCGCAGCGCTTCGAGCGCGACCGGTACGAAGCGGTGATACACGCACACGGCCGCGACGCGGATCGGCAGATCCTCGGCGCCGAGTGCGGCGAGGACATCGGGACGCACCGGCTGCATGGCCTTTGCGCACAGGCGCCGCACTGTACCCGGCGTGTCGTCGGAGGAGAGCGTCGTGAGGTCCATGAGCGTCACGGCGCGCAGCAGCCAGCCGGCCTGCCACTGCTTCTTCACCGTGCGCCGCGTGCCGATCGTGGCCGCGCGCCGTTCCACCGCACTGCGGTTGACGCGCACCTGCCGCACCCAACCCAGATCGAGCGGCATGCCGGGATTGCGCTCCGCGTCGTGGACGGGGCGGGTCGCCGCTGCGGTGACTCGTTCGCGCTGGATCGTCGCCATCGAGGTCATCCTCCCGCCGAACAATAAGGGCGCCCCCTGCGGAAGGCCATGGCGCGCATCACCATGGGGCGCATACGTTCGGGGCCGTGCCGTCGACCGACTACATCGCCTCGGACGCCCATCTCGGCGCCGTGCCCCGGGAGAACGAGCGGGCCTTCCTCGCCTTCCTGGAGCACGCCGGTTCCCATGCGCGCTCCCTGCTCATCGCGGGCGACCTCTTCGACTTCTGGTTCGAGTACGGCCGCGTGATCCCTGGCCGGCACGTACGCGTTCTGGGTGCGCTCGCACGTCTGGTCGATGCCGGCATGCCCGTCACGCTCGTGGGCGGCAACCACGATGCGTGGGGTGGCCGCTACCTGCGCGAGGAGATCGGCGTGCGCTTCGAGGCGGATCCGTTCGAGATGTCGATCGGCGGCCGGCGCGCGCTCGTGGCCCACGGCGATGGCGTCGGCAGCGGCGACCTGAAGTACCGCATGCTCAAGGCGACGATCCGCAGCCGGGCCGCAATTGCCGCATTTCGGATTCTGCACCCCGAGATCGGCATGCGCATCGCGCAGTCCGTGTCGTCGACGGAGGAGCGGGCGCAGGGACGCAACCGCAGCAAGGGGCGGGCGGCCTACATCGAGGCGTGGGCGCGCGCGCAGCTCGAGGCGGATCCCGGGCTCGGTCTCGTCGTGTGCGGCCACTCGCACGTGCCGGCGCGCGTCGAGGTGGCGCCGGGTCGCTGGTACCTGAACGCCGGCGACTGGATCACCCACTTCACGTATTTCACCATCGAGGACGGTGCCGCGCCGGAGCTGCAGCGCTGGCCCGTTCAGGCGGCGCGGCCGTAGCCGTCCACGTCGACGAGCTCGACGCGCTCGATCTCCCAGCCCAGAAGCCGCGCACCCACCTCGCGCATGCGCTCCGGTGAGTCGCTCGCCGCGAAGCGATGCGCGGGCGGGTCCTCTGCCGCGCGCAGGAGGTCACGGTCCGTGAGCAGGCGGGCAAGGTCGCGGGCCGTCTCGCGGCCGGAGTCGACGAGCGTCACGGCCGGGCCGAGCAGCTCCTGGAGGACGGGCTTGAGCAGCGGATAGTGCGTGCAGCCGAGGATGAGCACGTCGACGTCCATGCCGTGGAGCGGCGCCAGGTATTCCTCGGCCACCCGCGTCGCAACCGGATGCGAGGACCAGCCCTCCTCCACGAGCGGTACGAAGAGCGGACAGGCCTGCGCGTACACACGCGCATCCGGACGCAGTCGGCGCACGGCGCGATCGTACGCGCCCGATGCGATCGTGCCGGCGGTGCCGATCACGCCGATGCGGCCGGTGCGCGTGGCTGCGACCGCGGCGCGTGCACCCGGCTCGATCACACCGAGCACAGGAATCGGGAGTTCCTGCGCAAGTTGTGCGGACGCGTGCGCCGTCGCGGTGTTGCACGCGATCACGAGCGCCTTCGCATCCTGCGCGACGAGCCACTCCGCCGCTTCGCGCGCATAACGCAGCACTGTCTCAGCCGACTTGGTGCCGTAGGGCACGCGTGCGGTGTCACCGAAGTAGACGATCGGCTCGGCCGGCAGGGCCGCCAGGATCTCGCGTGCGACGGTGAGGCCGCCGATGCCGGAGTCGAAGATGCCGATCGGCCGGTCGCTCATCTTCGCCGGCCTACGGGGATCCGCACCGAGAGCCACGCGCCGCCATCGCGCGCGGGCGCAGTCGAGATGTCGACCGGGAAATCGGCGAGGTGCGCGGCGACGTAGGCGTCGACCGCGTCGAGGAAGGTGAAGAAGATCGTGTAGACGATCCAGTCCTGACGGTGCCGGCGGCGCACGTCGACGAGTCGGCGTGCACTCGCCACGCCGGGATGCTCGGCCACCGCATCGTCGAACGCGACCGGGTCCTCGAGCTGGCGCGCGAGCGCGGTGTCCTCGGCCATGAGGGCGCGCAGGGAGTCCGTTGCGATGCCCGTGATGAGGCGATCGACGTCACGGGCTTCATCCAGCCGGCCGATCGAACGCCCGAGCATGTAGTAGCTGGCGCCGCGCAGCCCGAAGAAGAACGCGCCGCGGCCGTACGATCCCAGCGAGCCCTGCCCCCAGCCGGGAATGACGAGCGAGCGGAAGAAGTAGTTGCGCGGCACGGGACCCTCGTCACGCACCGTGTCCGCTACCGCCGCCGTGTCCGGCGGCTCCTGCGCGTGCACACTCGCAGCCGCGAGCAGCAGCGCGGCCGACAGCCCGATGGTCCAGCGGTCGATCACGTATCTCCCTTCTGCGTCGAACCCGCGCCGGCGAGCACCGTCAGCGCAGCGGGCAGCACCTCGAGTGTGACGCCGCCACGCCGCGTTCGCCGCGGCTCACCGTCGAGCTGGAAGTCGAGCGCACCTCCATCCGTCGGCTCGATCGTCCACTGCGCGGCCCGCTCCGTGGTTACCGCCGGATGCGCGCCATGGGTCCCGCGCACGATGCGCATCGCCAGCCCGGGCTGCGTGTGCAGCGGAATGCGTTCGACCAGGCAGAGGTCGAGCAGGCCATCGTCCGGCTGCGCGTCGGGCGCAATGCGGAAGCTGCCCGCTACGCACCGTCCATTCGCCACGGCTACCGTCATCACTTCGCGTTCCATGGTGTGGCCGCCGCCCGTCGCGCGCAGCCTCCTCGGCCGGTAGCGTGCCAGCGCACGCGCAAGGCCGAGCGCGTAGACCAGAGGCTGCGGCAGTCTGCGCAACGACTGGATCGCGTGCACGACAGCCGTGTCGATGCCCGCGCCGAACGCGTTCACGAAATATTCCTCACCCCCATCCCAGACCGCACGTCCCGCATCGATGCGACGCTTTACGCCGCTTCGTACCCGGCGGTACGCCGCTGCGCGGCCGGGCTCGGCATCCAGCATCTTCGCGAAGTCGTTGCCCGTGCCCACCGGCACGACCGCGAGCGTGGCCCGCTTTTCCGGATCCGCGCGTTGGGCCTGGAGCATCCCGTTCGCGACCTCGTGGATCGTACCGTCGCCGCCGACCGCAACCACCGTCTCGGCGCCCTGGCGCACCGCCTCGAAGGCGAGCGCCGACGCGCGGCCGGGGGCGTCCGTTTCCACGATCAGGAGATCGCCGGCATCGCGCAGCTCGCGCTCGAGCTCCGACCGGATCCGGCGGGCGCGGCCACCACCGGCCGCGGGGTTCAGCACGACGTGCAGTCGGCGCGCGTTCATCCTCCTCCGTCGGGTGCGAACGGCGCGGGAAGCTAACGGCGGTCCGCCTGGTGCGAAACGTCAGGGTATCCACCGCGGCATCCCGAGCGTATCTTGGGGGTGCTTCTCTCCGTTCATACGCCCAGACCATGCCCATCCGGCTCGCATTGATCGCGCTGTTCGCGCTCGGGACTGCCGTGGTGTTCTCCTTCCCGGCGCACCACGACATGGCGTGGTTCCTCCACATGAGCGAGCGGTTCGTCGAGGGCGCTCGGCTCTACGTGGATGTCGTGGATGTCAATCCTCCGCTGATCGTCCTGCTCGGCGTTCCGGCCGTGCTCGCGGAGCGGCTCGGGTTGTGGGACATCACCGCGTTCCGCGTCCTCGTTCTCTTGATGTGCGTGGGCAGCATCCTGCTGTCCGCCGCGCTGCTGCGACGTGCGATAGCCGACGATTCACGCCGGGCCCCGGCTGTCGTCGGCGCTACGTTCGCGCTCCTGCTCGTGGTTCCGCTCCAGTTCGGGCAGCGCGAGCATCTCGCGCTGCTACTCCTGCTGCCATGGTGCTGTGCCGTTGCGGCGCGCGCCGACGGTCGGGGTTTGCCTGGCGCACTGGCCGTACCGGCAGGGATTGCGGGCGGCCTGGCGCTCTGCGTCAAGCCGCATTACCTGGCCGCCTGGTTCTGCGGCGAGGCATTGCTCGCAGGGGTCGGATGGTTCGGAGAACGACGGCGCGCGCGGCGGGACGTACTGTGGGGCTTCCTTCGTGCAGAGCAGTACGCGTTGTTCGTCACCATCGCGGCCTTCGCCGCCATGGTTCTGCTCGTCTTCCCCGAGTACACGGACCGCGTGGCATTCGCGCGGCGGAACTACGAAGGCCTCGGCTATGTGTCGCCGTGGGGACTGCTGTTCGGCAGGTCCAGCCGGATTGTGCTGATCCTTTGCGCGCTGGGGGTCGTGTTGCCCCCGTGGCGCGGATCGATGCACCGCGTGCGTCTCGCGCTGGTCGCCTGCTCGATCGGCCTTCTCGCGGCCGCAGCGCTCCAGGCGAAGGGCTGGGATTACCACTGGACGCCGGCCATCGGCCTCGCGTCGGTCGCCGCGATCGCGGGTGCCGGCGAGTTCCTCGCCACGAGGCGCTTCGTGTCCGACCGGATCTCCGGCGTATGGCTCGCGCCCGTCCTTGCGGCGGCATTGGCGGTGCCGGCCGCAAACAGGCAGTTCCAGTGGGCGGAAACGGTCCGCGAGGGGCTGCGGTACGGCTTCTATCAGTTCGACGGACTGCTGGATGCCGTCGACGGGCTGGGAAATGGCGGGCCGATCGCCTCCCTCTCGCTTGCAATGCAGACATCCTTTCCGCTCGTCAACTACGCGGACGTCGACTGGTCGCTGCGGGAGGCTTCACAGTGGTGGCTCGCCGCGTGGTACCGCGCGCCCGAGCAAGGCGAGACGTTCCGAATGCGCACGCCGCACGAGATGCCGCATGACGAGCGCACGATGTTCGAAAACGTGGTCGAGGACCTCGCACGGCGCCCTCCGCGCCTGCTGATCGTCGACTTGTCGCCGACGGTGACGAGCGTTCCGATGGACTTTCTCGCCTACTACTCGCAGCACCCGGCGTTCGCGGAGTTCCTGACGCGATGCAGGCCTGCCGCGCAGGTTGCGATCTACCTTCTGAAACAGTGCAACACGGAATCGGTAGATGGCGGGAGCGTGTGGGAATCGAACCCACCGAGCCGGGGTTCAGCCGGCCCAGCCGGTTTTGAAGACCGGTCCGCCCACCAGGACGGCTCCGCCCCCTCCTAGCCGCGGATGAGCTTGCGATAGCGGATGCGATGGGGCTGGTCCGCCTCCGCACCGAGCCGCCGCTTCCGGTCCGCTTCGTACTCCTGATAGTTGCCCTCGAACCAGACGACGCGGCTGTCGCCCTCGAACGCCAGCATGTGCGTGGCAATGCGGTCGAGGAACCAGCGGTCGTGCGAGATCACGACGGCACAACCGGCGAAGTCGAGCAGCGCTTCCTCGAGTGCACGCAGCGTGTCGACGTCGAGGTCGTTCGTGGGCTCGTCCAGCAGGATCACGTTCCCGCGGGAACGCAGCACCTTCGCCAGGTGCACGCGGTTCCTCTCACCGCCCGACAGGTCCTTCACCTTCTTCTGCTGATCCGTGCCGCGGAAGCCGAACCACGATGCGTACGCGCGCGAGTTGACCGTGGCCTTGCCCATCTCGAGCTGATCGAGCCCGCCCGAGACCTCCTGCCACACCGTGGCTTCGCCGTCCAGCGCATCGCGCGACTGGTCCACGTACGCGAGCTGCACGGTGGAGCCGATCTCGATGCTGCCCGAATCGGGGTGCTCCTGTCCCGTGATCATGCGGAACAGCGTCGTCTTGCCTGCGCCGTTCGGGCCGATGACGCCGACAATGCCGCCGCGTGGCAGCCGGAAGCTCAGGTCCTCCATCAGCAGCGTGTCGCCGTACGCCTTGGTGACGTTCTCGGCAATCACCACATCGTCACCGAGCCGCGGGCCCGGCGGAATGACGATCTCGGCCCGGCTGATCCGCTCGCGCGTGTCCTCCTGGAGGAGCTTCTCGTACGCACCGAGCCGCGCCTTGCTCTTCGTCTGACGGGCGCGCGGCGCCATGCGCACCCACTCGAGTTCGCGCTCGAGCGTGCGCTGCCGGGCCGCCTCCTGCTTCTCCTCGAGGCGCAGCCGCT
>CAYUIG010000051.1:0-22573 GCA_964444685.1 uncultured Gemmatimonadaceae bacterium | reverse complement strand
ATCGCGCTTCAGCCGCGCGAAGTCGGGCACCACATCGTTCACTGCGAACCTCCCATCATGATCGTTCCTCGCGCGGCGGCAGCCCCGCCAGTGCGCGCAGTACCCGCACCACGCCGAGTCCCATGCGCTTCGGATGGTAACCGCCCTCGAGCGCCATCACGATCCGCCCCTCGGCTGTCGCGTCAGTCGCATCCATAAGCAGCCGCGTCATGGCGTGGAGATCCTCCGGTTCCAGGAGCTGTCCGCCCAGCGGGTCGCCGCGCAGGCAGTCGAACCCCGCCGAAACCAGCACGAACTCGGGCTTGAACTCGTGCAGCGTGGCGTCGAGCGCGGCCTCGAACGCTTCCATGTACGCCCGGACCGGCAGCCCCGCCGGCACGGGCACGTTGCGCGTCGTGCCCTGCCCGGGACCGGTGCCGCGCTCGTCGCTCCGCCCCGTGCCCGGATACCACGGATGCTGGTGCTGTGAGAGATAGTATACCGAAGGGTCCCGATAGAAGGCGTCCTGGGTGCCGTTCCCGTGGTGCACATCCCAATCCACGATCAGCACGCGGCCGACATCGTGCTCGGCCTGGAGCGCCCGCGCCGCGACCGCCACGTTGTTGAAGAGGCAGAAGCCCATCGCCCGGTCGGGCGGAGCGTGATGGCCGGGCGGCCGCGACAGCGCGAACGCCGTGGGCGCATCCCCATGGGCGACCCGGCGCGCCGCTTCGATCGCGCACCCCGCAGCCGCCGTTGCCGCGTCCCACGACGCGTCGCTCACGGCCGTGTCCGCATCCAGGCGCACCTGTGTGCCCGACGCGGCGGCAGCCTCGACCGCTGCCGCAATGGATGCGATGTACGCGGGCGGGTGAACGCGCGCGAGCGCTTCCGACGGGGCCGGCTCCGGCTGGATCTGGAGGACGTGCTCGTGCAGTGCGGGCGAGTCCGCCTCGAGTGCGGACACGATCGCGGGCAGGCGCCCCTGATGCTCCGGATGACCCCAGCCGGGGTCGTGGCGCGCGCAGTCCGCGTGCAGCACGAGCGCAACCGGCGACGCCATCAGGCGCGCGCCGGCTGCGGTCTCAGTGACCGTCGCTCGAAGACGTGGACACCGGCTGCCGCGCCTTCGCCTCCTCGACCATCCGGGCCACGTCCGCGAGTAGCTGCTTCGCGTCGAACAGGATGCCGTCCTTGATCGTCCACCGCACACCACCGACCGTCACCGGCTGTCCCTGCTCGTCCAGCCGGACCGTTCCCGTGCCGTACAGCACCTTGAAGTTGTGCAACGGGTTTTCCGGCACGATCACCATGTCCGCGAGCATCCCTTCGCGCAGGATGCCGAACTCGATCGGCCGCCCCTTCGGCGCCATCAGCGTCTCCGCGCCGCACAGCGTGGCCGAACGCACCACCTCGAGCGGATGGAAGCCCGCCTCCTGGAGCAGCTCCAGCTCGCGGATGTAGTCGAAGCCGTAGAGCTTGTAGATGAATCCCGAGTCCGACCCGGTGCACACCTTCCCGCCACGATTCTTGTACTCGTTCAGGAAGGACATCCAGATGCGGAAGTTGTTCTTCCACTCGATCTCGTCCTGCGTCGTCCAGTCGAACCAGTAGCTGCCGTGGCTCTCCCGGCTCGGCTGGTAGAACTGCCACAGCGAAGGCAGCGTGTAGCCGTCGTGCCAGTCCGCGTTCTTCGCGCGCATGACGTCCCGACTGGCCTCGTAGATCGTCATCGTCGGGTCCAGCACGAAGTCGAGCGAGAGCAGCTCCTCCATGACGTCGTTCCACTTCTCGCTCCCCTGCTTCGCCGCCTGCTTCCACAGCCGGCCCGCCTGGCCGAAGCGGTGGTACTCGTCGTTGTAGTTGTAGTCCGCCGGATAGTCCTGGATCGTGCGATCGTCGAAGAGCGACTCCGGCAGGCCGTACCAGTGCTCCATCGAGCCGAGGCCGAGCCGTGCCGCATCCAGCACGTCCATGCGCGCGACACCCGTCTGCGCCAGGTGCGCCTGCGTGCCCAGCCCGTGCTTCCCGGCTTCGTCGATGAGCGCCGCCATGATCGGCGGATCGTACGAGCCCAGCTTGAAGCCGTCGACGCCCTGCTCCGCGGCCCACCGCACGTACGCACGCGCGCGCTCCGGCGAGTCGATCGAGCCGCCATCCCAGCCGGCGCCCGGACGCACGTACACGAACACCCGCGGCGCCGTGATCTCGTTCGCCTCGCTCAGCCGTCGCGCCGTCAGTGTCCACTCGACGCCGTTGCCCGAACCGGGATCGCGGATCGTGGTGACGCCGTGCCCCAGCCACAGCTTGTAGACGTACTCGGCCGTGGTGCCCTGCTGGCGTCCACCCGTGTGCGCATGCAAATCCACGAAGCCGGGTAGCACGTACATGCCGTGCGCGTCCACTTCCTTCGTAGCGTTCCCCGGCCGGCGCGCGGGATCGATCGGCAGGCCCGGTGCGCCGACGCTGCGCATCGCCGCGATGCGGTCGCCTTCGATCACGATGTCGACAGGACCATACGGCGGCGCGCCCGTGCCATCGATCACCGTGACGCCGCGGATGATCATCCGCTCGAACGGACCCTCCCCTTCCGCACGCGGCGGCGCCTGCTCCATCCCGCGCTGCTGCGCCGCGACCGGCGCAGCGATCGCGAGGGTCATCAGGACAGCGCCCACACGTTTCGGCATCATCACCTCCCGCAGTTCACCCGATGGTCCCCGCCCCCGCCCCCGCCTCACGCCCCCGCCGTTCCCATCTCGCACCACCCTCCTCGCCCGCCCCCGCCCCCGCAGTCGGGCGGAAACGTTCCTGCAGCGTGCGTACTTCCTGTTTCCGCGATCGCATTGCGATCACGGCGTCACACGCGGCCGAGGCCGCGGACAGCGTCGTGCAGTAGGGCGTGCGGCGCGCGACCGCCGTGCGCCGCATCGCATAGTCGTCGTACTGGGATTTCTTGCCGAGCGGCGTATTGATGAGCAGCTGGATGTCGCCCGAGATGAGACGGTCGACAATGTGCGGCCGGCCCTCGCCCACCTTGAAGATGCGCTCGGCCGGGATGCCGCGCGCGCGCAGGTAGCGCGCGGTTCCCTCCGTCGCGAGGATCGAGAAGCCGAGGTCGTGGAAGCGGCGGATGATCGGTGTGGCCGCGATCTTGTCCCGGTCGTTCACTGTCACGCAGATCGTGCCGTTCGTCGGCAGCGGCGCGCCCGCGGAGATCTCCGCTTTCGCGAACGCCATGCCGAACGACTCGTCGAAGCCCATGACCTCGCCGGTCGAGCGCATCTCGGGCCCGAGGATGATGTCCACGTCGAACTTGTTGAACGGCAGCACGGCCTCCTTCACCGCGACACCCGGCACCACGGGCTCCTCGGGCACGTCGAGATCCGCGAGGCGGTGGCCGGCCATGGCGAGTGCAGCGAGCCGCGCGAACGCGACACCCGTGGCCTTCGAGACGAACGGCACCGTCCTGGACGCGCGCGGGTTGACCTCGAGCACGTGCACGACACCGTCATGCACGGCGAACTGCACGTTGATCAGACCGACCACACCAAGTTCGGTGGCGAACAGCCGCGTGAGCCGCCGCATCTCATCGACTTCGCGATCCTTCAGCAGATACGGCGGCAGCACGCACGCCGAGTCGCCGGAGTGCACGCCCGCATCCTCGATGTGCTGCATCACACCCGCAATGACGACGCGCTCGCCGTCGGACAGCGCATCCACGTCCGCCTCGAACGCATCCTCGAGGAAGCGGTCGATCAGTACGGGGTGGTCGGGCGATGCACGCACCGCACGCTCGAAGTAGTCGCGCAGCGACGGCTCGTCATAGACGATCTCCATCGCGCGCCCGCCGAGCACGTACGACGGCCGCACGAGCACCGGATAGCCGACCTCCGCCGCCACCGCGACCGCCTGCTCCGTGCTGGTCGCGATTCCGTTGGGCGGGACCCGCGCACCGATGCGGCGGCACAGTTCCGAGAAGCGGTCGCGGTCCTCCGCGCGGTCGATCGCATCGACCGACGTGCCGAGGATCGGCACGCCCAGCTCGGACAGCGGCTGCGACAGCCGGAGCGGCGTCTGCCCGCCGAGCTGGACGATCACGCCCTCGGGCCGCTCCCGCTCCACGATCTCGAGCACATCCTCGAGCGTGAGCGGCTCGAAGTACAGGCGGTCGGAAATGTCGAAGTCCGTCGACACGGTCTCCGGATTCGAGTTCACCATGATGGTCTCGAATCCGGCGTCGCGCAGCGCGAGCGCGGCCTGCACGCAGCAGTAGTCGAACTCGATGCCCTGCCCGATCCGGTTCGGACCACTGCCCAGGATCACGATCTTCCTGCGGTCGCTCGGCTCCGCCTCGGATTCCGACTCGTACGATGAGTACAGGTACGGCGTGGCCGCGGGGAACTCGCCCGCGCAGGTGTCCACCATGTGATACGTCGGGCGCACACCGAAGCGGTGACGCAGCGTGCGCATCTCCGCCTCCGTCGAGCCGCGGATGCGCGCGAGCTGCGCGTCGCCGAAGCCCATGCGCTTCATGCGCAGCACGTCCTCGCGGCCCGGCTCAATGAGCTGCGCGAAGTGCTCCTCCGCGCGCTGCAGCTCGAGGAGCTGGTTCAGGAACCACGGATCGATCGCGGTCAGCTCGTGCAGCTCCTCGACCGTGAACCCGGCCGCGAGCGCGCGCTTGAGCTGGAACGGCCGCTCCGCCGTGGGCCGCCGCAGCGCCGCACGCAGCACATCCGGCTCGTCCGAGGACAGACCGTCATCCACCGCACGCTCTGCGGCTTCCCAGCCGGCGCGGCCGATCTCGAGTCCGCGCAGCCCCTTCTGCCATGCCTGGTGGAAGGTGCGGCCGATCGCCATCACCTCGCCGACCGCCTTCATCTGCACACCCAGCACGGGATCCGCGGTCGGGAATTTCTCGAACGCGAAGCGCGGGAACTTCACGACCACGTAGTCCAGCGTGGGCTCGAACGACGCCGGCGTGGAGCGCGTGATGTCGTTCGGCAGTTCGTCGAGCGTGAAGCCGACGGCGAGCTTCGCTCCGATGCGCGCGATCGGGAACCCCGTCGCCTTGGATGCCAGCGCGGAGCTGCGCGATACGCGCGGGTTCATCTCGACCACGAGCATCTCGCCCGTATCCGGATTCACCGCGAACTGGATGTTGCATCCGCCCGCAGCCACGCCGATCTCACGGATGATCGCGATCGCCGCATCGCGCATGCGCTGGTACTCGACGTCGGAGAGCGTCAGCGCGGGTGCCACCGTGATGGAGTCACCCGTGTGCACGCCCATCGGGTCGATGTTCTCGATCGAGCAGACAATGACGACGTTGTCCGCGCCGTCGCGCATCACTTCGAGCTCGAACTCCTTCCAGCCGATCACCGAGCGGTCGATCAGCACCTCGCCTACGGGCGAGAGATCGATGCCACGGCGCACCGCCACTTCGAACTCATCCGCATTGTATGCGATGCCGCCGCCGCTGCCGCCGAGTGTGAACGACGGCCGGATGATGGCGGGATAGCCGGTCTCCTGTACGATCGCCACGGCTTCGTCGAAGCTGCGTGCGAAGCCGCCGTGCGGGACGGCGAGGTCGAGGCGCGCCATGGCAGCCGCGAACTCCTCGCGGTCTTCCGCCATGCGGATGGCGCGTGCGTTCGCGCCGATCAGCTCGACGCCGTACTTCTCGAGCACGCCCGCGTCGTACAGCTCGAGCGCGACGTTGAGTGCGGTCTGGCCGCCCATGGTGGGCAGCAGCGCGTCGGGGCGCTCGCGCTCGATGATCTTCTCGACCCACTCCGCCGTGATCGGCTCGATGTACGTCCGATCGGCGAGGTCGGGGTCGGTCATGATCGTGGCGGGATTGCTGTTGACGAGCACGACGCGGTACCCCTCCTCGCGCAGTGCGCGCACGGCCTGGGTCCCGGAATAGTCGAACTCGCAGCCCTGCCCGATCACGATCGGACCGGATCCGAGCAGCAGAATGGTGTGGAGGTCTTCCCTGCGTGGCACTTCCGCGCTACCGCTTCCCGGCGTGGCCGCTCTCTCTACGGATCGCCGTGACTGCGATCAGCACGAAACCACCCCAGACGATGCCTGCTATCACTACGAAGGTGACGATCGCCGCGTCGTTCATGTCCGCTCCGGTGGGGGTCGCAGGAAAGTGGCCGCGGCGTTCCCCTGCCGCAACCCTCCGGAACAACACCGCGGCACGGGAGTTCAAGTCCCTGCGCTATCCACCCCAGTCGACGGATCAACATGACGTTCGACACCCGGGCGGCCCGCCTGGCCGCGCTCTCCATCCTGCTGTTCGCGTGCTCCGATACCTCCGGCCCGAGCACGGACCCGGACGACCCGACGGCCATCGTCGTGCTCGCGGGCAACGGCCAGAAACGCGCGCTCGGCGCACAGCTCGTGGACTCGCTCGCAGTCCGCGTCCTCGATGGCGCGGGCGATCCCGCGTCGGGTGTGAGCGTTTCGTGGACCGTCGCGTCCGGTGACGCCGTGATCTCGCCCGCTACGACCTCGACCGGCGGCGACGGCACCGCCCGCACGTCCGTGACCGTGGGCAGCCAGACCGGCACGATCACGATTCACGCAGCGGTGGATGGCCTGAGCCCGGCCACCTTCACGGTGCAGGCGGTACCGGCGCCCGTGGTGACCGGCGCCAGTCCCGACAGCATGCCAGTGCGCGGCCACCTTATCATCGACGGATCCGGCTTCAGCAGCGTGCCGGCGGAGAACGTGGTCAGGATCGGCGGCGTGCCCGCCACGGTGCAGGCGGCCCAGCCCACGCGACTGACCGTGATCGTGCCCTGCCTGCCCACGGGCGAGGTTGGGGTGGACCTGGAGGTGTTCGGCGCGACCGCCGCGTTCACGCACCCGCTGCGCGTCACCGACCGCCGCAATCTCGCCGTCGGCGACAGCTACGCGCTCGACGGGCCGGACGCACACTGCACCGAGCTGCTCAGCGCCGGGACGTTCATGGCCGTCGTGTCCAGCGTCGGCCAGCCCGCCGGCACCACCGCCGTGCGCTTCACCGGGAGCGTGCCCGGCGCGGGCGCCCCGGTACAGTTCAGCTTCGACCAGGCGTTGCGCGTGCGGCCTGCACCAGAGTTCGACAGGCGCCGGCGCGCGCACGACCGGATCCTGCGCCACGATGCCGAGCTGCTGCGCGTCCCGCGCCCGCCGCGCGCAGCACTCCGCGATCCGTCGGCGGCGATGGCCGCCGTACCCAACGTGGGCGATATCCTGACGCTGAAGGTTCCCGACGCCGCGAACGGGAATACCTGCTTCGGCGTGGCGGCCACCGTCAGCGCCCGCGTCGTCCACGTCGGCACGCACGCCGTCGTGCTCGAGGACATCAACGCGCCGCTCGCCGGCACGATGGACGCGATGTTCCAGGCGATGGGGCAGACCTTCGACAACGACATGTTCCCGCTCCTGACCGCGAACTTCGGCAATCCGCTCGCGATCGACGGTTCGACCGATGCGAACGGGCGCATCTACATGCTCTTCACGCCCGCCATCAACGATATGCAGAGCCTGGCGGGATTCGTGACGCCGGCCGATCTGCTCTCCGACATCTGCCCGGCCGGCAACAAGGCCGAGATCTTCTACGCGACCGTGCCCACACTGCCGGGCGACGAGGATGACGCCGACGGCCTGGGCAACGTCACGGCCGCCCACTGGTTCCGCGTGATGCGGACGGTGGTGATGCACGAGGCGAAGCACATTGCGTCCTTTGCGGAGCTGCTCTCGCGCGGCACACTGCTCGCCCAGGACGCGCTCTGGATGGAGGAGTCCACGGCGATGATCGCCGAGGAGCTGTACGCCCGCGCAGCGCACGGCTACGCACAGCACGGCAACACGACCTTCCAGGCCAGCCTGTTCTGCGAGCGCCGCCCCACGTTGCCGGAGTGTGCCGGCAGGCCGTTCGCGATGTACGACCACTTCTATTACGTCTACAACTATCTCGCATCCATAGAGACCCGCAGCCCGCTGTACGCCGTGGCGACGGACCCGACCTTCTACGGCAGCGGGTGGTCCTTCCTGCGCTGGGTCATCGATCACTACGCGTCGAGCGAATCGGCGTTACTGCGCGCACTCACGACGGAGGCCGTGCTCGACCCGTTCTCGAGCATCGAGGCGCGCGCGGGCCGGCCGTTCGAGGAGCTCCTCGGCGACTGGCTGCTCGCGCACGCCCTCGACGACCATCCGGAATACGCTGTCGACGCATTGTACACGATGCCGAGCTGGAACACGCCGGACATCTTCCTCGGCATGAACCAGGATGTATTCCCTGTGGACGAGGAAAACCCGCATCCCTTCCCGGACCCGACGCCGCTGCGCATGCACAGTGTTGCGGGCGGGAACTTCCTTGTCGACCTCGCCGCACTGCGCGGCGGCACGGGAGCCATCATGGAGTTCACCGGCGCGGCCAGCGTGGCCCGCCTCCTGAAGCTCACCACGCCGGCCGGCGGTCCGGCCTCGGGAAGCCTGCGTTTGAAGGTCTTGCGTGTGAAGTAGTTGCCGTCCCGGTTCGGGACTTGCGACACTCCCGCCCGACGATCACGGCAGCGGGAGCGGCAGCCATGAGGACCGGTCCGACCGGCGGGATCGAAGAGAGGATCGGCGCCATCTTCATCGATGGCGCGCGCTGCGAGGTGTGGGTGCGCTCCGAGCCGGACGACCTCGGCACATGGCACAACGCGCTGCTCTTCAGCCGCGACGGCCGGCCCGGGGGTGAAACGCTGATCACCGGCGTCGCATGGCACGTCCCGCCCGGCATGGCCCGGGAACGCGCAGAGGCGCTGCCCGAGCAGGAGCGGATCGCGCTGTTCCGGCGGGCGGCACGGCCACGTCCGCCGGTCGTCTGACTATTCGGCCGTCGACGTCGTGTCTTCGAGCACTACGGGGCGCGGCAGGTTCGGCTCCCCGAACTCCCGCATGGCGTCCGGCTCCTCCGAACGGATCATCACCGTCGGATGTTCGAGCGGCGCCTTCGTATATCCCCGGCTGTCGTTCGTTTCCGCATCACCGCACGCGGCCAGTACGATGACGGCCGCAAGCACCCGGTATCCCCGCATCTGTCCTCCGTTCGGTTGGGCGGCGCCGAATATAGACGCTCTCCCGGCAGGACGCCACACGACAGTCGGTCCATATGTCCTTGACAGTTCTCACTGCTCCGAGTCTCTTTCCCGCAACTCCGAATAAAACCGCCACGAAAGGAGCGCATGGCCGGGACCAACCCGCGGGTCATGGATATGGTCCGCAAGGAGCTGGAGCGAAAGCCATCGATCTCCAGCGAGGAGCTGCATCAGAAGGCGAAGAAGGTGGATCGCAGCGTCGGCTCCCTCAGCGTGCGACAGTTTCATGCGCGGTATCCGCTTCAGGTGAAGCGCATGCGTGCCATTGGGAAGCGCGGCCGCAAGCGCGCGGCGGCCGCACCCGCCGGAAAGAAGGCGGCAAAGAGGGGCCCGGGCCGTCCGCCGAAGAGCGCGACGCGCGCGGCCGCCCCGGCGTCCGGTGACGCACGCGGCGCCGTGCGCGCCGTGCTGCTCGAGTTTGCCCGCGAAGTTGCGAGTGCAGAAGCGAAGGCGGACGTGATCGGCGTGATCGGCCGCCTCGACACCTGGGTCGACCGCGTCCAGAGGGCGGTGGGCTGATATGACGCGCGGGCGCCGGGAGGTTTGACCCGGCGCCCGCGTTCTCCTACGACCGGCGCAGGCCCAGCTCGCCCGCGATCTCCTGCATCGCGGCGATGACGTTGCCGATGTGCGTATCGAAGTCGATTCCCAGCAGCTCCGCCCCGCGCAGCACTTCCTCCCGGTCCACACCCGCAGCGAACGCGCGGTCCTTCATCTTCTTCTTCACGGACTTCGGCGTGAGATCGTCGATGCCCGTGGGACGCACGAGTGCGGTGGCCGTGATGAGCCCCGTCAGCTCGTCACACGCGAGCAGCGTCCGATCGAGCAGCGACTCCGGTTCGACCTTCGTGAATTCGTGGCGGTGCGCGAGGATCGCGTGCAGCACGGGCTCCGGATATCCCAGTTCCCGGAGTGCATCGACGGCGCGCAGCGGGTGTTCGTCGGGATACTTCTCCCAGTCGAGATCGTGCAGCAATCCCGCCAGCCCCCACTGCTCCTCGTCCTCGCCGAAGCTGCGCGCATAGGCACGCACCGCCACTTCGACCGAGCGCATGTGGTTGCGCAGCCCCTCGTTCTCGACCCACGCCTCCAGCAGCCGGACCGCTTCCTCACGTGACGGCATCGTCTCTCCTCATCCCCTGAACGTTCGCAGCAGTTCGCCGAGCGCCGCGGCTTCCTCCACCGGTGCCGCACATACGCGGCCCGCGCAAACGTACGCGCGCGGCCATGCGCTCGTCAGCATCGCGCGCACCGCCTCCCGCAACTGCGCCGGGTCCTCACCCGGTGCGACGCGCCGGACGACCGTCCGCGGGCGATACACCTTCAGCGCTTCCGCCAGCAGCTTGCCGGTGGCTTCCTCGGCAGGCTCGCCCACGACCACCACGGTCGTCACCGGGCGCACGGACCAGGACAGTGCCTTCATCCACGTGGCCGCGGAGCTCGTCAGCCGGCCGGCCGATGCGCCGAATGCACGCAGGATGGCGGATGCATGCTCCAGCCACTTCGCCTCTCCGGTGATCGCGTGCAATCGCTGGAGTGCCAGCGCGGCGGCGCCGTTGCCGGATGGCGTCGGCGCATCCGCGATCGGCAGGTACGGCGTGGCGAGTGCGCCGTGGCCGGGCTCGTCCGTCGGCCGGTCCGCCAGTGCACCCGATGGCGTGGCGAAGCGGTGCACCATTACCTCCGCGGCCCGCCGCGCGCGCTCCAGCCACGAGGCGTCCTGTGTCCACTCCCAGGCATCGAGCAGCGCACCGGCGGCGAGAGCCGGATCATCGACGAAGTAGAGCTCCTCGCCGCCGAGCGCGTGCACGAGACCCTGCTCGTCATCCCATCCTTCGCTCCAGATGCGCTCGAGCGTCCGCAGTGCATCCGCCGCCGCTGAAACACCCGCATACCGTCCGGCGGCGAGGAAGCCGGCGGCGACCATCGCGGACCACCCCGTGTAGATCGTTTCGTCGACATACGGCCGCGTCCGCGCATCGCGCGCGCGCTTCAGCCGGTCACTCGCTGCATCGATCCGCCGCCCCGCTTCTTCGTTCGTTGTGCCGAGAGACTCCGCCACCTGCGCGATCGTGCGCTTGCGGAAGAGGACGTGACGCTCCGGGTCCAGATGCATGCGTCCGCCGGCATCATCGAATCCGAAGTGCAGGAGCGCCGCATCCGAGAGACCGTCATCGGCGATCGCCGTTCGAACCTCCGACTCCGTCCACGTCCAGTAGTCGCCGTCATCATCGGTGATGTCGGCATCTTGCGATGCCGGGAATCCGCCGACCGTGAGCAGCCCGGGCGCGATGTCGCGGTAGTGCCACACGACGCCTCCGGCCACCGCGGCGAACTCGTCGTCGCGGAGCGCGGACGCGGCGCGCGCATACGTGACGAGCAGCGCGCCGTTGTCGTACGACATCTTCTCGAAGTGCGGCACGAGCCAGCGGGCATCCGTCGAGTAGCGGTGGAATCCGCCGCCGAGCTGGTCGTGGAAGCCGCCGCGCGCCATCGCCGCGAGCGTCTCCGCCACGATCCGGCGCGCCCAGTCGGTTTCGTGATCCAGCCACTCATCGAGAAGCAGATCGATTCCGCCGGGATGCGGAAACTTCGGCGCGCGGCCGAATCCGCCGTGGCGGAAGTCGAAGGAATCGGCCAGCTCTTCGAGTGCGGCTTCGATGAGCGAGGCGCGCGGCTCTCCCGCCTGGCTCTCGCCCGAGGACAGCTCACGCAGCCGCGTCCGGATCTGACCGGCCGCGCCCTGCGCACGATCGGGCTCGTCCCGCCACACCCGCGCGACCTCGCGCAGCACGCGCCGGAACGCGGGGCGGCCGGGCAAGTCCTCGGGCGGGAAGTACGTGCCGCCGTAGAAGACCTCGCCGTCCGGCGTAAGGATCGCGGTCAGGGGCCAGCCGCCCTGCCCCGTGAGCAGCTGCACGGCCCGCTGGTAGCGTGCGTCCACATCCGGGCGCTCGTCCCGGTCCACCTTCACCGGCACGAACAGCTCGTTGATCAGCGCCGCGGTCTCCGTGTCCTCGTAGCTCTCGCGGTCCATCACGTGGCACCAGTGGCACCACACCGCGCCGATGTCGAGGAGCACCGGCTTGTTCTCGGACCGCGCCGTCTCGAACGCCTCGTCGCCCCATGGATGCCAGTCGACGGGCTGCTTCGCGCCATGCTGAAGGAACGGACTGCGCTCGCCCGCGAGCCGGTTCGCCATCACACCCTCGAGCTGGGGCAGAGATCGTTCAGCACGCAGATCTCGCAGCGCGGCGTAGGCGCCTTGCACACGGCGCGGCCATGGTAGATGAACAGGTGCGGCAGCTGCGTCCACTCCGAGCGTGGCACGATCTGCATCAGATCCTGCTCGATCTTCTCGGGATCGTCGTGCTTCGTCAGCGCGAGCCGACCGGACACGCGCCGCACGTGCGTGTCCACGACCACGCCCTCGTCGATGCCGAAGGCGTTCCCGAGCACGACGTTCGCCGTCTTGCGGCCCACACCCGGCAGCGTCACCAGCTCCGCCATCGCGGCCGGTACCTCGCCGCCGTGCCGCTCGACCAACGCGCCCGCCATGCCCAGAAGACTCTTCGCCTTGTTCCTGTAGAACCCGGTCGGCCGGATCAGCTCTTCCAGCTCTTCCGTTTTCGCCGCGGCCAGGTCCGCAGGCGCGGGGTAGCGGCGGAAGAGCGCCGGTGTGACCTGGTTCACGCGCTCGTCCGTACACTGCGCCGACAGGATCGTGGCCGTGAGCAGCTCGTACGCGTTACGGTGATCGAGCGACGTGTGCGCATCCGGATACTCCGCGTGAAGGCGCCGCAGGATCTCCAGCACACGCTCGCGACGCGCCACCTTCGACTCGCGCCGGAAACGGCTCTTCGTCGCGGGCGCGCGCTTCTTCACCGCGCGCGGCTTCTTCGCTCCGCCAGCCACGCCTCGACCTCCACGAGCGGCCATGCGTTCACCACGTCCTTCGTTTCGAGCCATCCCTTGCGCGCCATCATCACACCGAGCGAAACCACGTTCAGCCCCGACACGGAATGGGCATCGGGGTTGATCGCGCAGCGCACGCCCGACGCCTTCGCACGCGGCCAGTACCGCCAGTCCAGATCCAAACGATGCGCATCCGCATTGATCTCGATCGCAGCGCCACTCTCTGCCGCGGCCGCGACGATGGCATCGACATCCACGTCGTACGGCGCGCGCGCGAGCAACAGCCGCCCGGTCGGATGCCCCAGCATCGTCAGCCGGGGATTCCGCACCGCCCGCACGATGCGGCGCGTCATGTCGTCGCGCGACTGCATGAAGCGCGAGTGCACCGACCCGATTACGTAATCGAAGCGGTCGAACAGCTCCGGATTCGTCGCCTCGTAGTCGAGCGCGCCGTCCTGCAGGATGTCGCACTCGATGCCCTTGAGCAGCCGGACCTCGTGCCCATACCGCGCATTCCATGCATCAATGGCTGCGTGCTGCCGCTCGATCTGCGCGGGCGAAAGCCCGCCCGCGTAGCTCGCCGCCTGCGAGTGGTCCGCAATCCCGAGATACCGCCACCCCAGCTCGCGCGCCGCTTCTCCCAGCTCCTCGAGCGTGGCCTTGCCATCGCTCTCCGTCGTGTGGCAGTGGAAGCAGCCGCGCAGCTCGCCTTCCGCGATGAGACGCGGCAGCCAGCCTTCCGCGGCCGCGATCACCTCGAGCGTACCCTCACGCAGCTCGGGGGCAACGTACGCCATCTCGAGCGCCGCGTACACCGCCTCCTCGTCCGGCGTGTCGATGCGCACATCGCCGCGCTTCACGCCATCGCGCTCGAGAACGAGTCCCAGCGTGCGCGCGCGTTGCTGCAGCGCGCGCAGGTGCGCCTCCGAGCCCGTCTCCTCGAGCAGCGTCGTTGCGAACGTGGCCGGCTCGGCGAGTGCGAGGCGGATGGCAATGCCATCGGACAGATACGCCTCGGCCGTATCCGCAGAGACGATGCGCGCGCGCATGGTCCCGGGCATCGTGGAGAAGCTGTCGAGCACGGCGGTGTGGTGGCGGTGCTCCGCCTCGGCGACGACCACGATCTCGCCCACGGTCTCGAGGCGACGTCGTCCCTCGCCGGCGCCCACGCTGCGCCGCACGTGCGCCATCGCGGCGACCGCGCCCGCCGCACGCTCCAGCGTTTCCAGTGCGGGCGCGAGCCGCCGGCGCCCGAGGGTGCCGCGCACGAAGCCGATCGCGCCGGCGATCCGCTCTGCGGTGCGTCGCCCGAAACCGCGCAGCCCCGCGATGCGGTCTTCGGCGAGCGCGCGCTCCAGGTCCTCCAGCGACTGCACGCCGAGCTCCTGATGCAGCGTGTGCACCTTGCCGGGACCCAGGCCGGATACCGCGAGCAGCTCGCGCAGGCCGAGCGGCGTCCGCTCGCGCAGTGCTTCGTGGTAGGAGGAGCGGCCGGTCTCGACGAGCTCGGCCACGATGCGCGCCGTGGCCGCGCCGATGCCGCGCACCTGCGCGAGGCGGCCGCTCTGCACGAGCGAAGGGAGATCTTCTTCGACCCGCTCGAGTGCGCGCGCGGCGCTGCGGAACGCGCGCACGCGAAAGCGGTCCTCGCCCTGGAGCTCCAGCAGCCGCGCGATCTCCTCCAGTACCAGCGCGGCGGCCTGCTTATCCATCGACCGCGCGCACGCGCCGTTCGTGTTCGCCGCCCGCGTCGACGAGATGCGGGTGCTCTGCGATGTGATGGAAGATCCGCGAGGCGAGCTTCAACGCTTCGAGCGGCGTGGTGAGCGCGAGCAGCGCATCGATTTCGCCGCCCGGCAGCACGTTCGAGAAGTCCTCGCCATCCGCCCGCGCCGGCATGTCGGCCCAATGGCCGGGGTCATCCGGGACGACTGCGGATACCGGCACGACGCTGAGCCCCGGCCGGCCGGACCACATGCCGAGACAGAGCAGCAGCTCGAGCCGCCGATCCGACATGGCCCAGAAGAGTCCATCCACGGCCTCGGCGGGTGCATCCTCCTGCACGAGCGCCCAGAGCTTCAGTTCGGGGAAGCGGACGTATCCGGCGGGCGCCGGCGGCCGCAACGGCCAGCGACCCAGCGGTGCACGCGTCGCCGCGAGCTCACGCAGCAGCGACTCCTCGATGTCGAAAACCATGCGATCCGCGCGCCGGAACCGCAGCGCGTGGTATAGGAGCGATGCATACTCCAGCACCGCGGCACCCGGACTTCCGCCCGCGAGGTCGTGCAGCGCCTCGCCGGCGGCCTGCCGGTGCATGAGTTCTTCCGGCGAATCGAACGACTCGGCATCGAGCGCATCGAGGCGCGCTTCGTCGAGCCCGCCCATGAGCAGGTCGTACGGCGTCGGACGCGTCATGCGGGATCCTCCCGCGGTATCTCGCGCGCGTCCACATCGGACTCTTCGACTCGCCACGATGCGCGGCCGAGTGCCGAGCGCAGCAGCGAACCGAGGCCGCGCGGCCGTACGAGCACGAGGTTCAGCGCCGCCGGCGCCTCCTTCACGCCGTGAATCACGACGAAGGTGACATCGGCCGTGCGGTCGGGCACGTGCACCTCGTAGCGCCGCTTCGCCCAGTCGAACTGCTGGATCGGCGCGTCGGCGGGGCGCTCGAGGAACCACAGGTCCTCGACGCGATACCAGCCGTCGTCGTGCGGCTCCCCGCCGCGGTAGTAGAACGGGTCGAAGGGCTGGCCATCCTGCCGCTTGAAGTGCTCGTCCATCGCGTAGTCGAGGTCGAGCAGCGCTTCATCCGCGGCGAGCGATTCGAGGTGATGCTGCAGTTCGTGCGTCAGCGTCTCCCACAGCTCCGTCCGCCAGTCGAACGACGGATCTTCCTCCGCAAGGGCACGAAACGAGCCCCAGTACAGTACGACGGCGGACCGGATCGTGTCCGGCCCGCCGAAGTCCGACGGATAACTCTCCGTCAGGCACTCGCCCAGCGTGTACGCGCCCGGCGCACCGCGGTGCGGTTTCGCCTTGCGGCGCACGATCAATCCGTCGATGCCCTCCTTGAACCGCTCCGGGATGCGTTCCCACTCCGCCCACGCGGCGGTCTCGAACTCTTCGAAGCTCATCCGCCCGTCACTCCGGGCGCACGGCGGTTCATGGTATCGACGGAACCGTCTCGCCCTCCGGCGGGATGCTCCGGTCCACCTCCGGCCGCGTCTTCGCCACCATCCAGCGGTTGAGCAGCAGGAACACGATAAGCGCCGCCCCGAACTGTGCGGCCATGTTGCCGATTCCGAAGCGGCCCCACAGCGGCTCGCTGCGCACGTTCAGGAACCACCAGATGACGAGCACGATCGCCTCGACGATCACGAAGCGGATCGCCCAGTCCCACCACGCGCCGATGCGCAGGTCCGCATCGCGGTTTACGAGCTCCTCGCGGAAACGCCGTACGCCGTAGCGCAGCACCGTGATCGCGAAGAACAGCCCGGACACCATGAGCGCGACGCCCCACACGAAGTCCTGGTTCTGAAGCACCGCCTCGCTCAGCGCCGAGGGCACGCCCAGGAGGAACCCGGCGATCGCAACGATCATGAGCGCACGGCCGCGCTCCAGCCCGCCATCCTGGAGCACACGGGTTGCCAGCTCGATCATCGAGATCAGGCTCGACCAGGCCGCAAAGAACAGCGCGAGGAAGAAGAACACCATGAGGATTCGGCCGGCGGGCATCGCCGCGAAGAGCTGCGGCACCCAGATGAAGGTCAGCCCTTCATTGCCCGCGCCCACGATCTGCGAGGCCGCGTCCGGCATGATCGAGAACACCGTGCACAGCACCATGATGCCGGCCAGCAGCGACACCGTGTTGTTCCCGAAGCCCAGCATGAACGCGTTGAGTGCCGTGTCCTCGCGTCTGCGCAGGTAGATCGCGTACGTGAGAATCAGGCCCCAGCCCGCGCCCGTGTCCCACGCGTTCTGCGTCAGTGCCTCCAGCCACACGCGCGGATTCGACAGACCTTCCAGCGACGGCGTGAAGAGGAAATTCAGGCCGTTCACCGCACCCGGGAGCGTGACCGCGCGGATCGCGAGGACGAGGACGAGCAGGAACAGCGTCGGAATCAGGATCTTCGTGGCCTTCTCGATCCCGCCCACCCCTTTGGCAACGACGTAGACGCCGAGCCCGAGCGCGATCGCCTGGAAGAGCACAACCGCCGGCTGGTACGAGAAGCTTTCCCACAGCGCGCCGGGCGCCCCGGTGCCCAGCTCGCCCGTCACTGCACCGACCGCGTAGCGGATCGTCCAACCGGTGACGACCGCGTAGTAGAACATGATCATCATCGCGGTGAACGCGACCCACGCGCCCATCCACGCGAACTTCGGCCCCAGCATGCGCGCGAAGGCACCGACCGCGCCGTAGCGCGTGGCCTTGCCCATCGCGAACTCCACCATGATCAGCGGCACTGACCACAGCAGGAGGAAGCACACCCATGCCACGAGGAAGGAGCCGCCGCCGTTGTTCGCGGCAACGCGCGGGAAGCGCCAGATGTTGCCCGTTCCCACCGCCATGCCGAGCATGGCCAGGAACATCCCCCAGCGGCTCGTGAAGAACTGCGTCGTCTTGTCGCTCACCACGCCTCCCGGATGGAGCCTTCCTCAGCCGATCCGATCGCGGATGTAGCCGACAATTCCATCCGCCGGCACCCGCACCTGCTCCAGCGTATCGCGGTCCCGCACCGTCACGGTCCCGTCCTCCGTGCTCTGCCCATCCACCGTGATGCCGAGCGGCGTGCCCGCCTCATCCTGCCTGCGGTACCGCCGCCCGATCGAACCGCTGTCGTCACGGAACGACGGGATCCCCGCCGCCTTCAGCGCGTCGTGGATCTTTTCCGCCATCTCCGGCATCCCGTCCTTCTTCACCAGCGGGAACACCGCGGCCTTGATGGGCGCGAGGCGCGGATGCAGCGCGAGCACGATGCGCTCCTCGCCTTCGACCACCTCCTCGCGGTATGCGTCCGCCAGCAGCACCAGCAGGCAGCGGTCCACACCCATCGACGTTTCGACCACGTACGGCACGAATCGTTCGTTCGTGCCGGGATCGATGTACTCCAGCCGCTTGCCGGAGAACTCCTGGTGGCGGCGGAGATCGAAGTCCGTGCGATTGTGGATGCCCTCGAACTCCTTCCAGCCGAACGGGAACTCATACTCGATGTCGAACGCCTTCTTCGCGTAGTGCGCCAGCTCGTCCGCGCCGTGCTCGTGGAAGCGCAGCTTTTCCGGCCGGATCCCGAGCGACTGCACCCACGCCATCCGCTCGGCCTTCCAGCGCTCGAACCACTCGTCGTCGGTGCCCGGCTTCACGAAGAACTGCATCTCCGCCTGCTCGAACTCGCGCGTGCGGAAGATGAAGTTCCCGGGCGTGATCTCGTTGCGGAACGCCTTGCCGATCTGCGCGATCCCGAACGGCACCTTCTGCCGTGCCGCGCCCTGCACGTTCAGGAAGTTCACGTAGATCCCCTGCGCGGTCTCCGGCCGCAGGTAGATCACCGCGGCCGCATCCTCGACCGGGCCCATGAACGTCTTGAACATCAGGTTGAACTGCCGCGGCTCGCCGAACGCGTTGCGCGTGCCGCACACCGGGCACTGGCCGCTCGCGATCTCGGGGACGTCTGCACGAAATCGCCGGTGGCAGTTCGTGCACTCCACCAGCGGGTCCGTGAACACGTCGACGTGCTCGGATGCCTCCCACACGCGCGGGTGCATCAGGATGGCGGCATCCAGGCCTTCGATGTCGTCCCGTCGGTGGACCATCGCGCTCCACCACAGGTCCTTCAGATTGCGCTTGAGTTCGGCACCGAGCGGTCCGTAGTCCCAGACCGAACCGGTGCCGCCGTAGATCTCGGAGGATTGAAAGACGAAGCCGCGCCGCTTGCACAGCGACACCAGCCGATCCATCAGGTCGGTTTCGACCGCCATTGCGTCTCGTTCCGGAGGGGATGCGCACGAAACAACGGCCGGCCAAGTTAGGGCAACCGAGGAGGGTGGGCAATGCGAACTTCCGAGTCTGGAGACTGGAGTCTGGAGACTGGAGACTGGTTTACGGCGGGTCTGGATTCTGACGTCCGGTTTCGGCAGGTCATTTTCCTCGCCCGAAACCAGACTCCAGTCTCCCGACTCCCGACTCCAGTCTCGTCAGGTTATCGAAGCCTCGGCTCCTCGGCCGCCTCAGCCTCGATGCTGCCGCCCGCCTCGATGCGGAAGAGACCGACCCGCTGGGCCGCGGCAATGTACGCCGCGAGCGTCAGCACGCCGCCGAACGCGAGGATGCCGGAGAGGCCGGCACTGACGGCGGTGCACAGTGCGCCGAAAACGAAGAGCATGCAGGCTACGCTGAGCATGCCGTAATCGCGCTCCGCTTCGGCACACCAGCGCTGCCGGGCCACGGCCAGCGCCGCCCCGGCCCCCGTGAAGCCGACGGCTGCGAACAGCAGAAGCACGAAGTGCAGCCCGGACTGGATCACCGATTCCTCCAGATGCCTTCGAATCCCGCGATCCCCGCCTGCGGAAGCGCAAGATCCGAACCGCCCCGGAAACCGCGCCCGGAGCGGCGTTCTGCTAGAACACGCGCAGATTGATGTAGCGGCCCGGCCGCTCGCGGATGTCCGCGGCGAGGGCGCGCATCTCGCGCAGCGTGTTGCTCAACTCCATGTACAGCGACGAATCGTTCACGAGCAGCCCAAAGGTGCCCTGCCCGCCGTCGATCTTCTCCATTACGGATGCCAGCGAGCCCAGCGAACGTTGCATGGTCTCGGCCGCGCTCGTGAGCGCACGCGCGCTCTGCTCAACCTCCGCCACCGCCGAGTTCACCGCCTCGCCCGTCTGCGCGCTCTCCACGTTCTCGGCCGTGCGCCGCAGCGCTGCGGCCGCGAGCCGCAGCTCACCGAACGCCGCCCTCAATTCCGCGGCACTCGCGGGCAGAACCGCGGTCGTTGCATGAATGTCGGCCACGGCCTGCTCCGAGAGCAACGCATCCACGGCACTCAGTGCGGAGGCCGCGCGCGCACCGACGTCTGCCGCGAGTTCGGGAAGTGCCGCCGCGGCCGCGCCCGAGATCGTGTCGCGATCCTCTAGCCGAACACGCGCCGTACCCGGCAGCAGCTCGAGTGTGTGTGCACCGAAGACGTCGCCCGTCACCGCGGCGCGCGTGTCGGCGGGCAGCTCGAACGAATCACGCAGTCGCACGTCCACGTGGACGCCCTGCCCGCCGCTCAACACGACGCTGCGGACGGAACCGACTTCCACGCCCTGGAGGTGAACCCGGTCGCCGCGCTTCAGGCCGGCGCCGTTCTCGAGCGCGACCACGACGTCCATGCCGCCCTTGAGAACCGGGTTTCCGAGGAGGTAGTACAGTCCCCAGAAGAACAGGCCGACGGCTGCGATCGTGAGCAGCCCGAGTGCGGCCAGGTTCCGGTTCCGCTTCCGCTTGTCCATGTCTCAGTCCTGGGCCACCGGGGTTTCGACCCGGCTGCGCCGCACGAACCGCATCACCACCGGGTCCGTGCTCTCGAGAATTTGCGCTGGCGCCGCGTTCGCGCGGATCCGCCCCTCGTACAGCAGCGCGATACGGTCGCCCACATCGAACGCGGTGTCCAGGTCGTGTGTGACGACGATGCTCGTCACGCGCAGCTCCCGGCTCAGTTCCACGATCAGCTCGTCGATGTTGTCCGCGTTCACGGGGTCGAGGCCGGTGGTCGGCTCATCCCAGAGGAGGTAGCGCGGCCGGCTCGCGATTGCGCGCGCCACGCCCACGCGCTTCCGCATCCCGCCCGACAGCTCACCCGGGTACTTGTTCAGCACCGACGCGTCGAGGTTCACGCGCTCCAGCAGCTCGACCGCCTCTGCGCGCGAGCGCTCCAGCGGCACGCCGCCCTTCTCATCCGTCTGCGCGAGGTGGAGGTTCTCGGCGACCGTGAGCGAGTCGAACAGCGCCGCATTCTGGAACACGTAGCCAAGCCGGCGCCGCACGCTCTTCAACTCATCGTCGCTCGCTTCGGAAATCGAGATGCCGTCCACGATCACGTCGCCCTCGTCCGGCTGGAGCAGGCCGATCGCGTGCTTCAGCAGCACGCTCTTCCCCGTTCCCGACGGACCGAGCAGCGCCAGCGTCTCCCCTTCCTCCACGGTCAGGTCGACGCCCGCGAGCACCACGAGTGAGCCGAAGCTCTTGTGCAGATTGCGAAACTCGATCATCCCGCCCTGCTACCCCTCAGAACGCCTTCAGCACCGGCGTCAGCAGCACGTCCAGGAGCATCAGCACGATCGTCGTCGCGACGACCGCCTGCGTCGTCGTCCGCCCCACGCCTTCCGCTCCGCCGCGCCCCTGCAGACCGACGAAGCAGGCAATGAACGTAATGGCCACACCGAACGTTGCACCCTTCAGCACCGAAAAGATCAGCGCCCACGGCCGGAAATAGTAGCGCATGCCGTAGATGACGTCCGCGCTCGTGAGGCCGTCCACTGCGACGAGCCCGACCAGCCAGCCGGCGCCGATGCCCACCGCGTCCGCGATCACCACGAGCGGCGGAAACACCAGCAGCCCGGCGGCCACGCGCGGCGCGACGAGGAACGTCACCGGGTCGCGCCCCATCGCGTACAGCGCATCGATCTGCTCGGTCACCTTCATGGTCGCGAGCTCGGCCGCGATCGCCGCGCCGATGCGCGCCATCATGACGATACCGGTGAGCAGCGGGCCCAGCTCGGTCAGCATGCTCGCCGCGAGCACGCTGCCGATCACCCACAGCGGCAGGCCGCCGCTGAACTGCGTGCCCGTCTGCTGTGATGTGACCGCGCCGCCGAGGAACGCCATGACCATGACCAGCGGCAGCGACGAGATCCCCATCACGTACGCCTGCTGGATCGCAGAACTCGCGTAGAGACCCGGCCGCGGCAATACCTTCAACAGCTGCCACGACATCGTGGTCGCTTCGCCCACTTGCGTGAGCGCCGACTCCACCGCCTCCCCGAGCCGCCTCAGCTGATACACCGAACCACCGCGATCACTCCCCGGGTTCCCCCGCCGCATCGAGATCGGACGCCACCTCGATCGCCAGCATCCGGTACGCCGCCGCCGCGCGCGAGTCCGGCGCCTGGCCGGCCAGCGGCACGCCCGTGTGCAGCGCGTAATCGATGGCGTCGTCCTCCGGAATCACCGTCTGGTAGGCCGTGCCCGGATACGCGCTCTCCAGCTCGGCGCGCGCCTGCTCGGCCAGCTGCGCGTCACGGCTGCGCACCAGCACCGCGCGCAGACGACTGCCCTGCGAGCCCACGAGTGTGAGCAGCTGCGCCGCAGCGCGCACGTCCTTCACCACGTCCGTACCCGGCTGCACCGGCACGAGCAGCACGTGCGCACGCTCCACCGCCGCGGCCGGAATCGTCGTGATCTCGGACGGCGTGTCCATCACAATGAGATCGTGCGACCCATCGCCGTCCACCAGCCGGCGCACGTCCGGCGCCGTCGCACCCGCGAGCCCGCG
>CAYUIG010000050.1:0-22811 GCA_964444685.1 uncultured Gemmatimonadaceae bacterium | reverse complement strand
TGCTGGAGTACGGTGCGGTGGCGGCGCATCTCCTGGAGGCTGCGATCGAGCGCGCGGTTGCAGCGTAGTTGCGCGGTAGGACACCACAGCATAGTGGAACGACGTCGCAGTCTGATACCTTCATGACCTGAAACGGGGATGCAGGAGGAATGACGCACGTTGACCGCATCATCGACCCGCTCCGCACGACACCCGTGGATGCGCAGCACCTTCGCAGCATGGCTGGTACGCTTGCCGTGGCACTTGCTTCCCTCATCGCCGCTTGCGGCGAGGGCGGTCGAGCAGTGCGTACGATGTCGCGGGATTCCGCCGGCGTGACGATCGTCGAAGCGGACGCCGTCGAGAGCAGCCTGGAATGGAGCATCACGAGGCTGGCACGCATCGAAGGCACCCCGACGACTCCCTTCTACCGCTTCTGGTCATACAACCTCGCTTTTCGCAGTGACGGCGGGCTGTACGTCGTGGATTCGGGTGAACAGGTCGTGCATGCGTTCGGTCCCGACGGAGCGTGGGAACGAACCATCGGCAGACCCGGCCAGGGTCCCGGGGAATTTTCAGCGCCGGGTGCTCCCGCTGCAGCGGCGGACACACTGATCGTCCACGACTTCGGTGCGCGGGGCCTGCTGAAGTTCACCCGAACGGGCGAGTACATCGAGACGTCACCCGCCCCTCCTGGCATGACGGGTCGGTTCGTTTACGCGCCGCGCATGGTCTACTTCGCAAGGGGTATCCGGCAGGGTACTCCCATCCGACAGCTTAGAATGGCCAAGGATTCGGGATACTCCGTCATCGCCACGGAGTCCGACACGATCATCGCGAGGAACGTCGTCTATGATTGTGGCATCGGCCTCAGCCAACCCCCTCTGTTCGCACCGGAACTCGTGTGGGCCGGTGATGGGGAGCACATCGCGGTGAACAACGGCGGTGCGTACTCGATCGCGCTCTATCGCGCTGATTCCCTCGTCGCGATCTTCCGCCGGAATCTGCCCCGCATCGAAGCGACGGAAGAGCTCGCGCTTCGGGCCGTGGGAGACGGTGAGGAGATCATCGTCATGGGCGGCCCGACGTGCAGGATTCCTCCCGAAGAGATCGTCAGCAAGCGGGGATACAACGACGTCGTGGCGTTTGTGGACAAGCTCGTATTCGACCCTGCCGGATACATCTGGGTGCGGCGGTCCGAGCTCACGAGTGGAAGCGGCCTGATCGATGTGTTGCACATACGGGACGGGTATCTCGGCACGCTGCCGCGCGACTTCCCTTGGCCGGACGCGTTCGGGCCGGAGGGTAGATTCGCGTCCATCGAGCGCGACAGCATGGGTGTGCAGACAATCGGATACTACAGGCTCACGCGCTGACGTTGCTGCTCGGCAGTGTTCTGAAGCGCGGGCCTCGGGCACACTGTATTAACCACAGACCCGCAGAGAACGCAGAGCACGGAATTATTCAAGAGGTCGGGTGGGGCTCCGCGTCCTCTGCGGCTCTGTGGTGAATGAAGACGTATCGGTAGCGATGACGCTGGTATCACGCATCACGGTGTCGACCACGACCGTATCGGGCGCCATCGTGTCGACCTGTTCGCCGAGGATCACGGGATCGGGTGTCTCGATCGATGGGGGCGCGAGCGGGACGGTCTCGACGGGGCCGCTGCCGCCCATGCGGGCGAGGATGAGGTTGCGGCGCCAGGCCATGCGGCCGGGGCGGTGGTCGGGGTTGGAGGTGAGCGGGTGGGGCAGCGTGGCGGCGAGGGAAGCGGCCTGCCAGCGCGTGACGTCATCGGCATCGGTTCCGAAGTAGTGACGCGCAGCGGCCTGGACGCCGAAGATGCCCGGGCCCAGCTCGACGGTATTGAGGTACAGCTCGAGGATGCGGTCCTTGGACAGGAATCGTTCGAGGCGGCGGGCCACGACGAGCTCCTCGAACTTGCGGAGGACGGAGCGGTTCTCGGAGAAGTAGAGGTTTTTCGCGAGCTGCTGCGTGATCGTGCTGCGGCCGCGGATCTCTTCGCGGTTCCGGACGTAATACCGCAGTGCGCCGAACACCGCGCGCAGATCACCGGGATCGAAGGGTGAGAAGGCGTCGTCGCCGGTGTAGTGCAGCTCTTCCGCCAGGGCGGACCAATCGATGCCGTTGTGCCGCTCGAAGTTGCCGTCCTCGGCGACGGTGACGGCGCGGCGGAGGTGGCGGGAGATGTCGTCGAGCGGGACGAAGTCGTAGCGCAGGGCGAGGGAATCGCCGCGGCTTTCGGCCTGGGCGACGCGGGCACGCATGAAGGCAGTGCTTTCGGGGTCGCGCCAGCGCAGGGTGACCGGCCACGGCAGCACGATCAGATAGAACCAGACCGCCCCTGCGAATGCGAGCGGAGCGGCGAGTAGAACACGCCACGTCATGGACACGCGATGCGGCGACTGGTCCTCTTCGACATCGACGGCACTCTGCTGACGGCACGGGGCGCGCCGCGCCGTGCGTTCCATCGGGCCATGCTGCAAGTGTACGGAACGGCGGGCCCGATCGCTACGCATCCGTTCGATGGGAAGACGGATCCGCAGATCGCGCGGGAGCTGCTGACACAGGCGCGGGTGCGGCCGGATCGCATCCAGGCGGGATTCCCGGCCCTCTGGTCGGTGTATCTGAGGGAGCTGGGCCGGGAGCTCGCGGTGCCGGGGCACGAAACGATCGTGATGCCCGGCGTGCGCGAGCTGATCGCCGCGCTGGAAAAGCGCCGCGACGAGATTGCGCTCGGGCTGCTGACGGGCAACATCGCCGGCGGAGCACGCCTGAAGCTCGGGTCGGTCGGCATGGACCGGCACTTCGCGTTCGGCGCGTTCGGCTCGGATGCGGAGCGCAGGGACGCGTTGCCCGCGGTGGCCGTGCGGCGCGCAGAGCGGGCAACAGGGCGGGAGTTCCGCGGCCGCGACATCGTCGTGATCGGCGATACGCCGGCGGACGTGTTGTGCGGGCGGTCGCTCGAAGTGCGCGCCATCGGCGTGGGAACGGGCCGGCATCCGACGGCGGAGCTGGAGGCCGCCGGGGCGGAGCACGCATTCGCAGACCTGTCGGAAACCGAACGGGTGCTGGCGGCGATTCTGGAGTGACAACGGTTGTCGCCGGACGCGGAGCCATGGTAGCTTGCGCGGCCTACGACGGCAGTGGCGAAATCGATACGGGGGAACCGTGGCACAGGCACAGCGAAAGAAGCCGCAGGCGAGCGGCGGCGGCTCGAACATGAAGCCTTTCTACATCCTGCTGCTGGTGATCGCGGCGGCAGGAATCGGCTGGATCGCGTACTCGGCAATGGGTGGCGGTTCCATGGCCACGCAGTCGATCGACCTGACCGCGCTGGAGACGAGCGAGCTCCAGGCGCAGGCGATTCCGATCGAGAAGGGGAACGCGAACGCGCCCGTGCAGGTCACCGTATTCAGCGACTTCACCTGTCCGGCCTGCCAGGTGTTCACGACCGTCGTCGAGCCGCAGCTTCGTTCACGTTACGTGGACGCGGGGCTGGTCCGTGTCGTCTACTACGACTACCCGCTCGAGGGGCCGGGTCACCCGCACAGCTTCATCGCCGCACGCGCGGCGCGCTGCGCGAACGAGCAGGGCCGCTTCTGGGAGTATCACGATCGCCTGTTCGCGCGCCAGCAGAGCTGGTCGTTCGAGCGCAGCTCGCCGGTCACGTCGCTCGTGCAGTATGCGAGCGACCTCGGCATGGATGCGTCCGCGTTCGAGCAGTGCCTCCAGAGCGATCGCTTCGCGGACGTCGTGAGCGCGAACAAGGCGCTGGGCCTGCGGCTGGGCCTGGGCGGCACGCCCACGGTGTTCATCGGCACGCAGCAGACGGCCGCGTGGAACAACTGGGAGGCGTTCGAGGCGGACCTGAAGCCGCAGCTCCCGGCCCAGGACATCGCGGCGGATACGGCCGGTTGAGCACCGCGGCCATGGATCGCCCGGCCGCACCGCCGGCCTCGCGCATGGCGGTCGCGCTCTTCGCGCTGCTCGGCCTCGTGATCGCCGGCTACATGCTCGCCTACACGACCGGTCTCATCTCGACGATTGCGTGCGGTTCCGGCGGCGGCTGCTCGCGCGTACAGAGCTCGCCGTGGGCGACGTTCCTCGGCATACCGGTTCCGCTCTGGGGCGTGCTCGGGTACGGCGGCACGTTCGCGCTCGCCATGCTGGCACTCCAGCCTGCCTTCGCCGAAAGCCGGCGCATCGCGCTCGCGCTGCTCGCCGCCGGTACGATCGGCTTCGGTTTCTCGGTCTATCTCAGCGCGGTCGAACAGTTCCTGATCGGTGCGTGGTGCCGGTGGTGCATCGGCTCCGCGGTCGTGGCCACGCTCATGTTCGTGGCCACGCTGTTCGAGATCCCGCGCATCCGGAGGACGGCATGAAGGACGACGTGCAGGTCGCGGTCCGGCTCGTCTTCGCCGATCGCGGCAACTTCCACGATATGGTCGTGCAGCTGCCTGCGGCGGCCATTGCGCGCTACGAGCGCGTCATCGATGCGTTGCGTGAGGACCCGGAGATCACCGGGCAGGTCTACGTGGACCGGCGGCGTCTGGTCGCCGCGTACGTGGAGCCGCCGCCCGCGGGCTGACGGGACGCGTCGCCTACTTCCGCTTCGATCGCAGGATCGGGTCGAGTACCGACTTCCATTCCTCGTACGTCTTCAGCCCCATTACCGACTGCTCGTTGTCGATGATGAACGCGGGTGTGCCGATGACGCGCGAGCTGGCCGCGAAGATCACGTCCTGGAGCACGAGAGACGCGACCCGGTCCGCCGCGATGCACTCGTCGAACGCTTCGGAGGGTACGCCCGCCTCGCGCGCGTAGCGGCGCAACGCGGCGCGCGGGTCGGCTGCCCCGGCCCACTCGAGCTGGCCGGCGTAAAGGCGGTCGTGCATCGGCCAGAAGCGGTCCGCGACAACGCCCGCGCACATCGCCGCCTCGTGCGCGGCCCACGCATTCGCGTGACTCGGTGACGGCAGGTTCACGAACACCCACTGCACCCGCCCGGTCTTCACGTACGCACTGTCGAGCCGCGGAAACACTTCCGTGGCGAATCGTGCGCAGTGCGAGCACTGGAAGTCGGCGAACTCGTAGACGAAGACGGGCGCATCCTGCGGCCCCTTCGCGCGGGCCAGCGAAGCCCGCTGCTTGTCGTCCTGCGCCGTCGCGGGCGCGGCGAGCAGATGTGCGGCGAGAACGCCGAAGGCCAGGGTCGTGAGCGTACGCGTTTCTGTCATGGGACGCACCGATGCAGGTTGCAGCCGACGGATTCGGTGTGCGTTACACCGGCGGCCGCGGCGGAGTGCCGCGTACCCGTTCGAGTGTCCATTCCGCGACGATGGGCGGGGGCCAGCTCCCGCGCCGGGCGGCTGCGATGAGCGTGTCCGCTTCCTCGCGTGCACGGGCAGCGGTTACCGGATCCACGGCGCCCGCTCGTTCGGCCGCGTCCAGCTCATCCTCATCGAGCAGCACGGGGGTGCCCACCCTGGGCAGCCATACGTCGAGGAACAGATCCGTCGTTTCCCATTCGTCCTCGCGCATGGTCACGGGGGTGAGCACGTTCGCATAGCAGCCCGTGAAGGTGCCATCGCGAAGATGGAACCGTCCGATGTCGTGCCACGCACCATCGAACGTGAACCACACGACGGGAGCGCCCGGCTCGAGTGCGAGTGTCCCCGCGATCTCCATCGGACGTACGCGCGCGGCCTCGAGGAAGGTCACGGTGCAGCCGCGCGCACGGTGCACGACGCGCTGAACGAAGAGCTCGATGCGGTCGGGAGGGCGGTGGTAGCGGATCCGTACGGAGTCAGTCGTAGAAGCCACGTCCGGCCTCGGCGAGGCGGCGGAGGAGCGGCGCGGGCTCGAAGCGCGGACCCTGACTCGCCTCGAACGCCTTCAGCCGTGCGTGCACGTTGCGCAGTCCGACCGTATCCGCGTAGCGCAGCAGCCCGCCGCGGAAGGGCGGGAACCCCGTCCCGGTGATCATGGCGAGGTCGACGGCGGCGGCATCCGCGGCAATGCCGTCCTCGAGGACGCGTGCGGCCTCGTTCACCATCGACAGCACGCAGCGGTCGCGTATGTCGACTTCATCGGGACCCTCACCTTCGCGCGCGCCGACCAGCGCCGCGATCTCCTCGTTCGGCCCCTTCTCGCGTTCGCCCTCGTACAGGTAGAAGCCGCGTCCCGACTTCTTTCCGAGCAGGCCGGCCTCCGCAATCCCGGCGAGCGAGGGCGGTGGACGCATGCGTTCGCCGAACGCCTCGTGCATGACCGCGCCCGCGTGCCGTGCGACGTCGAGCCCGATCTCATCGAGCAGGCGGAGTGGTCCCATGGGCATGCCGAAGTCCAGCAGCACGCGATCGATGCACTGCACGGTCGCGCCCTCTTCCAGCATCCGGCCGGCTTCGTTGAGGTAGGGCGACAGCACGCGGTTCACGAGGAAGCCCGGACCGTCGTTCACGACGACCGGTGTCTTCCCGCAGCGGCGCGCGAGCGCGATCACGGTCGCGACCGCTTCGTCGGAGGTGTGGCGTCCTCGGATCACTTCGACCAGCGGCATGCGATGCACGGGGTTGAAGAAGTGCATGCCGCAGAAGTCGGCCGGCCGCTCGAGCGCCTCCTGCATCGACGTGATGGAGAGCGACGACGTGTTCGACGCGAGCACGCAGCCTGGCCGCACGTGCGTTTCGGTTTCGCGCAGCACCGAGATCTTCACGTCCAGCCGCTCCACCACCGCTTCGATGACGATGTCGGCCGTGGCGAAGCCGGTGTACTCCAGCGAGGGTGAGATGTCGGCCATGCGGCGCTCTGCATCGCGCCGCTTCATGCGTCCCTTCTGCGCGGCCCTGTCGAACAGCGAGCGCGCGTGTCGCAGGCCGAGCGCGAGCGCATCGGGCCTGATGTCCTTCAGGCGGACGGGTACGCCGTTGTCCGCGAGCAGATGCGCGATGCCGCCGCCCATGACGCCCGCACCGAGGACGGCCGCCTGCTCGACCGGCCGCGCGTCCACACCGGCGGGACCGGCCTTCTTCGCGCCCTCCATCAGATGGAAGACGTGGATCAGGTTCTTCGACTCGGGCGTGACGATGAGGCGGCCGAGCGCTTCCGCTTCCAGCTCGAACGCGTGCTCGAGCGATGTCGCGATGCCGCGCCGCATCACGCCCAGGATTGCGAGCGGAGCAGGGTAGTGGCCGCGCGTTTCCTTCAGCACGTCGGCGGTTGCGCGCCGGAAGAGGAGTGCGCGTCCGGGCGGTGTGTCCTCCAGCAGACGTGTGGGCAGCGGGCGCCTGCGGCGACGAGGCGGCGGGGCGCCAACGCGCTCGAGCGCGAGTCGCGCGGCCCGCTCATACAGCGCCTGCACCGGTACCACCTCATCCACGAGGCCCATGCGCTGCGCACGGCGCGCGTCGACGTTACGGCCGGTCAGGATCATGTTCAGCGCAGCGGCGGGCCCGATGAGCCGGGGCAGGCGTGTGGTACCGCCGAACGCGGGCAGGATGCCGAGCCGCACTTCGGGAAGTCCGATCTTCGTCTCGGGCCGGTCGCTGGCGAGGCGGTGGCCGCAGGCGAGAATGAGCTCGGTGCCGCCGCCGAGGCAGATGCCGTCCACGGCTGCGACCGTGGGAAGGGGAAGCCGCTCGATGCGCGCAAAGAGCTGCTGGCCCGCGCGCGCTGCGGCGGCGCCCTGCGCCTGGTCGCTCACCGAAGCGATCGCGTTCACGTCCGCGCCCGCGATGAAGCTGCCGTCCTTGCCGCTGCGCACGACGAGCGCGCGTATCGAGCCGGCCGCGTGGCCGCGCTCGATCTCGCCCAATAGCACGTCGAGCCGCGCCATGACCTCCTGAGTCAGGAGGTTGACGCGGCTCGACGGACGATCGAAAACGAGCCAGGCAACTCCGTTGCTGTCGACTTCCAGCTCCAGCGCTGCCTGGTCCGTCCCTTCCTGATTCATGACCTCACAGCTTGGGTCGCCGCTGCGCGTTGGCGCGGTTCAGCACGACGCGCTGCGGATCCCCGCGCTCGACCGTGATCGATACGTTCCAGTACAGCTCCTCGTAGGGCAGGTCGTAGCGCGCGTGGATCCACCACTCACCCGTCTTCACCTGGAAGCGGGCGACGCCGTTCGCGTCCGTGGTGTCCGCGATTTCCTCGCGGCCGAGCGTTTCGAGACGGACTGCGATGACGGAGTCGACGGACGCGTACGCATCATCGGCCCAGTTCGCACGCGCGACGCGCACTTCCTGCGCGAGCGTGGCGTACCGGTTCTGAAGATCGTTGAACGTTGCGAACGCGTTGTCCATCTGTGTACGCGCGGCGCGCTCCTGCGCTTCCATCTGGCCGAAGGTGCGGAAGAGCACCGTGTACTCGGCCGATGCCCGATTGATCCGGTCCATGCGCTCGCGGATCGTGCGCAGCGTGTCGCGCGCGGTGTTCCAGCGGAGCTGCGCGGACTGCCACGTCTCGTTCGCCGCGGTGATCTGCTCCTGCAGCGCGAGCAGCGAATCGGGGATCTGCGGCTCGGGCGTGGCCGCAGCCTGCGCGAGCGAGTCGAAGACGATGTCACGGTCGTACGGCAGCGCGCGCACCGGCAACTCCTGGAGCGCAACGGCCTCGCCGCCCTCTCCCTCGAGCTGCGCCTGCACGATCACCTCGCCGCCGCCGCACGCGGCCAGCACCGCGCAGCCGATCACCGCCAGTCTGCCCATCACTCTTTCCATCGTCGCGATCTCCCGTTGGTTCAGTCGGGTATCGTGGTCCAGTTCAGGATGTAGTGGCGCGGGTTCGCCTTCTCGCCGTTCACGAGCACCTCGTAGTGGAGGTGCGAACCCACGGCCAGGCCGCTCGAACCGACGCGGCCGATGGTGTCGCCGCGTGCGACGACGTCGCCGACGGCGCGCAGCAACCGGGACGCATGCGCGTAGCGCGTCACGATGCCGTTGCCGTGGTCGAGCTCGATCATGAGGCCGTACTCGCCCTGCGTACCGGCGAAGGATACACGGCCGCCGGCAGCGGCCACGATCGGCGTACCGGCCGGCGCGACGATGTCCAGGCCCTCGTGAGGACGCGGCCGGTCCAGCAGCGGATGCCAGCGCCGCTGCGAAAACGTGCTGGACACATAACCGTTCGTCGGGAAAATGGACGGTGTCGACTCGAGCCGGGTCCGATGCTCGCGCAGCGTCTCCTCCGCCTCCGACCAGCTGTAGCTGAGCAGGCGGGCGCGCCGCAGCAGGCCGTCCAGTGCTCCGCGCGATTCGTAGGCGCGCCGTGCGAGCGCGCGATCGATCCGACCGAGCGCGCGGCCGTCCGCTGTCTCGGCTCCGGGCAGCTCTACGGTTGCGGGACGGACTTCCTCGGCGAGCGGATCCAGACCGGCCAGCGCACGGATGAAGGCGTCGCGGGTTTCCATCTCGTCCAGGGCGCTGCCGAGCGTGTCCAGGCGGGCGTTCAGCGCGTCGAGCTCCGCACGCAGTGCCTGATTTTCCTCCGCCAGCCGGGCGGTCGTGGTCGCGCGTCCATCGTCCAGCAGACCGGTTGCGGCGGTGCCGACGAGGGCAAACGCGAGCAGCGCGGCGGCAATGCCGAGCCGCGCCACGTCGCGCGAGACGCGGATCCGGCGTACGCCGTCCCGTCCCTGCACGACAACGGTCCAGTCCGGTCGGGCCATCGGGCTACCCCCGGTCGAGGAGATCGAGACGCAGCACCACTACCAGCGTGCTCCGCCCGGGATTTCTTACTTCGGAATTCAGCGGGCCAGGATACGGGCGCCGCAGTGAAGGTGTCAAGCCGAGCGGGTCGCAGCCGGCTCCTTCGGGAACAGGACATCGCCGCGCTGCACGCGTGTTCCGGCGACCGGCAGCCCGGCCAATTCGTCGATGAGCGGCATCCCGGCGGCCCCGGACTGCCGGGCGAGATCGGCCATCCTGCGCGGCATGAACGGCTCGAGCATCACGGCGAGCGCAATCAGCGTACGCACGAGCGATGCGAGCGTGGCATCCAGCTCGGACGCGAGGGCCGGGTCCTTCGCCTGCGCCCACGGGGCCCGTTCCCCGACGAACGCGTTGGCGGCCGCAGCGAGCTCGAGTGCGGCGGCGGCACCCTGATGCAGCAGGCTGGCGTCCATGGCCGCGCGATAGCGCACCACGGCGGCGGCGAGATCGGCGTCGAGACGCGTCTCCGCTGCAGCGGGCACGACACCATCGCGGTACCGCTCGACCATCGTGAGCGTTCGGTTGGCGAGGTTGCCGAGATCGTCGGCGAGCTCGGCGGTATACACCGCATCGAAACGCTGCCATGAGAAGTCGCCGTCGCCGTTCCACGGCACATCGCGCAGCAGGTAGTAGCGCAGCGCGTCGGGGCCGTGTCGCTCGATGGCTTCGTGCAGATCCACCCACACGCCGGCGGACTTCGAGAAGCGCCGCCCTTCGAACGTGAGGAACCCGTGCGCCCACACGGTGCGGGGCAGCGGCAGGTCCGCGCTCATCAGCATCGCCGGCCAGTAGATGCAGTGGAAGCGCGTGATGTCCTTGCCGATCACGTGCACGTCCGCCGGCCACCAGCGCTCGTATTCCGGGTCCGGGAATCCGATTGCGGAGAGGTAGTTGGTGAGCGCATCGATCCACACGTAGACGGTGTGCGTGCTGCCCGGCCACGGCACGCCCCACGGCAGACGCGAGCGCGACACGGAGATGTCCTCGAGGCCGCCTTCCAGCACGCGCAGCACCTCGTTGCGACGCACTTCCGGCTGCACGAACTCCGGCCGCTCCTCGATCAGTTTGATCAGCCGGTCGCGGTAGCGGGACAGCCGGAAGAACCAGTTCTCTTCCTCGAGCCACACCACGAAGCGGTTCGGATGCAGCGGGCAGCGCCGGTCGAGTACGGGACGCCCGCGCTCCTCGTGGCCGTCCTCCGCGACTACGCCTTCGGGCGGCAGGGGCTCGAGTTCGTCCTCGGTCTTGTACGCCTCGCAGCGCACGCAGTAGTAGCCCTCGTACTTTCCGAGGTAGAGGTCGCCGGCGGCACTCATGCGCTCGATCATGGCGGTCACCGCGCGATGGTGACGCGGCTGCGTCGTGCGGATGAAGTCGTCGCGTGAGATGCCGAGCGTGTCCCATGCGGTCGTGAAGCGGTCGGCGAGGTCGTCCACCCACTGGCCGGGCGTGATCGACGCCGCCTCCGCGCTCTGCAGGACGGACAGCCCGTGTTCGTCCATGCCGATCACGAAGTGCGTCACCTCGCCTTTGCGGCGGCGGTAGCGGACCATGGCATCGGCGCCAATCTTCTCGAGCGCGTGCCCCATGTGCGGCGCCCCGTTCGCGTAGTCGATCGCCGTCGTGAGGTACCAGCCCTGCTTCCCGCTCATCGCCCCTTGCCCCCGTTCCGTCCGCCCGTCCCGCCCTCCGGCGGCGCATCCGGCGCCTGGTCGACCTCCTGCTTGAGCGCCTCCAGGTCGATCGTGCGCCGCTCGCCGTCCTCGGCGCGCAGCGTCACGCGGTCGCGCCAGATGTCGATGGCCACCACCTTCTCGCGTCCCTTCAACGTCACCAGCGCCTTGCCCTCGCGCGGGAAGCGGCGGCGCGCCTGTACGTACGAGTCGTGCTCGTACGTGAGGCAGCACATGAGGCGGCCGCAGCAACCGGAGATCTGCGCCGGATTGAGCGAGAGCCGCTGATCCTTCGCGAGCTGCAAGCTCACGGGCTTCAGCTCGCGCAGCCACGTCGAGCAGCACAGCTCGCGCCCGCAGCGGCCCACACCGCCGAGCAGCGCCGCTTCATCGCGGACGCCGATCTGCTTCAGCTCGATGCGCGTGCGGAAGGTGCGCGCGAGGTCGCGGACGAGCTCGCGGAAGTCGACGCGTCGCTCGGCAGTGAAGTAGATGGTGAGCTTGTTGCGGTCGAACTGCCACTCAGCCTCGCTCACCTTCATCTTCAAGCCGTGCTGCGCCACCTTCTCGCGCGCGATGCGGCGCACGCGCGGCTCGTCACTGCGCAACGTCACGGCGCGGTTCACCTCATCGGGTCCGGCAATGCGCAGCAGGCGGAGCGTGGGGACCGGCGCGGTACAGCCCGTCGAGCAGCCCGAACACTTCCGTTCGGCGACGGCGCCCGCCGCGGTCACCCGGCCCAGATCCTCGCCCCGGTCGGCCTCCACGATGACGTAGTCGCTGAGCTGCACATCCTGCTCGGCGGCGTAGTACTCGCGGCGGTTGCCCTTGAAGGTGACCTCGACGATGCGCGCCATCAGGCGGTCCCCTCGATGCGCCATTCGCCCATGGCCTCGTACTTCCGCCAGCGCCCCTCGATCAGATCGCGCGGCGACCGTCCGTCCAGCTCGTCGAGATGGCGGATCAGCGCAGCGCGCAGCGAGGCCGCCGCAGCATCCGCATCCTCGTGTGCGCCACCGAGCGGTTCGGTCAGCACTTCATCCACGACACCGAGCCCCGCGAGGTCGGAGGCCGTGAGCCGGAGCGCTTCGGCCGCGAGGTCGCGCGCATCGCTGCTCTTCCACAGGATCGCCGCGCAGCCCTCGGGCGAGATCACACTGTAGATCGAGTTCTCGAACATCAGGATGCGGTCGGCGACGCCCAGTGCGAGCGCGCCGCCGCTGCCACCCTCGCCGATCACCGCGGCCACGACCGGCACATCCAGCCGCGCCATCTCACGCAGGTTGCGCGCGATCGCTTCCGCCTGGCCGCGCTCCTCCGCGCCGATGCCCGGATACGCGCCGGGCGTGTCGATGAGCGTGATGATCGGCCGGCCGAACTTCGCCGCGAGCTGCATCAGCCGCAGCGCCTTGCGGTAGCCTTCGGGATGCGGCATGCCGAAGTTGCGCCGCAGGTTCTGCTTCATGTCCCGGCCTTTCTGGTGGCCGATGACCATGACGCTCCGGCCGTCGAGCCGGGCCCACGCGCCAATGATGGCTTCGTCATCGCGGTACTGGCGGTCCCCGTGCAGCTCGAGGACGTCCGTGAACGCGAGGCGCAGATAGTCGTTGGTGTAGGGCCGCTTCGGATGCCGCGCGAGCTGAACACGCTCGAGCGCGGTGAACGAACGCGTCGCCGCCTTTTTCATGAGCTCCAGCTTCTGCTCGAGGGCACGCAGCTCATCGGCCACATCGAGATTGTGACGTTCGGCCATGCCGCGCAGCTGTTCGATCTGCTGCTCGAGCTCGGCGATTTCCGCCTGGAGGTTTCCGGGCGTCATGCTCACGTCTTCACGAGACGGACATGGTCCGCGCCGAACAGATCGCGGAGCCTGCGCAGCAGTGCGTCATCGGCGGACACGCGCAATGTGCGCGACCGGAGCGCGAGACCGCCGTTGCCGTTGCCCGCGCCCGTCCAGCGCACGAGCAGCGGGCAGACGCCCGGATGCTCGCGTAGCACGAGCGCCGCCGCTTCCACACGGTCGGGCGGCGCGTCCGGCGGAAGCGCCACCTCGAGGCCGAGCGATCCGCTGCCCGTAAGCGATGCGAGCGGCACGGCGGAGTCGAGGAAGAGTGGCGGCGCATCCTCATCGCGGTCGCGGCCCGACACGCTGCCGCGCAGCAGGACCGGCACATCCTGCGACAGCAGATCGTGATGCAGCTCCCACGCGTCGCCGAAGGCGAGGACGGTGGCGGTGCCGTGGAAGTCCTCGACCTGGATGCGCGCCCACTCCGAGCCGTTCTTCTTCGAGATCTGGCGCACGATCGACGTGACGACGCATGCCAGCTCGACGCGCTTGTCGCGATGCTCCTTGAGCGTTGCCGTCGTCACGCGCTCGAATACGCTCACGATGTCCCGGTACTTCTCGAGCGGGTGCCCGCTGATGAAGAAGCCGAGCACTTCCTTCTCGCGCGTGAGGCGTTCGGACTCCGGCCAGCGCGGCACGTCCGGCAGCAGCGGCTCGGGTCGCGCTGGCACGTCGGCGCCGCCGCCCACGTCGAACAGCGAAACCTGTCCGGCGTCGCGCTCCTCCTGCCGGAGCTGCGCCTCGCGGATGGTCGTCTCGACGCCGGCCATGAGCTGGGCGCGATGACCGAAGGAGTCGCATGCGCCGGAGAGGATCAGTGCCTCGATCGAACGGCGCCCGACCTGTCGCAGATCCACGCGCTCCGCGAGGTCGAAGAGCGAGCGGAAGCTGCCGCCCGTCGTGCGCTGCTCGAGGATCGAACGGACCGCACCCGCGCCGAGGCCGCGCACGGCGCCGAGGCCGAAGCGGATGGTGTCATCGCCGACCGGCGTGAACTTCCACTCGGACTCGTTCACATCGGGCGGCAGCACCTGCAAGCCTCCGGAGCGCTCCGGCACGGAGCGGCCCAGCTCGCGGCACTCCGCGATGTACTGCACGACGTCATCGACCTTGTCGACCACGCTCGACAGCAGCGCGGCCATGAACTCGGCCGGATAGTACCGCTTGAGCCATGCGGTCTGATAGCTCAGCAGCGCGTACGCAACGCTGTGCGACCGGTTGAAGCCGTAGCGGCCGAACGTCGCCACCTGCTCGCCGATCTGCTCGGCCGTGCGCAGCTCCACGCCGTTGGCGACCGCGCGCTCGACGAAGCGCGCGACCTCGCGATCGGTCAGCGCCTGGTCCTTCTTGCCGACCGCCTTGCGCAGCACGTCCGCTTCCGCGAGCGAGAAGCCGGCGAGCACCTGCGCCATGCGCATCACCTGCTCCTGGTAGGTGATCACGCCGTACGTCGACGCCAGGATCTCCTTCAGCGAATCGTGCGGGTAGCGCACCGGCTCGCGGCCCAGCTTGCGGCGGATGTATACGTCCGTCATGCCGCTGTCGAGCGGGCCGGGACGGATGAGCGCGTTCGTGGCGACCAGGTCCTCGAAGCGGTCGCACTTCATCGCGCGCAGCTTGTCCGTGGCCAGCGATGATTCGAACTGGAACACGCCCGCCGTTCCGCCGTGCGCGAGCATCTCGAATACGCCGGGATCTTCGAGCGGCACATCGAGCATGGAGGCGTAGACGTCGCCCGAAACGGGATGCTTCAGTGCGCCGTGGCGGCGGCGGATCCACGCGACCGCATCGTGGATGACCGTGAGCGTCTTCAGGCCGAGGAAATCCATCTTGAGCATCCCGGCCTGCTCGAGGGCGGTCATGTCCCACTGCGTGACCAGCACGCCCTCGTCCGACTCGCCGTCTCCGTTGCCGCCGGCGCCGCGCGTCGTCTGCGTGCACACCGGTACGTACTCGTGCAGCGGTCCGGGCGCGATCACGACACCCGCCGCGTGCACGCTCGCGTGGCGCGACAGTCCTTCCAGCACCTTCGCATACTCGAGCAGCTGCCGGACCTTCGGATCCGCCTCCGCAGCCGCCTTCAGCTCCGGCACCTGCTTCTCGGCCTCCGCCACCGTGAGCGAGTTGTTCGGCGCGTTCGGTATCAGCTTGGCGAGGCGGTCGGTTTCGGAGGGTTCGAAGCCGAGCACACGGCCCACGTCGCGAATCACTGCGCGCGACTTCATCGTGCCGAACGTGATGATCTGCCCGACCGAGTCGCGGCCGTACTTGTCGCGTACGTACTCAATTACCTCACCCCGCCGCTCGTAGCAGAAGTCGACGTCGATGTCGGGCATCGACACGCGATCGGGGTTGAGGAAGCGCTCGAAGAGCAGATCGAAGTCGAGCGGGTTCACGTCCGTGATGCCGAGCACGAACGCGACCAGCGAGCCGGCCGCGGAGCCGCGGCCTGGCCCGACTGGAACGCCGCGCTCCTTCGCCCAGTTGATGAAGTCCTGCGTGATCAGGAAATAGCCCGAGTAGTCCGCCTTCTCGTTCGAGATCACGCTCAGCTCGTACTCGAGGCGCGCGCGGATGTCGTCTGGGAGCGGGTCGCCGAAACGTGCGTGCGCGCGCTCGTGCACCATGTCGCGCAGCAGCGCCCCCTCGTCGGTGACGTTCGGCGGCAGCGGATAGGACGGGACATGGTACTGTCGCTTGAAGCGCACATCGACCTGATCCGCGATGGCGAGGGTGTTCTCGAGCAGGTCGCCGCGGCCGGGGAAGCGGTTGGCGATCTCGTCGGCCGACTTGAAGTAGAGACCCGCGTCGTAGCGCATTCGCTGCGGATCGTCGCGGTCCTTGCCCAGTCCGATGCAGAGCAGGACGTCGTGCGCTTCGTGATCGGCCGCGCGCAGGAAGTGCGCATCGTTCGTGACAACGACGGGCAGCCCCATCTCATCGGCCAGACGGAACACTTGCTCGTTGAGGCGGTCCTGTCCCTCGGAGTCGTGCGCCTGCACCTCGAGGTAGTAGCGGTCACGGAAGAGCTCCGCGTACCACGTCGCCGCTTCGCGTGCGGCGTCCCAGCGGTCGGCCATCAGGTGACGCGCGACCTCGCCGGCCATGCACGCGGACGTGACGATCAATCCTTCCGAGTGCTGGGCAAGGACTTCACGGTCGATGCGCGGGCGGTGATAGAAGCCTTCGAGGTAACCGATCGAGCTCAGTCGTACGAGATTGCGCCAGCCGATTTCATCGCGGGCGAGCAGCACGAGATGGTAGTACTTCTCGTCCGCCACCCAGCTGCCCGGCTCCGCGCGTGCGATCTCCGCGGCCGCGCGGCCGCGTGCGCGGCGGTCGCCGGGAGCCACGTAGGCTTCCATGCCGAGGATCGGCTTGATGCCGTGCTTCTTCGCCTGCTCCTGAAACCAGAAGGATCCGAACAGGCAGCCGTGATCCGTGAGCGCGAGCGCGGGCATCTCGAGTTCGACCGCGCGCCGAACGAGATCGGAAATGCGGTTGGCGCCATCCAGCAGCGAATACTCGCTGTGCGTGTGCAGGTGTACGAAGGACATCTCAGGCGCCGCCCACCTGCGCGGGGCCCTCGCAACGGAAGCTGTTCAGGATGTGTTCGAACTGCAGCAGATACTCGTACTTCGCGCGCCCGGGCGCGTACAGCCATGCGTCGATGAGGTACGTGCGGTCCTGCTGCGGGCAGTATGCCGCGCGTGTGATGTACGGGCCCGCCGTCGGGAAGGCGGGGTCCGTGCCGGACCATACGCCGCGCACCTGGAGCGCCTGCCCGCCGTCGAACGACACGGTGTCGACCCGGATCGGATCGTGGCCGGTCGTCTGTGCAGGGTCGTAGACGGCAAACGACTCGCGCAGCGCGAGCACGGACTCCGCATTCAGCTCACGCGGCCCGCTGACCCACGTGACGAGCAGTGTGCGCATGAGCTCGCGGCCGAGCTCTGCATGCGCGCGGAACATCCACACGGAATCGGCGCTGCTGTGCGTGTAGAGGTTCGGCAAGAGCAGCGAGAAGCCGGCCGCGCTGCGGAGCGTATCGGCGCCTGCCGAGTCCACGCCGCTCAGGAACATGCGATTTCGCGCGTACTGCTGGAAGCGCGCATGCAGCGTGTCGGAAAGGGCAGGGAGCGCGCGCAGTACGGCATCGGCGCCGGCGCCGGGCTCGACGACGATGGCCGTGACGCCCTGTCCGCGCGCCCAGATGTCCTGCCGTTCGACGATGGCCGGCAGGTCGGCAGGAGTGCCGTTCAGAATGGGCGCGATCCAGCCATCGCCCGGCTGGCCGATGGGCACGATCTGCCGGAGCGTGCGCAGCTCGAGCCAGTCCTCGGACAGTGGTGAGATGTGCGTTACCTCGAACGTCGTTTCATCGCGGACGGCGAAGATCGGACGCTCGAGCGCGGCCGTCACGCTGTCGCCTGCCTCGGCCCAGATCGAGTCCATGGCGACCACGATGAGGCTCGACGCTTCGCCCATCGCCTGGCGCGAGGCGCCGGGATCGCAGGCGAGCACGGAAACCAGCAGGCATGCGGCCGCGCCGCATGATCGTCTTGACATAGAAAGAGTTACGGCACGGAAGTGTCAGGTTGTCCCGCCAAACGTAGCCGCCCCCGCCAGCGGCACGCAACCGGCCCCGTCCGCTTCCCATGCCCGCCGCGTCCGGCTAACCTCGGGACCCGTTGGCGGAGGTGACATGATCAGAGACGCGCACGAGGAAATCGGCCGCTGGCGGCGACAGCGCGCGCGCGCCGGTGTGATGCTGGTGGCGCTCGATTTCGACGGCACGCTCGCGCCCATCGTCGAGCACCCGGACGAAGCCGCGCTGCCCCCGGCCACGCGGCACGCACTCGCGCGCCTGGCCGCGCGTGCGGACACGCGCGTTGCCGTCATCAGCGGCCGCGCACTGGCGGATGTACGCGCGAAGGTGGGGATGGACGGTCTGCATTACGCGGGCAACCACGGCCTCGAGATCGATGGGCCCGGTGTGTCGCGCGTGCATCCGATCGCCGGGGATGCGGCGCGCGCACTGCGCGGCTGCCTCGAGTTGCTGCGGGCGGAGCTGGACTCGATCGATGGTGTGATCGTCGAGGACAAGGGACTCACCCTCACCGTCCACTACCGGATGGCGCCCGATGCGCGCGCACGCGTCGAACGGGCAGCGGCGCGCTGCGCGGACATGGGAACGCTGCGCGTCACGCCGGGGCGCATGATCGTCGAAGTACGCCCCGACATCGACTGGGACAAGGGACGCGCGCTTTCGTTCCTCATGGATGCGTTGCTGCCATCGAACGCGGATGCGCCCGTAATCTTCGTCGGGGACGACCGCACCGACGAGGATGCGTTCCGCGCCCTTGCCGGCCGCGGCGACGGCATCCTGGTCGGCCACCCGCCGCGCGCGGGTACCGCGGCGACCTTCCACCTGCGTTCGCCCGAGGAGATGCCGTCGCTGCTGGAAGCGCTGGCCGTGGACGAGGCGACGGGTTCCACCTAGACTTCGATCGTGTTCGCAGGACTTCCGCGCACTGCTGCGCTCGCGTGTGTCGCTCTCGCGACCGGCTGCGCGGCCGCCGCTCCGCCGGCCGACCCGGATCCGGGCACGCAGCGCGGCGCCGCCCTCGCCCTCGTGATCGCCGACAATCGCACGGCCGACACGCTGACCGTTGCCTTCCGCCCCGCCGCGGGTGCAGGCAACGAGGTCATCATCGGCCGCGTGCCGCCCGGAGAGCGGCGGCAGCTCGCACCCGTGCCCGCGGCCGAACCCATCATCCTGAGCGCACGCGTGCGCGGGGCGGAACGTTTCCAGGCCGGGCCCCGCTCCTTCGTGGTCGACGAGCGCTGGGTCTGGATTCTCGAATGAGCGCCGATCAGCACGGGCCCGAACATCCGGGCCACGATACGCACGACCACCAACACCACCACGACCACGCGCACCACCTGCGCGAGGTCGGACGTCGGCGGCTCCGTTTCGTGCTCGTACTCACCGCGACATTCATGGTGGTCGAAGCCGTGGGCGGCTGGATCGCGAACTCCCTCGCGCTCATCGCCGACGCCGGCCACATGCTGGGCGACGTCGCCGCCCTCGCGCTCTCGCTCTTCGCACTCTGGTTCGCGCGCAGGCCCGCTCCGCCCGAGCGCAGCTACGGATACCTCCGTCTCGAGATCCTCGCCGCGCTCGTCAACGGTGTGGCGCTCGTCGTCATCTCGCTCGGCATCCTGTGGCAGGCGCGTGCGAGGCTGCTCGCGCCGGAGGAGGTGGAAGGCGGGCTCATGCTCGTCGTGGCCGCGGCTGGCCTCGCGGTGAACGTGGCCGCGGCCTTCCTGCTCCACTCCTCGGCGGGGCACAACCTCAACCTGCGCGGCGCATACCTCCACGTGCTGGGCGACCTGCTCGGTTCGGTCGGGGCCATCGCCGCTGCGCTCGTCATTGTCACCACCGGCTGGACCGCCGCGGACCCGATCATCTCGGCGGTCGTCGCGCTGCTCATCCTCTTCAGCGCGTGGAAGCTGCTGCGCGAGAGCGTGGACGTCCTGCTCGAGTCCGTCCCCCGCCACATCGACATCGAGCAGATCCGCACGGCCATCCTGAAGGTGCCGGGCGTCGAGGAGGCCGGCGACCTGCACGTCTGGACCCTCACCAGTGGCTTCCTCGCCATGAGCGCCCGTGCCGTGATTGCCGACCCGGGCGATCACCAGCGGATTCTCGAGGAGATCCACGAGCGGATGCACCACGACTTCGGGATCCAGCACGTGACGGTGCAGATCGAGCACCGGGGGGTTTATCCGCTTCGGCGGGGCTGACGCCCCGCCGAATCTGTTTCTGGGGTCTGGAGTCTGGGTCTGGAGTCTGGTTTGGAGCGGGATCCGGCGCCCCCTTCGTTCCCGCCGTAAACCAGACCCCAGTCTCCAGACCCCCAGATTCCAGACTCGAATGGGACTACCGATGTGCCGCGGCAGTCGTTAGCGTAAATGGCTGTCCATACAACCGCGGCCACCGATGATCCGAAACGTCGCCATCATAGCGCACGTCGACCACGGCAAGACGACACTGGTCGACAAGATGCTCCGCCAGGCGGGCGCCTTCCGGGCGAACCAGGTGGTGGAGGAGCGCGTCATGGATTCCAACCCGCTGGAGCGGGAGCGCGGAATCACGATCCTCGCAAAGAACACGTCGGTGCGCTGGCGCGAGCACAAGATCAACATCGTCGACACGCCGGGACACGCTGACTTCGGCGGCGAGGTCGAGCGCATCCTGCGCATGGTGGACGGTGTGCTGTTGCTGGTGGATGCGTTCGACGGCCCGATGCCGCAGACGCGCTTCGTGACGCGCAAGGCACTCGCGCTCGGACTGCAGCCGATCGTCGTGATCAACAAGGTCGATCGCCCGGATGCGGAGCCGCTGCGCGTGCACGATGAAGTGCTCGATCTGCTGCTCGAGCTGGAGGCGGACGAAGCGCAGCTCGAGGCGCCGTTCCTCTACGCGTCGGCGCGCGAGGGCTGGGCGGTGCGCGAGCTGGGTGACGAGCGCGCCGATCTCACGGCGCTGTTCGATACCGTGCTGAGCCACGTGCCCGCGCCGCCGTCGGATGTCGCGTCGCCGTTTCAGATGCTGGTCTCCACCATCGACCACTCGCCGTACATCGGGCGCCTCGCGATCGGGCGCATCGAGCGCGGGCGCGTGCGTGTGGGCGATCCGATCGTCCTGCTCGCGCCGCAGAACGCCGACGTGATCGGCTTCGCGCCGGAGCAGGGCGACCGCACCGGCAAGGTGGCGAAGCTCTTCACGTTCGAGGACCTGCAGCGCGCGGAAGTCGAGAGTGCGGGTGCGGGTGAGATCGTGGCGCTCGCGGGTCTGGAGGGCGTCGAGATCGGCGCGACCATCGCCGATCCCGAGCGGCCGGAGCGGCTCGCCGGCATCACGGTCGAGGAGCCGACCATCTCGGTCGACTTCGTCGTCAACACGTCTCCCTTCGCGGGACGGGAAGGGAAGTACGTCACCAGCCGCCAGCTCCGCGACCGGCTCTACAAGGAGCTGGAGCGCAACGTCGCGCTGCGTGTCGAGGACACGGAGTCGCCGGACACGTTCACGGTGTCCGGACGCGGCGAGCTGCACCTCGGCATCCTGATGGAGACGATGCGACGCGAAGGCTACGAGTTCGCCGTCTCGCGCCCGCGCATCATCACGCGTCGCGGTCCGGATGGTGAGATGCTCGAGCCGTTCGAGGAAGTGGTGATCGATGTGCCCGAGGCGTTCGTCGGCGTCGTGATCGAGAAGCTCGGACCCCGGCGCGGCGAGATGCGCGAGATGCGCTCGGCCGGCGCGGGTGCCGGCTCCGGCATCGTCCGCCTCGTCTTCCAGGTGCCCGCGCGCGGACTGTTCGGTTATCGCAGCGAGTTCCTCACCGACACGCGCGGTGAGGGCGTGCTGCACCATCGCTTCTCGCATTTCGGGCCGTGGGCGGGAACGATCCGCAGCCGCGAACGCGGCGTGCTGGTCTCGATGATGGACGGAGTCTCCGTCGCCTACGCCCTCTGGAACCTCCAGGAGCGCGGCCAGCTCTTCATCGGGCCCGGCATCGATGTGTACGAGGGAATGGTCGTCGGCGAGCACAGCCGTGCCGGTGATCTCGACGTCAACGTCACCAAGGGCAAGAAGCTCACCAACATCCGTGCCGCCGGCGCCGACGACGCCATCATGCTCGAGCCGCCGCGCCGCCTCACCCTCGAAGCCGCCCTCGAATTCATCGCCGAAGACGAACTCGTCGAGGTCACGCCGGCCGCGATTCGACTCCGCAAGCGCCACCTCAAGGCCCACGAGCGCAAGAAGGCCTCGCGCAAGGCCGGATGACCGGCTCGAACGAGAACCTTGACACTCGAACCTCCCGTCTTACCTTGGCCCCTCCGGGCCAGGGGGGGCCGCCCTGTACCCGGTCCGTGCCGGCCCGCGCTTGTACCGCCGTCGCAAAAGGAGAGCTCGCAATCATGGCGGACGTCTGGAATTGGCGCTCCGGCGCCAGCTCGATCGCCCTGCTCGACATCCGCGCCCAGGATGACGAAGACCTCGAAGAGGATTGGGACGACGAGGACGACGACTGGGATGACGAAGACGACGATTGGGATGACGACGACGACGATTGGGATGACGAGGACGAGTGGGACGAAGACTGGGATGAAGAGGAGGACGACGAGGACTGGGACGACGACGACGAGGAGTAGCAGCCTCGTCCGGGCTTGAGCCCGGCTGCCTCTTCCGCTAGCTTTTTTTCGTGACGATCGGTGTCCGGCCCACCTCGGTGACGGGGTTGACGAGCCGGGCACCGATCGCTATCTTTCAAAGCTCGCCACCAGCCGTTTTCAGGGTGGCTTCCGCTGATTGACAATCCGGGTCGGGTGTCCGTGTGGGTCCTGCTCGTCGGTGTACCTTCCGATGGGCTGGCGCTTCGAGCGCCGGGGATCAATTCAAAGGTAATTCCGAACGTGAACGATCACGTTCATTCAGAGCTGATTGGATTCTTCTATTGGAGAGTTTGATCCTGGCTCAGGACGAACGCTGGCGGCGTGCCTAACACATGC
>CAYUIG010000049.1:8794-24205 GCA_964444685.1 uncultured Gemmatimonadaceae bacterium | reverse complement strand
CTGGCTCGGCTTCGACTGGGGCGAGCACCTCTATTTCGCCTCCGACTACTTCGAGCGGATGTACGAGTGCGCCGAGGCGCTCATCCGCCAGGGCAAGGCGTACGTCGACGACGCATCCGAGGAAGAGATCCGCGAGGCGCGCGGGACGGTGACCGAGCCGGGTCGCCCCACGCCGTCACGCAGCCGCTCCGTTGCGGAAAACCTCGACCTCTTCCGCCGCATGCGGGCCGGCGAGTTCCCGGACGGCGCGTGCGTCCTGCGCGCGAAGATCGACCTCGCCTCGCCCAACATGCTGATGCGCGATCCGGTGCTCTACCGGATCCGACACGCCACGCATTACCGCCAGGGCGACGACTGGTGCATCTATCCGCTCTACGACTACGCGCATCCGCTCGAGGACGCGTTCGAGGGCGTGACGCACTCGTTCTGCACACTCGAGTTCGAGAACAACCGCGAGCTGTACGACTGGGTCGTCGAGAACTGTCCGGTCACGTCGCGCCCGCGCCAGACGGAGTTCGCGCGCCTCGCGCTCGACTACACCGTCATGAGCAAGCGCAAGCTGCTCCAGCTCGTGAAGGCCGGACACGTGCGCGGCTGGGATGATCCGCGCATGCCCACGATCGCCGGTTTGCGACGGCGCGGCGTCACCCCCGAGGCGATCCGCAACTTCGCGGCACTCGTCGGCGTCGCGCGCAACTTCAGCCGCGTCGATATCGGCAAACTCGAATTCGCCATCCGCGACGATCTGAACACGCGCGCACCGCGCGTCATGGCCGTGAGCGATCCGCTGCGCGTCACCATCACCAACTGGCCCGAGGGCAGGGTGGAGATGATCGACGCGCCGCTCTGGCCGCGCGACGTGCCGCACACCGGCTCGCGTGCGGTGCCCTTCTCCGGATCTCTGCTCATCGAGCGCGATGACTTCATGGAGAACCCGCCGAAGGGATTCCATCGGTTGACGCTGGGGGGCGAGGTGCGGCTGCGCTACGCGTACGTCATCCGCTGCGAGGATGTCGTCAGGGACGACGCCGGACGCATCGTCGAGCTGCGCTGCTCGTACGACCCGGAGACGCGCGGCGGCGATGTGCGCGGCCGCACCGTGAAGGGGACGATTCACTGGGTCTCGGAGCCGCACGCCGTCGCATGTGAGCTGCGACTGTACGACCGGCTCTTCTCGGTATCCGATCCCGATGCCGCAGCCGAAGAGAGCGGGCGCGACTTCACGGAGTTCCTGAATCCGGATTCGCTCGTCACGCGCAACGGCTTCGTCGAGCCGTCCATCGCGCAGGATGCGCCCGGCACGCGCTATCAGTTCGAGCGCCTCGGCTACTTCATGAGCGACCCCGAGGACTCGCGACCCGGCGCACTCGTGTTCAACCGCACCGTCACACTCCGCGACTCGTGGAAGCGAACGGAAGCACCCAGGGAAGAGGAGCCGAAGCGGAAGCCCGCCGTTGCTCGCCCCTCGACGCTCGACACGCGACCCCCGACCCCGAGGGAAGCCGTCGCACTGGCCGCGAAGCACGGCATCGATGAAGCGCCGGCCACGATCCTCGTACGCGAGCCCGTGGCGCTCCAGCTCTTCGAAGCCACCGTCGTGGCAGGAGCACCGGCCCAGTCGGCTGCGAACTGGATCGTGAACGAGCTGCCGCGCGATGCACTGCACGACCTGCCGTTCGGCGGCATCGCGCTCGCACGCCTGATCGAGTTGCTCGAGGACGACACGCTCAACAGCACGACCGCGCGCGAGGTGCTGGTCGAGATGGTCGAGAGCGGCGCGTCGCCCGACACCATCGTCGAACGCCGCGGCCTCGCCCAGATCCGCGACATGGCTACCCTCGAGCCGCTCGTCGAGGAGGCGCTCGCGCGCCACCCCGACCGCGTCGACGCCTACCGCGGCGGCCGCACCGGCCTGATGGGCTTCTTCATCGGCCAGGTCATGTCGAAGACCGGCGGCCGCGCCGACCCCGAACTCGTCCGCCGCCTCCTCGAGGAGCGGCTCGGCGCGGCGGCCGATTGACGTACGGGCAAAGCCGTAGCAATCTACGGCTTAACCCGTAGACAGCGAGGCACCATGCGCACGGCCAGGGCTGTAATGATCACCTTCATCCTTGGCGCCTGTGGCGCGAGCGACCGCCCGGGCGTCGTCGCGCGCGACAGCGCGGGCACCCGGATCGTGGAGAACGAGCCGGACGCGACGCGCACTGCGCCGTTCGCGGTTGCGATGGAGCCGACCGTACAGATCGGCGCGGTCGATGGCCCGGAGGAGCAGACGTTCCGAAGCGTGGCGGGCACGTTGCGACTCGACGATGGACGGATCCTGGTGGCGGATGTGGACCGCGTGCTCGTGTACGACGCGAACGGTGCCCACCTGTTCACGTTCGGCCGCAAGGGGGAGGGCCCGGGCGAGTTCGACCGCATTGCGAAGGTGATTGCGTGCGGATCCGAAGTCGTAGTGGGGGAGATCATCCGTGCGTCGCTGTCGGTCTTCGATGCCGCGGACGGCCATTTCCTGCGCACGGATCCGCTGCCGCCGTCGGGCACGTTCTTCCCCTTCCAGCTCCAGACCTGCCTCGGCGACGGGACGAAGCTGCTGCGGTCGCCGAACGCTTCGATTGCCGGCATAGCGAACGAGCGGGTGATCACACTCGTCCGGCTCGGGAGCGAGGCGTCGCTCGATACGGTCGGCCAGGTCCGCACGCTGCGGGTGAGCGATGGGCTGCCGGCGCCGTTCGGTTCGACCACGCTGTTCGACTATGGAGACACGCTCGTGCACGTCGTGGAATCGAGCATTCCGGAGGTCCAACACTACGGACTCGACGGCAGCCTGCGGCAGATCGCGCGCCTCGCCCTGGTTCCGCGTCCGGTGACGGAGGAGGATGTGACGCGCGAGCGCGAAGCGCGGATCAAAGCATTCCCGGCTGCCGCGCGTGAGCTTGCAGCACGCGACATCGACCAGCTGGAGGCGGCGCCGACCATGCCGCTCTTCTCGCGCATGGTCGTCGATCCGGCCGGCCGCACGTGGCTCAAGCCGTACCGTCCGTCGTGGGAACCGGAGGACTCGGTGTGGCTCGTGGTCGACGCGGACGGCGCGATCGCGGGCCACGTCCCGCTGCCGTCGCGCTACACCGTGCACGAGATCGGCGACGACTATGTCCTCGGCGTCTGGCGCGACGAACTGGACGTGAGCTACGTACGTATGCACCGGATGACACGACATTGAGCAATAGCGCGGACGCGCGCATTGCCGCGGTGATCGAGGAGGGCCGTGACATTGCGGACCGGTTCCGTGCCGAGCGCGGCCGCGACGAATGGCATCCGTTCATTCCCGCACGTTACGAGCGTGTGCTCGATCGGTTGCGTGCGCTCTACGAGCCCGGCACGCGTTTCCTCGAGTGGGGCTCCGGGAACGGCGTCATCACGATCATGGCCGACATGCTCGGCTACGACGCGTGCGGCATCGAGATCGACGCGAACCTCGTCGAAATCGCGCGTGATCTCGCGCGGCGACACGGCTCGAACGCGCGTTTCGTCGCGGGCAGCTTGCTGCCACAGGGCTACCGCTACCGTGCGCCCGACGGCGACACGAGAACCGGCACCCTCGAAGATGGTCCGTCCGGCTACCTCCTGCTCGGCCGTCCACTCGACGACTTCGACCTCGTTTTCGGCTACCCGTGGCCAGGCGAGGATCTGGTGATGCAGGATGTGATGCGTCGCTACGCCGCGCCGCACGCGCGGCTGCTCATGGCGAGCGGGCTCGACGAACTGACGCTCTTCGAGCGGCCGTACACGTCACCCGGCTCGTAGCGCAGGGTTGCGCGTCCGGCTCCGGGCAACCACACTCCCGGATCGAACCCCCACATCATCGCATGTCCGTGCCGGACCCGCCGGAGGAGGCCCGTCGTGCTCGACCGTTTCGATTGGGTGGAGCTGTCGCCTGAGATTGCGCGCGCGCAGGCCGAGCGTGCATTCGCAGCAGAGGGCGCAAGGCTCCCGCCCGGGGTCGAGGTCAGCGGCCACTCCGCTGCCCTGCCGTTCTATGCCGGATTCCGCTTCTTCCACCTGCCACTGCGCCGCGCCGGCCAGCCGCCCGCCACGCTCATGTTCCTCGCCGATGACACGCGCGTCATCGTGCTGGATGGTGCGAGCGCGGTGATCCACGAGCTGAACGGATCCGGCGCACTCGAGTGCAACCTCGACACCGCGCCTGCGTACCTCCGCTTCTTCTGCTTCGTGGTGCGCGGCGAGGAGGGGCCGTTCGCGATCCTGGAGCCGCCGGTCGAGCCGGGTCCCATCGCGATGGCGGAGAGGCCGGAGATCGATGCACGTGTGGTCGTTCACGCCCAGGAGATCCAGCACCTCGGTATCGACCCGGAGGGTCGGCTGCTGTACGCAGCCATCGTCGCGTATGGCAGCGGCCTCTTCCGCGCGGAGTTCGCGGTGGAGCCCGCGGGCATGATCGAGATGCTCGAGGACGCGGAGATCCAGCTCGACGAGGATGTGTCACTGCCGACGTGGCCGCCGATCTTCGTCGTGGCGCCTCCGGCTCCGCTGCTGCCGTTGACGGAAGCCGCACCCGCAGCGGCCCGCGGCGCACTCTCGGTGCAGCGCGTGCTCGTGGAGGCCATGCTCGTTCATGCGCTCGAGAACGAGGCCGGCCACCGCCTGCTCGCACACTTCAATCGCACGGACCCGGAGCGGAGTGCGCTCGAGGCGTTCGCACGGCTGAGCGCCACGGCGTCTCCGATCGTCGTGATCGAGAGCACGATCCCGTTCGTCGAGGAGATCGTTGCCGACATCATCACGGAGCACCTCCCCGTCGACCAGCGGCCGCGCAAGGTTCGCGGCAACGCGGACGGCCACGACGACACGCGGCTGCGTGTGGACGTGCCCCCGCAGGGGCTGCTCACACTCTCCTTCCACGCATATCGCAGCATCACCGACGCCGAGCGCGTTTCGTACGAACTCACGTCACGCAACGTCGCAGCACTCTTCGGCTGCTTCGACGTGCTCGACGTGCCGGAGCCGCTGCGGCGCATCGCTGACCTCGTGCTCGAGCTGCCGCCGCTCACGCCCGAACTGTTCGAGACGGTGTTCGAGCGCACGTTCGGCCGGCCGCTCCCACCCGACTGGAAACAGGGCGGCACGCACTGGGTGCGTCAGATCCTGCACTCCGATCTCGAGCAGCCGCACGAGCTGAAGCTCGCTCCTGAAGAGGCGCTCGTGTTCCTGCGCGAGCGTGTGACCGAACGCATGCGCGCGGTCGATCCCGCCGATGCGCTCGGCCTCTCCGACCTGCACGGCCTGGCCGAGGCGCGGCGGTTCGCCGAAGACCTGATCGCCGACATCCACGATGCGATCGCCGGCCGGCTCCCATGGCACGACGTCGACCGCGGCGTCCTCCTCGCCGGCGCGCCCGGCACCGGCAAGACCACACTCGCCCGCGCGATCGCGCGCGACTGCCGCATCAAGTTCGTGAGTGCGAGCGCCGCGAGCTGGCAGGCCGCCGGCCACCTGTCCGATCACATCCGCGCCATGCGCTCCGACTTCGCGCAGGCGCGGCGCTTCGCTCCGGCGATCCTCTTCATCGACGAGATCGACAGCATCGGCAGCCGTGAGCTGGTGTCCGGAGATAACGCGCAGTACCACATCGAAGTGGTGAATGCGCTGCTCGAGCAGATGCAGGGCATGGATCCGACGGCGCCGGTGATCGTGCTCGCCGCTACCAACCATCCGGATCGCATCGACCCCGCTCTGCGCCGCGCCGGCCGCCTCGATCGCATGATCGAGATCCCGTACCCGAGCATCGACGCGCTCGCTTCCATCTTCGAGCACTACCTCGCCCGCTATCGGCACGCCGGTGGCGTTGCAGCAGACGTCGACACGCGCGCCCTTGGCAGTCTCGCCTTCGGCATGACGGGCGCAGACGTGGAGATGATGGTGCGTGGTGCGGCACGGCGCGCGCGCAAGGCGCGGCGCCCGATTGCGCAGCTGGACCTGTTCGCCGAAGTGCTCGGCATGCCGCGCGACCCGGACGCGGTGCCGCGACTCGGTCCGCAGGAGATCGGCCGCGTCGCCGCGCACGAGGCCGGCCACGCCCTCGCCGCATGCCTGTCCAGCAGTGGCGGGCACGACATCGGCTTCGTTTCCATCGTGCCGCGCTCCGACGGTTCGCTCGGGTTCGTTGCGCGCGTGCCGTCCGGCCGCCGCATCGTGACGCGTGCCGAGATGATCGAGCGCATCGAGATCATGCTCGCGGGCCGCGCTGCGGAGGAGCTGCTATTCGGAGACGACGGAGTCAGCGGCGGCGCGGGCGGCCCCTCCACCACCAGTGACCTGGCCGCAGCCACACAGACGGCGCTCCAACTCGTCTCGCAGACCGGACTGGCTCCGAACGGCAGCCTGCTGTGGTCCGCACGCCCTCGTGAGCGTCACGAAGAGCAGGCCGAGCTCATCCTGCGCGAGGCCTACATCTCCATCCGCGGCCGGCTCGCCGAACACCTGCCGACGCTGCACGCCATTGGCGATGCGCTGAAGCAGCGGCAGGAGCTGACCGGAGAGGATGTACGTGCGCTGGTCGCAACCGGCGGCGGACCCGTCGCCACGACGAAGGACGCCCAGTGACGCACCACGTGCGCAAGCCGACCGAGGCCGAGCGGCGTCTCATCCGGCGCATCCTGTCAGGGCGCGCGGGCGCATTCTCGCAGCGGCGCGCACAACGGCCGGTGATTCGTGCGCACGTCGTACGCAGGCTGATGCTCTCGGATCGTGCACGCCGCGCGGGGCGCGGGCCGGACAGCGTCGTGATCGAGAACGCCGAGATCGTCGGGCTGCTCGACCTGCGCGATGCCGCGTGCGCCGATGGCGCGCCGCTGCCCGGCCTCGTGCTGCGCAACTGCACGATCCGCGACGGCATCGATCTGACCAACGTGCACATCCGCCGCATCGATCTCACGGACAGCGCGCTGCCGCTGCTCGCGGCGCGGCACGTCCGCGTGGATGCGGAGGTAGTGCTGGAAGGCGTGCATCCCGTGCACCGCCACTGCCGCGTCGACATGCACGGTGCGCAGCTCCCCGGCGGACTCGTTGCGGCGCGCGCGCGTCTGCGCAGCCCCGTTCGCCCTCGGCGCGATCGGACCGCGCGCGATCGGATCTACGCGCTCGACCTTTCGTCGGCGCTGCTCGGTACCGTCCACCTCCAGCCGGGTTTCGAGGCCCGTGGCGGTGTGGACCTCCAGTCCTCCGAGCTGCGGGGCGACCTATGGGCCGAGGGCGCGCTGCTCACCTCCGGCGAGAACGTGGCCCTTGCCGCGGCCGGCATGCGCGTGGCGAACATCATGCTGCGCGCGGGGCTGGATGAGAGCGGTCGGCCGCGGCCGTTTCTCGTGCGCGGCTCGATCGACTTCTTCGGCGCGCACATCGGCGGCGCGCTGGATCTGTCGGGCGCAAGCATGGAAGGACCGTTCGACCGCTCGGCGGAACCGGTGGACGCCTGTGTACCTGTGTTCGACCCGGAAGAGGAGGTCGTACCGGACATGGCGGCGCAGCTCCGGCTGGACACCGCGGTCGTGGACGGTCCGATCTTCCTTTCACAGCGCGCGACGTCCGCTCGCGCAGGCACGGATCACGGAGACGCAATCTTCCGGCTGACGTCAGAGGGCTACGTGGCCGCGCGCCAGGCGCGCATCCGGGCCACCATTTACTTCACGGGCGCGCGGATCGCGAGCGGCGTCCTGCTGACGGACTCGCACATCGGTGGCGACCTGCTGTTCCAGAACATCGGTGCCGCCCACTTCAGCACGCGCGACATCGCGCTCGACCAGACGCGCATCGATGGCTCGCTGCACGTGGCAGGTGTCATCGGCTCGGGCTTCCCGGATACGGTGTTCTCCGCGCAGGGGATGCGAGTCCTCGGGAGTGCTTCCTTCTCCGGGCCGGTCTTCCACGGGCCGGTGTCGCTGCGGCACGCACAGGTGGAACAGGAGCTGACCCTCGTCGGTGCACGCGTGCGCGGCTCCTTCGATGCGCAGCGCCTGCGCGTGGGCGGCAGCCTGCGCATGGAAGCAGTGCTGCTGGGTGGGTCGTGCGACATCCGCCAGGCGCATGTAACGGGCAACTTCACGCTCGACAGCGTCGCGCTCCGCGGCGGCGACTGGAAGGACCCGCCCAGCATCTCGATGCAGGACGCGCAGATCGGCGGCGAACTCGCGATCCGCAGCCTGCGCGCTGTCGGCGATCACGCTCCGGTGTCGTCGGGGCACGGCGAGTTCCTCGCGATGCGCCGGCGCCGGTTGTCCTGTTACCCGGGGTGGCAGCTCATCGAGGGCGTGGCAGCCCTGCGCACCGTGCTCCAGATCGCCGATCCCGGAACCGAGCTTCCGCCCGGACCCGCTGCCGTGGCCTTCCTCGCGCGTGACGACGGCCGCGATGCCGTGCTCCTCACCGGCAACTCCGACGTCTTCCACGAGCTCAACGAAACCGGCGCGCTCGTGCTCGAGAACGAACGGCAGGCTGAAGACTACCTGCGCATCTTCACGAGCTACGTGTGGGGCGACGAAGGTTCGTTCCGCGTCATCGATCCGCACGAGGACATCCTGAGCCGGCTCGCCGATCCGGAGTCCGCGTCCATCACGCCGATCGAGGTGAGACGCGCGGACGGGCGGTTCCGCGCCACCGGCACCGTACTGTACGGCACCGGCCTCTTCGCCGCCGACTTCGACATCGGACCCGACGGCATGGTCGAAATGCTGGACGACCGGCCGATCGGCGCCATCTCGAAGCCGGATGAGATCTGCATCAGCCCGTTCCGCTTCGGCCGCCGCGCAACCGGTGCATCCTTTCCGCAGTCTGTCGCTCAGGACCAGTGGGAGGACGTCGAGGATCCGGAGCGCACGCGTATCGCTGCCCTTCTGCAGTCGCGACTCACGCCGCCGCCCACCGTCGTTTCGCTTCAGGACGCCCGCGCCGACCGCCTCGATGATGATGACGGCCGCGCCTGGTCCGGCCGCTTCCGGCTCCAGCTCGACGGCTTCACGTATGCGCGTGCACCGCGCCGCACATCGGCCGAAGGCATCGCCCCGCGCGCGCGTCGGCGCCTGCTCGGCCTGCAGCTCGAAGAGCGGCTCGAGCGCGCCACGCGCATGCGCCGACGCCGGCTCGCCGCGTATCCGGGCTGGTGGATCGTCGAGGCCATCGCGCCCCTCAATCTCTCCGCCAGCGGCGACGACCTCGGCTTCGATCGTTTCGTTCCCGGCGTCGTCACGTTCCTGTGGCGCGACGCGGAAGCGTCCGATACGACGCTGAACCGCAACGGCCTGCCACCCGGCCTGCTGCTGCTCTCCGGCGACCGAGGCCGGGTGACGCAGCCGCGCTTCCCCGACGCACTGCTGGGCCCGCCGCGCATCGATTCCGACTCCGCGCGACTCGACATGATGCGTGTCGGACTCTGGAGCACGCGCAGGGGACGCGCACCCGTCACCATCCTGGAGCCGGGACCGTGGGCCGACGCAAACGGCATCGCGGCACGACCTGTGGAGATCGAACACGACGGCGCCGACTTCATCGCGCGTTTCACGGTGCTCGTCGCCGACGAGGAATCGGCGCTGTCCCAGGACACCGAGATTCGCGTTCGTCCCGGTCCGGTGTTCTCGGATTCGGTCGAGCTCGACGAGGAGCACCCGCACGCGCTGCGCGTCCGTCACGTCGGACCGTTTCGCCTTGCGGACGCGGACGATCCATTCGCTTCGTCCCCGTGGGGGAACGATGGATGGGAGGCGGTCCCAGGAAATGTGCCCGAGCGACGCGCGATGCTCGCGACACTCGCACCGGTCGTACGCGCATTCCTCGCGCCGAGTGTGCAGAACGCCGCGGAAGGCGATCCGCCCCTGCCTGCCGCGGCCGCAGCACAGTCACCGCGCACGCGCCGCAGGATCTTCCCGAAGCTCCTGCCCGCTCCCGACGAGCGTGTCGAGGCGCGCATGAAATGGCTCGCCCTCCAGTACGATGACGGCCGCATCACGAACGACGACTACCGGCCGCACCCGTACGAGGTGCTCGCGACGGCGTTCCGCAACGAGGGCGCGGATCGCAACGCGCGCAAGATCCTGACGCGCAAACTCGACATCGAAACGGCGATCGAGCCGCATCCGATGCGCCGGCTGTTCAACAGGCTCTTCGGCCTCTGCTTCGGCTACGGCCTGAGTCCGCTGCGCGCACTCGCGGGCACCCTGATCTTCTGGCTCGCAGGCGTTGCCACGACATCGTGGCTCGACAGCGCAGGCCTGCTCGTCGTCGACTTCACTCCGGCTGCGACCATCGGTGTGCCTGCGACGGCCGGTGACGATGAAACGACCGCACCCGTGGAGTTGGGCGTCGTGGAGTTCCCATCAGGGGAGACGCGCACACGCGTGCGCTGCGGCGACAACATCTCGCGCTGGATCTATCCCGCAGACCTCATGATTCCGGTGCTGGACTTCGGACAGGAACGCCGCTGCCAGATCGCGGGGACGCGCCCCGCGCAGGCAGGCTTCTGGCTCGAGCCGTGGATCTGGAAGATCGGCCAGGCGCTCTATACTGCTGTCGGCGCGCTCTTCGTATCGATCGCGCTGCTCACCGTCTCGGGCGTGCTGCGGCGACGCGCCGAATCCTGATTCCTCACGCAGAGACGCCCGCAGCCGGTCGGGCCGCGGGCGTCTCCTGCTGCGTCGCGTCTATCCGTCTCAGCGGATCCGGTCGTCCCGGTCCGGCTGCCCGCTCTCGCCCCCTTGCAAGAGCAAGAGGTGCGCCGTCAGGTCTCTCGCAGCGACTGCGCGAAAAGCCGGTCCGCCGGGGCCAGATCCATGGCATCCAGCTCGTCCGCTTCCACCCAGCGCACTTCCTCGTGCTCCAGGGCGCGCGGCTCGCCGCGAATCTCGATGTCTGTGAATTCGATCACGAACGGAGAGCCGGCATCCCGGGTTTCGAAGCGCGGAGCTTCTGCACACCGCGTCACTTCCACCCCCAGCTCCTCACGCAGCTCCCTGCTGGCGACGTCGTACAGGGACTCACCGGCCTCGATCTTCCCGCCCGGGAACTCCCACAGCCCGCCGTGCCGCTTGTGCGCAGGCCGGCGACACAGGAGGTAGCGGCCGCCGCGACGGATCACCGCCGCGAGGACCCGCACCGGCGTTTCGTTCACGCCGGCTCGAAGCAGTCGTAGTTGCGCTGCGCCGCGATCCGGCCGTCACGGAACAACACGAAGATCGCGATGTGCGCACGCATCACTCCGCCTGCGGGTATGCCCGGCACCGGTACCGCGAGCCTCCCGCTCCACTCGACTTCCAGCGCCACCTGATCGCCGTCTGCGATCATGCTGCGGATCGCGTATCGCTGCGACACCATCAGCTTCTTCCCGCGCTCCGCGGACTCGAGGATCTGCTCCAGCCCACGCCGCGCCCCCTTCGGCGTCATCGCGTTCGGCAGCTCTTCCTGTATCACGTCCGGCGTGAAGAAGGCCGCCAGCTCGTCGCCGTACACGCCTCGTTCGACCGCCTCGATGTATCGCCTCGCGCGATCCAGATTCGTCATGGGGTCCGCCGGGTCGGGTGTCGTGGAGTCCAGTCGATTCGGCCGCGAGCTTACGTGTCCGCGGCTCCGCCCGGCAAGCCTCGCGGGCGATCACCCCCGAGATGTACCATATTCCGCCAGGGAGGCGCACAACGATGATCCACATCGCCCTGCTCGGTGATTCGACCTTCGACAACGCCGCCTACACGGACGGCGGACCCGACGTCGTCACACACCTGGAAGAGCTCCTGGGTGACCATGGTCACGCCACCCTGCTCGCGGTGGATGGTGCCACGACCGCGGCGATTCCGGACCAGCTCCGCCGCCTGCGGGCACTGCACGCGCGCACGCCGGTCACACACGTCGCGTTGAGCGTCGGCGGCAACGATCTGCTGACGCACCTCGATATGCTGCGCGAACCCGCAACCACTGTTGGCGAAGCGCTGATGCGCGTTCGCGACCGCGCACTGGCGTTCGGGGAGGAGTACCGCACTGCACTCGATGAGGTAGCGAGCGTCGGATTGCCCGCGATCGTATGCACGGTCTACGGCGGAGCGTTCCCGGAGCCTGAAGCGGCCATGATCGAGACTGCACTCCGGATCTTCGATCACGAGATCCTCGAGGCCGCGGCCGACCGCTCGATCCCGGTCGTCGACCTGCGGCGCGTCTGCAATCAACGCGAGCACTACTGGAACCCGATCGAGCCGAGCGAGCGCGGGGGCGCACGCATCGCCGCTGCAATCCTCGACGCGATCCGCTCAGCCTGACGTTCCCGCGGGAACGCGGAGTGATCCCTCGTCAGGGGCAGAAATCTGCACTCGCCCCCTGACGCTTCGAGCGCTGCGGAAGACAGTGCATGGCCCTATAATGCTCCTATGGGACAGTCCACGTATCAGCCTGCGATCTATCTCTTCAAGTCGGCGCGGCGGCCTCTGTACCGCCAGCAGAACCTCCACCTCCTCGCGGCGGAACGCGGCACGGTCGTGGAGGTTGCGTGGAACCGGTCGTGGGTGGCGGCGGAGTACTTCGACGAAGGGACGATCGCGCGCGGCGATCGCGCCGCATTCGTTCTGACGGAGCGGCCATACACGACGTTCGCTCCTGTGAGAGCGGGCGAGGTGGTGGAGGCGCGCTGGGAGCCGCTGTCGCTGCGGCTGTGGGTGCAGCTGGGGACGTGGATCGGCGCATCCGATCGGTCAGGGTTCGCCCGGGCGCTGCGCGATGCTCAGAACGGAGACCTGCCCGGCGAGAAGTTCGTGGCGCCGCGCCGGGACGACACGCGGCTCGTCGCATGGTTCGATGAGGACGAGGACGCGGGGTGGAAGAGCGCGATCGATGCTGCGCTCGGCATCGAAGGCGGCGAAGGCGAACGTCCATACGCCGACTCTGCCTTCTTCCGCTCGGCCGGCCTGCGTGTGAACGGCCAGCTGCACGCGGCGCGGCGCGAGCCGTTGCCGCGCGGAGTCGAAGCGGAGCTGTTGCTGCGCTTCCACAATCCGCATATGACGGATGAAGCACTCGCGGCGCTCCAGCTGGAAGCGATCACATCGAAGGATTCCCTCAAGGCGGCGGCACCGGCTGACGTCCCCCGGGATGGGGAGAGCGTCGTGAAGCTGCGCGCGACCGGCCCGGCGCCGGAGCTCACGGTGCAGCTGTCGCCGAATCCGGCGCAGCACACCGCGCTGGTGCTGCGCTTCCCCGCCCCGCGCACCGAAGCGGCCGCCACGCGCACGAGCGAAGCGGTGAGCATCGAACGAACCGCACTGCTCGATGCGTGGCAGGCCACGCGCGGACTCGTGGATCCCGTCCGCGAGCTGCGTGTTGCGGAATCTTTCCTGCGACTGCTCCCCGACGAACATCGCATCGCGGAGCGGCGCGCCATCCTGCTTCACGACACCGGTGACGCGACGGCGGCGTACGACGCGCTGCGCGCACTCGACACGGAGCGCCTCGACGATGCTGCGCGGTTCCTGCTGATCGCCGAACACGTGCGTCGCGGGAACGTGCGCGCGGCCGCGGCGCTGCTCGCGAACGTGGACCTCGAGGAGGAGAACCGTCTGGACCAGCTGCTGAAGCTGCTGGACGAGATTCAGCCGCCCGAGCTGGACAGGTTCGTGCGCGAGCTGATGTCACGCATTCCGGACGGCGACGACCTGCACGCGATCCTCGAGCGCGTCGGCCGGCGGCTCACGTCTCCCGAGCTCATTGCCGATACGGCCGAGCACTTCTTCCTGCACACCGGGGATCAGCAGGAGGCGTGGAGCTTCCTCCAGGAGCGCCGGCGCACGCTCCGCCTCTCCCAGCCGGTGATCGCGGACGCCGCCATCGAGCTGGCTCCCGATGACGACAGCGGCGACCTCTTCGACCTCCTCGAGCACCGCATCAACAACCTGGCCGGCACGGGCCGGCTCGACGAGGCAATCGCACGACTGAAGATGGCCGCGAACCGCCTGTCGCGCGCGCACCGCGACCGGCTGCATCACAGGCTCGCGGACCGTCTCGATGAAGCGGGCCGCACGGAGGAGGCCGCACACCTTCTCGTCGAACTCGCATACGATGCATCCAGGACCGGTGACCTGGGCGATGCCACCGACGCGATCGAGCGCGCACGCGGGCTCATGGCCGCGGCAGGCGGCACCGCGCCCGAATGGCTGAAGGAGGCCACCGCCCGCGTCGAAGCCGCATGGCGGGACGTGCAGGCTTTGGACGAGTGGCGGACCAGCGACCGCGAGCGCCGCGCGGAGCACGTGCGTGCACGACTGAAGAACAGCTCGATCCTCATCGTGGGCGGCTTCGAGAAGCCGCATTACACGGAAGCGCTCGTAGAGCTGACCGGTGCGAAAGTCGATGTCGCTGAGAGCTTTCGCACTGAGAGCGACGACATCGCGGCATACGCCGGACGCATCCGCTCGGGGCGCTACGGCCTCGTGCTGCTGCGCATCCGCTTCATGGGACACTCCGTCAGTGAAGCCATCCGCGACGCGTGCAATTCCGCCGGCATTCGCTGCGAGTTCGTGAACACCGGCGGCCTGCGTGGACTCGAAGACGCACTCTGGCGCGCAACGCAGTGACCGATCGACGCGACCGCTACCGCGGCGCGCTCCTCGGCCTCGCCATAGGCGACGCACTCGGCACCACGCTCGAGTTCCGCGCGCCCGGCACGTTCGAGCCGATCGACCGCATGCTCGGCGGCGGCACGTTCGGCCTCGCCCCCGGCCAATGGACCGATGACACGTCCATGGCACTGTGTCTCGCCGAGAGCCTGGTCGAGCAGCGCGGCTTCGATCCGCTCGACCAGATGCGCCGCTACCTGCGCTGGTACCGCGAAGGCTATCTGTCGAGCACGGGCCGTTGCTTCGACATCGGTAACACCACGCGCGCCGCACTCGAACGCTTCGAGCGCACGGGTGAACCGTTCAGCGGAGATGAAGCCGCCAGCACCGCGGGCAACGGCTCGATCATGCGCCTCGCGCCCATCCCGCTGTTCTTTTCGGGCGACGCGTCCACCGCGATCGCACGTGCCGCGGACAGTTCGCGGACGACGCACGCTGCGCGCGAGGCCATCGATGCGTGTCGCTACATGGCCGCCATCATCGTGCGCATACTCGATGGCGCCGAGTGGTCCGAACCGGAAGATCTAAGTCCGCGCGTGGCGGAAATCGCGAGCGGATCGTTTCGAACGAAGCAGCCTCCGGAGATCCGCGGCACGGGTTACGTCGTGCAGTCGCTCGAGGCCGCACTCTGGGCCGTCCACCATACGAACGACTTCCGCAGCGCCGTGCTGAACGCCGTCAACCTTGGCGATGATGCGGATACGACCGGCGCGGTGTGCGGACAGATCGCGGGCGCGATGTACGGCGCGTCCGC
>CAYUIG010000049.1:0-8694 GCA_964444685.1 uncultured Gemmatimonadaceae bacterium | reverse complement strand
TCCGGCTCGACGAACAGCATCGCGGCCGGCACGCCATCGCCATCGAAGCTGTGCGGCGCGTCGGGCCGGACGAGGAAGCCGCCGCCGGAGCGCCATTCGCTCTCGGGGTCCCGGATCCGAACAGGACGGTCGAGACCCAGACAGAGCTGTATCGCGTGATGGGAGTGCGGCGGCACCACGCCGCGGCTGTGCCCCACGGCGAGGAAGCCACCGTCCCAGACGTACCACCGGGCAAGTCCGTGAGGGGCGTCGTCGCTCATGGGCGCCCACGCTACCGCCCGCAGCCGGTTCGTTCAAGGAACTCGCGTACTCCGTCCAAGGAACTCGGTCGCGGCATTCAATCGGCAACGCCACCCGCAAAGCAGATTTCCTCCACGCAGCGAATGCAACCGAGATGACAGGAGGAAATCGTGAAGAAGACCCTGATGCTCCTCGCCGCAGCCACGCTCGCGATCGGCGGCTGCGCCCACGTCGGCCACATGTTCGGAATCGGCGGCACCGGCGCCGTGCGCCCCGCAGAGAGCGAGTTCGGGCTCGGGCCGCGCGCGTCGCAGAGCGGCGCGTACATGGCCACGCTCCAGCCGGACGTGGCGCTGAAGGTCCGCAAGCTCCAGACGGTGCGCGTGCGCATCACCGACGCGTCCGGCAGCCCGGTCGACGGTGCCACGGTCGCGATCGATGGCGGCATGCCCGAGCACGGCCACGGCCTGCCCACCCGCCCGAAGGTCACCGCCAACCCCGGCGACGGGGTCTACGTGATCGAGGGCGTGCGCTTCAACATGGGCGGCTGGTGGGAGTTCAAGGTCGCGGTCGGCAGCGACACCGTGACCTTCAACCTGGACCTCTGAGGGTGGAGGCGACGATGACCCTGCGAACCGCCCTCCGCATTGCCATCCTCGCCGGCGCGGTCGCCGTCCTCACGGCGGCCGCCGCCCGGCAGGCCGGCCGCTGGACCGCCAAGGAGATCGAGACGATCAAGTCTCTCGCGCTCGACGAGCTCGGACCCGTGCCCGCGGACCCGACCAACCGCGTCGCCGATGATCCGCGCGCCGTGGAGTTCGGACACAAGCTGTTCTTCGACACGCGGCTGAGCTCGAACGGGAAGGTGTCGTGCGCGAGCTGCCACATCCCCGACCGCGAGTTCCAGGACGGCACCGCGCTCGCGCAGGGCGTCGGCACAACGAACCGGCGCACCATGCCGATCGCCGGCACCGCGCACGCGCCCTTCCTGTTCTGGGACGGCCGCAAGGACAGCCAGTGGTCGCAGGCGCTCGGCCCGCTCGAGAGCCCGGTCGAACACGGCGGCAACCGGGCACAATACGCGCGCCTCGTTGCGGAGCACTATCGCGCGGAGTACGAAGCGGTCTTCGGGCCGGTGCCCGCACTCGATGAGCCGGACAGCGTCACGGCCGTGTTCGTGAACATGGGCAAGGCCATCGCCGCCTACGAGCGACGACTCGAGTACGGCCCGTCGCGCTTCGACGCCTACGCGGCGGCACTCCCGGACAACGCGGAGGGGATCCTCACCCGTGACGAGGAGGCCGGGCTGCGGTTGTTCATCGGCAAGGCGCAGTGCATCCGCTGCCACAACGGTCCGCTGCTGACGAACAACGAGTTCCACAACACCGGCGTGCCCGCGCGCGCGGACCTGCCGTACGATGCGGGCCGCATGGCGGGTGCAAGGCTGGTGCTCGAGGACGAGTTCACCTGCCGCAGCCGCTGGAGCGACGCGGACCCCGCGAGCTGCGCGGAGCTCGACTACATGGTCGTCGACGCACCGGAGCTCGAGCGTGCGTTCAAGGTGCCCTCGCTGCGCAACGTGGCCGAGCGCGCGCCGTACATGCACGCGGGCCAGTTCGCCACGCTCGAGGAAGTGGTCGCGCATTACGATCGCGCCCCGAAAGCGCCGGCGGGCGAGAGCGAGCTGGAGCGGCTGAAGCTGAGCGACCGCGAGAAGCGGCAGCTCGTGGCGTACCTGCGCACCCTGAGTGGTGGCACGCGCGCGGATCCCGGTCTGCTGGCACCGCCCGCGCCGATTCGCTAGCGTGGGGCATGCGACGACTCCTGGTTCTGATCATGGTCGCGCTCGCGGGCGCGGCAGCGCTGCCCGCGCTGCGCTCCGCCGAGCGCGAGACACTCGATGCGGCGGCACGCGCCGAGATCGGCGGCACGTACGTCACGCTCTCGGACGGCGTCACACACTACGAGGAGGCGGGACCGGCCGACGGAAAAGTTGTCGTGCTCGTGCACGGGTTCTCGGTCCCGTTCTACATCTGGGACCCGACTTTCGAGGTATTGAAAGACGCGGGCTATCGCGTGATCCGCTACGACCAGTACGGCCGCGGCTGGTCGGATCGCCCGGACATCGACTACGACCGGGGGTTGTTCGTGCGACAGCTCCGCGAGCTGCTGGACTCACTCGACGTACGCGAGCCAGTAACGCTGGCAGGACTGTCGATGGGCGGGAAGATCGTGCCGGCGTTCGCCGCGGATTACCCGGACCGTGTGGACCGCGTCATCCTCGTCGATCCCGCATCGAGCGCGTCCAATCCCGGTCGGGCAGCATGGCCGGTGTACGGCGAGTGGTCGATCCGGACGTTCCGCGTGCCAAAGATGCCCGAAGGTCAGTTGACCGACTTCCTGCATCCGGAGCGATATCCCGACTGGGTGGACCGCTACCACGAGCAGATGCAGTATCGCGGTTTCGCCCACGCGATCGCATCCACCCTCCAGCACTTCGGCCCGCACGATCCCACGGCCGACTTCGAAGCGCTGAAGGCCAACGGCAAACCGGTGCTGATCATCTGGGGCGAGCAGGACCGCACCGTTCCGATCACGGCGGCGCCGCGCGTAGTCGAGTTGACCGATGGCGAGCTGCTGCGCGTGGACAGCGCCGGCCACCTCCCGCACATGGAGCAGTCCGCGATCGTCCACGACGCGATGCTGCGTTTCCTGAGCCGCTGACTCAGTCGCGCAGTGCGCGCGCGGGTTCCAGTCGCGCGGCCCTGCGCGCCGGCACCAGGCACGCCATCGCCGCCACCGCCAACAGCGCGACCGCCACGGCGGCGAGGGCCGCGGCATCCGCGCGCTCCGTGCGGAACAGCATCGATTCGATAAGCCGCGAGCCCGCGTATCCGCCGAGCAGCCCGATCGCGAGCCCGGCCGATGCGAGCGTCAGGCCGCGCGCCATCACCATGCGCACGACCTGCGCGACGCGCGCGCCGAGCGCCATGCGCACGCCCAGCTCCCGCGTCCGCTGCGCGACCGCGTAGGCGATCACCGCGTAGAGCCCGACGCCCGACAGGATCAGGGCGAGCGCCGCGAACGTGCCGAACAGCGTCGCACGAAAGCGTGGCTGCCCGAACGCGTCTCCGACGAGCTCCTCGTAACTCCCCTGGGTCGACACCGGCAGCAGCGGATCCAGCGCCGCGACCTCCGCTCGAATCGCGCGGCCCACATCCCCCGCACCGCCGCGCGTGCGTACGAGCAGCGTCATGCGCGGCGCGGGTGCGTTGAAGGCATGGTGGAGGTACATCATCGGGCGCAGCGGATCCCCGCTCAGATCGTAGTGCCGTACATCCTCCACGATGCCGAGCACCGTGACGAACGGGCCGTTCACCGGATCCATGATGCGGAAGCGACGGCCCACCGCATCCCCATCCGGCCAGAACTGCTCCGCCATCGTGCGACTGATCACGGCCTCCAGCGTCTTCTCGTTGTCTCCCGCCCGGAATCCGCGGCCGCGCAACAGCGGGATGCGCAGCGTCTCGAAATAGTCCGCCGTCACCACCCGGTAGTCCGCATCCGGCGCCTCGCCGTACTGCGCGGTTTCGTGCTCGGGCAGGATCACCGTGGCGGAGTTCGGGCCCGCGAACGGCGCGCTCGAGACCGCGGCTGCCGATTCGATGCCCGGTATGCCGCGCACCCGCTCCAGCAGACCGGCGAAGAATGGGACCCGTGCGGGCTCCGGGTAGCGAGCGTCCGGCAGCGACACGATCGCGTAGCTGATGCCCTGCGCGTCGAACCCCATGTCGAGCGACTGGAGCCGCCGGAAGCTCTGGAGCATGAGCGCCGCGCCGACCAGCAGCACGGCCGCGACCGCGACCTGGCTCGTGACAAGTACGCCGCGCAGCCGTTCCGCGCCCCGGCCGCCGTGCACGCGCGCGGTATCGCCGATGTGCGCGCGACGGCCCGAAAGAGCCGCGATCGCGCCGGGCAGCACGCTCAGCACGAGTCCCGCGCCCAGCGAGAGCACGATCGCGAACAGCACCTCGTCGCCGCCCATGCGGATGCCGGCGACGCGCGGCACCTGGTCCGAGCCCAGCGCGCGCAGCAGTGCGACACCCCAGAGGCCGAGCAGCGCACCCGCGGGCGCGGCCATCATCCCGAGCATCGCGCCTTCCGCGAGCCACTGCCCCGCGAGTCGCCTGCGCGAAGCACCGAGCGCGCCGCGCACCGCCACCTCCTGACGGCGCCGCGCCAGCCGCGCGAGCATCAGGTTCGACACGTTCGCGCACGCGATCAGCAGCACGAGTGCAACGACACCGGCGAGGATACGGATGGCCGGACGGAAGTTCTCGCCGAGCACGTTCTCGTCGAGCCGTCGCAGCGTGATCGTCCAGTTCGCGTTCTGCTCCGGAAACTCCGCCGCGAGTTCCGCCGTCACGCGCTGCATGTCACGGATGGCGGCCTCCGGCGTAATGCCGGGACGCAGGCGCGCGAGCACGCGCAGGAAACGGCCGCCCTCCGGGTCGGGGACCAGGCGCAGCGGCGTCCAGATCGTGGACGCGTTCACCGGCAGCGCGAACGACGCGGGCATCACGCCGATCACCGTGTACGGCTCGCCATCGAGCACGATGGAACGGCCGAGTGCGTCGGGAGTGCCGCCGAGCTGTGTGCGCCAGAACGACTCGGCGACGAGCGCCAGACGCTCCTCCGCGTTCGCCTCATCCGCCGTGAACGTGCGACCGAACATGGGCTGAATGCCGAGCAGCGGCACGAGGTCCGCCGCGATCCGCGAGCGCTGGATCTCCTGCGGATCGCCCATGCCCGTGAGCGCGGCGGGCGCTTCGCGCTCGTACGCGCCCATCGCTTCGAACGAACGGTTGCGCACGCGCCACTCGAGGTAGTCGCGCGGAGATGTCGAGAAGAACTCGAGGTTGCGCTCGGGAAGGTTGGACCACAGCCGCACGAGACGATCGGGCGCGGCATACGGCAGCGGCCCGAGCGCACGGTTCACCACCGCGAAGATCGCCACGTTCGCGCCCACGCCCAGCACGAGCGTGAGCGCGGCCACCACCGTGAAACCGGGCGAGCGCATCAGAGCGCGCGTCGCGAGTCGCAGCTCCTCCGGGATCATCCTCACGCCGGACCTCCGGCTGGTGTAGACAATGGACAGCTCGGAAAGGAGGTGTGGCAACCGCCGGGCCCCCTCGGGCCGGATGACGTAAGTCGACGTTCTTTCACTGCTTGCGGAACATTGCGCAGCGGCGACGCCCGGACGCACGACGCAATCGTGGGAGACCGTGTTCCAGCTTCTGCGACGAGGTCAGGGAATGCGGTTACTCGGCGAACATTTCGGCAAGAACGGAGAGAACGGCCTTCCGCGTGCGCTCGTCCACGCGACCAAGCCTCTTCACCAACCGAGCACGATCGACCGTCCGAATCTGATCGAGGACCACATGCCCCGACTTCCGCTGGAATCGGCAGGGTACACGCGTCGGATAGCTCGGTCCACGTGTCGTCATCGGCGCAACGATGACCGTGCGGATATGGCGGTTCATCTCGTCCGGACTGATCACGAGACAGGGACGCGTCTTCCGGATCTCACTCCCGAGCGTGGGATCGAGTTGAACGAGATGCACGTCGAAGCGCTTCACCACTCCCATTCCGCCTCATCCCACTCGGACACCGCTGCCTCGGGATCGAGGAGGGAATCGTCTCCCGCAGCAGACATCCGGGCGAATGCTGATTCCCAACCCGCGCGAGGCCGGCCCGCCGATCGGATCAGGATGGCACCGTCCTGCACTTCCAACTCGACTTCCTCGGACAGGCCGGAAGCCTCTATGAGCGGCTTCGGTATACGAACCCCCTGCGAATTGCCAATCCGCACGATTCTCGTCTTCATGCACCCTCCCGGTGTAATTACAATGTAGTCACACCGGGCGAGTGGCGAAAGCCACCACAAGCTGGAGGCTCCGCGCGCATCGTGGAATGGCGGATTGGGTCGATTTTCCGTAGCCGGGTCGGGTCCGCTTGCCGAGGCCGGCTCGGCCTTCCTAATTCTCGGCTACCCCTTCTCGCCGAGGTCCCGATGCGATCGCTCGCGGCCGTCCTGATCCTTGCTTTCCCCGGCCTCGCCGGTGCCCAGCACACGCACGGACCGGTGCTCGGCAAGGTCGACTTCCCGAACTCCGGCGCGCACGACGCACAGGATGCGTTCCAGACCGGGATCGCACTGCTGCACAGCTTCGAGTACGAGCGTGCGGAGGAGTCGCTGCGCGCCGCACGCGCAGCCGATCCATCGCTGGCCGTGGCGTACTGGGCGGAGGCGCTCACGCACAGCCACGTGCTCTGGGGCACGGAGGACCTGGCGTCGTCACGCGCGGTGCTCGCGGAGCTCGGCGCATCGGAGTCCGATCGGCTGGCGAAGGCGCGGACTCCGTACGAACGATCGTTCGGCGCTGCGGTCGAGATCTTCTATCGCGATGCGTCCGAGCTCGAGCGCATACGCGCGTACGCCGACGCGATGCGTGAACACGCCGCGCAGTTCCCGGAGGACCAGGAGGCCGCGGCGTTCGCGTCGCATGCGTTGCTGCTGGCCAGCTATGACGAGGAAGGCGCGGCACGACGCACACTGGCGGCGGAGGCGATCGCGCTCGCGCAGCGCGTGGCGACGACGAATCCCGAACATCCCGGTGCGACGCACTACCTCATCCACCTCTACGACACGCCCGGCCTCGCCGCACAGGGTCTCGACTTCGCGCGCGCGTACGACCGCATCGCGCCGGACGCGGAGCACGCGCTGCACATGCCGTCGCACATCTATCTGCAGCTCGGCCTCTGGAGCGACGTCGTGAACTCGAACGAACGCGCGTGGGCCGCGTCGCGACGCGAGAACAGTCCGGACTGGCACGCGTTCACGTGGCTCCAGTACGCGTACCTCCAGCAGGGCCGCTTCGCGGCTGCGCGTGCGCTCATCGATTCCGCACGTACGATCCTGTCCGGGTTCGCCGATGCAAGTCCGGATGCCCGCTTCATCGTTGCGCGGCTCGAGTTCCAGTTCGCATCGGAGACGGACGAGTGGGACCTGATGCGGACGGTGTCGGCGTTTCCGCCGGGACCTCCCGCATCCGATCGCGAACGCGGGTACCGATCCATGGCGCAGTACCAGGGCGTGATCGCCGCCGCACGACGCGGCGACCTGGACTTCGCCGACCGCGCGGCGCCGTTCCTCGAAACGGCGGCGTCCGTGCGCGCCGGTACGACTCCGGCAACGCTGGCGGCAGCCAACGCGTTGCTGATCGAAGCGCTCGTCGCGAAAGCCGCCGGCGACACGGCGAGGTACATCGAATCGCTCGAGCGCGCGGCAGAATTCGAACGCAGTCGCGACGCATTCGTCGGACCGCCCGAACGATTCTTCGCACTCGAGGAGCTGGCGTCGTACTACATCGGCGAGGGTCGCCTCGAGGACGCCGCGCGCGCCATCGAGGACGTGCTGCGCCTTTGCCCCAACCGCTCACGCAACCTGTTCGGCCTCGCCATTCTCAACGGCATGATGGGCCGACCCGAGGCGCTGCCGCCGATCTGGGAGAAGCTGCAGGTCAACTGGGCGGAAGCCGACCCGGACGTGAAGGCGATGCTGCCGCCGGGAAGCTGAGCCGCCCGGATTGGCGGATTCCTGCCGCGGGTTGCGTCATTCCCGGGAGACGACCCACGACCCGGGAGAGGCCATGCGCGCAGCTTACTTCGCTCCGCTGCTCTTAGTGCTCACGACCTGCGGCGGCGACGGCAACGGAATTTCCGACCCCGACGACGACGGCGCGTTGGGGAGCTTCGAGGTCGAGTTCAGCGGCGCCCTTACGGGCTCGTACGAAGGCGCGGCCACGTTCGCATCCGCACCCGGCTCGGGATTCGCGATCGTCCTCGTCGGCACCGGCGGTTCGGCCTCGGCCACCGTGGTCCGTGAAGTGTCCGGACGCCCCGGAACGGGGACGCATCCCATCGCCGACGCTACCGGGAACACGCCGGACATGACCGACTTCTGGCTCGCCGGCAGCGCCGGCGGCCAGGCGTTCGCGGCCTCGAGCGGCTCCATGACGATCTCGACATCGTCGCAGCAGCGGCTGGCCGGAACGATCCAGTTCACGGCGATGAGCGCGGCCGGCCAGGTGACCGGTCAGGTCACGTTCAATGCGCGCTGCACCGTCGTCGTCACGGGGAGCTGCGACTAACCGCCTGACCGTCACCTCACGGCGACAGCCGGCTGTCACCATTCGAGTACGGCCGGGGCACGCATCGGAGCCGGACCGCCGCCTGCCAGCGGCTGCGACACAAGGAGTTCCGGCCGTCGGCCGGCCTCCGGCCCGATGCGTGCCCCGCGGCTCGACCGCATCTTCCCCCCGAGCAGCGCAGGCAGTAATGAAGTACGCCCTCCTGGCCGTCGTACTCCTCGCCGGACCGTCCCGCGTGCAC
>CAYUIG010000048.1:0-24681 GCA_964444685.1 uncultured Gemmatimonadaceae bacterium | reverse complement strand
GCGCCTGCACGTCCGCCCGCGCGGGCAGCGCGCCGACCGGCGCCGGCGCGGGCGCGACGTGGCATGCGGTGCAGTCGTCGCGTGTGTGGCAGGTCGTGCACGACTGGCGTGTCGCGGCCGTCCCGTGCGTCGAGAGCCAGTCGAGTCGTTCGTGCGATGCGGGGATCGGGTAGTGCGCCGGGAACGATGGCAGCTCGAGCGGCGGCTCGGCGTCCGGCATTGCCGCGATCTCGGTCACGCCTGCCGCGTCCACGTGGCACGCGGTGCAGCGTTCGCGCGTGTGGCAGGTGGCGCAGCGCGCGGGCTCGGCCGCGGCCAGGTCGCCGTGGCGGTCCAGCACGAAGCCGCCGTCGTGATCATCCGGCAGGGGCAGCGCCAGCACGCGCTCGACGTCGAATGCGGTGGTGGCCAGCGGGATGTGGCAGCGTCCGCACTGCGCATCGACGTAGTGGCTCTCCGCCTCGTGCTCGTGACACGCGAGACAGCGCTCCGCGACCGCGGGCTCGACCTGCATGCGCGGTGCGCCGGGATCCACATGGCACTCGACGCAGTCCAGCTCCTCGCCCTGCCGCGCCACCTCCGCCGCGTGGCCGGGGTGCTCGAAGCGCACGTTGTCAGGTTCGCGGTCGGGACCCGTCCATGCCACGCGCGCGAGCTCCTGTCCGTCGTGGCAGCCCGCACACTGCGCGGGCTCGGGATAGAAGTCGGCGCGATCCCCGGTCGGTACGCCCTCGTGACAGCCGGTGCACAGAGGGAAGAGGCGCTGGTGCTCCGCGTGCGGGAAGTCCTCCTGACGACCGGCCGCGCCGGCCCATGCGGCGAGGCCGGCCAGCATCACGAGCGTTGCGACCGCGCGCGCGTTCACGATCCGCTCCCCAGGCCCGCGTCCCGGCCGAACCCGAAACGGAGCCCCAGCCACGCGCGCATCTGATTCCAGTCGGCTCCGCCCGGACGGTTGTCGAACGTCTGGCGGTACAGCGTGACACCACCGTTGACGTGCGTGCGGTCGAGCACCTCGACATCCGCCGACAGTCCGCCGCCGATCACGAAGCCATCGCCGATGCGGAACTCCTCGATCTGCTGGAACGCGCTGCCGCTCGCGGTCAGGGTCGCGCGCGGCGAGAGCGCCCGGGAGATCGCAGCGTCCGCCGCGCTCATGGTCGCGCCGAAGCCGCGCTCCTGAGCATAGGACGCGTCGAGGCTCCACGAATCCCGTGTCCAGCGCGCCGCGACCTCGACGCGCAGCGAGGAGTCCTCGAGCGGATCGAGCACGACCACCGTTTCGGTGTCCTCGTAGTCGCGCCAGGCCGCCGTGCCGCGCACGGACAGGCCGGGACGAGCCTGCCAATCGGCCGCCACCTCGGCCTCGTGGTAGCCCACCGGACTGAAGTAGCCCCAGATCGTCCACAACTCGAAGTACGGCACGTACCGCCGCACGATCGCTTCCACCGCGAGCGCGCGGCCGGGCACGGGCAGCGCGGCGGTGATGTGCGCCTTGCCGATCCGTCCGAACGCGAAGTCGTAGTCGAACGCCGCCGCCAGCCGCACCGGTGCGAAGTGGCTGGTGCGCGCGTCCACCGATGCGCGCTCCGACACCAGTGCGGAGCGGTCCCACCAGATCTCACGCTGATACCGTCCCGCCACCGTGGTAGTGGCGCCGACATCCGCTTCGACGGCGCCGCCCACGATGACTGCACCCTCATCGGGCAGGAAGGCCTCGACGCCGCGCAGCGCTTCGTTGCGGGGCTCGTACAGCGCCCTGGCGAGGCTGCGGCCGGCGTAGGCGTCGATGCGCAGCCAGTCTGTAGCGTCGTACAGCGCGCTGGCGCCATCGTAGCTCGAGAAGCCGAGCCCGCCCGCGGTCTGCTGCCGGCCGACACGCACGCGCCAGCGCTCGCGGTTCAGCTCGGCATAGGCGAGGATCGCATCGAACGGGTCGTCCGCGCGCGGCCAGTCGAATCCTCCACCCGCATCCGCCCGGCCGCGCAGCAGCACGGTGGCACTGAGGCCCGTCACGCCGAAGCCCCATGCGGTGAACGCCACGTCCTGCGTGAGCAGCACCGCGTGCTCGACCGGTGCGCTCACGTAACGCGTGCAGGTCCCAGTGGAAGCGTTGCAGAAGACGGGCTGCCCCTCGAACTCGAGCCGACCGCCGACTCCCGGCGAGACCAGATCACGAGCCACGGTATCGAGCCGGATCGGCCGCACCTCGATGTAGCGGCCGTTCGAGCGAAGTTCTCCACGGAAGTCCTGCGCGGCCGACGCGCAGGGCCACAGCAACAGCAGGCCCGCGAAGACGGTACGCACGGTCACGGCGCCGCTCCGCGACCGGAGCGCGGCGCAGGCAGCGCGTGGCAGTCCTCGCAGTTCCGGCCGGGCCGGTGGTCCGTGAGGTCCTGGTGGCATGCGAGACAGACGGTGCGGGTGCGCGGCACGCCGTCGAACGGCATTTCCGCCGCGGCGTGGCAGCCGGCGCCCGTGCAGGTGACGTGCGCCTCTGCCGAGTGCGCGCGCGCCGGCGGCCGTGCGTGGCACGCCATGCAGTTCGCGTCCGTCTCGTGATGCTCGTCGTGGCACGACTCGCACGAGACCTGCGCGGCCGTGCGCGTCAACGACGAGACGTGACAGGTCGCGCACGATTCCGAAGCATGATCGTCATGATCGAACGGCAGCCGCCGCGCCTTCGGTGCCCCGACCGACATCGTCAGCGTCCGGTTCACGGTCTCGCGTGCCGAGTAGTCGGCCGGCGCATGGCAGCTTTCGCAGCGCGCCGACTGCGAGCCCGTGTGGTGGCACTCCTGGCAGTCGCGGACGGACGTGATCGTGACACCGCCGTGCGTTCGCTCCGTCTCGTGGCAGGCCGTGCAGGTGACCGTGGCGTGACGGGCGTGCGAGAACTCCATGGTGTCCTGCCGCTGCACCGGTGCAGCGTGCCGCAGCAGCGATGGCAGCATGCCGGCGCCACCGATGTCCTGATGGCAGGCCGTACAGTTCTCGCCATCGACGCGGAAGTCGTGCGCCTCGTGGCAGAGCAGGCAGCGATCCAGCACGCCCGGATCGAGGCCGCGATGGAAGGGCGTGAGCGTGTCCGCGGCTGCGTGGCAGCCGCCGGTGGCGCACGACTGCACGGCTTCGGCCGGTGTGCGCTGTTCGTGGGGCTGATGACACGCTCCGCATGCGGCATCGTGCGGATCATGTTCGGGAAAGTCCTGGACGAGGAGCTGCATCGCATGGCAGCTCAGGCACTCCTCGCGCTGGGGCCGAAGCGCACCCTCGAGGCTGTCGGCTGGGGCAGCCGCCGCAGGGCGGCTGAACTCGTGGCAGGAGCCGCAGTGGATGGTGAGCTGGCCCATGCGGCCGAGCCGAACCTCCGTGTTCTCGTGACAGCCCGCCTGCCCGCAGGTCCGGTCCGTCGCCGTGAACTCGTGCACGCCCGACGAGTGGCACTGCACGCAGTCGAGCTCGCGCAGCGCCGGGTCGTCGGACTCCAGGTGCACCCGGTGGCCGGCGGAGGATGCGATGATGCGCCATTCCTCCGGGTCGCCTTCGATGTGGCACTCCGCGCACGTTTCGTTCGGGACTTCGGCGTGGACGGAGATGGAGTCGGGGTCGAAGAGGACCTGGGTGAGGCCCATACGGCTGCGCTCGACCAGCGTCGGCCTGTGGCAGGCCTTGCAGCCGAGGCCACGATGCGCGCTGCGCGCGAACTGCTCGAACGGGGCCTGCATCAGATGACACTGCAGGCAGAAGTCGTTGTCGTGCTGGACGAACGAGTACGTCCTGTAGAGGAGCGCGCCGGCCACCGCTACGGCCGCGAGGCCCAGCGCCGCAAGTGCGATGAGGGCTGACCGGGAAAGCCGGCCGACCCACGATCGCACCCGGGCGGCCAGCCTGCTGGCCCGCCCGGGGGATCCGTCCGTCACTACGGCCTCCGCCCCGGCCGAAGGGGCCTGGTCACCGCCCCGTGATCGGCCGCATGAGCTCGCGCAGCCGCGCCGCGGTCAGGCCCGGCGGCAGCGGGACCCCGTAGTCCTCCTGCAACTGGGTGATCGAAGCCGCCAGCAGCGCGCGCATGAGGAACGGGTTGTGGATCGCGGATGCCGGGTATCCCGTCGCGATCTGCCAGTTGAATGCCGCACCCTCGGCCGAGGTGAACGTATTGTCGAAGTTCAGCGGCGACCCCGCCCCGCAGTTCCCGCTCCCCAGGTAGCAGGCCTGCCAGCCGGGCTGGATCTGCTCCAGCAGAGCCGCGATCTGGCTCGCGAGGTTCTGCTCGAGCAGCAGCTCCGCCGTCATCGCGCCCGCCGCGCTCTGCTCCGACGGATGGCAGCCGGCCGCGACGCACGACCGGAACGTCCGCGCCTGGATGGCGCATTCGGTTTCCCCGGTGGGCCGGCCGCTCCCGTCCACGCAGGGCGCCGATTCGAACATGTGCCCGACCGAGATGATCGGCTCGCCCGTCAGCTCGTCCTCCAGCTCGAACGCATTCACGTGGCAGCCCGCGCACAGCCGCGGATTCCGCTCCGGCGATCCGTGCGACGACACGATCTCATCCGCGAACGTCATACCCGGCGGCCACCACCCGCCATACCCGAGCAGCACCGGACCCTCGGGCGAGTGCGGGCCCCGGAACGTCGTGAAGTCGGGCACGCCGCGCTTGTGGTGGCACTTCATGCACAGGTTCTCTTCCTCGTTCGGCTCGTCGATCGGGTAGCGCAGCTGCCCGCCGTGGTCGGCCGCGTGCGGGTCGTGACACACCGCACACGTGATCGCCAGATGCTCGGTCGTGCTGCCGAGAACGTCCGGCTTCTCGAGATAGTCCGCGTTCACGCCGAATGCGATCAGCGCGTCTTCACCCGTGTGGCAGGGCGCGCATGCGTCGCGGCTCGCCGCCGACGTCACCACAGCACCGTGGCCGGACTGCGCCCATTCCTCCACGAACGGGTGATGCGTCCCGTTGTGGCACTCTCCGCACCCGGTCGACAGGTCGACACCGACCGCCACCGGCGCGAACGGCTGCGTCGCGTCCGGCGCCTGCACGTGTGCCAGCCCGGGGCCGTGACAGCTCTCGCACTGCACGTCGTAATAGCGCGTATCCTCGGTCGTCTCGTGACCGGCCGGTGCATCCTGCGCGTTCCCGAGCTGCGTTACCGAGTGACAGCTCTCGCAGAAGCTCTGCGCGTGGCCACTCTCCTGCAGCGTGTTCCATGCGTCCGCGTGCGCTGTGTTCTCCCACTGCGACTGGAAGTCGATGTGACAGTTGCCGCACACGGTGAGCTTGCTCTCCTCATCCGTGTATCCGAGCATGCCGACCGCCCCGACGGGCGGGTCTTCGAACAGCTCGCGATCGCGGTAGACGATCTGCTCATCCACGCACGACACGGAAAGCAGGAGCACGGCGAGGAGTGCAAGCGGGCGGGGCCCGTGCGGTGATCCGATTCCCATGTTCCCCCCAACCTCTATGGATCCATCCTACACGACAGCTAATGTTTCCTCGCAGGGCCGTCTGACGCAATCGGGTTATCCCTGACAGCACCTTCGGGCGACGTACGGCGGGCGACGAACGCGGTTAGACGGGAAATGCGGGCCTAGGCGGGGCGGTGTAACGTCTCGGAACACGTGCTGCGCAGCAGTCCATGTCGTGCCCCTGCGACACTTCGGGTTGTCTCAAATGCCCGGGCGCCCCGTTGCGGGGCGCGAAAATGTCCCGGCGGGGCGCGGGCTCACGGCGGGTGGGGCGGGCGGGTCCGGCGTGCCGGCCCCGGGGTGCGCAACTTGCCCCGGTCCCAAGGCAGGACAGGACCACATGGACCGAAGCCGGAGCGCGCTGACGATGGCACGAGAGGCTACGGCTGGGGGCTGGAGCGGCCCCGAGCGGAGGAGCGGCAGGGACCGGCGGGACCGGCCGCTCCTGCTGGCAGATTGGCGGTGGATCTACCGCGGCCGGCGCAACGGCGGTCGGCGAGCCGAGGACGACTCGCACTCGGACCACTACAGCCCGTCCTTCGTGCTGCTCGTCGTCGCCATCTTCGCGCTCAGCGGTCTGGACGCGTTCATGACGCTGACACTGCTCGAGTCGGGCCAGGTGGTCGAAGCGAATCCCGTGATGCGCTTCTTCCTCGAGCACGAGACCCAGGTCTTCGTCAACATCAAGACCGTGATTACCGGCTGGGGCCTGATCGTGCTGGCCGCGTGCTCGAATCTGCGGATCCTGCGATCGCTGCGGGTCCGCGAGCTGCTGCTCGGACTGCTCTGCCTGTACACGGCCCTGATCGGCTGGGAACTCTACCTGCTGCGCAGCACCGGCTGATCAGATCTTCCCCTCCGCCAGGGCGCGGAGGAAGTCCATCGTAGTGGCCAGTCCCGCCAGGCGCTCGTCCTCCACCACGAGCACCCTGTGGACGCCGTTCCGGACCATGTAGCGCGCTGCTTCCCGCAGCTCGGTGTCGGGAGGCAGCGTGCACAGGCGCCGCGTCATCAGCTCCTCGGCCGTGTGCGCTTCCAGCGCCTCCCATTCGTCGCCGGCGTGCTGCTCGCCGAGTCCGATCAGCTCCGGTGTGGCCGCATCAGGCCACCATTCCGCGAAGAAGCTGCCCGGGTCACCGTCCTCCTCGTCGAAGCCCGGCGCCTCCACCAGCGGGGTCGCGGCTCCGGACGAACCGAAGTCGATCAGGTCCATTGCCGAGATCACACCGACCACGCGTTCGCCCGCAACGACCGGCACGCCGCTGATACCCTCCGAACTGAGCGTGTCGGCAACTTCGCGGAGCGTCGCGGACGGTGCCACGGTAACGAGACGCGTGGTCATGATGTCGCGCAGGGTCGCCATGGAGTCCCCCTATCTGATCTGAACGGTAGCGCGGAGTCCGGCCAGTATCATGCCCGGCCACGAACCCCGCTACGGGTCGATCGCTCTTCCCAGATAACACGAGCCGGCCGTATCCTGGAGCATCGGCCCAGCCTCTGACGCCGGGGGCCTCACCCACGAGGTGCTGCTCATGGCGTCGAAGCCCGCTCCATCCCGGCCCGTTACGGCCGGCACCGTCCTGCGACTCGCTCTCTGGTTCGGCCTGATCACCGGTCTCGGTGTGGTCGCCCTGACCGCCATCAAGAAGTTCCTGCTGGACCAGGTCACGCTGATTACGCCGCAAGTCGTGTGGATCGGCCCTGTGACGTTCGTGCTGCTCGCACTCCCCGTAGCCGGACTGCTGATCCTGCTGGCGCGATGGTTTCCGCGCCGGGTCGGGCTTCGAACGATCGTCTTCGTCCTTGCCGCGGGTGGCTCGCTGGCCGGTCTCATGACCTGGAGCACCGAGCTGCACGATGCGGCCGTCGCCGTTCTGGCCGGCGGAATCGGTACGCAGTTCGCCCGCTATGCAAAGCGCCGGCCCGAGACCTTCTTCCGCTTCGTGCGGCTCACATCCGCGGCGATGATCGGGACCGTGATCCTGCTCGCCGCCGGGGCGAATGCGGGGGAACGGATCCGCGAGGCGCGCGCCGTCGCCGCTCTGCCGCAGGCGGAAGCGGGAGCGCCGAACGTGCTGCTGATCATCCTGGACACCGTGCGCTCGTGGAATCTCAGCCTGTACGGCTACCCCCGTCCGACGACCCCACGGCTCGAGCAGTTCGCGCAGCAGGCCATCACCTTCGAGCATGCGATGTCGCCCACGTCGTGGACGCTGCCATCCCACGCGTCCATGTTCACGGGCCGCCCGGCCCAGGAGCTGTCGACCGGATGGACGGAGCCACTGGACGCAAGTAAGCCGACCATTGCGGAGTTCCTGCGCGCCCGCGGCTACCGGACCGGAGGCGTGACGGCGAACTTCTTCTACGGCAACTCCGAGTGGGGGATCGACCGCGGCTTCCTGCACTGGAAGGACTACGACGTATCCGTCGGTCACGCGCTGCTCGCCACCTTCCCCGGGCTGCGCTTCGTGAAGTGGCTGGAACGGATCGGCTACGAAGAACGCTTCGGCTTCTACAGGATCAACGGCCGCCGCATTGCGCCCGACGTCCGTCGTGATCTCCTGCGCTGGGTCGAGCGCGATCGCGAGCGTCCCTGGTTCGCGTTCATCAACTTCTACGATGCGCACGACCCGTACGTCGCGCCCGATGAGTTCCTCGCTCGCATTCGGGCGGTGCCGCGACCGCTGGGTCCGCCCGCACGCAACGCCGCCGGGCGCCTGCTACAGCATGTGCGCCCGGCACGCGTGGCCGAACTGGCCGTCGACATCGACGACTACGACGCCGCCATCGCATACCTCGACGACCAGCTCGGCCGCATGCTGGACGACTTCGCAGCGCGTGGACTCCTCGACAATGCGCTCGTCATCATCTCGTCCGACCATGGCGAGGAGTTCATGGTGCACGGGCGTGCGTACCACGGCGAGTCGCTCTACATGCCCTCCCTGCGCGTGCCTCTGCTGGTCCGCATGCCGGACGGCAATGGCGCGGGCACGCGCGTGGTCGAGCCGGTCCCGGTCTCGGCGCTCGCGGCCACGATCGCGGACGTGGTGTCAGGGAGTACGGAAGGTTTCGGAGATGTGTCGCTGGCGCGTGTGGCGCGTGGCGAGCAGGACGCGCCGTCGCACATCACCTCGTACCTCACCATCCGCAATCCGGACGCAGGCGAGGACTCGGTGTATCAGACCGTGCTGCATGACGGCATGCACTTCATCGTCACCGATCGCGGAGGCGAGGAGCTGTACGCCCACCCGGACGATCCGTTCGAACTGAAGAACCTGATGGCGACGAGGCCTGAACGCGCCGCGGCGCTCCGATCGCTCCTGGCGCAGCAGCAGCCAGCGATCGCCCGCGGCAGGAACTAGGGCTGAACCGTCAGATCCGTCCGGCCACGCGGCCTGATCACCCAGCTCCCGGTCCCGGTCGGGACGAGCACGCCGACGACATCCAGGACCACCGGCGGCGTATAGGTGACGATCGGGTTCCAGTTGATCGACTGCGACAACACGACGGTAGCCGTGCCGGCGCCGTCGCTCACGGTGAGCTCGAACGAGCCGTCGGCGGCCGTGGCGGTATCGGCGATCGTCGCGCCCGCGAGCCGAACGAGCGCCCCATCGAGCGCTCCACCTCCGGCCGAGGTCGCCTGCGTTGCGGTGACGTCGGCCGTGTCGGGCACGAACGTGATCCCTGCATTGACGAGGAAGCAGTTCGGCCGCGACGGGTGGCACGACACGACCTGGAGTGTCGGCTGTCCGAGTCGCGTGGAACGCGTCCCCAGAACGAATATGCTGTCCCCGATGCCGATGCCGCCCGGCCGCACGCCGGTGACGCGAATCGCGGCGGCTGCATCCGCGACGTGCACGGTGCTGTCTCCGAAGAGTGCGGGCGGGTTCAACGCGATGCCGTGCAGCCACACCTTCGTCCCCTGCGGCAGCGCACGCGCCTCTGCGGGCGAAACCGTGCGGAAGCGCACGCCCGCAGCAACGGTGGCCGTGTTGTTCTGCGCATCGACCGTGAACGACGGAACGCCCCCCGCCACCTCGAGGCTGTCGCCCAGCACGCTTGCGGCGAGGTGCACCTCGTAGCTGCCGATCGGCACCGGCACCTGGAAGAGTCCGGCAGTATCGGTCGTTGCGCTCGCGACGACCTCGAGTGCGCCGGCGCGCCGCACCTCGACACCGATGTCCGCGAGCCGTTCGTCCACCGCCACCTCGAAGCTGCCGTTGCGGTTCGCATCGAGGAACGCCACGCCCTGCACGGTAGCGGTGGGCGCGAAGTTGATGATCCGGTCCGCCGGATCGATCTCGCATGCGCCGGTGAGCGCGGCGAGGGCCAGGAGAGCGGTGCGCGAGTGTCTCATGCTACCGGCTCACTCGCAGGCCGATGCGGATCAGGCGCTGCGGCTCGTGGTGAATCAGCACCTCGCCGAAGTTCGGGTTCGGCAGCAGCGGTACCTGCACGTTCCCCGTGTTCTGATCGACGATCAGCGGGGACGCAGGATCGACGAGGTAGAGTGCATTGTCGATGCGGCCGGCATCGGATGCGACGAGGTTCAGCGCATCAATGACCAGGCGCGCGTTCACACCGGTGAACGAGAAGTCGAGCGACAGGCGCGCATCGAGCGCGTCGAGGTCCGGTCCGCGGCAGCCGTTGCGCTCCGCGAACTGTCCCGCGCGCTGGCTCAGGCAGTCGAACCGGTCGACGATCGATCCGGCGAGCGCGCGATCGATGAATGCCGGGTCGTTGACTGCGGAGCCGTCGCCGTTGGCATCCACGCCGTCGCGGAAGCCCGCGGTGAACGGATAGCCGGACTGACGGCGATACAGTGCGGATATGGTCGGCCGCAGTCGGCCCGGCATGCTGATCATGCCGCCGACGACGAAGCGGTTCGGGATGTCCAGATCGGCCGTACTCTCATCCCACGTAGCGGCGATGGCCGTCGACGTAAACGGTGAGAGCTGTGCATCCGGATCGAGCGAACCGCCGCCGACCCAGTCGTCGGTCGTGCTCGAGCGCGTGTAGCTCGCGAACATGCCGAACATGTCCATGGGCCGGTGTTCGAGACCGATGGTAAAGCCCGTGTACTCGGACGTGCCGATCGCCTCGATGCCCCACACGCGATCGAGGTCGGAGAAGCGGCGGTTGCCGCCCGGCTCCGCGAGCAGAATGCCGCCCTGCTTGCGCAGCGCTCCGAACAGCGGCCGGCCGTGCTGGTCCGTGCCCAGCCCTTCGTCGGCGAGGTTCAGATCGCGCCGGCGCGGCAGCAGCTCCGTGCGGCTGCGCAGGAAGCCGAGCTGCAGTGTTACCGGACCGATGGCACCGGACGCCTGCACGAGCGCGCGCGTGCTGCGCGCCGGCTCGAACTTCGGCCCGAGCATCGTCAGCGTGCGTCCGATCGTCGGTGCCGACGTACCGGGCGGCAGATCCGGATAGTTGCCGAAGTTCGAGGTGCCGACGCGCGCATCGAGGATGTCGCGGTCGCCGAGCAACTCGACGAGCGCACCCGTGTCGAACGTGTGACCCTCGACTTCGACGCCTGCGCGCACGATCCACGAAGGTGCGGGCCGCCACTGCAGCGCGGCGTGCGGCTCGACCCAGCCGAACTTGTCCGTGCTGAGCGCATTGGTCAGACCGGTGAGCGCCTGCCAGCGCGGCGATGTGATGTAGTTCGTATCATCGAGGCTCAGGCGTGCGTAGCGGAGGCCGAGCGTGACCTCGAATCCCGGCGCCAGCGCCCACGCGTCCTGCGCGTACAGGCGGAACTCGCGCATGGTGTGATCCAGCAGCAGCGGATTGCCCGACAGCTGCCGGAACATCCCCTGCCCGGTCTGGAACGCGTTGATGCTCGTGAACGTGAACTCGCCGCGCCGGCGGTGCTGATAGCTCGCGTCGAATTTGTCCATCTCGACGGATCCGCCGAGCTTGATCAGGTGCGCGCCCGCGGACAGGAAGAACGTGTCGCGGAGATAGAGCTTCCAGCGGCTGAGATCCGGATCGGGCAGGCTCTCCGCACCGAATGCGACGCCGGGATCGAGAATCACCGTGCGTACGGCGGCGGCGTCGCCGATCCCCTCCGGCTCCTGCACGCGCTCCGCGCTGCCGGAGTGGAAGCCGATGTTCAACTCGTTGACGTTCGCATCACCGACGCGCGACGCGAGCTTCGCGCCGCCCACGATCTCGCGCGCCTTCATGCTGGGCGCGAGCGCAGCATCGCCGATGCGGCCGAGATCGAGACGCGGGATCTCCGACCAGTTCGCGCGCACGGTGAGCTGATGCTCGTCGCTGAGGCGGTAGTCCAGCCGGCCGAACGCCGCGATCCGCTCGCGCCGCAGGCTCGTGTCCTCGAGGTAATGCGACACGTCGATGCCGCGGTTCGCGGCGATCGCCGCGATGTCCGTGGCCGTCGCTGGCCACATCGCTGCGAGCGGGTCATCCGCGCGCGCCGCTTCGACACCGAAGAATACGGAGGCCGTGTCCGGCTTGATCTCGAGACTCGCCTGGCCGCCGAAGCGATAGCTCGTGTAGCCGGCGCCGTCCGTCGCGCCGCCGAGTGCGTCCGATCCGAAGTCGGCCATGCCGCCCAGGCGGGTGCGCCCCCCGCTCGCGGTCTGCGCGGCGATCAACCCACCGGCGGAGCCGGGCCACTCGACGTCGGGCGTGCCCACCATGGACTCGCCGTCCGAGAGCACGGCGAAGGGATACGCCGCATCCACCGAAGCCCACGCCGCACCGGTCGGAAGCGGGGCGAGGGGAATGCCGTCGACGACCCTGCGCGTGTAGCGCGCGGGCAGTCCCGCGGCCTCGCCGCGCGTACCGATGCGGCTGTCCGTGATGGCGAGGTCGGAGAGCACGCCCTGGTCGCGCGGGAGCCAGCCGCCGAGCGGAGAGAGCAGCCAGGTCGCGCTGGCCGTGCCGCCGACTGCGCGCGGCGCGTTCACGACCATGCGCTGCACGGCGCCGCCACCCGCTTCCCGCAGTACCGGTTCGACGAACACGCGCTCGCCCGCGGGTACGACCACACCGCGCAACTCGAGCGGATGGTAGCCGAACTGTTCGATCAGGAGGGAATACTCGCCGGGCGCGAGCAGGCCCGCGCGGAAGCGCCCGGACCTCGGCGTGGTGATGGTGAAGCCGACACCGGTCGTGACGTTGCTGACCTGCACGACCGCGCGGCCCAGCGGGATCCCCGCCTCATCGCGAACGATGCCTTCGAGGGATCCCGTGGTGAGGCTCTGCCCCGCCGCGGCTGCCGGGAACAGCAGCGCGGCCGCGAGCCACAGCGCGACACACTCAGCGCACAGCGCCCGGGCGCCGCGCATCAACTCGCGATCGCGCCCACCTCCGCGCTCGTGAACAGGTCCACGTACCACGGCAGCGTCTCCCCCAACCCATCCGCCAGTTTGTGCGTCGGGACGAAGCCGAGGTTGCGCCGGATCTTGCCGACGTCCGCCTGGCTGTGCCGCACGTCCCCCGAGCGGAAATCATCGTAGACCGGCTGACTTTCCGCAATCTCGGGGCGGGCCTCGGCAAGGACGGTCCGCATGCCGCGGAAGAGATCGTTCAGCGACGTCCGCTCCCCGACCCCGACGTTGTAGATCTGGTCTCCCTGGCCCAGCGCGACGCGCGCGGCCAGCACGTTCGCCTGCACGACGTTGTCAATGTAGCAGAAGTCGCGCGTCGTTTCGCCGTCGCCGTGGATGTAGCACGGCTCGCCCTTGACCAGCCGGCGTGCCCACTGCGGGATCACGGCCGCATACGTGCTGCGCGGGTCCTGCCGCCGCCCGAACACGTTGAAGTAGCGCAGCGCCACCGTCTCGAGGCCGTATACACTGCGGAACAACTCGCCGTACAGCTCATCGGCGCGCTTCGTCAGGCCGTACGGGGACACGGGGTCGCCGATCGCGTTCTCGACCTTTGGCAGCGCGAAGTGGTTTCCGTACACCGCGCTCGAGGATGCGTACACGAAGCGCTGCACACCCGCCTCGCGCGCGGCCATCAGCATGTTCACGGTGCCGTTCACGTTCACCTCGTGATACAGCATCGGATCGATGATCGAGCGCGGCACCGACCCCAGCGCCGCCTGGTGCAGAACGAACTCCACACCGTCACACGCGCGCAGGCAGGTATCCGGATCCCGGATGTCGCCTTCGATCAGCCGGAACGTCCCGGTCGACCCCTGGGTGCGCGCCAGCACGTCGTCGATGTTGCGACGATACCCGGTCGCGAAGTTGTCCAGGCCCGTGACCCGCTGCCCCAGACGGAGCAGCTTCTCGACGAGGTGGGACCCGATGAATCCGGCCGCTCCTGTAACCAGCCACGCGCGCGGACGACTGCGCAGCTCCGCCTGTACTGCCTCGTAGCGTTCCATCGCTTCTCCTGGCGGTAACCATCGCCGGACGCATCAGCGCGTGCCGGTTTGCGCGGGGAGATCGCACGCCGCCGAGTGAGGAAAGATCCATGCCGCGCCCGGTTGAGCGGGCGGGTGGTGTTGAGGCGGGATTCCTGTTGCGGGTACGCGACAGCCGTGTGGCCGCCGCACAGCCCTCAACTCGCGGGGACCGCTGCCTTCCCTTCGAGCGACGGCGCGCGCTCCGGCTCCGCGGCCGGAACGGGACGCGGGACACGGTCCCAGACGCCGCCGCGCGGACGGGCGTGGCGCGGGGGCCACATCTCGAACTCCATCCCTGCGGCCGCGGCCACGGAGATGGGTGCGCTCGGCTCGCCGAGGAGGATGTGGAGCACCCAGCCGAACGAGGCGGAGATGATGTTCAGCCCGTAGAAGAGCATATGGAGCGGGATGATGCCGAGGAGGAACCGGATCCCGCGCGCGCGTGCGACGAAGGCGTAGAACTGCCGGTTGAGCACGCACACGGTGAGGATGGCCACGAGCGTGGCGAGCAGGGGCTCTGGTCGCGCCGACACGGCGGCGGAGAGCATGCCGATCCCGGCCACACCGGCGGCCACCGTGCAGACCTTCTCGGACTGGCGCAGGTTGAGCAGACGCGCCGAGTCGTTGGGTCCCTCCTGCAGGAGGAGCCGTGTCCACGGCACGCCGCGGTGCCGGAAGTCGGTGCGCAGCGTGTCGCGCAGCGTCCAGCGCTTGAGGTGCGTGCCCTGGATGGAAGGATCGAGGAAGATCCGGAACCCGGCCAGCCGGAGCCGGCGGCCGAGCTCGATGTCCTCGATCTGCGGCTCCGCGTAGTGCCACTCGTCGAACATGCCGACCTGGCGGAACGCGTTCGCACGGATCGCCCCGCAGCCGGCCCAGAAGGTTTCCGCATCGCCGGCGTCGCGCTGGTGCACGTGATGGTGCAGCAGGTTGCGGAACTCGGAGACAATGCCCGGGTGCGCCGGCGTGTCATCGTAGGAGCCGAAGACCGCGTGGATCTCGGGCCGCGCGTCGAGCAGGGTGAGGAAACCCTCGAGCGCATCGGGGTGCACGCACACGTCCGCGTCGACGAACACCACGATGTCGCCGCGTGCCACCTCGACGCCGCGGTTGCGTGCGTACGCGGGTCCGTGCGGCTTGCCCGGCAGACGGACCACGGTGTCGGCGTACTGGGAGCCGACCAGGGTCGTGGCATCGGTGCTCGCATCGTCGATCACGATCAGCTCCCACTGTTCGCGCGACAGCGTGCTGCGTGCAAGCGCGGAAAGCGAGAGCGGGAGAACCCGCGCACCGTTGTATGCGGGCACGATCACGGACAGACGTGGCAGCGAGCGATTCACTTCCAGACTCCCTCCAGCACGAGGCTGCGTGCGCGCCGCAGCCTGCGTCTCGTGTTCAGATACCTCAGCATGCGTGCGGAGCCCCAACCGTCCAGGCCGTCGGGCGTCCGCAGATAATACATGTCGAGCCGCGGCAGACGATGCGGATCCTCGTCGTCACCCAGCGGCCGGAGCTCCGTCGTACACGCGGTCGCGAAGCGCGACCGCACGGCCGCGGCCACCCGCTCGTCGAAGCGGCCGAACGGATACGCGAAGCTCGTCGGCCTCGCTCCCGTCTCACGCTCGATCCGCTCCACACACCCGTCCAGTTCATCCGCCAGTGCAGCGTCATCGACGCGCGTGAGGTCCGGGTGCGAGCGCGTGTGTGCGCCCAGCGTCACACCTTCCTCGGCCAGCCGGGCCAGCACATCCCAGTCCAGCAGCGGCGCCAGCGGAACACTGCCCGCAGGCCCCCAGTCGTTGCGTCCGCCCGCCCGGTCGCTCACCACGTAGAGCGTGACCGGTATCCCGTGTTCGCGCAGCAGCGGCCACGCCAGCTCGCAGAAGCTGCAAAACCCATCATCGAACGTCACCGCCACCGCAGCGGCGGGTGCACGCGTGATTTCTGCGAGCGGAACGACCGGCACCACCCCGCTCGCGAGCCAACGCGCATGCCCCCGGAACGCATCGGCGCCGACCGATATCGCCGACCCGGATTCGTCGATCGAGTGATACGTGAGAATGGCGCGCATTCGCCGTCAGGTCCGCCCTCCCGGGTCGCGTGGCGCGAAGCGATCCGCCATCTCCACCGGCGCGCGCCGCGTGCGCCAGCTCCCTCTGCACGTGGCGCGCCCGCACTGCCGGCTGCCCACCTGGCGCCGAACGCGCGGCGGCAGCGGCCGGCCGCAGCCCCTGCAGCGGGGCTCGTCCTGTTCCCTTCGATCGTCCCTCACGCGGCCCCCGGTGCTGCGGTCCGAGTTCCACCTCCCCACCGCTCCTCTGCGGCGCAAACCAGCAGGGGCCTCGGGGCAAGGCAACCCCCGGACCGCCATGCCCGACACGCACGGCACCCGCGACAAGCTCCCTGCTTTCAACGATACGGCACCGACAGGCCCGCGCCTCGTTGCGCGCATACCGCCCCGCGTGCGCTACGACTGATGCGCACCTGCCACACGGTCACGACGCGCGCTGCACGCCCCGCCGCCCCGGCGTGTGGGCGGCGCGGGCGGCACTCTAAATGCTGCGATGGAGCCGCTCGCGGGTTGCGCCGGTCCCCAGGACGGCACGATCATTTTGATTCGTCCCGGAATCGAACGACAACGTCGGCTCCCCGGCCGGCGGCCTACGTGGAGGGTCGCCTATGTACATCGGTCCTGAGACCATCATGCCGCTCGCCTCGGTCGTGGCAGCGATCACGGGCGCGGTTCTGATGTTCTGGCGCAAGGTCGTTGCACTATTTCGTTCGGCCGGCCAGGCCGTTTCCCGCACGTTGCTGAGAGGCCGCTGACGAAGCGACCCGGCGCTCTCCTTCCGGCCCATCCCTCCCGGAGTTCGCCACGAAGTCGGTGAACCGGCCGAGGGGGCCGATCGCGGGCTCCAGCCCGGACATATCCATGCTGCGGAGCTGATCGCGCCACTCCCGAATGCGCGGGTGGTCGTGGAGGTTCTTCGCGTCCTCGAGACCGCCAGGGTCCGACGCGAGATCGTAGACCTGGAAATCGCCGGACTGCTCCATCACCAGATGGAAGCGTTCGTCGGCAACGCCAGCCACCCAGCCCCGCGCCGCGGGCACCTCGGTACCCCGCCAGCGATGTCCTTCCTCGACGATCACGGGCCCCGGGCTCCACGCCGGATCGCGCCACGCCCCCGTCAGGGACAAACCGGGCATCGTCCGATCGAGTTCCAGGAGCTCGGTGATCGTGGCGGCGATACCATCGTTGCCGACCGCAGCCGAGACCCTTAGCCCGGGCGGAATCGCGGCCGGATAGCGCAGGATCAGCGGTACGCGGACCTGTGACTGCCAGAGTCCCTGCCCGTGCGACATGATGCCGTTCTCACCAAATGCTTCGCCGTGGTCGGAAGTTATGATCACGAGCGTGCGGTCCCACACGCCGCGTCGAACGAGCTCCGACCGGAGCCGTCCGATCGCGGCGTCGAGCGCGAGGATGGACTCGTCGTAGCCGGCGATCTCGTTGTCCGTGTCGACGGCTTCCTGCTCTTTCCCGGTGATGGCGCCGATGTCGATCTCTCCGGTTCCGCGCGGCGGAGTCCAGCCGAAGCGGCCGCGGGTCTCGGGGGGAGGAAAATAGGGTTTGTGAACGTCGAAGTAGTTCACGAACGCGAAGAACGGCCGCTCACCGATGCCGTCGAGCCAATCGAGCAGATCGCCATTGAGCTCGTCCGCACGCTTGCGCCCCGGCATGTCGATGACCGGGATCAACTTCGGGACGACCTCGTACGTGAGGACGCGCCCCAGGGTAGTCCTCAGCAATACATCCGCGGGGCGGCCATAGAAATCCTCGTAGTGGATGAATCCGCGGGCGAGACCCGTCTGCCGGCCCGCCCAGTAGGTGTTCGCGACGAAGCCAGCCGTAGCGAAGCCGGCACGGGCAAGCACCTCGGCCAGGGTCGCGTGGCCACGCGCCATGTACGGCTGGCGCATCACTCCGGCACGGTGCTCATGCTGCGGCAGACCCGTGAACAGGGAGACGTGCGATGGCAGCGTCCACGACGAGTGGGAGTACGCGGCCTCGAAGAGAACGCCTTCGGCCCCGATTGCGTCGAGGTTCGGGCTCGTCGGACGCTCGTACCCGTACGCCGATAGATGATCGGCCCGCTGTGTGTCGATCAGCAGCAGCAGTACGTTGGGAGGAGAACCGGTGACCTGCGGAAGTCGGCGCATCCGCCAGGCCTCGCGTCCCAGGGCGAATCCGGAGCAGACGAGCAGGAGTGCGAGGACGGCTCCGCCGAGTCGCGAGAGCGCGTACCGCATGGCCCCGGGTCGCCACCGCTTCGACAACGTGTACGCGCGGCCGGCGACGCCGATGGCGAGCACCGCGCACGCCCACCCTAGCAGGACGTTGGGCAGCCGTCCCAGCAGATAGATGCCGAGGAATACGAGCACGAATACGAGCGGTGCGGCCGGCGCGGGTCTGCGGCGCAACCGCCACGGAAGTGCGATGAGAACGGCGAGGATCGCGAACACGGCCGCGTACACGAGCGGCGTGATCCACAGCGCATGGAAGCTGTTGGCGGTTCGCCAGTTCAGCGCACCCGGGATGAGACTGAGCGCAAAGACACCCAGCCCCTCGAGGATGCCGAACGCCAACCCGAGGGTCGCTCCGGTGACGGCCGCGCCCGGACTGCGCGCGGACGCGCTCGCGACTTCCGCTGCCTTCATGATCGCTGGCTGCCTCCCATGTGGCGCCACATGATTGTGGCGTGCATGCGACAGCGCGTGCGCCACGGATGGGCGCATGGCTCGGAACTCACGCGCACAGCGGGGTTTACCGTGGTGCCCCGAGTGCGGTGGCTGGCCCCGGTTTTGTATCGGATGCACCCGTCCCCGTAACAGGAGCGCGGGAGCGCGAGTTCCGAACACGGAAGATCGTCAGCGGAGAGTGTGACCGCCAGAGTCCGGCAGGGGCCAGGGCTGCAGTTCAAGGGAAAGAGACGAAGGCATGGAAGCGAAGACGGAGCATGGGCTGCGGTTCGGGCTGATCGGCTGCGGCGACATCGGACGGGTGCGTGCGCAGGCGCTGCTGCGGGCGCGGCCGCACCGGCTGGTAGCCGTGAGTGATCTGGACGGCCGGCGCGCCAGCGAGATCGCCGCGGCGCACGAGGCCAGTCTCGACCGGGACTGGCAGACCCTGCTCCAGCGTGACGAAGTCGACGCGGTCATCATCTCCACGCCGCCCGACCGCCACGCGGCGATGGCGATTGCGGCGCTCGAGGCGGGCAAGCACGTCCTCTGCGAAAAGCCACTCGCCCGCACGCCGGCGGAATGCGAAGACATTCTGGGTGCTGCGGAGCGAACGGGCCGCCATGTGGCCACCGGCTTCAACTACCGCTTCTATCCGTCCGTGCGCATGGCGCGCCGGCTCCTCGATCAGGGTGCGATCGGCAAGCTCAGCCACATCCATGCGTACGGCGGCTACTCGGCAAACTCGCACGCGCAGGCGTGGGTCCACGACGCCGGCACTGTGGGGGGCGGCGCGCTCTTCGACATCGGCATTCACCTCATCGACCTGACGCGCTGGTTCCTGGGCGGCGTCGAGGAAGCGCACGCCGAACGCACCAATGCGGTGTGGGGCTTCCCGAACTGCGAGGACAACGGCTTCCTGCTGATGCGCGGCCCGGAAGGGCGTATCGCGACGCTGCACGCGAGCTGGACGGAGTGGGGCCGCTACCGTTTCCTCCTCGAGCTCGTGGGGGACCGCGGCAGTCTGCGCGTCTGGTGCTTCCCGATGCGCGTCGAGCTGCTCGCATCACGGCAGACGGGCGGCAAGGTGAAGCGGAAGCGCTGGACCTTCCCGTTCACCATGGCCGGCGAGCACTTGCGGTCCTACCGCTGGATCGTGGCGCGCAGCTTCGTCGATGAGTACCACGCGTTCGCCGCGGCCATTGAAGGCCGTCCCAGCGCGATCGCCACCGGCCGCGATGGTGCCGCCGCGATCGAACTCGCGGCAACGGGTCGCACGAACACCGAACCCCGCGTCAACGCGTTGGACCGCAGCGCATGAAGCCGGTTTCCGTCTGCATCATCACATTCGTCGGTCCGGAGTATCTGGCGCGCTGTCTCGACGCGCTGATGCCACAGGTCGAGCGCGCCGGCGGCGAGGTGCTGGTGCCGCTGGACGGGTCGGGAGATTCCGCCGCTGCCGTCGCTGCGAAATACGCCGGCGTGCGCGTACTGCGGTATCCGGGAAAGCATACGCCCGCGGAGCTGCGCGCGCGCGCCGTCGCCGAGAGCCAGGGCCGCGTGGTTGCGCTGCTCGAGGATCACTGCGTGCCCGCGCCCGACTGGGTCGAACGGATGCTCGCTGCGCACGATGGCGTGCGCGCGGGTGTGGGTGGCACCGTCGAGAAAGGGTTTCCTCCCGGGCGTGACCGTGACGGCGCGCTCAACTGGGCGCTGTACCTGACCGACTACAGCCGCTACATGAAGCCGATGCCGGCAGGACCGGCACACGGTCTGACGGACACCAATTCATCGTACCTGCGTTCCGAGCTCGAGCGCATCGCGCCGCTGTGGCAGGCGGAGTTCCACGAGAACGTGGTGAACGGCCGGCTGCACGCGGATGGCCGTGCATTGTGGCTCGCGCCGGACGTCACGGTGTTCGAGCAGCGCAGCGTGCCGCTGGCCGACGCACTGCGCGACCGCTTCACATTCGGCCGGCTGTTCGGCAGCACCCGCGTCGAAGGAAAGTCGCCGCTGCACCGCATCGCGTACGCGGGCGCGTCCCTGCTGATGCCGCCGCTCATGATCGCGCGCGTCGCGCGCAATCTGTTGGGCCGCGGCCGCTATCGCCTGCCGTTCGTGCGCGCACTCCCCGCGCTCGCGCTGATCAACACGGTCTGGATCCTCGGCGAATGCGTCGGCTACCTGACCGCTTCGCCCGGCGCGCTCGCGGCGCGCTCCGTTCCGGCACCCGGCGTCTGAGCCCCTTGGACATCGAGGCGTTGCAGCTCGTCTGCCCACACTGCCGGGCCGCGCTCGTCGCGGGCGCAGACTCGCTGACGTGCGCCAACTGCACACGCACCTATCCTGTCATTCTCGGCATTCCGGACCTGCGCATCAGACCGGATCCATACATCGGCATCGAAGCGGATCGCGCGAAGGGGATCGACCTCGCTCGGCGCGCAGAGGGCCTCAGCTTCGAGGAAACGATCGAGCTGTACTACTCCCTCACGAGTGTGGTGCCGCCCATGCAGGCGCGACTCTTCACACGCAGCCTGCTGGCTGCGCCCGCGCGCGTCGCGGCCGCACTCGAATCGTGGGAGGAGGCCGCGGGCGTGCGGTCGCCGGAGCAGACCGACCTGCTCGAGATCGGCTGTGGCACGGCCCCGCTGATGACGGTGGCAGCACCGCGCTATCGCAGTGTGGTCGGCGTGGACATCGCGTTCCGCTGGCTGGTCGTGGCACGCAAGCGTCTCGAGCAGGCCGGGCTGGATCTGCCGCTCGTGTGCGCGTGCGCCGATGCCCTGCCGTTCGCGGACGGCCGCTTCGATGCCGTCGCGATGGACTCCGTGCTCGAGCATCTCGATGATCCGGATGCCGCACTCGCCGAGTGCAGCCGCGTCACGAAGCCCGGCGCAGCGTTCTACTTCACGACACCGAACCGTTTCAGCCTTGGCCCCGACCCGCACGCCGGCGTGTGGGCCGGCGGCTGGTGGCCGCAGAAGTGGATCGCGCGTTACGTCGAACGGCGCGGCGGCATCGCACCGCACCGAACGCTGCTCTCCACCGGGTCGCTCCGGAAACGGTTGCGGCGCGCAGGGTTCGAGGGCGTGCGCATCTTCCCGCCGCGCGTCCCGCCCGGCCAGCGCGCGCACTTCCACGGACTCAAGCGACGACTCATCGACGGCTACGAGTTCGCACGCCGGCTGCCCGGCGCCCGCACGCTCATGCTGTCGCTCGGCCCGCTCCTCTCGGGCGTCGCACGCCGCGGCGGATCATGAAACGCGCATCGGCCGCGCTCGCGACGAAGAGCTTCGTCACGCTCGGTACTGGCGAGATGCTCTCGAGACTGCTCGGCTTCGGCGCCACCATCTGGATCGCGCGCCAGCTCGGCGTCGATGCATACGGGATCGTCGGCTTCGCCTTCGCCGCCACGCTCTACCTTGCCGTGCTCGCCGATGCGGGCATGGAGCAGCTCGGCCCACGCGAGGTCGCCACCGCCGACGGCAGCAGGAGCGACCTCATCTCCTCCGTGCTCACAGCGCGCCTGCTCTTCTCCATCGTGCTCGCGGGGCTGCTTGCACTGCTGTCACCGCTGCTGCTCGATGGAGCCGATGCCGCCGTGCTCGCGGCGTACGGCACCACGCTGATCGCAACAGGAGCCAATGCGCGCTGGGCACTGCTCGGGCTCGATCGCGCCGGGGGTGTATCCGTCGCGCGCATCGTCGCCGAGGCGTTGCGCGCGGGCATCGTACTCTTCGGCGTGCGCGGGCCCGAGGACCTGATGCTCGTGCCCCTCGCGCAGCTCGCCGGCGACGGCGCGGGCGCCGCGCTCATCGCGGGGCTCCTCCGTCGGGAGGGGATCGACGTACGGCCCGCCATCGACCGGCGCATCCTGCGCGCCGTCTACGTCAGCGCGCGGCCGCTGCTGCTCACGAACATTCTCGCGCTCGTCATCTACAACTCGGACGTTCTGCTGCTGCGCGGCCTGCGCGGCACGGCCGAGACCGGGCTTTACCTCGCGGCGTACACGCTGATCAACTTCCTGGGCGTCCTCGGCAACACGGCGACCGTCTCCCTGATTCCATCGCTCAGCCGGCTCCAGGGCGATGCGGTCGCCGCGACGCCGCTGCTCCGCACCGCCGTCGCGCGCGTCGTCGCCGTGGGGCTGCCGCTCGCGGCCGGCGGTACGCTGCTCGCGCATCGCCTGATCCCGGTCGTGTTCGGCGAGGAGTACGCGATGGCGGGGCCGCTGCTGGCCATCCTGATCTGGTCGATCCCGCTTCTGCTCATTCGCAGTGTTTTTCTCGCCGGCCTCATCGCCACCGGCCATCAGCAGCGCGTGCTGCATGCAACGGCATATTCCGCGACCGTCAGTGTCGGCCTGAATCTCCTCCTGATCCCGTTCATCGGACCCGTCGGTGCCGCCATTTCCACCGTTCTTGCCGAGGGCGTGCGCATGGTGGCAGCCGCGTTCTTCCTGCGGGACGCCGGTCTGCGCGCGCCCGGACTGCATGCGTTCTGGCGAACCGTCGCGGCTACGGTCGTGATGAGTGCGATCGTCTACGCATTGCGTGGAACACCACTGCCGCTCGCGATCGCTGCGGGCGGCGTGACCTACCTGCTGGTGGTGCTGATCGCGGGCGGCCCGGAAGGAAGGGTCAGACCGGCGTTGTAGGCCGCGTCGTCGCCCGGTCGGAGAAGGCCGGTGCGTGCAGCGAGCGGCCAAGGACGAGGGAGAGCAGTCCGCCGGCGAGGCCGCCAGCGAGCACGATCGACTGCCAGACGAGGCTGACCGCCACGGCCAGCGCAGCGGGCACGCCGAACGGTGCGAAGAGTGCCGCCTGCGCCGCCTCGCGCACACCGATCCCACCCTGCGTGACCGGCACGACCGCGGACAGCTTCGCGAGCGGCCAGACGAACAGCCAGATGCGCAGCGGTGCATCCAGTCCGCACGCGCGGCCGAGCCATGCGGCCAGCGACACCATGCACACCTGCAGGACCATCCCAAGCAGCAGCACCGTTACCATGCGGCCGGGCCGCGCGGCCACGGCGCGGAACGCCTGCCGCATGCGTGCCAGCTTGCGGCGATGCTTGAAGCGGAAACGGCGGACCGGGAACCAGCGCGCGCCCGCGAGCGCGACAATACCCGCCACGACGAACGCGAGCGCAACGAACTGGAAGGTGCGCCGGCCGGACGGATCGAGTGCGCCCGGAATGAGCAGCACACCGATGCCGGCGACCATTGCGAGCGCACCCATGTCGAGCGCGCGTTCGACCACGCTGCCGAGCAGGAGCCCGGCCTTCGAGCGGACGTTCGGGAGCGCGAGCCCTGCGCGTACGACGTCGCCGCCGATCACTGATGGCAGGAAGGTGTTGCCGAAGAGGCCGGCGTAGTAGCAGCGCACGGCGTGCACGGGTGCGAGCCGCGCACCCGCCGCGTTCACGGCCATGTGCCACTTCACGACGCCGATCCCGTGCATCACGAGGAAGATGCCGAGCCCGGTGAGCCAGTCCCGAAGCCCGAGGCGCTGCAGTGCGGCACCGAGATCGTCGAGCGGCAGGAGCAGGAACAGCACGCCGAGGATGACGGCGCTGCCGCCGAGACGCAGCAGCAGCGATCGCCATGCCCGCCGGTCGGCGAGCTGCTCGCGCAGGTCGGGCGCGTCAGTCTTCGACGACATGCGTGCGGAAGACTTCACGGTACTGCGTCCAGCGGCTCTCATCGAAGCCGTCCGGATTCAGGCAGTCCGCAGCCGCGTGCGCCATCGCGAGCGCGTGATGCGTGTTGTCGTGCGCGAACAGTCCCTGCCGGCCGTACGTCAGGAAATTGGGCTGACTCTCCGCCCACTCGTCCAGCGCGCGGAACGGCGCCTCGTAGTCACGGTCGTAGATCGGATACGCCTGCGGAAGTTTCCGCACCACGACACCCAGAGGCTTCGCCGGCGGCTCGAGGCCCGCGCGTCGCAGGTCGGAAAGCAGGCGCTCACCGAGCTCGTCCGGCGAAGCGTTCCAGAGCTCATCCCCGACGGCGCACGGGATCTCCGCGCACAGCGTGGTGGAACCGCGCGGCTCGGGCGTGCCCGAGTAGTTCTTCGGCTCGGAGATGC
>CAYUIG010000047.1:0-24767 GCA_964444685.1 uncultured Gemmatimonadaceae bacterium | reverse complement strand
GGTGTACGATCCTTCGCGGGCCGCTTCTCGTCACGCAGCTTCGCGATCACCCACTCCGCCAGCTCCTTGTCGACCAGCACCACCTCGCCCGACTCCTTCGTCTCGGCGTCGACGAACTTCTGGAGCTTGCTCTTGAAGGATCTGGGTACGCCAGCGATGACGTAGATCGAGAGGTCGTCCCGTTCGAGCGTGGACGCAGCCATCGGGGTCTCCGTCGTTCAGTTACGTAACTCGCGGCCGGGTCGCCCCCGGCCGGCGAAAACAGTCAGCGCTCGAGCACCATCGCGAAGCCCATGGCGCCCGCGGCGCACACGGTGATCAGTCCGAGCGCGAGCGACCGCCGCCGCATCTCGTGCAGCAGCGTCATGGTCAGCCGCGCGCCCGTTGCGCCGAACGGGTGGCCGATCGCAATGCTCCCGCCCATCACGTTGATGCGGTCCTCATCGGGCAGGCCCACGCGACGGTCGCGGCCGAGTTCCGTGCGCGCGAACTCGTCGGAGTCCAGCGCCTGGAAATTCGACAGCACCTGCGCCGCGAACGCCTCGTGCACCTCCCACAGTTCGACGTCCTGCATCGTCACACCCGCACGATCGAGTGCGAGCGGCGCTGCATACGCCGGGCCCTGGAGAAGCTGTCCGCTCGGCGGCAGCGCGGTGTACGCCCAGCTCCGGATGTATCCGAGCGGCTCGTAGCCGAGCGACCTCGCCTTCTCCTCGCTCATCAGCAGCACCGCGCTCGCGCCATCCGTCAGCGGCGACGAGTTGCCCGCCGTCACGCTGCCGTACTTCCTGTCGAACACCGGCGGCAGCGCCGCGAGCTTCTCGAGCGACGTGTCCTCGCGAATGCCATTGTCGCTCGTGACGACGTTCTCGAACTTCGGCGGAACGTACGTCGGCACGATGTCTTCCTTCAGCCTGCCATCCGCCGTGCCCTGCGCCGCGAGCCTGTGGGAGCGCAACGCCCAGCGGTCCTGCTCCGCGCGCGGAATGCCGTTCTCCTTCGCCATCCGCTCGGCACTCTCGCCCATCGTCTCGCCCGTCGACGGCTCCGCGATCGCCGGTACGATCGGCGCGAGGTCCTTCGGCCGCACACTCGCGAGCGCACTCAGCTTCGCCGGCAGCCCCTTCGCGCGCGACGCCTTCAGCAGCGCATCGCGCAGCCGCTTCGACAGCAGCATCGGCACGTCGGACAGGATCTCTACGCCGCCCGCGATCACGACGTCGCCGTAGCCGCGCGCAATGATGTCCACGCCCGACGTGATCGCCTGGTTGGACGACGCGCACGCGCGGCCCACCGTGTACGCCGGCACGCTTGCGGGCAGCCCCGCGCCGAGCACGACTTCGCGGGCGACGTTGGGCTCGAGGATGGAGGGGAGGACGGTGCCGAAAATCAGCTCGTCGACTTCGGCCGGGTCCAGCTCGGCGCGAGCGATCAGCTCGCGCACCGCGATCGTGCCGAGCTGCGAGGGCCTCATGTCCCGGAACGCCGTGCCGGCCTTGCAGAAGGGAGTCCGGCACCCTTCGACCACCGCGACCCTGCGTCCCTCCATGCGCCTCCTTCCCCGGTCGAGCGCCCGCCACGCCCCCCGGGCGCGGCCAAGTTGGCACTACCGCGGGGGTTGCGCAAGTTGGGGCCCGTCCCCACGATGCCGCCTCTGTGACCGTCTCCCTTCGCGCCGCCACGCGCAACGACATACGCGACGTCGCCGAAGTCTGGCTGCACGCGTTCCCCGGCGAGCGCTCCCTCGCCGAGCGCATGCACGTCCTCGAGACGGGCGGCGTGTTCGACGGCATCGAATCCGTCAGTGTCGCCGAGGATGGCAACCGGCTCGCGGGCGCGTACAAACTCTACCCGCTCACACAGCACATCGGCGGCGCCGCACTGCCCATGGCCGGCCTCGCCGCGGTCGCCGTTGCACCGTGGGCGCGCCGGCGCGGCGTTGCACGCGTGCTGTGCGAGCATGCACTCCGCCGCGCACGCGAACGCGGCGATGCGCTGTCCGTGCTCTACCCCTTCCGCCCCGACTTCTACGAGCGGCTCGGCTGGGGCACGGTCGGCGAGCTGCACAGCTTCCGTTTCCGCCCGGAGCACCTGCGCGCATCCGGCGGCCACGACGTGCAGCTCGCACGCGACGACGACCTCGGCTTCGTCAAGGACTGCTACGCGCGCGCCGCGAACCGCTCGAACGGACTCATCGATCGCCCCGCCCAGCTCTGGCGCCGCATCCTCGCGCCCGATCACATCCACGTGTACGTGCGACGCGCACCGGGCGGCATCGACGGCTACCTCCTCCTTCGCTACGGGCGATCTTCCATTCCGTCCGAACGCACGCTCTTCGTGCGCGAACTCATCGCCGACAGCGACGATGCGCGCGACGCACTGCTCGGCTGGGTCTCACTCCAGCGCGACCTCTGGCGCGTCATCCGCTACGACGCCGCTCCCGACGAATTCTTCACGCACCGCCTGCTCGATCCGCGGCTCCCGGGTCACCGCGGCACACGCTGGCTCTGGGCGCCCACCGCACGCGTCATCCGCGGCCCCATGCTGCGCGTGCTCGACGTCCCGCGCGCACTCGAAGCACGCACCACCTGGGGCGACGCATCGCCCCTCACCTTCGAGCTCCGCGTCGAGGATCGCGAGCTCCCGGACAACGCCGGGCCCTTCCTCGTGGACTTCGATGGCTCCGCTGCACGCGTGCATCGCGGCACCGGCGCCAATGTCACATTGGAATGCGACGCATCCATGTTCGCGCGCATCTACGCCGGAGAGATCCCGGTCTCCGCAGCCGCGCGGATCGGCCTTGCCTCCGTGTCGGGGGATGCATCTTCGCTCGACCGGCTCTTCCGGTTGACGCCTGCGTTCCGGCTGCTGGACGAATTCTAGCGGTTGCGCTGACGCAGCGCGGCCGCGCGTTCGGCAACCGAACTGCGACGCGCGTGCAGCTCCGGGTCGGCATCGCGCCATGCATCCAGCACGAGTTCGAAGTGGGCCGCGGCACTGTCGGGCTCGCCAGCCGCCTCGAACGCGTATCCCAGCAGCTCGTGGAGTTCCGTGCGCGTGACGTAGAGGTTCGAGCCGTCGAGTGCTCCCCTCAACGCCGGCTGCAGTACCGCGATGGCCTCGCGCGCCTGCCCGAGTCGCAGCAGCGTTCGGCCGAGCTCGTAGTTGGTGCGCGTGTAGCCTATCGTCGGAGAGAACATGGCCGCGCGAAACTCCGCAACCGCGGCCGAGTCCTGGCCGCGTGCGACGAGGAGCAGGCCGCGGACGTGGTGATGAAGACGCCGGTCGCGGCCATACCCACTGCGCAGACCCCACGCCCGCAGTGGCTCGAGCAGCGTTTTCAGCGCCGCCGTGTCACCCTCGGCGGCGCGAGCCGAAGCGAGATGCACCAGCATCCAGCTCTTGTTGCGTGCGAGCCAGCCGTCGCTGATGCCGGTGTACGGGTCGGCAGCGAGTGAATCGAACACCAGCGCGGATTCCTGGAAGCGACCCAGCTCGAACATGATCTGGGCGCGCTGAAGCATCGGACCGCCGCGTTCCACCTGTCGCTGCCGGAGGATCTCTTCGTGCCGCTCGTTCTGGACGAGCGCCTCCCGCAGCCGGCCCTGCGCACGCAGACTGATCGTCAGGTACCAGAGACCGGCCGTCGAGTCGGCGCCGGCGTGCAGCAACGCAACAATGTTTTCGTCGGCTGCGCGCAGGTTGCCGGTCAGGATTCGACTGGAGGGAAGCGCGAAAGGATCGAACGCGGACAGAGCCGGACCCGCAGCGGCGTTCGCCGATACGAGGGTGGCATCGGCTTCATCGAAGCGGCCCTGCGCATTCAGGGTACTGTGCAGCCAGAGCCAGGACTGCGGTGAAGCAGGCCGCAGCCGGATCCAATCCCGCGCCACACGTTCGACGGCTGCGAAGGAGTCCGAGGCCGAATAGGCCGCGGCGAGCGAGTTGAACGCGTCGCAGATGCGGCCGCATACCGTATCCGCGGGCATGATCAGCGCCGAGTCCATGGCAATGGCGCGCTGCAGAGGGGCGACGGCCGCCATGAACTCCCCCGCAGTGGTGCGCGCCCGCCCGAGCAGCAGATGCGGGTCGGATTCATACGGCACGCGCGCGACCAGGCTCTCCGCGACGGCGACACCGACGGGATCGTTCGTCTGCGCCGCCACCCACAGGCGGATCAGCAGCCGGTCGCGTTCCGTCGCGCGGGCGGCGAGACCGAGGAGGCGTCGCATGGCCGCCGTCCCCAGGTCGGTGCCGCTTCGGGCTGCGTAGTACGCCGCCATTGCGAACTGCGGATCCGCCCGCAACGCCCTTTCGAATTCGGCCCGCGCGTCGGGCCAGTTGCCGCGCGCGTACCTGCGGAGTCCGGCGTCATAGCTCATCCACGCCGGCAACGAAGCGGAGCCGATGTCGCCGATGGTGCGACGGGGCGCGCCGGTGCCGAGCCTTCTCGCCACAGCCGCTGCCGCTGCATCGACAAGGCCCGGCAGCGCGGAATCGGCAACGCTTACTGCCTCACGATTCCGGCGCCCGTCGTCGGACCATCGCAGTGTCAGGCGGAACCCGCCGCCAGGCTCGGCCTCCAGCTCGCCGACGATGATCTCGTCAGCACCCCCACGCCGCGCAGCAGCGATGAGCGCGGCGCGTGGAGGTCCTGTCGCACCTGCGCCACCGACCAGCTCGTACAGTCGCTCGCGGCCGATGACGTGCAGCTCACCAAGCTGGGACAGGCTCGTTGCGAGCATTGCGGCGACGGCGTCCGCCTCGTCCTGCGTCGCCACGGCCGCACGCGTCTCGATGTGCGCGACCGCCGCTACGGTCGGACTCGCCGCTGCGGAGCGCAGCATCAGGACGGCAGCGACGACGAGGGCGGCCACAGCGCCGGTGCTCAGCAGCGCGGCCCGCCTGCTGCGGACGCGTCGGACGACGGGGGAAGGGGGCACGGATTCCGCAGCCGCACGACGCATCGCGTTGTGCGCGAAGTCGAACGCGCCCGTCGCATCCGTTCGGAACAACCGGCGCGACAGCAGCTCGTGAAGCGCGTTGTCGACGCGCGCGCGTTCGAGGCCCATCCGGCGCGCGAGCGTGGCGGGTTCGATCGGGCCCGTGACGGTTGCCGCGGCGAAGACCACGGCACGTGCATCGGCATCCAGCGCGTCGATTCGCCGCTGCACCGCGTCCCGTACGCCCGAGGGCAGCGGCAGCGGCCCCTCCTCAGCAGCGGTGAGCTGCCAGACGCCCTGCGGATCCAGCGTGAGCAGGCCGTCGTCCACCATGAGGTTGACGATCTCTGCCGCGTGGAATGGATTGCCCCCGGTCTCCGCGTGCAGCCGGTTCGCGAGCCTCTGCCGTTGTGGTGCGGGCAACTCGAGCATCGAGCCGATCAGCGCCTCGATCTGATCGCGGTCGAGCGGCTGGAGCCTGAGCCGGCGCAGGCCGCTCAGCCGCCGCAGCTCGGTCACGGTCCCGGCGTCTCCGTCGTCCGTGAGCAGGAGCAGCACGTGCGGCGGCCGGCGTCGGGCGAGATCGATTGCGACGTGTCGCATCGTCCCGTCCGCATCGGCGAGCCCATCAATCACGACGATGACAGGCTGCTCGTGCGCAACCGCGGCGATGACGTTGGCGGCCGCGCGGTGGAACGCGCCTTCGTCGCCAGTGGCTTGCGGCAACCCGGGCCAGCGCTCCCGCAGCTCGGGAAGGATCACTGCCAACTCGGCGAGCTCGCGGTCGTCCACGCCGCTCAGCCCGCGCGCGCTGATCAGCGGGATCACCAGGTCGCGCGTAGTGACGCCGGCGTCCGTGCGCGCCTCGAGCAGGAGTGCGGTCCCCGGCTCCGTCTCGAGGGAACGCAGGAAGCGCTGGCAGAGGGCTGTCTTGCCGAGTCCCTCCGAGCCTTCGACGAGCACCACTTCGCTGCCGCCGTCCCTGACGGAACGCCATGCGGCCGTCAACTCGGCGAGATGCGCTTCCCGGGCGATGAGATCCGGAGTGAAGATCGCCGCCGAGGGCGTGGCCCCCGCACTCGGCGGGCTGTGCGCCGCGAGCCGGTCCGGCAGCCGCAGGAATTCCTCGGACGGACGAACCTCGTACTCGCGACTCAACCGGGCACAGTATTCCGCGTGCCGGGACAGCGCCTCGCCTGCGCGCCCGGCGGCATGCAGCGCTGTGATCAACTGCGCGTGCGCGGACTCGTCGAGTGGCAGCAGCTCCGTCCACTTCTCCAGGAGCCGCAGTTGCTCCGCCGGGTCGGCCGCTGCCGCCACGAGCTGCTGCAACGCGGATGCAAGGCGCCGGCGCGCATTCTCCCGCGCGGACTCCAGCCAGACGCGAAACGACTCCCCGCCCACGTCCTCGGTGTCGGGCAGGAAGTCGCCGCGCCAGAGCAAGACCGCGTCGGCCGGACGGCCCTCATCGAGTGCTGCGTGGAACGCGGCGAGGTCCAGCACGACCACATCGCGGGAGAGCGTGACCGTGTCCGACTCGACTGCCAGCCCCTCGCCGATTGCTCGACGTAACGTCAGCAGCGACTGACGCAGTGAGTGCCGCGCGCGACCTTCGTCCCGATCCCCCCAGAACAGCTCCGCCAGCTCCGCACGGCGTACCGCGCGCGGACTGCGGGCTGCGAGAACCGCCAGCAGCGCCAGCTCCTTTCGGCGCCGCGCCAGCAGCTCTCCGCCCGGCCCGTAGAGTCGGACCTCACCGAGTGTACGAAGCTCGAACATCGCGCTTGCCGTGTCCCGGCGCTTGCGCGGCCATTGCTCCCCCGTTGACGCCCGGATGCGTCCGCCGGCCCACGTTGTGGGAGCGGAGCCTGCCTGAGGCTCCCCGACAGCAGGGGGAGGACATGACGGATCCCGGTTCTGGTGAGACGGATCGCGGCGACCGTTTCGCCTACTTCATGGTCCGCGTTCGCGTCGATGCGCTGAATCGCACGGCCGGCTTCGGTGGCGTTCTCGAGCGTCTGGGGACTACATGGAAGCAGGCCTTCCCGGACGGACAGGAGCTGCTCCGGCTCATCGCCGAATGGTCGAAGCCGCAGCCCAACATGATGCCTGACGATCCGGCACGCAACGAACTCGAAGCTCCCGGCCTGCCCGGGGACCGGGGTGGGGTCTGACAGATCTCGCCCAGGGACGACACGCTGCGTGAACGGCTCGCCCTCCAGCTGCGCACCCGCCAGGTCCGCTGCTTTCCGGCTGCTCACGGCCCGGCGCGCGGTCGCCGTCCGCTACTTTGGGGAAAAACTCGACCGCAAGTAAACGATCGGCTCCTTATTGACATAAGTGAGCGATCGTTTACTATTGTTCGACGGGAAACGATCGATTACCCGGTCAGAATGTACGATCGTGAACTCGGCGGGAACGGGGTCGTGAGAATCCGCAATGCACAACAGCTCGGCCGCCTCATGCGTGCGCGCCGCCGGGAGCTGGGGCTGACCCAGCAACAGCTCGCCGACAGGCTCGGGCGGTCGAAGCCCTGGGTGCTGCAGGTCGAGAAGGGGAAGGACTCGGCCGAGGTGGGGCTCATACTCGAAGCGTTGACCGGGTTGGGTCTCGAAGTGGATGTACGAGATCCGACGCAAAGGGCCACCGGCGCAATGGAAGGAGTGGTCCCCGATCTCGAGGAGATCCTGAGTCGCGCGCGCGGTGTGATCGCGCCGAAGCGCGGCAGCCGCAAGGGGAAGAAGACCGGTGGCTGACGAACTGGCGGTGCTGCTCGGGGGCGCCGTCGCCGGCCGCGTCCAGCGTCTGCGGGGTGGCGTCCATCGGTTGGATTACGACGATGCGTGGCGCGCATCGGACGCTGCGTACGCGCTGTCGGTGTCCATGCCGCTGATCGAACCAGAACACGACACCGACCGAATTCTGCCCTGGCTGGAAGGACTGCTTCCGGACAATGACTTCATTCTGGAGGCGTGGGGGCGCGAGTACGGTGTTTCCCCGCGCAACACTTTCGGTCTGCTCGCACGAGTGGGGGCGGACGTCGCGGGCGCGGCACAGTTCATTGTGCCTGATGGACCAAAACGTCTGAGCCGCGCGGGATCGGTTCGCTGGTTGAAAGCCGCGGAAGTCGAAGAGCGGCTGGCTCAACTCAGGAACGAGCGATTCCCCTGGCGGCGGGTCGAGGACCCCGGGTATTTCAGCCTGGCGGGAGCTCAGCCGAAAACCGCGCTCCTGTGGGACGGCAAGCGTTGGGGAATTCCGTCCGGACGCACGCCGACTACGCACATCCTGAAGCCGCCCGTGCTGGACTTCGAGTTCCTGGCCGAGAACGAGCACCTCTGTCTTCGGCTGGCAGGAGCACTCGAGCTTCCGGCGGCGAACACGGAGGTCGTCCGATTCGGAAAACAGACCGCGCTCATCGTCGAACGGTATGATCGCTTCACCCGCGACGGTGAGATCGGGCGGGTTCATCAGGAGGACTTCTGCCAGGCGTTGGGAGTATCGCCGCGCCTGAAATACGAGGCGGATGGAGGTCCGAGCGCCGTCGATCTCGTTCGCGTGCTGCGCGACCACTCGAGCGACCACGTGCGCGACATCGATCTGCTCGTTTCGTCGCTCGCGCTCCACTGGGTGCTGGGCGCACCCGATGCGCACGCGAAGAACTATTCGATCCTCATCGCACCCCGCGCGCAGGTCCGGCTCGCCCCGCTATACGACATCATCTCCATACTGCCATACCCGACGCGCTTCTTCGCCCCACGAACACGGCTCGCGATGAGCTTCGGCGGCGAGAAGCGGCTCGGATACATCCGCCGGCGACACTGGGAGCGCTTCGCCGAGGGCAGCGGGCTGAACCCCGCGCGTACGGTGGGCCTTGTTACGGAAGTGATCGAGCGAGTGCCGGATGTCGTGACGGCCGTTGCGCGGGAGGCGATATCGGAGAAACTCTCACGGACCTTCGCGACGCGGTTCAGAGATTCGGTCATCGAACATGCCGACCGGTGCGCGCATGCCATGAAAGGCTGACACGTTCAGCCGGCGGGATCCTCCAGCGCCTTCTCGAGCGCGTTCCAACCCAGCAGCGCACACTTCACACGCACCGGATACTTCGCGACGCCCGACAATGCGCGGAGGTCTCCCATGGCCTTGTCACGTGCGGCGTCCGCGTCGCCGTGCATCATCTCGGTGAACCTCTCCGCCAGCGCGAGCGCTTCATCGAAGGTCCGTCCGCGCAGGAGCTGCGTCATCATCGAGATCGACGCCTGCGAGATCGAGCAGCCCTCACCGACGAACTTCACGTCCGCGATGCGGTCTCCTTCGAAGCGGAGCTGGAGGCGGACTTCGTCGCCGCAGGTGGGGTTGTTCATGTGGACCTCGCGGTCCGGCTGCTCGAGCTCACCCTTGTTGCGGGGTCGCTTGTAGTGCTCGAGGATCAGCTCCTGGTAGAGCGAGGCGAGCGGCGGTGTGGAGCGGTCCATCAGGCGAAGATGCGGCGCACCACGGCGAGGCCGTCGATGAGGCGGTCAATGTCGGCGCTGTCGTTGTAGAGGTAGCAGGACGCGCGCGTGGTTGCGGGCACGCCCAGCCGGCGCATCAGCGGCTGCGTGCAGTGGTGCCCCGCGCGCACCGCGATGCGCTCGCCGTCCAGGATCGTCGCGACGTCGTGCGGATGCACGCCCTCCAGCGCGAAGCTGAAGATCGCGAGCCGATCTACCGGCGTGGAAGGCCCGAACAAAGTCAAACCCGGCACCGCGCGCAGCTTCTCGATGCCGTACGCGGCCAGCTCCTGCTCGTGCGCGCGCAGCGCATCGTGACCGATGGCCTCGATGAAGTCGATCGCCGCGGCCATGCCGGCCGCGCCGCCCACATTGGGTGTGCCCGCCTCGAAGCGATGCGGCGGGTTCGCGTAGGTGGACTCGTCGTAGCCGACGAAATCGATCATCTCGCCGCCGCCCTGGTACGGCGGCATCGCGTCGAGCAGTTCGCGCCGTGCCCACAGCGCCCCGATGCCCATCGGGCCGCACAGCTTGTGGCCGGAGATCGTGTAGAAATCGCAGCCGAGCGCCTGCACGTCCACGCGCAGATGCGGCGCGCCCTGCGCACCGTCCACGAGCACGACGGCACCCTTCGCGTGCGCGCGCTCGCAGATCTCCGCGATCGGGTGCACCGTGCCGAGCGCGTTGGACGCATGCGCAACCGCGACGATGCGCGTGCGCTCCGTCAGCTTCTCATCGAGCTGGTCCAGCCGGAGACGCCCCTCATCATCGGCATCCACCCAGACGAGCCGCGCGCCCGCGCGCTGCGCCGCGAGCTGCCAGGGCACGATGTTGGAGTGGTGCTCGAGAACGGTGAGGAGGATCTCGTCGCCCTTCTTCAGATTCGCGGAGCCCCACGCGGACGCGACGAGGTTGATCGCCTCCGTGGTCCCGCGCACCCACACGACCTCGGACGCATCGCCCGCGTTGACGAACTCCGCCACACGCGTGCGCGCGCCTTCGTACCGATCCGTAGCCCGCCGGGCGAGATCGTACAGCCCACGGTGCACGTTCGCGTTCTCGGACCGGTAGTACTCGATCTCCGCTGCGAGCACGGAGCCCGGCTTCTGCGACGTAGCCGCACTGTCCAGATACACGAGCCCCTCATCCGCCGCGAGCAGCGGAAACAACGCGCGCAACGCCCGCGCATCCAACCCCGCCGTCGATGAAGTTCCCGTAGTCAAACCAGACTCCAGATTCCAGACCCCAGACCCCAGACTCAAATTCCCACGAAGATCGACCCATCCTCGACGCGCACCGAATACCCCCGCAACCCCTTCAGCGCCGGCAACCGCACGGCCCTGCCGGAGCGCATGTCGAACTGCGCCCCGTGCCACGCGCACTCGAGGCGCCCGTCCTCCAGCATGCCACTGTGCAGCGGGTAGTCGCGATGCGTGCAGTTGTCACGGTACGCGTACACCTCGCCGTCGATGTTCGCGAGACACAGGGCGAGGCCGTCGACCTCGACACCGAGGAGCGCGCCGGGCGGAAGGTCGTCGACCGCGGCGACGCGCACCCACTGCGTCGCTTCAGCCGATCTTGCGCTCGATGGCTGCACGCAGCTCCTGGACGACTGCCGGCAGCGGCAGCCGGTCCAGCACCTCACCGAAGAAGCCGAACACCACGAGCCGCTCCGCATCGCGCCGCGTGATGCCGCGGCTCATGATGTAGAACAGCTCCTCCTCATCGAGCTGGCCGACCGTGGCCGCGTGCGAGCAGCGCACGTCGTCCGCCTCGATCTCGAGGTTCGGCAGCGACGTCGCGTTCGAGTCGCGCGACAGGAGGAGATTGCGGTTGGTCTGATACGCGTCCGTGCGCTGCGCCTTAGGGAAGACCTTGATCAGCCCGCGGAACACCGAACGCGCGCGGTCGTCGAGTGCGCCCTTGTACAGCAGGTCGCTCGTCGCGTGCGGGACCTTGTGGTCCTGGCGCGTGTTGTGGTCGAAGTGCTGGTCGCTCTGGCCGAAGTAGAGGCCGAGCATGTCGCTCCGTGCACCCGGCCCCTCGAGCGACGCGTGCAGGTCCACGCGCGCCACACTGGCACCGAGATTCACGACGAGCGTGTCGAGGTTTGCGTCGCGCTGCGCGATCGTGCGCTGCGTCGACAGGTGGTGCACGCCGCGGCCCCACTGCTGGAGCGCCACGTACTGCACCTGCGCGGCCACGCCCGCCTGGATCTCGACCACCCCGCACGCGAACACCGGCGCATCGAAGTCCTGCGACGCGAACTCCTCCACCACCGCGACGTGCGCGCCGTCCTCCGCCACGATCAGCGTGCGCGGGAACACCGCAACGCCGCCCTGCGTCGCCGTGCGCGGAATGCGAATCGGCGTATCCATGTGCACGCCGCGCGGAACGTAGATGAACACGCCCGCGGACCAGAACGCGCCGTTCAGCGCCGCGAATTTGCCGGCCTCCGGCGCCGTGGCGCGCCCCAGATGCTGGCGGACGACGTCGCCGTGCTCGCGTGCGGCCTCGGCGAGGTCCATGAGGATGACGCCCTTGGCGGCGAGCGACGGGTCCAGCTCCAGCGACGGCGCCGCGACGGGCTCCGCGAGCGCGACGCGGTCCCACTTCAGCTTCGACGGGTCCGTGTAGCGCCACTCCTCCAGCTTCGTGGTCGGCAGCGGCTGCGCCTCGAACGCGTCCCACGCGGCGCGCCGGAAGTCACGCAGCCACTCGGGCTCCCGCTCCGACAGCCGCGCGCCCAGCGCCTCGCGCGCGTACGCCTCTACTACCTGCGCCTTCACCTCAGCCAACGCTGCCCTCCATCTCCAGCTCGATCAGCCGGTTCAACTCGACCGCGTACTCGAGCGGCAGCAGCTTCGCGATCGGCTCGATGAAGCCGCGCACGATCATCGCCGACGCCTCTTCCTCCGACAGGCCGCGGCTCATCAGGTAGAAGAGCTGCTCCTCTCCGATCTTCGAGACCGTGGCCTCATGGCCGACCGTCGACGACTGCTCCTCGATCTCGATGTACGGGAACGTGTCCGTGCGCGACGTCTCGTTCAGCAGCAGCGCGTCGCACTCCACCTTCGACTTCGCGTGGTCGGCTCCCTCGTAGATCTTGCAGAGGCCGCGGTACGTCGCGCGCCCCGTCCCCTTCGAGATCGACTTCGAGATGATCTGCGACGACGTGTGCGGCGCCGCGTGGATCACCTTGCCGCCCGTGTCCTGATGCTGGCCGTCGCCCGCGTACGCGATCGACAATACCTCGCCGTGCGCACCCTCACCGACAAGGAAGCACGACGGATACTTCATCGTGAGCTTCGAGCCGAGGTTCCCGTCCAGCCACTCCATGTGGCCGTGCTCGTGAACCATCGCCCGCTGCGTCACGAGGTTGTACATGTTGTGCGACCAGTTCTGGATCGTCACGTAGCGGAAGCGCGCGCGCGGCTTCACGATGATCTCGATCACACCCGAGTGGAACGACTCGGTGGTGTAGACCGGCGCCGTGCAGCCCTCGATGTACTGCGCGTTCGCGCCCTCCTCGACGATGATCAGCGTGCGCTCGAACTGGCCCATCCGCTCCGCGTTCACGCGGAAGTACGCCTGCAGCGGGATGTCCACCGTCACGCCCTTCGGGATGTAGACGAACGAGCCGCCCGACCACACCGCGGAGTTCAGCGCCGCGAACTTGTTGTCGCCTGGAGGAACGACCGTGGCGAAATGCTCGCGGAAGATGTCGGGATAGAGACGCAGGCCATCCTCGATCGACTCGAAGATCACACCCTTCTCCTCCCACTCCTTCTTCAGCGAGTGGTAGACCATCTCCGACTCGTACTGCGCGCCGACGCCCGCAAGGACCTTCCGCTCCGCCTCGGGGATGCCGAGCTTCTCGAACGTGTCCTTGATCTCCTGCGGCACGTCATCCCAGGACCGCTCCATCTGGTCCTGCGGCTTGATGTAGTAGTAGATCTCGTCCAGCGTCGCGCCGAGCTGCGACAGGTCGCCGCCCCACATCGGCATCGGCTTCGACTCGTAGATCTTCAGCGCCTTCAGCCGGAACTCGAGCATCCACTCCGGCTCACCCTTGTGCGCCGAGATCTGCCGCACGATCTCCTCGTCCAGGCCCGGCCGCGCCTTGAATACCGGCCGGTCCTCCGTGACGAAGCCGTAGCGGTACTGGTCGAGTCCGAGCTCGCCGACCGTCTCGTTGTATGGCATTGCGAATCCCTTTCCGTGCCGGTCAGGCGACTGCGCCCGCCTCCCGGAACGCCTCGTAGCCCCGCGCCTCCAGCTCCTCCGCCAGCTCCGGTCCGCCGCTCCGCACGATCCGGCCGTTCACCATCACATGCACGCGATCCGGCTCGATGTAGTTCAGCATGCGCTGGTAGTGCGTGATCAGCAGCACCGCCATCTCCGGACGCTCCTCGTGCATCTTGTTCACGCCCGCGGAGACGATCTTCAGCGCGTCGATGTCCAGACCCGAGTCCGTCTCATCCATCACGGCGAGCAGCGGCTTCAGCACCGCCATCTGCAGAATCTCGTTCCGCTTCTTCTCGCCGCCGCTGAATCCTTCGTTCACCGAGCGCTCCGCGAACGACGGATCCATGTCCAGCATCGCCATCCGCTCCAGCAGCAGCTCCTGGAAATCGAAGATGTCCAGCTCCTCCTCCGGATTCTGCGCCTGCAGCGCCGTCCGCAGGAAGTTGGCAATCGAAACTCCCGGAATGTCCACAGGGTACTGGAACGCAAGGAAGATCCCCGCGCGCGCCCGCTCGTCTACCTCGAGCTCGAGCAGGTTCTGCCCGCGGTACCAGACCTCCCCATCCGTGACCTCGTAACCGGGATGCCCCGTGAGCACCTTCGACAACGTGCTCTTGCCGGAGCCGTTCGGCCCCATCACCGCGTGGATCTCTCCCTCGCCCATCTCGAGGTCCACGCCCTTCAGGATGGGCGTCCCGTCTTCCGCCACTACGGCGTGCAGGTTCACGATCTTCAGCAACGGCTCGCTCATGCGTCTCCGGGCCGGTGTAGTTTTCGAGAATGATTCCGAATATCAAGTAACGTACCCCCGCGCGCAGGGGGTGTCAAGCCGAGGCGAGGCCTGAGAAACGCGATGAGCGAGAAGGAATACGAGCGGGTGATTCTCGTCCTCGGCGGGGGCGGAATGAAGGGTCTGGCGAACGCCGGAGCGTGGCGCGCGCTGACCGAATCCGGCCTGGCCGTCTCCGAGGTGATCGGGACCAGCATTGGCGCGCTGATCGGCGCCTGCATCGGCGGCGGCATGGGCTGGCCGGAGATGGAGGCGCAGGCGCTGGCGCTGGAGAAAACGGATCTCGTTGTGCTGAACCGCTGGGCGCTGCTCCTAAACGGGATCCGCCAGCCCAGCGTGTTTCGAGGCGACACGCTCCAGGAGTACATCGCGCGCGTGGTACCTCCGTCGCGCTTCGAGGATCTCGAGATTCCGGTTTCGATGAACGCGGTGGACCTCGAAACCGGCCGCGAGGAGTGGTTCGGTGCCGGCGGACGCACGGATGTGGATGTGCACGACGCGATCTATGCGTCGTGTGCGCTGCCGCTCTTCTTCCCGCCCGCCGAGATCGGCGATCGGCTGTTCGTGGACGGCGGCGTGGCCGACCCCCTACCCGTCACGCGCGCTGCCGAGCGCGGGGCCGACCTCATCGTGGCAATCGACGTGGGTGCGGGGCCGGTGAAGGACTCGAAGGACACGGTGTCGCAGGGCCTCGTCGCCATCCATCATCGCGTGTACGACATCATGGCGTACGCGCGCAAGCGCGAAGTGCTGGACGCGTGGGACGGGCCGCCTCTCCTGTATGTGCGTCCGGAGCTGGACGGCTACTCGACGTTCGATTTTGCGTCGACGCGGTACTTCCTCGACGAAGGCTATCGGGCGACGCGTTCGGCGCTGGCTGCATTCGGGATTTCGTCTCGCGAAATCGATCGCGCGGGATAGGGTTTTCACCGCCGAGGACGCCGAGGACGACTTTTCACCGCGGAGATCGCGGAGGGCGCGGAGGGGTGATCGATCGAAGTGCACAGTACAACTCGAGGCCCGAAAAGCTCGAGATGCAACATCTCCACCGCTCAGCGAAGCCAACCATGCATCTCGAGAAAAAACGACCTCGAGATGGACACTTGACGTCGGTTGAATGCAGGAGCCCCACCCGTGGCGCTCCGCGCCCTCCGCGTCCTCCGCGGTGAACCAATCGGTTCTCGGCGTCCTCGGCGTCCTCGGCTATACTCCCTTCTGAGGCCCACCCACGCGCTTCTCCCAGCCCAGCGCCAGCGCCAGCACGATCAGCCACGCACCACCAATCAGCCAGCCGGCGATGACGTCGGACGGCCAGTGCACACCCATCGACATGCGCCCGAGCGGCACGACGAGCGCGAGGAACGCGAGAATGCCGAACGCGATGAGTCGCTCGAGGGAACTGCGCGTCGACTTCACCCAGAGCAGCGTGAGGATGCCGTAGACGCACAGCGTCTTCGCGGTGTGCCCGGACGGGAAGGAATGGAATCCCGGCGACGCGAACCCATCGTGCAGGATCTCCGGCCGCGGCCGCGCCCACGAGAGCCAGCCGAGGCGCGTGATGAGGTCCGGCCCGATGTACGCGAGCAGGATGGACAGAGCCGCCAGCGGGCGGTAACGCCAGACCGCAATGGTGGCTGTCAGCAGGACGAGGATCCACAGCGTCGGATCGCTGCCGAACGTCTGGAACCACACGCCCGTGCTGAAGGAGAACGGTCCCTCGTTCACCAACTCCGTCAGGTAGGCCGTCTCCCAGTCCAGTTCGCCGCGCTCGACCAGGCGCTGCGCGCCGCGCACGAGCGCGAGCATGAGCAGCGCGAGCAGCACCGCGCCCGTGAGGATCGTCTTCGTCCAGTTGCGCGACGCACCGGGCGCGAGCAGCGCCCAGCCGTCGCGGAATCGCTGGCGGAGCGCGCCGACGACATCCTTCAGGCCGTTCACGCCGCCCCCGTTCCCGCCGTATCGACCGGCGTGCCCGTGTCCACGGGTTCGGGACCGACCGGCCTGCCGAGCGCCGTGCGGTACCGCGACAACAACGAAGCCAGCATACGCCCGCTCCCCGAATCCGCGCGTGACAACGTTGCGATCGTCACGTCGCGCTGTGTGAGAATATCCTGGAACGCCGGCGCCGCCGTTTCCGGCGCCATGCCGATGTCGTTCTGGAGGCCGGTGAAGAAGTCGCTCGCGAGCCGGAGCGCCACGTCATGGTTGCCGCGCTGCGCTTCGACCGCGGCCGTAGCGAGCGTGGCCTCGAGCCGCTGGAACGTGAGCTCCTCGCGCAGATCGCTTACTTCGGTCCAGAAGCCGTGCGCGCGCACGTACTGCCACCCCGCGCCGATTCCGAACGCGACCAGGATCGCGGCCGTGATCTTGAGCGCGCGTGATTGCGACTCCGTCATCGTGCCTCCCGTGCAATCGCCGCCACCACATCGTCCATCGCTCGACGGACGACGCCGGACGGCAAGCCGGTGCCGTTGGTCATGATGCTGAACGTCACTTCGTGTCCCGCGTCGGTGACGAGATATCCGCTCAGCGCGTTGACGTTCGAGATCGTGCCCGTCTTCGCGCGTACGCGTCCTTCGAAGCCCGTCAGCCGGCTCTCCAGCGTCGACTCGAGCATCCCGGGCGCGGGCAGCGCATCACGGTAGGCGACCCGGAAGTCCGACTGTCGCGCGTACTCCAGAAGCTCCACGATCGCCTCGGGCGCGAGCAGGTTCTGGGCCGAGAGTCCGGACCCGTCGCGCAGCGAGAACGCCAGCGAATCGATGCCCGCCTCCTTCACCAGCCACGCACGCTCCGCGGCCAGCCCGCCGCTCCAGCTTCCGCCCAGCGTCTTGAGGAGCATCTCCGCGATCCAGTTCTGGCTGGGCCGCAGGATGGCCGCCGCGATGTCGCGCAGCGGCGGCGACTGCAGCACCGCAATCGTGCGCGCACCCGCATGTAGACGCGCCGCCTCCACCGAATCCTGCACGACGCGCACGGCACCGACCTCGATGCCTCGCCGTGCCAGCGCAGCCGCCACCGCGCGCGCAGCATAACGAGGCGGATCCGTCACCGCGAGCGCTACCGTGTCGGTCGTTCCCAGCGGCACGCTCCCGCGCAGGTACACGGTATCCGTGCGCGCGGTATAGTCCACATCCACTGCGGCGCCACCGCCGGACATGTCGGTCGCCACCGATGCCGATAGCGGCTGAAGCGCGCCGCCCACGACCTCGACCGTCGCCGGCACACCGGCGTGCGGGCCCGGCGTCAGCACCACGCGGAACGTGCCCTCGTCGATGCCGAACGCCGCAACGGGCGGTGCGTACGTCCACGGCAGATCGCCGACTTCCCATGCGGAATGCACGTACTCGTCGGTGAAGCGCGATACATCGACTACCAGCTCGCGCACCGCGGCAACACGCCCGGCGATCGAATCCGCGATCATCTCCGCCGCGGCGAGCGGCGCATCGAGGAAGCGCGCCGACATCGTCGGATCGCCGCTGCCTTCGATGATCACGACATCGCCGGCAGCAGCGATGCGCGTCGAGTAGCGCCAGTCCGCACCGAAAATCCCGAGCGCGGCGGCCGTCACCGTCAGCTTGGTGTTCGATGCGGGGATGAAGTGCTGCGCCGCGTTCCGCCGATACAGCCACTCGTCCGTGCGCGGGTCGAATACCGCGATACCCCAGTGCGTACGGTCGACCGGCGACTGTGCAATGATGGAGTCGATGGCGTGCGCGAGCGCGGACGCGGGCGACAGCGAGAGGGTCGAGGCGGGCGAGCGGGCCGCACACCCCGACGTCGCAAACAGAACGGCGAAGGCGAGGTTGCGGGCACCCGGCAGCGCCGGCAGCTTGCACCGATCGATCACGCCCCTCCCGTCATCGCGCACGCGTTCATCGGGGTCGGGCAAGGATAGAACGGAGCGGGCCGCGAATCAATGAAGCGGATGGACATGACGCCGGACGAGCTGCGCGCGCACGGCGCCGCGGTCATCGAACGGATTGCCTCGTACATCGAGCAGATCGAGCGTCACCCCGTCCTGCCGCGCCTCGAGCCGGGCGACCTGAAGCGCCGGCTGCCCGGCCGCGCCCCCGAAACCGGCGAGCCGTTCGAAGCGCTGTTGAGGGACTTCGACGAGCTGATCGTCCCCAACACCACGCACTGGAACCACCCCGGCTTCTTCGGCTACTTCGCGATCACCGGGAGCGGCCCGGGCATCCTGGCGGAAGCGCTGGCCGCGGCGCTGAACGTCAACGCGATGTTGTGGAAGACCGGGCCCGCGCAGACCGAGCTGGAGGACGTCGCGCTCGGCTGGCTGCGCGACCTGATCGGACTGCCCGACACGTTCGATGGTACGATCAACGACACCGCATCATCGAGCACGCTGTACGCGCTCGCGGCCGCGCGTGAAGCCGCACGACTCGGCATCCGCGAGCACGGCATGGCGGGACGCCGTGACCTGCCCATGCTCCGCATCTACAAGTCGGAGGAAGCGCACTCGAGCGTCGACAAGGCTGCACTCACGCTCGGCTTCGGACTCGACGGCATCCGCAGCGTGCCCACCGATGATGCGCTGCGCATGGATGTGCACGCACTCGAACGGATGATCGCAGAAGATCGATCGAACGGCGCGCAACCCGTCGCGGTCACGGCAACGGTAGGCACCACATCGACCACGGCCGTCGATCCCGTCCCCGCGATTGCCGATATCTGCGAGCGCGAAGGCATCTGGCTGCACGTCGATGCCGCGTACGGCGGCGTGGCTGCGGTGCTGCCCGAGCTGCGGCACGTGCTGGATGGCTGCGAGCGCGCGGACTCGCTCGTGGTGAATCCGCACAAGTGGCTCTTCACACCGGTCGACTGCTCCGCGCTCTACTGCCGCCGTCCGGAAACGCTGCGCGCCGCGTTCAGCCTGACGCCGGAGTACCTGCGCACCGGTGTTGGCGACGACGTGAAGAATCTTATGGACTACGGCGTGTCCCTCGGCCGCCGATTCCGCTCGCTGAAGCTGTGGTTCGTGCTCCGCTGGTTCGGCGCCGCCGGGATCGCGGCCCACCTGCGCGAGCACCTCCGCCTGGCCCGGCTGTTCGAGTCCCTGGTCCGAGCCGACCCCCGCTTCGAGGTCATGGCGCCGGTCGACTTCTCGGTGGTCGTCTTCCGGCCCCGCGACGCCACCGATGCGGACGTCCAGGCGCTGCTCGACCGGATCAACGAAAGCGGGGACATCTTCCTGTCCCACACCCGCGTCCGCGGCCGGCTGGCACTGCGCCTCGCGATCGGGAACGTCCGGTCGGAAGAGCGCCATGTACGGAGGGCATGGGAGGCTGTTGTTTCAGCCGCGAAAAGCTTGTGACGCGAAGAATCGCACATTAGCTTGGGCGACAACCCTCCCGCTTCCGCGCAACCGCAGTCATTCTCCCCGGCCCGGGGTGGGGCATCAAGACAGGCGAAATGCGCCCAGTCCAACGGGACGCGTTCGTTGGAGCGCACCCGGATATCGAAGACCAGGCACGCCCGGTACGCCGGGTAACCGGCCGGATGGTCGGTACTGCGGCAGGCGCGTGGTTGCTGCTGACCCTCGGGCTCGCGGCGGGTCTCGGTGTGCCCTCCGCCCTTGCCGCCGCCGTGCCCCTGGCCGCCGCCGCCACCTGCGTGATCGTGGCCGTGTCGCTGCCGCCCGTAATGACGCCCCCCTGGGCGCTGTTCACCGGGGCCGCCATCGCGGCCGCGCTCCAGACCGGCCTGTCCACGGGACTTCCCGGCTTCACGCCGGCACGCGTGCTCGCGCCCCTTCCGCTCGGGCTGGCCGCCTGCGCCGCCGCGCTGATGCTGCACCAGCGCGACCGCGGCCGGCGGGTCGAGATGATGATCGACGCGGCGCTGATCGTAGCCGCCGTCAGCGTCGCGGTTCTGCAATGGGCCCCGGGCGTGCGCATGCACGGAGCAGGCGAATCCTTCGGTCTCCAGGCATGGACGGTCGCTCCGGTCACAGCCGGCGCGTTGTTCCTCTGCGGCGTCACATTGATGCTGGTCCCGGCCGTGGGTGGACCCCGTCGCTCCCTCGTCTGGATCGGCGCCGCCTGCGTGATGATCTCGCTCGGCGCGCTCCCGCTCCTCGCCGGCAAAGAGCCCTGCTGCCGCGGTGACACCGTCGGCACCGCGATCTTCGCGGCCGGCTGGCTGTCGCTCGCCGCCGCGGGTGTCAACACCGCGCGCATCGGCGGCGCCAACCCCGCACGAGCGACCCCGTCCAGTCTGCACGTGCGCCAGATCCTCGCGCCGGGCGCAGCCCTGCTGCTCGCGGGCGCGCTGGTGGACGGCCTGCTCCGTCCGCCGCTCCGGACCGCACCCGGGATCATGATGGGTGTCGCGTGGCTCCTGATGGCGTGGCGCGTGGGCTATCTGCTGCGCGCCACGAAGCTCCGCTCGCGCGAGCGGCTCGAGCTGGCGCAGTCGCGCGCACTCGTCGAGGTGAGCCAGTCGCTGGCCGGCGCACTCGACGTGGACCGTACCCTCGAGCTCGTCGCCACCTGGACCTGCCGCCTGCTCGGTGGCCGCTCCGCCGGCATCGAACTCCTCGAGGGCGACGGCTCCACCCTCGTGCTGCGCGCCGCACACGGCGTCGGGCCCGAGGCCATCGGCATGCGCTTCCCCGTCGAGGGCAGCTTCACAGGCTGGGTCGTCGCGCACGGCGTCGTCCGCTCGACCGCGGACCCGCGCCTCGATGCCAGCTTCCGCACCGAGAGCCGCACCCTCGTCGGCCGCTCACCGACGGCGGCCGCACCGCTCCGCTGCCACGGCCGCACCCTCGGCGCACTCTGGTGCGTCGCGCCGCACCCGTTCGACGAGGACGACCTCGAGCTGCTCTGCGCGCTCGCCGACCAGGCCGCCATCGCCATCGAGAACGCGCGCCTCTTCCAGCAGGTCAACATCCTCTCGAAGACCGACCCGCTGACCGGCCTCGCGAATCGCCGCCAGCTCGAGCACGACCTCAGCCGCGAGTTCGCCGCCGCCCGCCGCGGCCGCTCACTCGTCGCCGTCATGTTCGATGTCAACGGCTTCAAGGACTACAACGACCGCTACGGCCACCTCGCCGGCGACGACGCGCTGCGCGCATTCGGCGAGGTGCTGGCGGGCGAGACGCGCGCAATGAACCTCGCCGCACGCTACGGCGGCGACGAGTTCATCGTCCTCCTGTCACAGTCCACGCTGGACGGAGCCCTCGTGTTCGCGGAACGCGTGGCGGAGAAGTTCCCGGAAGTGGTCGAGCGGCTCGGACGCGGACCGCTCGGCGTCGCGTTCGGGATCGCCGGCTACGAGGAAGGCATGAACACGCCGCAGGACATCATCGCCGCCGTCGACCGCGCCCTGTACGCCCACAAGGCCGCGCGCCGGAGCCACCCTCAGGCCGTGGCCGCCTCCAGCACGTAACGGGCGACCCGGTCGTCCTCACGCACCAGCTCCACCGCCTCGTAACCCGCGGCGAAGCACGCCTCGAACGCGGCACGCACGGCCCTGCGCCATTCCTGCGCCAGCGCCAGGTCCTGCGTCTTCATCCGCTGAATGTCCGAAGGAACCGCGATCGTAACGATCGGCGCACACGGCCGTCCCATTTCACCATTCGGACTCGGAAACGTCGGTCCGATCGATACATCGAGGACTCTCTCCGCATCGGCGCAAGCGGCCTGCGTCGGTGGTTCGGTGCGCCCCGCGAGACGGTCGCGCACACGGTCCGAACCGATCCGCCAGCGCACGAGCAGCCGGTCCGTGCCGATCCCCGCATGCAGCGGCGACAGCCCCTCGCCGTAGTAGTCGCGCAGGTACTCGCGTGAAATCGCCCCGAGCCGGGAGAGGTTGAGCCGGGCATTCCTGGCCTCGAGCGGATCGAAGGTCCAGAGCACTTCCTCGACACCCACCTTCAACAGCTCGTCGCGCTGATGGCGCTTCAGCGCCTCACCCAGTCCACGATCCCGTAGATCGGGGCGGATCGCCAGCATGTCCGACCAGTGTACGAGCCGGCCGTCCTCGACACCGGTGATCCCGAACACGAAGCCCGCGAGCCGGCCATCGCCGTCGAACGCACCCGATGCGATGCCGCCCACACGCTGCGCGATCCTGAGGATCGTGGCGGGCGCGCGCTCATCGAAGCCCGGCCCCCACGTCTCCTCCTGGAGCTCGACGCACGCCCGCAGCTCCGCCTCTCCCTCGAGTGGACGGATGATGAAATCGCTCACAACGTTTCCATGAGGCGCATCATGAGTGCGAGGCGGAACGGCAGGTCCGACACGACGATGTGCTCGTTTGCCGAGTGTGCGCCGCCACCCAGTGGGCCGAGCCCGTCCAGCACGGGCAGCCCGTAGCTGGCGAGGAGCGATCCGTCGCTGCCGCCGCCACTCGCGCCCTCGAAGAGCTGGAACCCGAGGTCCGATGCGAGTTTGGCAGCGTGATCGGCAAGGGCCGCAACCTCGGGCGTACGCACGAGCGGCCCGCGATCCTCGGACAGACGGACGCTGACCTTCGCCCGCGGATCGACGGGCTCCAGCGATTCCAGCTCGACTCGAATCCGCTCGGCCTCCTCCGGCTCCCACGCGCGCGTATCGACATCCGCCGATGCATCGGCGGCGAAGACGTTCGACGCCGTCCCGCCGCGCACCACACCGACATTCACTGTGGTGCCCTTCGAAGGGTCCGCGAGCTCGAGGACGGCAAGGATCTGATGCGCCATCTCGGCGATCGCGCTCACCGCCTCGCCCGGGTCCGCGGTGCCGGCGTGGGCAGCCCGCCCCTCGACCTCGAGCCGCCACGTGGCCACACCCTTCCGCTGCGTCTTCACGCCGCCGTTCGGTAGCGCGGGCTCGGGCACCAGTGCCGCGAACGCGGTCTTCGCCTCCGCCTCGAAGATCGGCCGCGACGAATGCGAGCCGATCTCCTCGTCGCAGGTGACGAGCACGCGTACGGTGCGGCGCGGTGCGCGGCCCGCGGCACGAAGCGTCGCAAGGGCTTCGACGGCGAGGGCCAGGCCGATCTTCATGTCGTAGAGGCCGGGGCCGCGCATGTGCTCCCCGTCCGCGACCATCGGCATGGTCTCCAGCGTGCCGCGCGGGTGCACCGTGTCGATGTGCGCAACGGCAAGGAGCGGAGGGCCTTCCTCGGTGCCGGCGAACTCCGCGATCATGTTGCGGCCGAGCCCCGGCGCGTCGTGGCGTTCGACCGTCGCACCGAGCGCGATCAGCTCCGACGCGATGAGTTCGGCGAGCGCAACGAGCGCGGTCTCGTCGCGGCTCGGCGTCTCGATCTCTACGTATCGGCGCGCGCGCTCGAGGATGCGCGCGGCGGCATCGGGCATTGCGCCCGTCACGAGCGCGATGCGCTCCGGATCACCCGTCCAGTTCATGGTGCCGACGGAGGTGCATGAGATAGGCCTCGACCGCGCGCTCCGCGAAATAGCGCAGCTTCGGATCGAGAGATTCGCCGTACACGCGCGTCACGATCTCCTCCGGCGTACGCGCACCGGCGCGCACGGCGTCGAGCACCTGCGCACGACGCTCCTCGCGATGGCGGATGTAGCGATCGATCGCCTCATCGGGATCCTCGAACGGCGGGCCGTGCGCGGGATAGAGGATGCGCGGGCGCAGTGTGCGGATGCGCTCGAGCGATTCGATGTACTGGCCGAGATCCCCTTCCGGCGCTGCAACGACTGCCGTATCGAGCCCGCCCATCATCAGATCGCCTACGAAGACCGCTTGCTCCGAGGGCCAGTGCAGCGCGATGTGGTCCGGCGCGTGACCGGGGGTCGGGATCGCGACAAGATCACCGGCATCGGTCGGGACCGCGTCGCCAGACTGGAGTGAGCCGGCGGCAATGCCGAGAATGGGCGCACCGAGGCGCGCCGCGAGCTCCGCGGCGCCGGTGGAGTGATCGGGGTGTTCGTGCGTGACGACGATGGAAACGGTCGCGCCCGCCACCTCGTGTGCGAGCCTGTCGAGGTGTGCGGGCGCGGCGGAGCCCGGATCGATTACCGCAGCGACGCGCGTGCCGACGATCCAGGTGCGCGTGCCATCCAGCGTCATGGGCGACGCGTTGGGCGCGAGCACCGCGCGCAGCGCCGCGCCCATCGCGTCAGCGGCGCTCGGCCACGAAGACCTCGGCCAGCTTGTCCGCTACCATCTCGACCGCCTCCTGCTCCTCCGCGGAGAAGGCGTCCACCTTCTTCGAATCGATGTCGATCTGGCCGAAGACTTCGTCGCCGGCGCGGATCAGCACGACCAGCTCCGACTTCGTGCGCGGGCTGCACGCCAGGTAGTTGTC
>CAYUIG010000046.1:0-25590 GCA_964444685.1 uncultured Gemmatimonadaceae bacterium | reverse complement strand
CACGTCGACCACGGCAAGACGTCGCTGCTCGACTACATCCGCAAGACGAACGTCATCGCGGGCGAGTCGGGCGGCATCACGCAGCACATCGGCGCATACCACGTGCAGCTGCCGGACAGCCGCGCGATCACGTTCCTCGACACGCCGGGCCACGCCGCGTTCAGCGCGATGCGTGCGCGCGGCGCCGAACTGACGGACGTCGTGATCCTCGTCGTGGCCGCGGACGACTCCGTGATGCCGCAGACGGTGGAGGCGATCAGCCACGCGAAGAACGCGGGCGTGCCGATCATCGTCGCGATCAACAAGGTCGACCTGCAGGGTGCGAACCCTACGAAGATCAAGCAGGACCTGCTGCAGCACGGCGTCGTCGTCGAGGAGTTCGGCGGCGAGGTGCTGTCGACGGACGTGAGCGCGAAGCGCGGCACGGGCATGGACGACCTGCTCGAGAAGGTGCTGCTCCAGGCCGAACTGCTCGACCTGAAGGCGAACCCGAATCGTCCGGCACAGGGCACGGTCGTCGAGGCGCAGCTCGACGTCGGCAAGGGTCCGGTCGCCACGGTGCTGGTCACGAACGGCACGCTGCGCGTGGGCGACTCGTTCGTATGCGGGCACCACGACGGCCGCGTGCGCGCGCTGCTCGACGAGCGCGGCAAGACCACTACGTCGGCGGGACCGGGCACGCCGGTGCAGGTGCTGGGCATCGCGGGTGTGCCGCAGGCCGGCGACATGCTGCTGGCGATGGACGCGGACCGCGCGAGCGAGATCGCGCAGACGCGCCAGCGGCTGGAGCGTGAGAAGCAGCTGCGCATCAAGGGGCGCGGCGTGAAGCTCACGGACATCAGCCGCCTGCTGGCGCAGGGCGAGACGGCGCAGCTCAACCTGATCATCAAGGGCGACGTGGACGGCTCCGTCCAGGCGCTTTCCGATGCGCTCGGCCAGCTCTCGACCAGCGAGGTGCAGGTGGACGTGATCCACCGCGCGGTCGGCGCCATCAACGAATCCGATGTGCTGCTCGCGACCACGTCGGGCGCAATCATCATCGGCTTCCACGTGCGGCCGTCTGCGGAAGCGCGTGCCGTGGCCGGACGCGAAGGCGTGGACATCCGCGTCTACGACATCATCTACGAGGCGGTCGAGGACGTGCGCTCCGCGCTCGAGGGGCTGCTGCAGCCGGAGGAGCGCGAGGTGCTGCTCGGCGAGGCCGAGGTGCGCCAGATCTTCAAGGTGCCGCGCATCGGTACGGTCGCCGGCTGCTACGTGACCGAAGGTGTGATCGATCGCCGCCACCGGGTACGTGTGGTGCGCGACGGCGTGCAGGTGTACCAGGGTGAGCTGGGCAGCCTGAAGCGCTTCAAGGACGACGTCCGCGAAGTGCGCGAGGGATTCGAGTGCGGTCTCAGCGTTCAGGGGTTCAATGACCTCAAGATCGGCGACCGCATCGAGTGCTTCCGCGTCGAGTCGGTCGCTCGCACGCTCGCCGGCGCCGCGGGCGAGTCCTGAGCCGAACGCGGGTCGCGCCGTGGTCGTCGGCGTGATCGACTGGGAGCTCGAGGTCTTCGGAGCCCAGTCCTTGAAGGACAAGCGGCGGGTCGTACGCAGTCTGAAGGACCGGCTGCGCGCCCGGCTGAACGTCTCGGTGACCGAAGTGGCGCACCAGGACCTGTGGCAGCGCGCAGGCATCGCGGCGTGCGTCGTAGCCACCGACCGGGCCGGCGCGGAGCAGGTGCTCCAGTCCGCGGACCGGCTGGTGGCAGGAGAAGCGCGGGCGCGCATCATTCGCGTTCGCAGCGACTATTACTGAAGCGGCGCCGGTGCACCCGGCGCCGTTCGCGTTGTGTGGGGAGGCGATGGCGCACCACAGGCCGCAGCGCGTGGCCGAGCAGATCAAGCGCGAGCTGGCCGAGCTGCTCCGTCACGAGGTACGGGACGCGCGCGCACAGGATGCCACGATCACGGCGGTGCGTGTGAGCCAGGACCTGCAGCATGCGCGCGTGTTCGTGACATCGCTGCGCGATGACACGGAACGTTCCGCGATGCTCAGCGGACTGGACGCGGCCGCACCGTTCCTGCGCGGCGAGCTGGGACGACGACTGCGACTGCGCCGCGCGCCCGAACTGCGCTTCGAGTGGGACGAGTCCCTCGCCCACGGCCTCTACATCGAGCGGCTGCTCGAGCAGGTGCTGCCGCCCGACGAACCGGACGGCGACGACAGCGAATGAGCGGCGACGGCGTGCTGCCGATCGACAAGCCGCCCGGTCCGACATCGCACGATGCCGTGGCCATCGCCCGTCGTGCGCTGCGCACCCGCCGCATCGGTCACACCGGCACACTCGATCCCTTCGCATCCGGTCTGCTGCTGCTGTGCATCGGCCGCGCCACGCGTCTGGCGGAGCTGCTGACCGGCATGCCGAAGACGTACGAGGCCACGATGATGCTCGGCGTTGCGACCGACACGGACGATCCCACGGGCGCGGTGGTTGCCCGGTCGGAGTCGTGGCGGAACGCGACGGACGCGGAGATCCGCGCGTCGCTCGAAACCCAGCGCGGAACGCGCATGCAGGTGCCACCGTCGTACTCCGCGAAGAAGCAGGGCGGCGAGCGGCTGTACGCGCGTGCACGCCGCGGTGAAGCAGCGGTGGCGGACCCTGTCGAGGTGACGATCCACGAGATCGAGGTCGTGCGCATCGCGCCGCCCGAAGTCGATTTCCGCGTCACGTGTTCCGCCGGCACGTACATCCGGGCCATCGCGCGCGACGCAGGTGAGGCGCTCGGGTCGCACGCGCATCTGCTCAGACTGCGACGCAGCGCGATCGGCCCGCACCGCGTCGAAGACGCCGTACCTCTGGCTCGCATCGATGATGAGGACACCGTGCGCGCCGCGTGGCTCGATCCCATCGCCGCCGTGTCACACCTTCCGCGCATCGAAGTCGACGAAACCGGTGCGGATCATGTTGCGCACGGACGTCCGCTGCGCATCGAGGGACCGAAGGGTACCGTCTGCATCGTGCGCGACGGAGAGCTGCTCGCGATCGCGGACTCGGACGGCGCCGCGATCCGGCCGCGCAAGGTGTTCATCGATGCGTAGTGCCGGCGAGTTCCCGATCGGCTCCGTCGCCACCGTCGGCACGTTCGATGGCGTGCATCGCGGCCACTGGTCGCTCATCCGGCGTGTAGTCGACGCTGCGCGTGCAGAGCATCGTCCCGCGGTGCTGCTCACCTTCGATCCGCACCCCCTGCGCATCGTGCGCCCGGATGTCGCGCCGCCGCTGCTCACGACACCCGAAGAGAAGATCGAGGTGCTCGCGGAGTCGGGGCTCGACTACGCCGTCTTCCTGCGCTTCGATCGCGGCACCGCGGCACTGACGCCGCGCGAATTCGTCGAACGCGTGCTCGCGGGACGGCTCGGTGTCGCGCGCCTGATCATCGGCTACGACCACGGCTTCGGCCGCGGCCGGAGCGGCGGCGTTGACACGCTGCGCGAGCTGGGCGCGGAGCTGGGCTTCGACGTCGAGGTGGTCGGACCGGTGGGCGGGGAAACGCCGATCTCCAGCACGCGCATCCGCAACGCGCTCCTCGAAGGTGACGTCCTCGCCGCGGCCGAGGGGCTGGGACGTCCCTACACGCTGCGCGGCCGTGTCATCCGTGGCGACGGCCGCGGCCGGACCCTCGGATTCCCGACCGCCAACCTCGAGGTGCCCGATCCCTCGAAGCTCATCCCACGCGAGGGGATCTACGCCGCGCGGGCGGCCGTGAACGGCGGTTGGGTGGACGGCGTCATGCACATCGGCCCGAGGCCCACCTTCCCGGGCGCCGGCCCCACCCTCGAGCTCCACCTCTTCGATTTCGACGGCGACCTCTACGGCCGCCAGCTCACCGTGTCCTTCTGCGCGCGCATCCGGGGCGTCGAGAGCTTCCCGAGTGTGGAGGCGCTGGTGGTGGCGATGGAAGGGGATTGCGACGCGGCGCGCAGGCTGTTTCGGGAGGGCGCGGGCGCTTGCGGGCCTCGGCGGGAATAGGTAAACTCAAAGGCTAGTCAGAAAGGCGGCGAGTGCCGCCCGACGGGACCGGCTTCCCGACCAGCGTAGACTCTCGAGGAGGCACCCCGATGGGGTTCGACAAGGACGAAGTCATCAGGAAGTACCAGCTGCACGACAGCGACCGAGGCAGCGCACCCGTGCAGATCGCGCTGCTCACGGCGCGGATCAACGATCTCACCGATCACTTCCGCACACACAAGAAGGATCATCACAGCCGGCGCGGGCTGCTGAAGATGGTGGGGCGGCGGCGCCGACTGCTGGAGTACCTGAAGCGTGAGGATCTCGAACGGTACCGGCAGCTGATCGACGACCTCGGGCTGCGGCACTGAGGATGGCGGGAGGGCATAGCGCCCGACGGCCGAGCGCGCAGCGTCCGCGTGGAGCGGGCGCTGCGCGCGTGCGTCCGGGCATGGAGCCCGGGTCGAGGAAGAGGAAAGAGCGGACATGAAGAGGATGACGTGGACCTTCGCGGGTCGCGAGCTGACGCTCGAGACGGGGCGGATGGCGAGGCAGGCCTACGGGTCGTGCGTGGTACAGTACGGAGAGACGATGCTGCTCGTGACGGCGGTGGCGCAGGACCGGCCGACGCACCTGCCGTTCTTCCCGCTGACGGTGGAGTACCGGGAACGGAGCTACGCTGCGGGGAAGATCCCGGGCGGGTTCTTCAAGCGGGAAGGCCGTCCGGGCGAGGGTGAGGTGCTGTCGGCGCGGCTGGTGGACCGGCCGATCCGTCCGCTGTTCCCCGACGGCTTCATGCACGAGACGCAGGTGATGGTCCACGTGCTGTCCGCAGACCAGGAGAACGACGCGGATGTGCTCGCGGTGATGGGCGCGTCGGCGGCGCTGTGCATGTCGAAGATTCCGTTCAACACGCCGGTAGCTGCGGTGCGTGTGGGCCGAATCCAGGGGCGCTGGGTGCTGAACCCGACGTTCCAGCAGCTCGAGTTCAGCGATGTCGACATCGTGGTCGCGGGGACGAAGGACGCGATCCTGATGGTCGAGGGCGGCGCGGTCGAGATCCCGGAGTCGGACGTCGTGGAGGCGCTGCAGGCTGCGCACGCGGGGATCCGGGAGCAGATCGGCTTCCAGGAGGAGTTCCTCGACGGCATCCGCGACACGCAGATGGAGTGGACGCCGATCACGGTGGGCGACGGTCTGCGCGAGCGGGTCGAACAGCTCGCAGTGTCGCGCGTTGCGGAGGCGATGGGCATCGCGGACAAGGCGGAGCGGAACACGCTGCTCGGTGAGATCCGCGATTCCGTGAAGGAAGCGCTGGCGGAGGAGTTCCCCGATCAGGAGGCCGCGATCGGCGAGCTGCTGGGCAGCGCGGAGAAGCGCGCGATGCGCACCCAGATCCTGTCGAAGGGTGTGCGTGCGGACGGCCGCGGTGTGGACGAGATCCGTCCGATCACCTGCGAGACCGGCATCCTGCCGCGCGCGCACGGTTCGGCGCTGTTCACGCGCGGGCAGACGCAGGCGCTGGGCGTGGCCACGCTGGGCACGTCGGCGGACGAGCAGCGGATCGACTCGATCGACGTTGCGACCGAGACGACGAAGTCGTTCATGCTGCACTACAACTTCCCGCCGTTCTCGACAGGCGAGGCGAAGCCGCTGCGCGGCACGTCGCGGCGCGAGCAGGGACACGGCGCGCTCGCCGAGCGCGCGATCCAGCCGCTGCTGCCCAGTGCTGATTCGTTCCCGTACACGATCCGCGTCGTCTCCGAGGTGCTGGAGTCGAACGGCTCGTCGTCCATGGCGTCGGTGTGTGCCGCGTCGCTCTCGCTGATGGATGCGGGTGTGCCGCTGAAGGCGCCGTGCGCGGGCGTGGCCATGGGTCTGATCAAGGAAGGGGACCAGGTCGCGATTCTGACGGACATCCTCGGAATGGAGGACGCCCTCGGTGACATGGACTTCAAGGTGGCCGGCACGCGCGACGGTGTGACCTCGATCCAGATGGACATCAAGATCGAGGGGCTGACGGTCGAGCTGATGACGGAGGCGCTGGAGCGCGCGCGTCGCGGCCGGCTGCATATCCTCGGCGAGATGGAGAAGACGCTGGCCGAGCCGCGCTCGGAACTGTCCGCGTGGGCGCCGCGGATCATCACCGTGCAGATCAATCCCGAGAAGATCGGTGACGTGATCGGTCCGAAGGGGAAGATGATCCGCGCGATCCAGGAAGAGACGGGCACGAAGATCGACATCGAAGACACGGGTATCGTGCGGATTGCGAGCGTGAGCGCCGAAGGCGGTGAGAAGGCGAAGGCGCGCATCAAGGCGATCACCCAGGATCCGGAGATCGGCCTGATCTACGAGGGCGTGGTGAAGAACACCACTGCGTTCGGCGCGTTCGTCGAGATCCTGCCCGGTGTCGAGGGACTGTGCCACATCTCCGAGCTGCAGGAAGGTCGCACGGAGAAGACGGAGGATGTGGTGAAGAAGGGCGACATCGTGCGCGTGAAGCTGCTGTCGATCGACGAGAAGGGGAAGATGCGGCTCTCGCGCAAGGCAGCGCTGGCCGAGGAGCAGGGGAAGGACCAAGCGGCCGAAGCGTGAGCGCAGGGTACCGGCGGACCGAGCTGCCGGGCGGGACGGTCGTGCTGACCGAGACGGTGCCGGGCGTGCGCTCCGTCTCGACCGGTGTCTGGGTCCGTGCCGGCTCGGTGAGCGAGGGGCGCGAGGAGATGGGCATCTGCCATCTCCTCGAGCACATGGTGTTCAAGGGGACGCAGCAGCGCAGCGCGCGCGAGATCGCGCTCGTGCTGGAGCGGCGCGGCGGGTCACTCGATGCGTACACGACGCGCGAGCACACGAGCTACCTCGCGAAGGTGCTCGACGAAGACCTCGACCTTGCGCTGGACGTGCTGACCGACCTCGTGCTGCGGCCGCTGCTGCGGAGCGAGGACCTCGAGCTCGAGCGCGAGGTCGTACTCGAGGAGATCTCGACGGTCGAGGATACGCCGGACGACCTGGTCTTCGATCTGCACGCCGAGCTGCTCTGGGGCGACCATCCGTACGGCTACAGCATCCTCGGCACACGCGATTCCGTGACGAGCCTGAGTGCCGAAGATCTGCGGCGGAAGCACGGCGCCACGTACCGCTCGGGTGACGTGATCGTCGCGGCCGCCGGGCGTGTGCAGCACGAACCGTTCGTCGAGCGCGTGGCCGAGCTGATGGCCGATGCGCCGGAGGGTCGCTCGAACGGCAGCCCGGCCGCGCCGGTGGAGGTGACCTCGCGCGTCGAACGGATCGGACGTACGACGGCGCAGACGCACCTGGTGTTCGGCACGAGCACGTTCGGTCACGGCGACCCGCGGCGCTACGCGCTGGCGCTCGTCGCGAATGCGTTCGGCGGCGGCATGAGCTCGCGGCTCTTCCAGCGCGTGCGCGAAGAGCTGGGCCTCGCCTACGCCGTCTATGCGTTCCAGTCGATGTACGCCCATGCCGGTGTCGCAGGCGTGTACGTCGGGACACGCCCCGAGTGGGCGGATCGGGCCGAGACGACGGTGCGCGAGGAGATGGCGCGCCTTGCGGCCGAGGGGCTCACGGCCGACGAGCTGGAGGATGCGAAGGGCCAGATCAAGGGTCAGCTCGTGCTGGGCCTCGAGTCGACGGGTGCGCGGCTGCAGCGGCTGACGGCGACCGCGCTGTACGACGAGCCGTTCCGGACGGTGGATGAAGTGATCGCGGAGATCGATGCCGTGACGATCGAGAAGGCCGCTGCGGTTGCAGCGGATGCATTCGATCCGGAACGGCAGGTGGTGCTTCGGCTCGGTCCCGAAGCTTGAACAGGGGTGAACAGGACATGGTGATCGGAGTTCCGAAGGAGATCAAGACGGCGGAGAACCGCGTCGCGCTGGTGCCGGGTGGAGCGGAAGCGCTGGTGGCCGCAGGACACCGCGTGCTGGTGGAGAAGGACGGCGGTGTGGGCAGCGGCTTCGAGGACGCCGCCTACGTGGACGTGGGTGCGGAGATCGTCGCGGACGCCGCCGAGATCTGGGCGCGCGCCGATATGATCATGAAGGTGAAGGAGCCGATCGAGCGCGAGTGGCAGCACATGCGCGCCGACCAGCTCATCTTCACCTATTTCCACTTCGCGGCCTCCGAGCCGCTCACGCGCGCCGTCATGGATTCCGGTTGCATCGGAATCGCGTACGAGACCGTTCAGCTTCCGAGCGGCGAGCTGCCGCTGCTCACGCCGATGAGCGAGGTCGCAGGGCGGATGGCGGTGCAGGAGGGCGCCAAGTACCTGGAGAAGTTCTTCGGCGGCCGCGGCCTGCTCGTCGGCGGCGTGCCCGGCGTCGAGCCGGCCACGGTCGTGATCCTGGGCGGCGGCATCGTCGGCACGAACGCGGCGAAGATGGCGGCCGGCCTCGGTGCGCGCGTCGTGCTCATGGACGTGTCGCTCAACCGGCTGCGCTACCTATCGGATGTGATGCCTGCCAACGTCACGCTGCTCTACTCGAACCGCCACAACATCCTCGAGCAGGTCGAGAAGGCGGACATCGTGATCGGCGCGGTGCTGCTCCCGGGCAAGAAGGCGCCCAGCCTGATCCGCCGCGAGGACCTGAAGCGCATGCGTCCCGGCGCCGTCATCGTCGACGTTGCGGTCGACCAGGGCGGCTGCGTCGACACGATCAAGCCGACCACGCACGAGGACCCGATCTACGTCGTGGACGGCGTGATCCACTACGGCGTGGCGAACATGCCCGGTGCGGTATCGCGCACGTCGACGCTCGCGCTGACCAACGCGACGTTCCCGTATGCGCTGACGCTCGCCAACAAGGGCTGGGAAGAGGCGTGCCGTCAGGACCGCGCGCTCGCGCTCGGCCTGAACGTGGTGAAGGGGAAGGTCACGTATCCGGGTGTGGCGGAGGCCTTCGGCCTCGAGTACACGCCGGTCGAGAAGGTCCTCTAGCGCGGCAGCGGATCGCGCAGCGCCGCGCGCAGCGCGGCGACGACGGCGGCGTCCATCGTGTCGATGCGCAGCGGATTCATTTCGCGGCGGTCCGCACGATAGTCGTAGAGTTCTTCCTCGCCGTTGAACCAGCGGATCAGGTGGAGATTGGCGATCACCGCCGAGCGGGTGATGCGACCGTTCGTCACTGTATCCGGGGTCGCCGTCGTTTCCGAGATCACGGGATCGGGGTTTCCCCGGGCGTTCCAGGTCCAGGACCAGGAGCGCCCGGGGAATTTTTCGTTCGGAATGCCCGCGAGCTCGAGCAGCGTGGCTGATACGTCGCGCAAGGAAACCGGCGCGTCGACGCGAACACCCGCCGGCACGACGCGCGGATAGCGCAGGACCAGTGGCACCCACACGAGCCGCGTGTACACGGACTGCCCGTGACCGAAGCTGCCCCGCTCTCCGAACGCTTCACCATGATCGCTCGTCACGACGACGATCGTGCGGTCGAGTACGCCGCCCTCGTCGAGCTGCCTGAACAGGCGGTCGAGCTCGTCATCGAGGTAGCGGATCGCGGCGTCGTACCGGTTCAGCGGGGCCGAGTCGGGTCCGAACATCCCCCTGTACCTGGGTGGCGTGCGGTACGGAGCGTGCGCGTCGAAGTAGTTGAGGAACGCAAAGAATGGCCGATCGCCCACTCCGCGCTGCCAATCCAGGAATTGGTCACTCACCTCCCGCGCCGGCTTCGGGTCGTTCGCGAGCGGGCGCGGAGGCACGAGGCTGAAGTTCCGGAAGGCGTTCAGTACCGCGCCGGGCGTGCGGCTGTACTGCAGGTACCGGAACAGCGGCGTCTGGCCGAGCATGGTGGAGGCGAGAACCTGCGCGAGGGAGATGCGCTGGTCGCGGTACTCGGTGAAGCCGCGACCCAGGCCGGAGTCCCACGCGGTGTATAGCAGATTGGCGACGAATCCGCCCGTCGCGTAGCCGGAGTCCCGAAACGCCTCGGCGAGTGTCGGCAGCGTGTCGGGCAGGCTGCGCTCCCATGTCTTCCAGCTGATCCCCAGCCGCGACGGCGTATAGCCGGTGAACATCGACGCGTGCGACGGGCCGGTCCATGACCCCGGGCTGAACGCGTTGTCGAAGATCACCCCATCCGATGCCCACCGGTGCAGCGCCGGCATGGTGCTGCGAGTGTAGCCGTAGAGGCTCACGTTCCCCCCGCGGACCGTGTCCAGAATGATCAGGAGCACGTTCGGAGCGTTCGGTGCTGCGGCCTGCGTACCTTCCGCGCGCGTGGCCGTGCGCCAGAGGTGGCTGCCCGCGGTGGCAAGCGCGACGAGCGTTGCGAGACCTGCAGCCGCAAGCGCCAGGGACCGAGCGGGCCGCCGCGCCAGCGTCCGGCTGAGCTGGACCGCGACGCCCAGAGCCAGAAGGAGCTGCGCGGCCACGTGCAGGTGGGGAACCATCAGCAGCAGGCCGAACGCACCGAGCATGACCAACGAACCGCCGAAGATGCGCCGAGCCGCCGCGCGCCGGCGCGCGAGCGCGAAGGGAAGGGCGAGGACTGCGATCGGGAGAGCGGCCGCCGCGAAGATCAGGAGGTAGCCGGCAGGCGTCATCCACACCAGCTCGCGGCTCTGAAAGATGATGCCGTGATTCACGAGCCGGCGTATGCCCATCACGCCGACCTGTATGAGCCCCGTCATGAGCGCAACGGTGACCAGTGTCGCCATCGCCCAGGCTGCCGTGGAGCCCTCGAAGGCGACGCGTGATCCGGTCGGTGGTCGTGCTGCAGCCACGTTCACCCCGTGCGTCGAGAATCGCGGGCAGTATCGATGAACGCGCCCTGATGCGCCAATGAGCGCCGGCATCGAGCGGTCCGGGTACTTCGAGCAGATTGTCTCCCGCCCGCGCCAAGTGGAAGTATTGCAACGAATTGGGGCTGACGCGGCCTGCCCCCGTCGAGCTCGCCGCGGCGACCGACTCAGCGCACTTGCCACAACCTGCCGGCGCGCCCTAGACTGCCGGCGATGACGGGCGCCCGAGGGGGCGCCCGTTCGATTTCGGCACCTCGAGGCATCGAACCGATGGATTCCGTACCCGTACTCGTCCGACGGCTTGAGCACTGGCCTGCGGACTGGGATCTGCCCGCATACGCCACCGCCGGCTCCGCAGCAGTGGATCTTCGCAACGCGGGTCCGACCGTGACGCTGCCACCGCTAGGCCGCCATCTGATTCCCACTGCCTTGGCCATTGCGCTGCCGGAGGGATTCGAGGCACAGATCCGCCCGCGCTCCGGGCTCGCACTGCGACGCGGGATCAGCATCGTGAACACGCCGTGCACGATCGACAGCGATTATCGCGGAGAGATCCGCATCCCGCTGATCAACCTCGATCGCGAGCCGCAGGAGATCGAACACGGCGAGCGGATCGCGCAGATGCTGCTGGCCCGCGTCCTGCCGATCGAGTGGCAACCCGCCGACGAGCTGCCACCGAGCGGGCGGGGTGAGGGTGGCTTCGGGAGCACGGGTCGCTGATTCTGCTTGCAGTCGGCTAATGCCAACACTAACTTGAAGTTTCGGTGATGGGACGCGCCCCGACGCCCTCGCCGCGCGGTCCGCGGGTGGGCCGCGGGTGTCCATTCGCGTCTTCACCGCTGGAGAAATGGGTCTTCGCTCCGTCCTCAATTCCGGCCGCCTGATCCCCGTCAACGACATCGCCGTCGATCTTGGGACGGCCAACACACTCGTCTACGTCAAAGGCGAGGGGATCGTCCTCAACGAGCCCAGCGTGGTCGCGGTCGAACGCGGCACGAGTCGCATCAAGGGCATCGGTCTCGAAGCCAAGCGCATGCTCGGCCGCACGCCCGAAGGCATCATGGCCGTGCGTCCGCTGAAGGATGGCGTGATCGCCGATGTCGACATCACGGAGATCATGCTGCGGCACTTCCTGCGCGCGGTCACGAGCAAGCGGATCTTCCGCATGAAGCCGCGCGTGATCGTGGGCGTGCCGTCGGGTATCACCGAGCTGGAGCGGCGCGCGGTGCGTTCGAGCGCAGCGGCCGCGGGTGCCAAGGAAGTGTTCATGGTGGCCGAGCCGATGGCCGCGGCGATCGGTGTGGGCCTGCCGGTGGACACGCCGACCGGCAACATGGTGATCGACATCGGCGGCGGCACGACCGAGATCGCGGTCATCGCACTGAACGGCATCGTGTCGGACACATCGATCCGCGTGGGCGGCGATGAGATCGATGCGGCGATCGTCACGTTCCTGCGCAAGAACTACAACCTGCTGATCGGCGAGCCGACGGCGGAGGCGATCAAGATCCAGATCGGCTCGGCGTTCAACAACGGCGAAGAGCGCGAGATGGAGGTGAAGGGCCGCGACCTCGTGAGCGGCATCCCGAAGACCGTGCGCGTGCACTCGCAGGAGATCCGCGAGTGCATCCAGGAGCCGATCCAGCAGATCGTGGATGCGGTGCGGCGCGCACTCGAGATCACGCCGCCGGAGCTCGCGTCGGACATCGTGGACCGCGGCATCGTGATGACGGGCGGCGGTGCACTGATCCGCGGGCTCGACGCACTGCTCGCGCACGAGACGAATCTGCCGATTCACGTGGATGAGGAACCGCTGACGTGCGTGGTGCGCGGGGCGGGCCGCATCCTGGACGATTTCGAGCGCTTCCGGAACGTGCTCAACGCATAGTGCTTGACTTCGACGGGGGTCGACGGGAGCGCAGGCGCGATGCGGTGGTGACCGGCGGTCTGCTCCTGCTCGCCCTCTTCCTGCTCCTCATTCCAGAGTCATACCAGAGGCCGCTTCGCTCCGCGCTGCGGACGGTCGTGCTGCGTCCGTTCCTCGTGGCGCAGGAGCGGCTGGCGGCGCAGCGCGCGCGCAGCTTCGACGTGTCGCTGATCCGTGCGGAACGTGACTCGCTGGCCGCGCTGGCGGCCGCGCAGTCTGCGCTCGCGGAAGAGAACCACCGTCTGCGCGAGCTGCTCGAGCTGCGCAGCCGCGTGGGGGACCTCTTCCTGCCCGCGGAAGTCATGCGCGTTGGCTCCGGTGAGACGGACGGTACCTTCATGCTGGGCGTGGGAACCCAGCAGGGCGTACGCGTCGGCAGCCCGGTGCTGGCGTCGGAGGGATTGCTGGGACTGGTGTGGGAAGTGGACGCGACGATGTCGCAGGCGATCGACTGGACGCACCCGGACTTCCGCGCGAGCGCGATGACCGCGGACGGTCAGACGTACGGCATCGTCGAGCCGCGGCGCGGACGGTTTCGTGAGGAGGATGCGCTCGTGCTTACGGGCGCGCCGTTCCACAGCGATATCCGTCCGGGCGCCCGTATCGTGACATCGGGACGCGGCGGTCTGATTCCGCGCGGCGTGCCGCTCGGCACAGTCGTCGGCATCGAAGAAGCGGACACGGGCTGGCGGAAGACGTACGTGCTGCGGCCCGCGGTGCGTCCCGAGGCCGCCTCGCACGTGCTCGTCGGTCTGGAAGGCGGACCGCTGGATCTCGCGAGTGCGTGGGACGTGGCGCCGGCACGCCCGGCGCGGCCGGCACCGCCGGACACCACAACGAGTGATCCGGGCACGTGAGAGACTGGGCGTTTCCGGCGTTCATCGCCGCGCTGGTCCTGACGCATTTCGTCCTGCACCTTGCCTTCGGCATCGGTGCGCAGGCGCCGGACCTCCTCACGATCGCGGTGCTGCTTTCCGCCCGCCGCTCGAACGGTGCGGCGGCCGCACTGCTCGGATTCGTGCTCGGGATCCTGGAGGGTACGGCGTCGCTCACCGGATTCGGTGCCGCGGCCGTGGCCCTGACGGTGCTCGGTTACCTCGGCGCGCGTTCGCGCGAGCTGTTCGAAGGCGAAAGCCTGATCTTCGTGGCGGTCTACCTCTTCCTCGGCAAGTGGCTGCGCGACGTCGCTGTGGCGCTCCTCGCACCCGGCACGGTGCGCGGCGGCCTCGTGAGCGCGCTCGCGGTCGACGCGCCCGTCGCGGCGGCGTATGCGGCCGGCGTGGGCGCCGTGGCCCTCCTGTTCTTCCGCGCCATCGAGCGCTGAGACGATGGGCTTCGTCCGGCGCGTCCGCTCGTGGTTCGGCGATCCGGCGCTGCTGTTCGCGGTGGTGGGGCTGTCGCTGTTCGGCGTGGCGATGATCTACTCGGCGGGACAGCTCGACGTACCGGATCCCGCCGTGGCGAACATCTGGAAGATGCAGCTGTTCTACCTGGTCGTCTCGATCGTCGCGCTCTTCATCATGATGCGCATCGAAGTACGCTGGCTGGAGTGGGCGGCCGTGCCGGCGTATGTCATCGGCCTGATCACGCTGCTCGTGACGCTCGTCATCGGCACGGGCGCGGGCACAGCCGCGGGCACGCGCAGCTGGCTGCAGTTCGGGCCGGTCAGGGTGCAGCCGGCGCAGTTCGCGAACCTCGCCACGATTCTGATGCTGGCGCGCGTGATGGGCGGGTGGCGCGAGACGCCGCGCTCACTGATCGCGCTGTGGAAGCCGGTGCTCATCGTGGCGATCCCGATGCTGCTCGTGTTCGCGCAGCCGGACCTCGGGACCGCGATGGTGTTCGGCGGCATCATGATCGCCACGCTGTACTGGGGCGGCACGCCGCCGGGGCTGCTGCTGCTCCTGCTCAGCCCGATGATCGGGCTCTTCCTCGCCTTCATTCCGTGGCTGTTCAGCCTTTACATGGTCGGGCTGCTCCTCTTCCTCTACTTCTACCGGACGTACCTGTGGGAGGCGGTGCTGATCGCGTCCGCGAACCTTGCCGCGGGCACGATCGCGGTACCGCTGTGGAACTCGCTGGAGGATTATCAGCGGCGCCGCTTCACAGCCTTCATCGATCCGTACTCGGACCCGCGCGGGGCCGGGTACCATCACATCCAGTCGCAGGTGGCGATCGGCAGCGGGGGCGTGTTCGGGAAGGGGTACACGGACGGCTCCCAGAAGCGCCTGGCCTTCCTGCCCGAACAGCACACGGACTTCATCTATGCCGTGATCGGCGAGGAACTTGGGTTCATCGGTGCGATCGCCGTACTGCTCGTGTTCGCGTTCATCCTGTGGCGGCTGGTCAAGCTGGCGGAGCGGACCAGCGATCCCTTTGCGGGCATCGTACTCTTCGGTATCTTCGGCGCCTGGTTCACCCACATTCTGGTGAACGTCGGGATGACGGTGGGCGTGATGCCGATCACCGGCATCCCGCTGCCGTTTCTCAGCTACGGCGGCTCGTTCCTGCTGGCGACCTACCTCGCACTGGGGATGGCGCAGCGGGTGGCGTCGGAGCACCGGAGGATCTGAGGATGAGCTGGTTCCGCAAGCCGAAGCAGAAGCTGCGGGCGTCCGATCGGCGCGACCTGCCGACGGACGTGTTCGACAAGTGTCCCGAGTGCGGCGAGATCCTGTACCGCGCGCGGCTCGAACAGAGCCTCTGGGTCTGCCCGCACTGCGGTTACCATCAGCGCATCGGCGCGGAGGACTACCTGCGCCTGCTGCTCGATGACGGCGAGTACGAGGAGCGTTACGCGGAGCTGCGCAGCGCGGACCCGCTCCAGTTCATCGACCTGAAGCCATATCCCGAGCGGCTGGCGGCGGCAGAGCGCAAGACGGGGCAGGGCGACGCGGTGCGCACCGTGCTGGGCAGCCTCGAGGGGATCGATGTCGCACTCGCCGTGATGGACTTCGACTTCATCGGCGGCAGCATGGGCTCGGTCGTCGGCGAGAAGATCGCGCGGCTGGGTCGCGATGCGGCCGAGATGAAGCGTCCGCTCATCATCGTGAGCGCGTCCGGCGGCGCACGCATGATGGAAGGCATCCTGTCCCTCATGCAGATGGCGAAGACGTCGGCCGTGCTCGCGCGGCTGCACGAGGAGAAGCTGCCGTACATCTCCGTGCTGACCGACCCGACTACGGGTGGCGTGACCGCTTCGTATGCCATGCTCGGCGACGCGATCCTCGCCGAGCCCGGGGCGCTGATCGGGTTTGCCGGCCCCCGCGTGATCGAGCAGACGATCAAGCAGGAGCTGCCGGAGGGTTTCCAGCGGGCGGAGTTCCTGCTCGAGCACGGCATGATCGACGTGATCGCGGACCGGCGCGAACTGAAGAAGACGATCGCACGACTGCTGCGGCACATGCTCGGCCAGCCGGAGCCCGCGACGGCCGGCAACGGCGGCGGCGTGCTGGGCGCGTCATCGGGAAGCGGGGAGGCGCCGCCCGCTTGAGCGGCCTCACATATCCGCAGCTCCTCTCGGAGCTGTTTCCGCGGCTCACCGGCGGCATCCGCTGGGGGCTGGAGCGCACGCGCCGCATGCTCGCGGCCGTCGGTGATCCGCATCTCGCCTTCGACACCCTGCACATCGGCGGCACGAACGGGAAGGGATCCGTCGCGGCGCTGTGCGCATCCGCGCTGCGCGCTTCCGGCCGGCGCGTAGGCCTCTACACGTCACCACATCTGTGTGCGTTCCGCGAGCGCGTGCGCGTCGACGGCGTGCCCGTGTCGGAGGACGCGCTGATCGCGGCTGCGGAGCGGCTCTGGCCGCAGGTGCGCGCGGAAGAGCCCAGCTTCTTCGAGGCGACCACCGCGCTCGCGTTCCTCGCACTGGCGGATGCGCGCGTCGATGTCGGCGTGATCGAGGTCGGCCTGGGCGGCCGGCTGGATGCGACGAACGTCGTCGAACCACGCGTGACCGTGGTGACGAACGTGGCGCTCGACCACGTGCAGTTCCTCGGGAATGCGCTCGCTGAAGTGGCGTTCGAGAAGGCGGGCATCTTCAGGCCGGGTGTACCTGCGGTTACGGGCGAGACGGGTGCGGAAGCCCTGGCGGTTCTCCGTGATCGTGCGCGCGAAGTGGGTGCGCCCCTGCGTGAGGTCTCGGCCGCGAGCGAGCTGCGCGCGGCTACGAGCACGCTTGAGGGCGGGCGTTTCACAGCCGACACGATCTGGGGCGAACTGGATGTGTCGATCCCGCTGGCGGGGATGCATCAGCACGAGAATGCGCTCGTGGCGCTGCGTGCGCTCGAACTGCTGCCGGCTGCGTTGCGACCCGGACCGGCGGCCGTTCTTGCGGGTTTCGCGCACACGAAATGGGATGGCCGGCTCCAGGTCGAGCAGCACGCCGGGCGCACCTGGATCTTCGACGTGGCGCACAACGTGGCGGGCGTGCAGGCGCTCGTGGCTGCGCTGGAAACGCTGCAGCCGCCGCGCCCGCTGGCCGCCGTGGTCGGCGTGCTCGGGGACAAGGACTGGCGCGGCATGCTGGGTCCGCTCCATCGGCTGGCCGATGCGGTGGTGCTGACGGAGCCGCCCACGGCGCCGGCCGAGCGCAGGTGGGACCCGCACGCTGCGCTCGCGGAGGCAGGTGTGTCCCACGCGCGGGTCGAGCCGGACTTCGGTGCCGCGCTCGCGCTCGCACACGGTGCGGCGGCGCCGGGCGGGACGGTACTCGTGACCGGCAGCTTCCACACGGTGGGTGATGCGCTGATCGTGCTCGGCATGTCGCCGCACGGCGCCGATGCCACCTTGCCGCACGTGGAGTTCGGCCGGTAGATTCGCGCGGATGCCGAGGTACACCAGCCTGCCGGGATTCCGAGACTTCTTTCCACCCGACATGGCCGTTCGCCTGCGCATCACCGACACGTGGCGTGCGGTGGCGCGCAGCCACGGGTTCGAGGAGTACGACGGGCCGCCGCTCGAGTCGCTGGATCTGTACGTCGCGAAGAGCGGCCCGGAGATCGTCGCCCAGCTCTACACGTTCGAGGATCGTGGCGGCCGCGCGGTCGCGCTGCGTCCGGAGATGACGCCGACACTCGCGCGCATGGTCGGCGCGCGTGCCGGCGGGCTGCGCAAGCCGATCCGCTGGTTCTCCACCCCGCAGCTCTTCCGCTACGAGCGAACGCAGCGCGGGCGGCTGCGCGAGCACTTCCAGTGGAACGTGGATGTGATCGGCGAGGATCACATCGGCGCGGACGTCGAAGTGCTCGCCGTCGCGCTCGATGCGCTCGTGCGGCTCGGCCTCGGTCCGGACGACATCGTGGCGCGCTACAGCGACCGCCGGCTGCTCGAGCGCGTGCTGCTGCACGCGGGCATCCCGGAGGGAGAGCCACTCGCCGCTGCCTACGCCGCGATCGACAAGCTCGGCCGCGAACCGGCGGATGTAACACGTCGCAAACTCGAGGAGGCGGGCAGCGCCGACGCGGGTGCGGTACTCGGCGTGTTCGAGGCATCGGACCTCGACGCGTTCGGGCAGCGCTTCGCGGACGCGGGCATTGCCGAGGAGCTGGACCGGCTGCGCGCATTCCGCGATGAGCTCGGCCTTCTCGGCCTCGGCGACTTCGTGCGCTTCGATCCCGCGATCGTGCGCGGGCTCGCGTACTATACCGGCACGGTGTTCGAGATCTTCGACCGCGCGGGTGAGCTGCGCGCGATCTGCGGCGGCGGCCGCTACGACGACCTGCTTGCGTCGGTCGGCAACGTGTCGCTGCCCGCCGTCGGATTCGGAATGGGCGACGTCGTACTCGGCGAGCTGCTCGCCGACCGCGGCCTGCTCGCTGACGTACAGCCCGCGCTCGACTGGTATGTGGTAGCGGTGACCGAGGAGGACCGCGCGGATGCGGTGCGCGTGGCGCGTGCGCTGCGCGCCCGCGGACAGAGCGCGCTGTATGCGCTCCGTCCCGTGCCGGTCGGGAAGCAGTTCAAGGAGGCCGACGCGCGCGGTGCGCGCGCCGTCGTGGTGATCGGGCCGGATGAGCGGGCGCGCGGCGAGGCGGTTGTGCGCGACATGACGGCAGGTGAGGAACGGCGGGTGCCGCTCGCAGAGCTGCTGGCGTCCGGCGCGTGAGGGACGAGCGGCAGCACGGGACGCCCGAGGGCCGTCGCCTGGTGCGGCGGGCCGCGCTCTTCACATGGGCGTTCCTCGCCGCGACCGTATTCGTGCTCGCCGCCGGTTCGGCGGGTGTGGCGTGGCTGCTGTCGCGCAGCGGGTTGCCGTTCGTGCGGACATGGATCGTCGTGATGGCGGTGGTGCTGGTGCCTTCGCTCGTGATGCTCGTGTGGCAGCGGGTGCGCGAGCGGAGCCGCCGTTCGTGAGGGAGGAGGGATGGCGCAGGAGAAGGGACTGACGCCGCGCGCGGAAGACTTCAGCGCGTGGTACAACGAGGTGGTGCTGCGTTCGGAGCTGGCGGACTACTCGCCGGTCCGCGGCTGCATGGTCATCCGTCCATACGGCTACGCGCTGTGGGAGCACATGCGCGACGCGCTCGACGCCATGTTCAAGGCGACCGGGCACCAGAACGCGTACTTCCCGCTCTTCATACCACAGAGCTACATCACCCGCGAAGCGGAGCACGTCGAAGGTTTCGCGAAGGAGATGGCGATCGTCACCCACACGCGGCTGGTGAAGGGTGAGGACGGGCTCGTGCCGGATCCGGAATCGAAGCTCGAGGAGCCGCTGGTCGTGCGGCCGACGTCGGAGACGATCATCTACGACATGTTCGCGAAGTGGGTGCAGAGCTACCGCGACCTGCCGCTGCTGATCAACCAGTGGGCGAACGTGGTGCGCTGGGAGATGCGCACGCGCCTGTTCCTGCGCACGACCGAGTTCCTCTGGCAGGAGGGGCACACCGCGCACGCCACCGAAGCGGAAGCGGAGGAAGAGGCGGTGCGCATGCTGGGCGTGTACCGCGACTTCATGGAGAACTGGATGGCGATGCCGGTGATCACCGGCCGGAAGTCGCGGTCCGAAACGTTCCCCGGCGCGGATCACACGTATGCGTGTGAAGCGCTGATGCAGGACAATCGTGCACTCCAGGCAGGCACGTCGCATCAGCTCGGACAGAATTTCTCGAAGCAGTTCGGGCTCCGCTTCCAGACGGAGAGCGGAGGCGAGGAGTACGCGTGGAACACGTCGTGGGGCGTGTCGACGCGGCTGGTGGGCGGGCTGGTGATGACGCACGGCGATGACGTCGGCATGGTGATGCCGCCGAAGCTCGCGCCGGTGCAGGTCGTGATCGTCCCGATCTACCGCAAGGATGATGAGAAGACCGCGGTGCTCGCGAAGGCCGAGCAGGTGGCGGCCGCGCTGCGTGATGCGGGGCTGCGTGTGCACGTGGATGCGCGCGACACCATGAAGCCCGGGCCGAAGTTCTTCGAGTGGGAGCGGAAGGGTGTGCCGCTGCGCGTCGAGATCGGTCCGCGCGATGTGGCGGCCGGCAATCTCACGGTGGTGCTGCGGACCGAACCGGAGGGGATGGCGCGCAAGGAGACACTGGCCGAGGCCGATGCGCTATCGTCGATCCCTCAGCGGTTGGATGCGTATCAGAATGCATTGCTCGCGGGTGCGATCGTGCGCCGCGAAGCGAACTCGCATCGCGGCGTCACCGATTACGGTGCGTTCAAGGAGATCATCGACGGGCCGGGCGGTTTCGTGTACGCGGGCTGGTGCGGCTCGGCGGAGTGCGAGTCGAAGGTGAAGGAGGAGACGAAGGCGACGATCCGTGTGATTCCGTCGGCGGAGTTCCGGAGTGCCGAGGCGCCGGCGACGTGCCTGGTGTGCGGCGGCGCAGCGGCCGAGGAGGTCGTCTGGGCGCGGGCCTACTGAGGCGCGGTTGAGCGCGTTCGAGCACCGCGGCGGCCGCCTCCACATCGAGGACGTCGCGGCCGAACGCCTCGTACAGGAGCACGGCACACCCCTCTACGTCTACAGCCGCGCGGCCATTCTGGGCCGCTACCGGCACTTCCAGGCTGCGTTCGCAGCGCTCGATCCGCTGATCGCGTATTCGGTCAAGGCGAACGGCAACCTTTCGCTGCTGCGCATGCTGGCGGCGGAAGGTGCGGGCGCCGACATCGTGAGCGGCGGCGAGCTGTTCCGCGCGCGTCTCGCCGGCATCCCCGCGGAGCGCATCGTGTTCAGCGGTGTGGGCAAGACGGTGACGGAGCTCGCCGCAGCGCTGGAGCAGGGGATCCGCTGCTTCAACGTAGAAAGCGAGGGCGAGCTGCGCGCGCTCTCGGACCTCGCCCTTGCGATGAACACGGTTGCGCCGGTTGCACTGCGCGTGAACCCGGACATCGAATCGCCGACGCCGCACCACTACACGCGCACGGGGCACGCCGCCACCAAGTTCGGGATTCCGTACGAGCAGGCGCTCGCGTTGTACGAGAAGGCCGCGCGCCTGGGTGGCATTCGAATCGTGGGCGTGGACGCGCACATCGGCAGTCAGATTCTCGAAGTCGAGCCGTACCAGCGGGCCGTCGCGCGGCTGCTCGAGCTCATTGCGGAGCTGCGCGCGGCCGGGATCCATCCGGAGCATCTCGACCTGGGCGGCGGCTTCGGCATCGCGTATGGCGATGAGGAAGGCCCGGACGCGCGCGAGTTCGCGACCGCACTCGAGCCCGCGCTGCGCGACAGCGGGCTGCGCATCGTGTTCGAGCCTGGACGGTTCATCATCGGGCCAGCGGGTGTGCTGCTGACGCGCGTGCTGTACATCAAGGTGATGAGCGGGAAGACGTTCGTGATCACCGACGCCGGCATGAACGACCTGCTGCGGCCGAGCCACTACTCGAGCTACCATCCGGTGATCCCGGCCGCCCAGGTGCCCGGTCGGCGGGAGCAGGTGGTGGATGTGGTCGGCCCGATCTGCGAGTCCGGCGATTTCCTCGCGCTGGATCGCCCATTGGCACGGCCGGAACCGGGCGAGCTGCTCGCGATCGGCGCGGTCGGCGCGTACGGCTTCTCGATGGCGTCGACGTACAATGCGCGGCCGCGGCCGGCGGAAGTGCTCGTGGAAGGCGACTCTTTCCGGCTGATCCGGCGGCGGGAACGGCTGGAGGACCTCGTGCGTGGCGAGGTCGACCTCATGGAGAACGCGTGACGGCGTGATGCACAACCAGATCCTGATCCTCGACTTCGGCTCGCAGTTCACACAGCTCATTGCACGGCGCATCCGCGAGGAGCGCGTCTACTGCGAGATCCACCCGCCTACCGTGACACCGGAATGGATACGCGAGTGGGGCCCGCGCGGTATCGTGCTCTCCGGCGGTCCCGCCTCCGTGTACGAGAGCGACGCGGCGCAGCTCGATCCGGCGATTCTCGAGCTCGGAATCCCCGTTCTCGGGATCTGCTACGGCATGCAGCTCGTGGCGCACGTGTCCGGCGGGCGCGTGATCCACGGCAAGCGCGAGTACGGCCGCGCCGAGATGACCGTCATCGCGTCCGACAAACTGTTCGCCGGTTTCGAACCGGAAGAGCCCGTGACCGTCTGGGCGAGCCACGGCGACCACGTGGACGAGCCGCCGCCCGGATACGTCACGCTCGCCACGACCGAGTCGCTGCGCGTGGCCGCGTTCCGCTCCGAGGAACGACCGGTGTGGGGCGTGCAGTTCCACCCCGAGGTGGCGCACACCCCGAGGGGCGACGAGGTCATCTCCAACTTCCTCTTCCGTATCTGCGGCTGCGAACCCGACTGGACGCCGGCGTCATTCGTCGAGGAGTCGGTTGCGCGCATCCAGGAACAGGTCGGCGACGGCCGCGTGATCTGCGGGCTGTCGGGCGGCGTCGATTCGAGCGTGGCGGCAGCACTGGTGCACCGCGCCGTCGGCGACCAGCTCACCTGCATCTTCGTCGATACGGGACTGCTGCGGCGCGGGGAGCGCGAAAGTGTGGAGCGCACCTTCCGCACGCATCTCGGCATTAAGCTCGTGGTGGTCGACGCGTCCGCACGTTTCCTCGAGCGGCTCGCGGGCGTCACGGAGCCCGAGGAGAAGCGGCGCCGGATCGGTGAGGCGTTCATCCGCGTGTTCGAGGAAGCCGCGCACGAGATCGGCGGCGCGAAGTACCTGGTGCAGGGGACGCTGTATCCCGATGTGATCGAGTCCGTGTCGGTGCGCGGGCCGTCCGCAGTGATCAAGACGCATCACAACGTGGGCGGACTTCCTGAGGACATGTCGTTCGAGCTGGTCGAGCCGCTGCGCGAGCTGTTCAAGGACGAGGTGCGTCACGTGGGCCGGGAGTTGGGGCTGTCCGAGGAGCTCGTCGGCCGCCACCCGTTCCCGGGGCCGGGACTCGCGATCCGCGTACTCGGCGAAGTCACACGCGCGCGCCTCGAGGTACTGCGCCAGGCCGACGCGATCTACCTCGAGGAGATTCGCGCGGCCGGACTCTACGACGACATCTGGCAGGCCTTCGCCGTGCTGCTGCCCGTGCACAGCGTCGGCGTGATGGGCGATGCGCGCACCTACGAGAACGTGGTCGCGCTGCGGGCAGTGACGAGCCGCGATGGGATGACAGCCGACTGGTTCTGGTTCCCGCCGGATGTCCTGGGAAGGGTGTCGACGCGGATCATCAACGAAGTGGCGGGCGTGAACCGCGTCTGCTACGACGTCAGCTCGAAGCCGCCCGCCACCATTGAGTGGGAATGACGGAGACGTGAGGGACGAGGGCTAGTCCGTGCGCCCCTCACGCAGGGACGCGCCCTCGTCCGCCAGTCGCCGCAGATAGATCCCCGCGTAGTTCTCGTCGATCGCGGCCAGGCGGTTGCCCGGCGTCGCGGGATACGACGTACCGCAGGCGTCGCAGCGGACCACCCGCTCCTCGAGGATCGTCGCCAGCCGCCAGTTGCCCGTACAGCTCTCGGCGGCGTGCTCCAGCTTCTCCATTTCCGCTCCGGGGAGTACCGGCCCGCTCATGCGGGTCCGGGCCCTCCGATCGGGCAATCTCCGCGCCAATCCGCTGGCAGGCATGGCGGCGCGCCACATGGGAAAAACCGGCGCGTCCGTGCCGCACCCGTTCGTGGCGGCCGGGCCACAGTCCGGGTCCGCCGGGTCAGGGAATGGCGGGGACGAGCGGGTCAGGGAATGACGAGGACGGACCGGGTCAGGGAGCGCCGCCAGACCCCGTCCGACCCGAGGCCGAGGCCGGTGATGTCGAGCTGGGCGTTCACGGGGAGGCCGGAAGGAATGACGAAGACGAACGAACGGATGGCCGAGAACTCGGGGTCGAACTCGATCGTGGCCGAATCGAGCGTTTCCGTCGTGGCCCCTGCAGTGCGCGTGACCACGTGCCCGACCCCGCGCACCGACCGTGTTTGTGCCTCCGCCATGACGCGGATCAGCAGCTCACTGCCGCCGGCCACCGTCGTGTTGTGCTGCGGCGAGACGAGCTGCACGGCCACGACGGCATCATCCGGATCCGACGGCGACGGCCGCGCCCGTCCGTCGCTGCACGACAGCAGCAGCGCGGCGCACAGCAGAACCGCACGCCTCACTGGACCGCGGCCGCCGTGTCGAGACTCTCTTCCGGCGGCGGCTCCGGCTGCAGCCGCAGCGCGATCGTATCCCAGATCACCCGCATCCGATCGATCTCGTGCCCATGCCGGCGCACGAAGTCGATCAGCATCGAGTCCGTCACGTTCGCGCCCTCGAGGATCTCGCGACGGCGCGCCTCCCAGCTCGACTGGTCCGTCGTCGCAGCCGCGCGGCGCAGCTCCGTCATCACGTCGATGAAACGCTCCTCCGGCAGCCCCTCATCGGTCGGAGCCGCGCAGGCGAGTGCGATCGTCGTCAGAAGTGCTGCTATCACCCGATTCATCGCTTCGACGCTAGCCGATTCATTCGTTTGCGGTCAAGCTGCCTCCCGCATCCCCGCCTTTCGTAGTACGCCTCCCGCAGCACGCCTCCCGCCGTCACCCGAAGTTCACCCCGCCGTTACCGCAGTACGCCTCCCGTAGTATGTCTCCCGTAGTACGCCCCCCGCCGTCACCCGCATGCTGATTTGGCAGAAAACCAAGGCATACCCCTTGCCCCCGCATAGCCACGAACAACTCCCCCAGAGGGTGCGAGATGCTGAACCAGGACCGGTTGACGATCCGTGCCGCGGAGGCGATCCAGGCGGCGGCGGCGGAAGCGCAGCGCCGTGGCAATCCGGCGCTGGAGGATGTGCACGTACTGAGCGCGCTGCTCGCCCAGGACGACACGGTGGTCGTGCCCGTGCTGCAGAAGGTGGGCGTGAACGTGACGCGTCTTGGCGAGGCCGTGAACGGGGCGCTGGATCGTCTGCCGAAGCAGAGCGGTGGGAGCGCGCCGTCGGTGAGCCGTGAGCTGAACCGGATCTTCGATGCGGCGGAAGCGGAAGCGAAGCGTCTGGGCGACGAGTACACGTCGACGGAACACCTGCTCATCGCACTCGCGGGGCAGAAGGGCTCGACGACGCGCGACCTGCTGGCGGCGCAGGGTGCCACGCCGAATGCGCTGGAGGAATCGCTCGAGCAGGTGCGCGGCCCGCATCGCGTGACGGATCAGGCGCCGGAGCAGAAGTACCGTGCGCTCGAGCGCTTCACGCGTGACCTCACGGAAGTGGCGCGGCGCGGGAAGCTGGATCCTGTGATCGGCCGCGACGAAGAGATCCGCCGTGTGGTTCAGGTGCTGAGTCGTCGCACGAAGAACAACCCGGTGCTCATCGGTGAGCCCGGCGTCGGGAAGACGGCGATCGTCGAGGGGCTGGCGCAGCGCATCGTGAGCGGCGACGTCCCGGAGTCGCTCAGGGACAAGCGTCTCATCCAGCTCGACATCGCCTCGCTGATTGCAGGTGCGAAGTACCGCGGGGAGTTCGAGGAGCGGCTGAAGGCGGTGCTGAAGGAGATCGGCGAG
>CAYUIG010000045.1:24122-25833 GCA_964444685.1 uncultured Gemmatimonadaceae bacterium | reverse complement strand
CAGCATGCGGCGCGCTACCGTCGACCCCGCGCAGGAAGCCGCGCGCCTCGCGGCCGAGGCCGACGTGAGCCTCATCGTTCGAGCGGCAGCACCGGAATCCGAGCTTGGCGGCGCTGCCGAGTGGCTGCACGGGCGACCCGGCCGCCGCGAGATCGTGATCGTCTCCGACTTCCAGACCCACTTCGATGCGGCCGGTGTGCCGGAAGACATCGGTCTCGACTTCGTGCGCATCCCGGTCGACACCGCGGCCGCATCATGGACCGAGCGACGCGCGGGCCTCGCGTTCACGGTGCGATCCGCGTTCGACGACGATGCGACCGTCGCCACCTGGTCCGTGGCTGCGGACAGCACGCCGTCGCCGAACCTCCTGGCGCCGGGGGCCGAGCCGCTGATCGAGGCGGTGCGACCGTTCATCGCAACGACGGCGGATACGTCACGCGCGCTCGCGGTCGTCTTCCCCGGCATCGACCCGGGCGCCGAGGTACGGCCACCCGATGCGCCGTGGATGGGCGATGTCGCAGCAGCGGCAGGTGTGCGCGCCGGTTTGGTCACGATGGATGGTCGCGAGCGACTGGTGCTGTTCGCGGATGCCGATCCCGCGAGCGTGGAGGCCGCCGAGCTCCTGATCGCCGCGGGGAACGCGCTGGCTCCCGGCGTTCCCGCCATCGAGCACGACCCGGCGACGATTCCCGACGCACGCCTCGATGCGTGGCGACGCCCACCGGCGTCCGCTGCTCCCGGCGATCCCGAAGGAGAATCGGACGGGCGCTGGCTCTGGCTGATCGCGCTTGGCCTGCTCGGCATCGAAACACTGGTCCGCCGCCCGGGCGTGCAGCGCGAGCAGACGACGAACGTCGAAGACGAGACGTATGAACGCGTGGCCTGAGGCGGACGCGATCCGCGCGTTCCTCGGCCGCGTCGCGCGGCGTGCTCGCCTTCTCGCGATGGCAGAAGGCGCGGGTATCGGGCTGGTGTTGGCGCTCACGATCGGGCATCCCGCGATGCTGCCGCCTGGACTCACGGCCATCGCCATCGCCGTTGCCGGACTGTGCATCGGCGCTGCACTCGGTGCCCTGCGCGTCGATGCTCCGGAGAAGCTCGTGGAGCAGCGCGCCCCGCAGTCGCGCAACATCGTGTGGACCGCGGCCGAGCTGATCGAGACACCCGCACGCGTGCCGCCGCACGTCGGTGCACGTGTGTGCGCCGACGCCGCGCAAATCGTGCGTACGCTCGATCCGCGCACGCTCTTCCCGGCGCGGCGCGCACTCCTCGCACTGGGCACGGCGGCGGTGGCATGGGTGCTGGTGCTCGGGGCTGCGCGGTTCACACCCGCAGTGCATTCCGGAGCGGAATCGCGCGAGGCCGGCGCACCCGGCGCGCCGACACTCGAGCGTGTACGCGCGGTCATCACACCGCCCGCCTACATTGGCGGCGCGGCGCAGACGTTGAGCGATCCCGACCGCATCGAGGCGCTCGCGGGCAGCACGATCCGGCTGGAGGTGCAGACGAACGCGTCGGCCGTCGCGATCGAAACAGTGAGCACGCGCGACACGCTGTATCACGATGGCAATGCATTCACCGGATCGCTCGCACTCGATGCCGACGGCTACCTCGCCCTCGAAGCCCGTTCCACCGAAGGCCGGACCGCACGAAGGCTCATTGGGCTGAAGGCCGTTCCCGACAACGCACCGATCGTTCGCATCACGACGCC
>CAYUIG010000045.1:22410-24022 GCA_964444685.1 uncultured Gemmatimonadaceae bacterium | reverse complement strand
CAGCCCGGCGAGATGGTGGTGTACCGCGCGATCGCGCGGGACCGCCGCCCGGGCGCGCCGACGGAAGAGTCGGACGCGTTCATCGTCGAGCGGTCCGCGCCGGGCGACGTCGCCATGGAGGGGTTCTCGTCGGACGAGGAGGACCGCTACGCGCTCAGCCAGCAGATGGTGCTGGTGAAGACGGAGCGGCTGATCGCGCGCGCGGGATCGCTGCCTGAGGACTCCGTGCGTGAGCAGGCAATGCTCATCGCGGCGGAGCAGCGTTCGGTGCGCGCGGAGTTCGTGTTCATGATGGGCGGCGAGCTCGAGTCGGACGTGCTGACGGAAGCCAGCATGGACGAGCTGAACGAGGAGGCGCACGTCGAACTGGACGACGAGGCGATCGCGGGGCGGCTGCGGAACCGCGGGCGCGCGGACCTGCTCGCGGCCATTCGCGCCATGAGCCGCGCCAATACGGCGCTGCTCGCCGCCGACCTCGAGAGCGCACGCACGGAGGAGCGCGCCGCGATCGACCTGCTGCAGCGCGCGTTCTCGCGCACGCGCTACATCCTGCGCGCGCTCACGCAGCGCGAACGACTGGATCTGGACCGCCGTCTGACGGGCGACCTGACCGGCGTGGGCCGCACCGGGTGGCCGGCCCCGACGCCGGCGGAAACGGCACGACTCAGCGCACTGCGCAGTGTCCTCGCGGACATCGCGGGCCTGCGAACGAACGGGAATCAGGCCGAGGCCGTCAGCGCTGCGGCCATGGCGGTGCTGCGCATCGATCCGGCAGCGGAACCGCTGCGCGCCATCGCCGCCGATCTCGATGCGGCTGCGGGTGCGATGTCGAGCGGGCGCACGCAGGATGCCGATGCGCTCCTGAATCGCGCCGCACTGGCGCTCGCGGCGCACGTGCGCGCCGAGACCGGACGGGGTGTGGCGGCGCCCCCGTCGCTGTTGTCGTCGCGCGTGCGCGGCGCGCTGACGGATGCACTCCGGGAGGCGCAGTGATCCCGACGCTGCTGCGCGTGACCGCGCTCGCGATCGCCATTGCCGCCGTGATCGATCCCGCGATCACGACGCCGCGCACCGTGCGCGCCGATGTCGCCGTCGTTGCGGACACACGGGACGACGCGCTGGCCGATCGCATCGCGCGCACGCTGCGCGACGACTTCCGCGTACTGCGTGCGCCGTTCGGCGGTGCAGAAGCCACCGTCGTGGTTGGCACACCGCCAGGGGGCGCGTCGCTGGCGGCGCCGGTGTTCGTGATCGCGCCGGAACGTGACGCGGGAAGCGTCGCATTCGAGTCGGCGGACATGCCGTCGAGCGCGCCGCTCGCGTCCGCTGTGCGCATCGATGCGCGCGTGTCTTCGACCATACCGGTGGAAGTCGTGCTGAGTGCGGGCGGCGTGACGGTGGACCGCGCCGTCACCGACTCGAGCGGCCGCGCGCGCCTGACCTGGGTGCCGGCGCAGGACGGTCCCACGTCGATCCGGCTCACCGCGATGGTGAACGGCGAGGAACGCGCGGTGGTCGACGGTGCAGTGTTCGTGCACGAGCGCCGCTGGCGCGTGCTCTTCCACGACACCCGGCCGACCTGGGCGTCGACCTACGTGAGGCGCGCGCTCGA
>CAYUIG010000045.1:0-22310 GCA_964444685.1 uncultured Gemmatimonadaceae bacterium | reverse complement strand
GGATCCGCTCACCGGCGTGGCGCAGTGGGAGTCCGCGCGCGGAACGGGCGTCATCGAGATCCACGATGGTACCGACACGCTGCGCGCGTCGGAGCTCCGCTGGCCGCGCGCGCTCCCGCCCGGAGCCGGGGCCGTGGCGGTGGACGGGACGGGCCGGCCCATCGTCTGGGAGACCGCGGTGGGTGCGGGCGGGCTGATGGTGAGCGGCGCGCTGGATGCATGGCGGCATCGCGACCCGGCGGCGTCGGATTTCGCGGCGTTCTGGCGCACGTGGATCGCGCGTTCGGCGGCTGCGGCCGCGCCGTCGCTCGAGGCGTACCTCGAGGAGACCGCACTGCCGCCGGGCGGCACGACGAACCTTGTCATCACGGTGCGAGACGCCGCGCTCGCGGAGCCGACGCCCGGGGCCGAGATTCAGGCGCGCGTGTCGGCGGACCTCGAGGTCGCAAACGAAGCGACGCCGGTGCGCGTCCTACCCGATGGCGGCCCCGGACGCTTCGTGGGGCACGTGCGTGCGCCCGAGGCGCCGGGGCTGCATATCATCCGGGTGTCGAGCGGCGGTGCGGAAACCATCGTCGCGTTGCGCGTGGATCCGGCTGCGAGGCAGGCGCGGCCGGATCCAGGCGCCCACCTCGAGGCCTGGGCCGCCTCGCGCGGCGGTTCTGTCATCGCGGAAGACGATCTCGATGCGCTGCGCGCCGGACTCGTGGGCGCGCTGAATCCGGTGCGCCGGGCGGAGACGTGGCATCCGATGCGATCCCCGTGGTGGATCGTGCCGTTCGTGCTGGCGCTCGGCGGCGAATGGTGGTGGCGGCGGCGGCGCGGCCTTGCCTGACGGCGGGCCGACACTTTCGAATCCTCACGCAGGGCGGGACATGTACACACGCGAGCAGGCGAAGGCGATCACCGACAAGGTCATCGACATGGCCTCGTCCGCCGATGGCGTCGAGGTGACGCTCGAGGGCGGCGAGCGGTCGGGCACGCGGTGGGCGAACTCCTCGATCACGACCAACCTCGTACAGTACGACCGCGAGGTGGAGGTCACGGTCCGGGTCGGGAAGAAGACGGGGGAAGCATCGACGCGCGACTTCAGCGATGAGGGGCTGCGCGCGATGGTGGATGAAGCGCTGAAGGCCGCGAACGAGGCCGAGGAGCGCGACAATCTGTCCGAGCTGCTCGGGCCGCAGGAGTACATCCCCGTCGATGCCGCGCTGCCGCAGACCGTGAACTTCGGACCGGCCGAGCGCGGGCAGATGGTCAAGGACAGCATCGACCTTGCCGAACGCATGGGGGTGCTGGGCGCGGGCTACATCCCGAAGACCGACCAGACGAACTGCAGGGCCAACTCGGCCGGCCTGTTCGCGTACTACCGCGTGGCGGAGACCGGCTTCGTGCTGACCTGCCGCATGCCCGACGGCAGCGGGTCGGGCTGGGCCGGCATCACGGGCGTGAAGGACGTGTCGATGATCGACGCAAAGGCGCTCACCGACATCGCGGGGAACAAGGCGCTGCGCAGCCGCGCGCCGCGCGCGGTCGAGCCGGGTCGCTACACCGTCATCCTCGAGCCGCGCGCCAACGCACGATTCCTCTCCCTCATGACGAACATCTTCAACTTCGGACCGCCGGGCGAAGAGGGTGAGGGCGGACCTGGTGGCGGGTTCGGCGGCGGCGGCTTCGGCGGCGGCGGTGGCGCCAACGCACGCACGTTCATGGAGGACAAGAAGGTGGGCGACCGCATCTTCAGCGAGCTGTTCACGCTGAAGAGCGACATCGGCAATCCCATCCTCCGTCAGACGCCGATCCGCAACGACAACAAGCCGGCCGCGCCCGTGACGTGGGTGGAGAACGGCGTGCTGAAGAGCTTCGCGCGCGGCGCAGCCGCGACGCCGAACATGAGCCTCGTCATGGAGGGGTCCGACCTGTCCATCGAGGACATGATCGCACAGACGCGGCGCGGACTGCTCGTCACGTTCTTCTGGTACATCCGCGGCGTGCCGTCGGAGACGATCCCGCTGCTCAACACGGGCATGACCCGCGACGGGCTGTTCCTGATCGAGAACGGCGAGATCGTGGGGCCGGTGCAGAACTTCCGCTGGAATATGTCGCCGCTCGTCGGCTACAACAATCTGTCGCTCGTCGGCAAGCCGGTGCTCATGCACATGGGCGAGTCGTACGACGGCCAGAACACCGCACTCGTTCCGCCCGTCCGAATCGAGGAGTTCTACATGACGTCCATCTCGCCGGCCGTTGCGCCATGAGGAGGCCATGAGTCCTACACGTCGCGAGTTCATCAGGAGTGCGGGCGCGGGCGCGCTCGCGTTCGGCGCATCGAACCTCATCGCGCACGACATCGTCGCGGAGATGATCGCGCTGTCGCCGAAGGGGCGGCCGCTCGACTCGAGGTTCAAGGAGCTGGCCGACATCTCACTGGCCGAGGCGAAGCTGGCGGGGTGCAGCTACTCCGACATCCGCTTCACCCTGAACAGCCGGCTCCAGGGCGGCTCCGCCCGTCACGGCGGTGGTGGTGGCGGTGGCGGCTTCGGCGGCGGTGGCGGCTTCGGCGGGTTCGGCGGTGGCGGCGGCACGACGGGCATACCGAGCCCGGAGGAGCGCAAGGCGGCCGGCTTCGGCGTGCGCGTGATCCACAGCGGCGTCTGGGGCTTCGCCAGCAGCCCGATCGTCACGCCGGAGGAGATCCGGCGCATCACGCGGCTCGCAACGGAAGTCGCGCGCGCGAGCGCGATCGCGAAGCGTGCAGATGTCCGGCTCGCTCCGGTGCCCACGTACGTCGAGCACTACATCACGCCGATGGTGAAGCACCCGGACAGCGTGTCGAAGGATGACAAGGACGCGTGGTGCCAGGCGGTCGTGGACCGCGCGAAGGGTGTCGAGGGCGTGACCGCGGTCAACGTCACCGTGAACCAGAACTACGAGTGGCGCTACTTCGCGTCCAGCCACGGCTCGTACATCGAGCAGGAGATCTTCACCACGTCGCCGTCGATGAACGTGACGGCGAGGGTGGGCGACGTGACGCGCACGCGGAATTACCCGGGCGTGGCGGGGACCGGCGGCTGGGAGATCGCGGAAGAGACGGACTTCCTCGAGTCGGCCGAGCGCGTGGCGAGCGAGGCGGTGGAGATGTGCACCGCGAAGCCGCTGGGTGAGGCCGGTCTGCGGGATCTGATCCTGTCGCCGTCGCACGCGATGCTCACGATCCACGAGATCGTGGCGCACGCCACCGAGCTGGACCGCATCGTGGGCTACGAGGCCAACTATGCCGGCACGAGCTTCGTGAAGCTGTCCGACGTCGGCACGCTGAAGTACGGCTCGCCGCTGTTCAACGTGACCGCCGACAAGACGAGCCGCGGCCTCGGCTCGTGCGGCTTCGATGACGACGGCGTGAAGAACATGGAGTGGCCGATCGTTCGCGAGGGCATCCTGGTCGGGCTGCAGACGAACCGCGAGACCGCGCACTTCCTGAACGAGGACTTCAGCCGCGGCTGCACGTACGGCTCGTCCTGGCGGGACTATCCGTTCCTGCGCATGCCCAACATCCACGTGGAGCCCGGCCCGGTCGGATCCCCGTCGAGGGAGGAGCTGATCGCGGACGTGAAGAACGGCGTGATGATCGACGGGCGCGGCAGCTACTCGATCGACCAGCAGCGCTACAACGGCCAGTTCGGCGGCCACTGCTTCTGGGAGATCAAGGACGGGAAGATCACGCGCATGGTGACCGACGTCACCTACAACGCCATCACCACCGACTTCTGGGCCAACCTCGACGGCCTCACGGGTCCGGACGAGTACCAGATGTTCGGAACGGGCGGCGACGCGAAGGGGCAGCCGACGCAGACCAACAGCATCTCGCACGGCTCGCCCTGGCTGCTGATCCGCAACATCATGGTGGGCGCGGCGTTCGAATAATCCCTTCGGTTGCCGCGGATTCGGAAGGCCGCCGGGCACCTGCGGGTGTCCGGCGGCTTTTTCACGTCATGCTGTAGACGACCAGATTGACGGCGAACTTCGTGTTGTCGCGTGCGCGGAAGCGTTTGTTGCGCCAGTCGTAGTCCCAGTCCCGGCCATAGTCCTTGTTCGAGTAGACCACGCCCAGCCGGCCGTTCCGCTCGATCCCGCGCAGATAGTCGTGCACGATCTGGTCTCCCCAGCCGTTCAGCTCCTGTGCGGTCTGCGGCGGACCGTCCGGAAAGTCGAAGAACGCACGGTAGAGCGGATGGTCGTTCGGGATCTTCGCCAGTACGTCGGGGCCCGTGAACGCGCGCCGCATCTCGGCCTCGAAGGACGTGGCGAACAGGCCGTTGACGTCGTGGTTGCAGTCGTCCGCGAACAGCAGCCCGCCATTTTCAACGAAGCGCACCAGCCCCCGCCGCTCCGCTTCGCTGAAGCGCACCAGCTTGTGGCCGGTCATGAAGAGGAAGGGAAAGGATGCCAGCTCGGGCGAGTCGGCCGTGATCACGACTTCTTCCTGGTACACCGGGATGGTCGTGTACTGGAGCACCGCGTCCAGCACGTTCGCGCACACCTTCGGATTGTAGTCCCAGTCGCCCGAGTCGTAACGCAGCCGCGCAAAGACGAACTCGTAGCGGCGCGCGGCACCCAGGAACAGGGCGGGCGCGGCGAGGACCGTGGCGAGGAAGGAGCGGCGCGAAACCATGCCTGAGTATAGAACGGTTCGCGGGGAGGGCCAACCGAGTGGCTACGTGCGCGCGCGGAAGTGCGCGGCGCGGTCCGGCTTACCCCATCGCTCGTAGAAGCGGATCAGGTTGTTCAGCGCGTCGCGGGTGTAGGGATCGGCGTCACCGCGCTGGCTCTGGAGCTGCTCGTAGCTGCCGAGCATGAGCGGCTCGGCTTCGTCGTAGCGGCCGAGGCGCGTGAGGCAGGCCCCGAGCACGCCCTGCGCGCGGATGATGCGCCAATGTCCCGGCGGCAGTGCGGCGGTCTCGATCGCGAGCGCGCGCCGCAAAACGCTCTCCGCCTCGTCGAGCCGGTCCACCAGCGAGAGTGCGACACCGTAGTCGACGGTCCACTGGCCGAGCCGTGCATCGTCGTCGGACCATGCGCGTGCGAGGGCCGGGAGTGCGGCATCGAACAGCGGAACGGCGTCGGGTGCGCGTCCGAGCACCGTGAGTGTGGAGGCGAGGTTGGCACGGGCGACGTGGGTCGAGGCGGCGTCGTCGCCCAGTGCAGCGGCGTAGGCAGCGATCGCGCTTTCGAACAGCGGCACGGCCGCAGCCGCGCCCCCGCGGTCACGCAGGAACACGGCGTAATCGTTGCTGACGCGTGCGATGTCGGACGCGCCTTCGGCGCTCCGTGCCATCGCGAGCGCGGAGCGGTAGAGCGAATCGGCCGCAGCATCCCTGCCGAGGCGGCTGTTGATCCCGGCGAGTGTGTGCAGGCTTTCGCGGATGCGCGGATGCGAGTCGGGGAAGACGGCGCGCCGGATGCCGAGCGCTTCCAGTGCGAGCGGCTCGGCTGCTGCGGCGTCACCCGCGGCGAGCAGCGATTGAGCGAGCGCCGACAGGCTGTTTGCGACGTCCGGGTCCGGGCCCGAGGTAGCGGCGCGGCGCACCTCGAGCGCCTCCTGGAGCAGGTTGCGTGCTGCTTCGGAATTCCCCTGCACGTCCTCGAGCCAGCCGAGGTTCGCGAGGGCACGCGCGTACGTGTCGCGGTAGTCCGGCCGCGTGCGCAGCTCCTCGATTGCTGCGCGATACCGGTCGCGGGCTTCGTCGATCCGGCCGTTCAGGTGCAGCGCGTAGGCGTACTCGGCGCGGATGCGCGCACGCAGTGCGGGATCCGTTCCCCGGCGCCGCTCGGTCAGGCGCGCGCCTTCCTCGATGAAGGGCAGGGCGGCGCGCACGTCACCGGTCGAGATGTGGGCAATGCCGTAGCGCACGAGCGCATCGGCGAGGTCCGGATGGTCCGCGGCCAGCACCTCGCGCCGGATGCTCACGACTTCACCGAGCAGCTCTCGGGCATCCGCCGGGAGGCCGAGGTTGCCGAAGACCGCGGCGAGTGTGGCCAGCATCGTGGCGCGGGCTTCCGGCTCATCCGCAAGCTCGGCGCGGACGCGCGCGGGTGCGGCGGCGAGCAGCGCGTGCACCGTGATCGAGTCGCCGCGGGCCACCCACGGATCGGCGCTGCGAAACAGATCCACGAGCAGCGTGGACACGCGTTCGGCGCGATCGCGTTCACGCGCTACGCGTCGCGCCTGTGCGGCGAACGTGGCACCGAACGCCACTGCGACCGCGAGTCCGACCGCTGCAATGCCGGCGGCCAGGCGGTGCCGCACGAGGAAGCGCGCGGTGCGGTACACGGGCGTGCGTGGCCGGGCCACTACCGGGTGGTGATCGAGATGTCGCTGGACATCATCGGCGAGGACCGCAGCGGACGGGTAGCGCCGCTCCGGTTCCGGTTGCAGCGCCATGCCGGCGATCGCGGCGAGATCACCTCGCAGTGCACGCGACGGTGGCGTGCGGGTGTTGGTGAGCAGCTCCACGAGCAGAAGTCCGAGCTGGTAGACGTCGCTCGAAGTGGTGATGGCACTGCCGGCAAGCTGTTCGGGCGATGCGTACGCGGGCGTAAGCGGCAGGAGCCGCACCGGCTCCGTAGCCGCGCCGGCGTCCTCGTGCAGTCCTGCGATGCCGAAGTCGAGCAGCTTGGCGGTCCCATCTGCGGTGACGAGGACGTTGGACGGTTTGAGGTCGCGATGCACGACGAGGTGCCGGTGCGCGAACTCGACGGAGCGGCACACGGTGAGGAACAGCAGGAGCCGGTCGCGCACGGAGAGTGCGTGCGCAGCGCACCAGCGGTCGATGGGCTCTCCGTCCACCAGCTCCATGGCGAACCACGGCCGACCGTCGTCGGTCACTCCGCCATCGAGAATGCGTGCGATGTTCGGATGTGTGAGCCGACCGAGGATGCGTCGTTCGGCAAGGAAGCGGCTGTGTGATTCGGGGTCGGCCCGGCGCAGGAGCTTGATGGCGACCCGCTGCTCGAACTGGCCGTCGTCGCGTTCCGCTTCGCAGACGGTGCCCATGCCGCCGCGCCCGAGCACACTCACGATGCGCCATGCGCCGAAGCGCGTGCCGATCGGCGGCGGTTCGTCGATCGTTTCCTCGGACGCACCGGCGAGTTCGGCGGCGAGCGCGTCGAACGGTCCGGTCGCCTCGTGCTCGGAGAGCAGAGCCTGGATCTCGGCGCGGATGGCGGGATCGCCCGTGGCGCTGTCGAGGAAGGCGTCGCGCTCGGTGATCGGAATGGCGAGCGCGGCATCGAACAGTCGCTCGATCGTGGTCCAGCGCGTGGCGTCCATGGGCGCGCGTCAGCCGGATGCGGGCGCAGGCGCGGCGTTGCGCAGCTCGCGGTTTAGCCACGCGCGGCACAGCGCCCAGTCGCGCTTGGCGGTGGCGACGGAAACGTCCAGGACGTCGGCCGTCTCCTCGATCGTGAGTCCGCCGAAGAAGCGGCACTCCACGAGGCGTGCCTGTCTCGGGTTCACGGCCTCGAGCCGGTGCAGCGCGTCGTCGAGCGCGAGCAGCTCGTCGGCGCGCTGGACCACGATGGCATCGGCAGCGTCCAGCGACACGTGGACCGCGTCACCGCCGCGCCGGGTGCGTGCGCGTGTACGTGCATGATCGATGAGCACGTGACGCATCGCGCGCGATGCGGTCGCGCAGAAGTGCGTGCGGTCCTGCCAGTCCACCTGCTGGATCCCGGCGAGGCGGATCCATGCCTCGTGGACGAGCGCTGTCGTGCTGAGCGTGTGGCCCGTGCGTTCGCCGCGCATGTGTGCGCGCGCGATCCGACGCAGCTCGTCGTAGATCTGGGGCAGCAGCGCGTCCAGTGCTTCGCGGCGGGCGCCGTCGCGTGGACGGCGTGCGCCCTGCGGATCGTCCATCGGCCGGACCGGTGCGGGTGACGGGCGCCGTTCCCCCCACGGTAGCGGCCCCCGTCCCCCGCTTCAACCGATCCGGCCGGGACGTCAGTACGATCCGGCAAAATCCACGACCAGGTCCTGCCCCCCGAACAGCGTCACGGTCACGGTGGGCTGCGGGAAGACGATGTTCGGGAACGGGCTCGTCACGGACAGCGTGTAGGTCCCCGGAGCGAGGTTCGAGAACCTGTAGTTGCCCGTGCCGTCGCTCGTGGCTGTGGCGCTGGCGCCACCCGAGAGCGTGATGGTGGCGTCGCCCACGCCGAAGCCGTTGCCGGTCACGCGCCCCGAGATCGAGCCCGGCGCGACTGGCGCGTACGTCACGGTCAAGGCGCTCGTCTGCCGGCTGTACGTCGGCACCGTGTCGGCCGGTGCCGAGTATGTCATTCCATCGGAGCCCGCAACGGACTGCGGCCATACGCGGGTGAGGTATGGAACGAGGTGCACGCGATGTGTGCCGTTGGGGACGTGGAGCTGCGCGGAACTGAACACGCCGTCGAGGTCGATGATGGCGGAATCACCGGCGGGCAGCCCGGCCACCGTCACATCCAGTGCAGCGGTATGGCACCTCAGCTGGATGAATGCCGAAGCTGGAACGCCACTCGCCGAGGTGGTGGCCGATTGCGTGAGGCTGTCGACGGTCGTGAAGACGCCGTCTACGAGCGCCTGGCAGCGGTGGGCTGCGAGACCGGTGATCAGCACTTCGACGTCCACGTTGGCCGGGAAGCCGGCGAAGACGTGCGAGCTCGGCAGCCGCATGACGGCGGAGTCCGTGTAAACCTGGCTTCCGACCGTTCGGATGTAGACCCGAAAGGTGAGTACCGAGTCATCGGGAGCCCCGCTCACGGAGACTCTCACCCCCGACTGGTCCGCCAACGTCGTATCGAAGGCCAGCACGGCCGGCACCGTTTCACCTGTCTGAAGGGATACCGTCGAGGGCGCAGCGTCGTAGAGGAAGCCGTCCGATCCACGAACACTGGTCGGGTCGATGCTCACGTTGCCGGGCACGACCGGGACCTGTGTGGTACCGCTACGGGCCCAGATCCTGACGGTGTCGCCCGCGACGGCCAGCGCAACCCGTGTGGAGTCGTCGGCCGGCAGACCGGAAACCGTCAGCGCCACGGTCCCCGATCGGCATCGGACGTCGAACCAGATGCGCACCGTCTCGCCGTCCCGAGTTTCGACGGTTCCCGAATCGCCGGTGAAAAGAGCACCGTCCGCCTCGCGGTCGAGGACAGCGCAACGATGCGTCGCGAGTTTCGTGAGGCCGGCGAGGATCTCGAACCCGGCACCCAGGTTGTCGAAGAAGGCGCGGCCGCCGATCGGAACGACCGTCTCGATCCGGTTCGCGGACGCTTCCTTGTCCTGCACGAACGCCGTCACGGACGCCACGCCATCCGTCGGAATGCCTTGCACGACGATCTCAATGGATCCCGACTGCGGAGCCAGTGCCTTCTCGCCGATGAACTCGCACGCGCCGAGCGCCGCGGTGGCGATCAGCGCGATCGCAGTGCCTGGAAGCCGGATGCGCCGTTGTGCACGTGACATTTCGCCCTCCCCGTTGGCGTGACTGCACCCTTCACGGGGAGAGGCGACGTTCCGGCGCGGATTGGCTCAGCGGGTTCAGGACGGGTCCTTCGGGAAGTCGTCAGGCGGCGCCGGCAACGGAGGGCTCGGCGACCCGGCGATAGCGGCCATCCTCGCCCTGCGTCAGCTCGCCCAGAAGCGTCAGCATCTCGAGGTGACGGAGCACCGCGTCGCGCCGCGCGCCGCGGAACTGCGCTGCCAGCTCCTCCGCCGTGAGCGGCTCCGCGGCCACGGCATCGCGCAGCGCAGCAAGCTGGTCGATGACGTCATCCGGCCATGCGACGCGTTCCGTCGGCTTCACGGCGCGAGCTTCCTCCTCATCGGCCTCCAGTTCGAGCGCTGCGCCTTCCGGCGCGAAGCGCGGGATCTGGTAGTCGGGCCGCAGCCAGCGGATGTGTCCGCGCTTCTCTTCCTCGACGCGCTCGTCGTGCAGGCGGACCAGGCGTTCGAGGATCTCTTCATCGGTGAGCGGCCACGGCCAGCCGTACGCCTCGGCAACGAGCGCGTCCAGTTCGTCGTGAATGTCCTTCAGCACACCGCACGCGGCGACCTCGTGGATCGCACGTTCCTTGTCTGTGAGCGCCTCGCCCAATCTGAGTTTTTCGACGACGTTGTACATGCCGGTCATGGTGACGCGTTCGTCCCGGTCGAGGGCGGCTTTTCGGTGCGCGTCGAGGCGTTCGGCTACGTCGGCGACGTGGCTACGCAGCGCTATCGTTGAATTAGGGAAGGGGAAGGGATCGAAGCATTTGGTCTTGTTGTAACGGGGGTCATTGCCGACACCGAGTCGACCACCCGCCGCAAGGGTCCAAACGATGTGAATCCTACTCGACAAGACGCCGAGCGAGAACCCGTCGTCCAAGGCAATACATATCAGCATGTTGTCGGCGGCAGTTCGGCGATCGAGGAAGGTAAAGTAGCGATGCTTCGACGTTTCCACTGTTACAACGTATCTCGCCAAATCTTCGAGTGCAGGCCGGAATTCCTCGCGGTTACGTCCAAAACGCCACCAGTTCTCACGCGTAGCGCGATCATTGTTGGCCATCCTGCCGGGCTTCACCCGATCCCGCACGATGTCAAAAAGCATCGGGAACGCCCGTGCGGCTTCCTCTGACCGAACGCCGAAGTCGATGACGAATACGCCACGAGGACGGCTGGCCACATCACGTCCGTTAAGGTACGGCCGAATCACATCCGAGTTCACTGGATCGCTCGTGTGAAGTGCCTCGGCCTCGTCGGGTTTCAAGATGAAGCCCGGCCCGTGCAATTTGAAGCCGGGTGAACATAGACCACGATTGGCCGAGAGAGCCTCAAGCGATGCTCGCGGCACATCCGCGTGAACCGTGAGATCCGAGTTGAGTTCATGGACCGAGGCTTCCGAAACAACACGCCCACTATCGTCAACTTTGATGAGCCTGGCGCCCGGGACCCCGGCACTAGTGATCGTTAGCGCAACTCTGACGGCGGCGTTTCCCGTCTCGTCGACCCAAGGATGGTCCGGGATTGTCCAAGTGACGCGTGCGCCGCGAGCGGCAGCATCGGCGACAACCTGACGGTTCTGGGATTGCGTGATCGTGTTTGTCGTGATGAGTCCGGCGGCGGTCGTACGCCCTGCAGCCACTTCCTCCGCCGCTCTAGCCCACCAATACATGACATAATCAACCGTCTGCGGAACGTCAGGGTACACCGATCGGATGGCATCCACATAGCCATCGCCGAACGCATGTCGCTGACGCGGCAATCCCATGTACGGCGGATTGCCCACTATGAAATCCGCTTCCGGCCACGGCGCCTGCCTCGCCCCGCGATACGCCATGTACGGCAACTTTGCTTCGGGATCGGGCACGAGCTCGCCTGTGACGGGATGTGGAATGCGCGGGGTGGGATCCGGCCGTGCGCGTTCGGGATCCTCGACGATCTCGTCCCAGGCGAGGACTGCGTCGCGGAGCTCGAAGGTGCCGGTGTCGACGAGTACGGGCTCCGGCGGCCGCGCGGCTCCGTGGGTGCGCTTCCACCACTGATGATACCCGATCCACAACGTCAGCTCGGCCAGTTCGCGCGCCCACGGATTCACCTCGATGCCGTGGAACTGCGACGGGTTGATCTCCTCTACGCGGCTCTCGTGCTGGCCGGTCACCTGCTCGATCTCGCGGAACACCTCGAGCTCGACGCGCTTCATCGTATCCAGCGCAACGTACAGGAAGTTGCCCGACCCGCACGCGGGGTCCAGCACCCGCAGCGATCGCAGCCACGTGTGAAACTGGTGCAGGTGATCGAGCGCCTGCTTCGTGAGCTCCTGTCGCTTCCGTCCCTTCGCCGATTCGATGCGCTCGCGCAGCTGGAGCACCTGCGCCTGTACGAGCGTCCAGCGCCGGCGGATCGGCTCCTCGATGGTGGGTCGCACGAGTCGCTCGACGTACGCGCGCGGTGTGAACTCCGCACCGAGCCGGTGCCGCTCGACCGGATCGAGCGCGCGCACCATGAGTGTCCCGAATATGGCGGGCTCGACGTCGCGCCAGTCGGACGTTGCTGCGCTGTGGAGTATGCGGAGGTTCGCGGACGTGAGGGGCGGAACGTCGCAATCCTCGAAGAACCGGCCGTTGAAGCGGAGCAGCTTGTGGTAGCCGAACGCGCCGCCCTGATCCATGGCTTCCCACAGCAGCCGCAGCGCCTCCGGGAATCGATCGGGGTCCTGGAACCCGACCTGTTCGATCGAGCGACGGAACGGCTCTTCGGGCAGCAGGCCGATGTCTTCCGCGAAGAGTGTGAAGACGACGCGGATCAGGAAGCGTGCGACGCGTTCGTGCGGGAGTCCGCGCTCCTCCAGTGACGCCGCCAGCTCGGCGAGCCGCTCGGCCACTTCCCGTGTAACCGCTTCCGCCTTGCGCAGCGGGTTGCGCGCCTGCGGGTTCTGCCAGATGTCGCGCAGCAGGGCCACGTGCTCGGGCCGGTTCGCGAGATCCGTCAGGTCGATGGTCCGGCCCGCATTGAAGCCACCATACGACCCGAGCCAGCGATCCCACACGATCAGCGTGCGGCCCACATCGAGAACCATCAGGTAGGGCGGGATGAGCCCGGGGAGATGCGAGACGTAGCTGCGTGCCTGACCGAACGCCTTGCGCAGCAGCATCTCGGTAGAGTGTCCGGCTTCCTGGTCCTTCGCCTCGAGGAGGAAACAGTCCTGCTTGTAGAGATCCACGAAGTTGGTGGACTCCGTACCGTCCGGATACACGGCCCGTATCGGCAGCTCGAACTGATAGCCGCTGCCACTCGGGCCGGGCCGCTCCACCTCGAGAGCTTCGCACAGCTCGATGAGGTAGACCTGGGCGTTCGCCCGTTCGGCTGCGGGCGCATCGGCCCAGCGTTCGGCCAGTCGCCGGAGTCTTTCGCTCATTCCGTGGAATCGGTTCGCGTACGGTCGCAGGCAGGCGGACGTGGCATTATGCGCATGACTCTGCCGTCGTCGCAACGACAACCTTCGAGACAATGACTGTCAGTGTGCGGTCGTACATTGAAGGGTCCAATGAACGGAGAGAGTCGTGATCGATTTCGTGCGACGCGTACCGCCACCCGATCCGGGACGCCAAACCGACAGAGGCGCAGCGAAGCGGCGGACGGAGGCGGCCGAGGTACTCGGCGACGAGATCGCCGAGTTGGCCGCCCGGCTGCATGCGGCCACCTACGAACTCCTCTTGAAGTTGCGCGAGTTCGATGCCCTCGAGGCGTGGGGCGCCGGCTTCACCGGCTGTGCACACTGGCTGAGCTGGAGAACCGGTATTGCCCCGGGTGCGGCGCGTGAGAAGGTGCGCGTCGCGCGTGCGCTCGTGGCGTTGCCAATGATCTCCGATGCCATGAGTCGCGGTCAGCTCTTCTACGCGAAGGTACGCGCGCTCACGCGCATCGCGACGCCTGTGAACGAGGCGCAGCTCCTCGAGGTCGCGTTGCACGGGACGGCGGAGCACGTCGAGCAGATCGTGCGCGCATGGCGTCGCGTGGACCGGAACGAGGACGCCGAAAGGGAGAACCTCCGGCACGATCGGCGAAAGCTCGATGTGTGGATCGATGAGGACGGAAGTTGGGTCGTGCGTGGCCGCCTGGATCCGGAAGCCGGCGCCGTGCTCGCGCAGGCCCTCGCCGCCGCATCCGAGGCGCTCTACGGACGGAAGAAGACGCCGGATGTGAGCGCGGCGCAGAAGCGCGCCGATGCGTTGGGGCTCATCGCCGAGACGGCGCTCCGGACCGGTTTCGATCCCGGCAAGCCGGTCCACCGAGCAGATCGCTTCCAGGTAGTGGTGCACGTGGATGAGGCTGCACTGCAGAAGGATTCGGACGTTGGACAGTCGGTAGTGGAGGGCGTGCGCGTTCCTGACCTTATAAAGCGATGGCCTCCTTCGACCTCGAGGGTTAGCGTGCTGAGCATCACCACAGCAGCCACCTCGAACCCGAAGGAGGCCAAGCATGAACGTCGCTGGTATCGATGCTCACACAACGTACCTCGTAGTGGTGATCGTCGCCAAGGGCGGAGATCGGATTCTGGGTCCCAAGCGGATCGGGATGCACGAGCCGCATCGGCTCCTCGAGATTCTGGAGGCGTCGGCCCCGGTGGAGATCGTGATGGAGACATCGCCCACGTGGCCGTGGCTGTATGACCTCGTCCAGGGCCGACCGGGGATCCGATTCGTTCTCTGCCACGCCACCAAGCTGCGGGCCATCGCAGAGGCGAACTACAAGAGGGACGAGATCGACGCGGAGCTGCTGGGCAGGATGCGGCTGGCCGGACTCATCCCGGAGGTGCATGCCAAGTCGATCGAGCAGCGGGAGCAGGCGGTGCTGATTCGGCACTGGCAGATCCTGGGTCGGGAGCGCACGGCTATCGCCAATCGGATCCATTCGCAGCTTCATGCAGTGGGGTTGCGGTTGGAGCGCGGTCGGCTGCTGACCCGGAAGGGGCGGCAGTGGATCCGAGAGAACGCGGGGCCGGTCTGGGGCCCGGAGCAGCGCAGGCTGGCCCGGACCCACTTCGCTCTGATCGACCAGCTGACGGTGATGCGGCGGTCGCTGCGTCGGCGAATCGAGGCCATGGCGGAGGACGTGTCCGCTGTCCCTGTGCTACGCACGATTCCGGGGATCGGAGCCTACCGTGCGCTGCTGATCGCGACTGAGGTAGAACCGATCAGCCGGTTCCTGAGGCCGCAGCATCTGGTGAGTTAGCTGGCCTGTAGTTAAATAAGGGTTGAACAGGCGTGTGGAAAGGACACTGATGCTCGGGCCGCCGGGCGGCACGGGGAGGAAACCGAACGACTCGCTGTTCGGCCGCCCTGAGCGCGAAGTGCCGTATAGTTGTTAACCGGCAAAGTGGAGTTCGATTGCCCGCTGGGCTGATACCAGCCAGGGCCCGGTTTCAGGAGACGGGTTTGTTAAGCGGCAAAGGAGATTCAGACATGGATCAGCGTGTTACGCCACAATTGCGATCGACAAACTGGGCGCGGACGCGGGCCTTCTACGAGGACGGATTGGGCTTCCGCGTGCAATGGGAGCACTGCTTCGAACCGGGCTTCCCTGTCTTCGCCCAGGTCAGTCGTGACGGTCTGTCGCTCTTTCTTACGGAACACTCTGGGGACTGCCAGGTGGGCGGGGCGGCGTACATCGTTGTCGATGACCTTGATGCGCTGTATCGCGAGATCATCCACCGGGGTGTCCAAGTTCAGGAACCACCGGAGGAGATGCCTTGGGGCACGCGAGAGATGTGCGTGATTGATCCCGACGGCAATCGCCTTCGGTTTGGCGATGCAAAGAGTGCCGCTTAATAAGCCGATGCAGAGGACGGCCTCGGCTGCCAGGGATCGTTAGGGTGGTATGGCCAGACGGTCGCGCGCCTTGGTCGTGTATTCGCCGTAGTAGGATTATCGCACAGAACGAGGGGAGCGCGTGAACAGGCGTGCTGGTGTCGAAAGCTGTGGGAGTGAAGCTACGAAGGACGGGATTGCGCGAGGAAAGAGCGCTCCGTCCCCACGCGGCGCTGAGAGCGCCGCTTTTCCCGCGCCTCGTCCGCGTCGCTCAAGCTCACATCGAGGGGTGGTGTGGGGCGGAAGGATCGCGGTGAGCTTGACGCCGCGGCCGTTTCGCGGGCGCCCCGGTGTCCGGGGCGGGGCCGTCGCTTGGAGAAGGTGAAACGAAGTTGGCGCCTGGGCCTTCGAATGCGGGGTCCCCGCTTGCATGCGTGTTGACGAGGCACAGGCTGAAGAAGTGTGCTGGCTGGTCTGCTGGGTGAGTGTTGGTGAATGCGGTGGGGACCCTGGCAAGGATCGCGGTCTGGAAGCGTCGTTTGGTTTGAAGGCCGGTCCCATGCGGAGTCGCCTGCCAGCTAACGGGTGCGGTGAAGCTGACGGCCGCCGTGGGTGGGTGTCCGGAGAGGTGTGGAGAGTTCAGACCGGGCTCCGCCCGGAGCTGGGTAGGCGAGTGGCGGCCGCAGCTTACCTCCTGGGCGCTATGCGGGGCTGGCCCCCCGGACCCGCCAGTCGGGTCTGTCGCCCGTTCGTTATGGCCGCATCCCGGCCGGAGCGAACCGCTGGCTGCGGGGAGCCTTGGTGCGCGCGGTCGTTTCACACGTGCAGTTCGCTCCCGAGAGCGAGCTGTCAAAGTTCTATGCCTATCAGAAGGAGCGTCGCGGCTGGCAGGTGGCGAGGATCGCCACGGCTCGCAAGCTGGCCAAGGCCATCCATGCCATGCTCCGAACAGGAGAAGCCTGGCGTGGCTGAGAGGATCAGGGAGAATCGGGGAGAGCTCCAGTTTCCGCGTGTCGCATTGACGACCCCTTGTTCCTGACTGAGCACCCCGCTCGCATAGGAGATCATGGGAGGGGCGAGAGGAAGCGCCCCCAAACCCGAATAGCTGCGTGAGTCGCGAGTAGACTCGCCCACGATCGGACGCGAAAACCCTTGATGGAGACCCCGGCTGCTGTGGTGGCTCGACCGGACTCCGGAGTGACCTTCGAGATATCCCCGCCTCCGGCGGGGCGGGGAGGGCTGCGCCCTCTTGACAGGGATCGCTTTATAGCCGCGGAAACGTCGCGGCGGATCGCGTGCGACGCCTCCATGGTTCGCGCCGGGCCCGAACCCGATGCTCCGGAGCCGAGCGCGGAACAGTCGCCCATCAAGCGAACGCGCACGGTTCCGGCATCGATCCGCCGGGCGCTCGCGCGCCGGGATCGCGGCTGCCGGTTCCCCGGGTGCGGGCAGCGGTTCTGCGACGCACACCACATCGTCCACTGGGCCGACGGAGGCGCCACGAAGCTCGACAACCTCGTACTGCTCTGTCGGCACCACCATCGGGCGGTGCACGAGGAGGGATTCGGGGTCCGGTTCGAGAACGGAGACGTCGCATTCACGACGCCGGGAGGGCGGCGGATCTCGAACGCCCCGCGCGCGCCGGAGGTCGAAGCCGGTGAGGGCGCGAAGTTGCGCCTGGAGCAGGAGAGGCTGGGGATCGACGCAGGGACGACTATTACGAAATGGAACGGTGAGCCGCTGGATCTCGACTGGGCGGTGCGGGCGCTGAAGCGCGCGTTCCCGCGGGAACGCGGGCCGTAGGGGATTTCCCTACAGGAAATGGGGGTTCCGCCTATGGAGAGGGGTGGCCGCCGGGGGCATCTTTCGCGCGTCCGTTGGCGGATCCCTATCGCCGGGCGACGCGGGGTTGTCTTCCGGGGAAGCGTCCACTGGCGATCGTTCGACGGACTTGAATCCCTCTGGTGCGCTGGTGCCTTCCTCATGGGCTCAGCGTATTGAGGAAACCGGACCGGGTCCACGCCGGAACGGTTTCCCCGCGGCCGGCCGAGGCCGCAGCAAGGCGGAAGTCCAGCCGAGCGCTTCGGCCGCGCCGCGGTATATCATTCCGCCCGCTCCGCACGTAGACGCTGCGATCCAATGCTCAGCTCGACCGCCCACCTCGCCGTCCTGCAGTCGTCGTGCACGAACACGCGCACAACGTCGCCCGAGTCGAGCGCGTAGGCTCCAGCGAAACGCGCCCAGAGCTTCCGTCGGAACACCGCCGACGAACTCGCTAGCGGAGCCCGCCGGCAGTTGACACGGATTTCGTGATACACGAGATTCGTGACATGAAACGGAACGTCACGGTCGTCTTGAGCGATGAGACCGCGCGGTGGCTGCGCGTCGAGGCGGCGAGGCAGGACGTGAGCGTGTCGCAGTATCTGGGCGCAGTAGTGGAGCGGGAGCGGAAGCGGTCGGAGCGATATGAGGAGGCGAAGTCCAGCTACCTGAGCCGTCCGCCCCGTCTCCTGGGAACGGAATCCGGTCTGCCCACCCGATCGAGCCTGCACGAGCGCTGATGCCTGCGCCGCGGGTGTTCGTGGACACGAACGTGCTCGTTTACGTGCGGGACGCTGCCGACGCGAACAAGCAGCGCGCAGCGGCGGAGTGGATGGCGGCACTGTGGGGGTCACGTACGGGCCGGATCAGCCTGCAGGTGCTCCAGGAATATTACGTGACAGTGACGGCGAAGTTGAAGCCGGGACTTCCCGAGGAGGACGCTCGGGAGGATGTGCTTGCGCTGGCGCTGTGGCGTCCGGTGGAGTCGTCGCTCGCGTTGCTGGAGGATGCCTGGGCGGTCAAGGACTGCTGGGGCTTCGGGTTCTGGGACGCGCTGATCGTCGCGGCGGCCCGCAGCGCGGGATGCGAGCTGCTACTGACGGAGGATCTGGCCCACGATCAGGATCTGGGCGGGCTGCGCGTGGTCAGCCCGTTCCGGGTGTCGCCCGAAGGATTCTGAACGCTGCATCAGCGCACGACTGGCGTCTTTCCGTCCGACGCCAGCGTAACCAGCCGCACCTCGCCCCACCGCATCTCGACGATGGTATCGATCGAGAGCACCGGCTCCGCGATCCCATCTCGCAGCAGGGCAATGCGCACCGCCTGCGGACCTGCCGACAGGGAATACTCGCGAAAGACGTAGACGGGGCGATCGCCCTTGGCGCCGCCGGGGCGCACGCGCAGGGTGTCGTGCACGGTGTCGCCGGCATTCACGATCAGTCGAAACAGCACAAGCTCGGTTGTGCAGACCTGGGGTGTGCGCATGTGCACGGGCAACGCATCGAGCTCCGCCTGGGTGCGCGGGCGGCAGTGCTCGACGGGCTCGAAGCGCATGCGCCAGGAGAGTCGCAGTACGGCGTCGGACGAACCCGGCGGCGAGTACGGTGCGCGCGCGAGCCAGCCGATCCCGAGGAGTGCGAGCAGGATGAGGAGGGCCGCGGGGACGCGGCGTACGCGGTCGCCGGTCATGCTCCCTCCTCGACCGGTGCCCCACCCTTCCGGCACCATGCGACGACGTCCACTTCCTCCTCCGCGGCGAGCGCGTCGATCTCGGCGGCGAAGGCCAGCGCGGCCTCATGGAGGCGGGCGTGCTCGCCGATGGTGGCCTGCACGAGGCGCAGGCGCGAGCGGTCGACGCGCGGCTTGAGGTCGGCGAGCCGTCCCTCGTAGAGCCGCTCCTCCGTCCACGTCACCCCCTCACGCGTGCGGCCGTCGTGTTCCGGACAGCCGACGACGAGCACGCCGCCCGCGCCGCCCTTCAGCAGCATCTCGACCGTGGACGAGTGCATCGAGCCGACGCACTCGACCGGGAGGAAGGCGGCGCCGGTGCGTTCGGCTTCCGCGCGCGCGGCGCTCCATGTGCAGCCGACGATGACGAGATCGCGCGCACCGAGCTCTCGTTCGGCGAGGAGTCGGCGGACGTCGGCGATCTGGTCGCGGCCGGTGATGCCGCCCGGCCCGATGGCCATGGGCGGGCAGGAGCCGACGCAGATGCCGCAGCTCGTGCAGAGTGCCTCGTTCACGCGCGCCACCATGCCCTCACGACCACCGCTCCGCGCGATCATCTCGATCGCGTCGTAGGGGCAGTCCTTCACGCACTGCTCGCAGCCCGTGCAGGTGCGCTCGTTGACGACCGCGGGCGCGGGCAGCGCCTCGAGCTTCGGCCGCGTGAAGCGCGGAATGAGAATCACTAGCGCGAGCAGCGTGAGTCCGATGGGCCAGATGGACCATGCGGGCAGCCGCTGCGTGACGGGCAGCCAGAAGCCGAAGAACCAGTCGGTCGGAACGGCGTTCGGCAGGCGCAGCGGGTCGGCGGCGGGCGCCATGCCGAGGGGCCAGAGGAGCGCGAGTGCTGTGAGGCCGATCAGCGTCGCCCAGAGGACGGGTCGTGCGGGGAAGAGCACAGGCCGCGCGACGCGTGCGACGTGCACCCACACGAGCGCGGCGAGTCCCGTGGGCAGCGCGATGTGTGCGAAGAGGTTCAGGAAGAAGAACGCGCTCGGCACGTCGCGCTCGCCGACGAAGGAGCGGCCGATCGGTTCGCTGAAGACGGGGAGCGCATCGAGCCAGCGTGCGCCCTCGACGGCCAGGAGCTGTGCGTGGTTGTCCCAGACGAGGACGTAGCCGGTCCAGCCGGAGAAGAGGAACGCGATCACCAGGACGACACCGCTGATCCACGCGAGTGCGCGCGGGCCCCACGTGCGGCGCTGCGCGTACATGCGGAACGCGTGCACGAGTGCGGCGAACAGCGCGGCATCGGAGGCGAAGCGGTGGAGCGCGCGGATCCAGCGGCCGGCCCATGCCTGCTGCTCGATCCGTGTGACCGACAGGTAGGGCTCACCGAGCCGATAGAAGATCAGCAGGTAGACGCCGGTGGCGATCAGGACGCCCAGGAGCGCGAGCGCGATCGCGCCGCTGTGGTAGAGCGGGTTCCAGCGCGACGTGAAGACGCGGTTGACGTGCGCGTCGAGGCGCGAGAGCCAGCGGAAGGAGGTGCGGGGGTGCATGCCTGCCGTTTCGAGTGTGAACGGCCCGCTCCAGTCGCCGGCCTCGTCGCCAACATGGGGCCGCCGCTGCCGCCCGGGTGTCGGGAAAATTCCCATCCAGGATCGGGGAACTCCTTATGGAGCCCGCTTCGGCCGGGGGCAATCGTGAGAGGAACGTCGTCGCATCCCCTTCCACGCATTGCGTACCGAAGTCGAGGTGGCTCGATGAGCGAAGTCTATCATGCCGGGGAGATGGACAGGCCGCCGCTCGGTCAGCGGCTGTTCGACAACTGGGCGCTGCTGCTGGTGGCCGGGATCCTGATCATGGGAGTGATCTACACGGGGTGGGGTCTGTGGGAGGTCTTCACGATGCCCCCCGCGGAGCTCCCGTGAGCGCGCGCGAGCCGATGCACACCGGCCTTGTGTCCCCGAAGGGCCGGTGGTGGGTGCCCGCGCACCGCAGCGAGAAGGTCTGGTTCGGCATCGCGTTCGCGTGGTGCATGGTGCTCTTCGCGATGATGCCGCTCTGGCACTGGAAGGGCGGGCAGAACGCGTCGGGGATCCGGCGGAAGGTGGAGCCGGCCGCATTCGAGGCACGCGTCAACCAGTTCGTGGCAGACTACCAGGTCGGTGACCTGAACGGCATCCCGATCGTCGAGCCGCCTGCGGGCAGTGATGTCTATCTGCTCGGCCGCATGTGGAACTGGTACCCGATCCTGAAGCTGCGCAAAGGGACGGAGTACACGCTGCACCTCTCCTCGAAGGACGTGAACCACGGATTCTCGCTCTACCCGGTGAACATCAACTTCCAGATCGTGCCGGGCTACGACTACGGCCTGAAGATCGTGCCGACCGAGGCGGGCGACTTCGGCATCATCTGCAACGAGTTCTGCGGCGTGGGCCACCACCTGATGCTGGGCAAGGTGCTCGTCACGAACGAGGACGGCACGATGCCGGGCGAGGTTGTAGCGGCGCGGGAGGTACGCTGATGGCGACGGTACTGGATCGTCCGGCGGCGCCCGCGGCGCCGCGCTTTCGCACGTGCAGTGTGACGGGCCTGAAGCTGCACGAGCCGGCGGAGCGTCTGATCCGCGCGAATGCGGTGGTCGCGACGGTGGCGCTGCTGATCGGCGGGATCAGCGCGATCCTGATCCTGCTCACGCGCTGGCAGGCCGTGCACCTGCTGGATCCGGTGATGTTCTACCGCGTGCTCACCGCGCACGGCCTCACGATGCTGATCTTCTTCATCATCTTCTTCGAGATGGCGGTGCTGTACTTCGCCGCCGGGCCGCTGCTCAACAGCCGACTGGCCGCGCCGAAGCTGGGCTGGTTCAACTTCGTGCTGATGGTCACCGGCATGGTGCTGTGCGAGTGGATGATCTGGACGGGGAAGGCGGACGTGCTGATGACGTCCTACATCCCGCTGCGCGCGCATCCACTCTACTACCTGGGCATCATCCTGTTCGCAGTCGGTGCACTCCTCGTCTGCTTCCAGTTCTTCGCGACGCTGGTCGTCGCGAAGCGCGAGAAGACGTATGAGGGCTCGCTGCCGCTCATCACGTTCGGCGCGGTCGCAGCCGCGATCATTGCGGTGATCACGCTGCTGCACGGCGCGGCCACGTACATCCCGACGTTTCTGTGGTCGGTCGGGCTGATGAGCGTGGATCCGCAGGTGTACCGCATGCTGTGGTGGGCGCTCGGTCACTCGTCGCAGCAGATCAACGTGGCTGCGATGGTCGCGATCTGGTACCTGCTCGGTGCACTGACGGTGGGTTCGGTCGTGCTGAACGAGAAGATCAGCCGCACCGCGTTCGTTCTCTACATCCTGTTCATCTCGATGGCGTCCGCGCACCACCTGCTGGTCGACCCGGGCTTCAGCTCGTCGTGGAAGGTCGTGAACACCAGCTACTTCATGTACATGGCGGTGCTCGCGAGCATGCTGCACGGCTTCACGGTGCC
>CAYUIG010000044.1:0-26092 GCA_964444685.1 uncultured Gemmatimonadaceae bacterium | reverse complement strand
AGCCCATCATCTCGTAGAGACCGCGCACGCCCGCCGAGGCAGGAAACACGCGGTCCGCCTGCGACGCGGTGAGATCGAACGTCGCGGCAATGGCGCCCTTCAGCACGGCGCGCGTATCCAGCGTCGGTGCGAGGTCTCGCCCCTCGTAGAGCGCGCGTTCTCCAAGCCCGGGCCAGTCGGTGAGGACCGCGGACCGGGCCACGGACGGCCCGAGCACGAAGCCGGCGCCCGCGGTGCCGTGATCCGTCCCACGCGTACCGTTCGGGCGCGCAGTGCGGCCGAACTCCGTCATCACGACGACCGTCGTATTCGCCCAGGCATCGCCCAACTCGGAACGGAATGCGACGAGTCCATCCGCGAGCTGCGCGAGCAATCGATCCAACGGGCCGCCCGCAGCACCCTGGTTGGCGTGCGTATCCCAGCCGCTGAACTCGACAGCGGCCACATTCGGACCGGTCGACGTGCGCAGGATGCGCGCGGCCGCCTGCATGAGCGGCGTGATGCTGCCGCGCCGTGCACCGCCTCCTGCCATCGCCTCCTCGCCTACTACATCGCGCTGCTGGAGTGCAGCCTCGAACCGGCCATGCAGCGCGCCGTCGGCGCGATAGAGGACCGCGAGCCGCTCGAGATAGGCATCGGTGACGACGCCGAGCTGTGCGGGTGACCAGGTCTGCACCTGGAACGGGCCGGTGAGCGAGCGCGGCATGCCCGCCGCGATCGCGATGCCGGCGCGTTCACCCGGCATTACCTGCAGCAAACGATTCATCCAGCCGTCGGACGATCCGATCGGCTTCTCCAGGCCGGTCTCCAGCACAGCCTGTCCGTCGAAGTGGCTGCGCGTGCGATACGGAATTGCCAAGGCATGCAGGGCAACCAGTTCGCCCGCATCCCAGAACGTCTTCAGCTGCGCCAGACCCGGCGCGAGCGCGAAGGTGCTCGTGAGGGGTACGAGGTCGCCGTCGTCGAACGCGAGTGCACCGCGCAACGAGCGGTACGACGGGTCGCCGAACGGAACGACCGCGGCGAGACCGTCGAAGCCGCCGCGCAGGAGCACGAACACGAAGCGGCCGGGCTGGCGCACGTTCGCGAACAGCACGGTCGGTGAACCGAACGTAGCGATGCCGCCCGCGCACATGGTCCGGAGGAAGTCGCGACGGTCCATTGTCACCTCCACTGGAAGGCCGGTCCCGCGAGCGCCAGCGCGACGCGGTCGCCGGCAGGCACGGACGCATCGGCGAGCAGAGCCGGCAGCGGATCGTCCGCGTCGACCTGAACGATGTCGAGCAGAGCGCGCGGCTCCACGTTGCCCCGTACCTGACGTGTGATCGTACGTGCGAGCTCGGCACGATTGAGCAGCGAATCCGGATCCGCCCAGTCTCGCATGCGATCGCTGAAGCCGGCCGGAGCCTCGGGTGCCCAGAGTGGATGCCGAAGCTGACGCAGCGCGAGCACCGTGCGGTCATCGACGTCGCGTGCGTTCACGGCGCGCAGGATCGCGATCAGCCACTCCTGCGGCGTGCGGAACTTCCTGTGCTCCGTGCTCCATGCTTCGGGCAGATCGATGAGTGCTGCGGACACCGCGCGCAGATCGCCGACCGTGTCGCGGAAGACGGCCGCAATCCGGTCGACTGCGGACGCCGGCGGGTCATCGGCGACGAAGTGCCGGACGAGCTTCGTCGCAACGAAACGAGCGGTCGATGGATGCCGGAAAAACGCGCGGATGGCGCGCTCGCCTTCTTCCACGCCATCCTCGCGATAGGTCTGACCCAAGAGTGTCTTCGAGCCGGGCTCGTGCAGCGCGTCGGCGAAGTAGAAGCGCACCGGCCCATCCGCCTCGGGCAATCCCAGACGCTCGCGTGCACGAGGACGGCCCGCGTTCGGGCCGCCCACTCCGGACACGGTCCAGCCCGTCAGGATGCGCGCGAGCTGCACGACGTCCTCCTGCGTGTAGCCGCCATCCACCCCGAGCGTGTGCAGCTCGAGCAGCTCGCGTGCGTAGTTCTCGTTCAGTCCGCGCTGTCCGCCGCGACGATTCCCGAGGCGTGCCGCCGGTGACGACGGGCCGATGGATTGACCATTGTCGAGGTATAGAAGCATCGCCGGATGGCGCGCGGAGGCGAGGACCATGTCCTCGTAGCGACCGAGAACGTGCGGTCGGATGACGTCGCGTTCGTACGGTCCGGCGAGCACCAGCACCGGCAACTTGCCCGCGCCGGAGACACACAGGTGGTTCGACCAGAACGCGACGAGTCGCTCGACGAACGGACGGTCGCTCGTGATCCGGGCTCCGAGTGCGGCGCGCATCTCCGACCGCGCCATTTCCTGGACGCGGCGGCGCGCCTCCTGACTCTGAGCGGAGCGTACATCGCGCAGGGCTTCCCCGAGTTCTTCCGCATCCGGCAGGTCGCGGTTCGCGAGAACGGGTGCGCGGGAGTCGAGTTGCGCGCGCAGCCACGCGCGCGCATCCGCGAGCGCGCGCGACTCCCCGACCCGCGCACCGAGGCCGAATCGATTCAGCGCGTGCAGGGCATCACTCAAGCTGGACCTCCCGATCTTGGCCGTTCACTCGATGGATGCCGAGGGGGAGAAATCCGTTAGGTCAGCCGTGGGCAAGGCCAGTTCAGGTGGGGTCGACGCGCACCACGAGGACGCGACCGCCCCGGGCCACGTGCGGAGATGTGGCTGCGATGGCGGCGGCGGCGTCGTCATCAGGGGCGGCAACGACGAAGAAGCCGAGCGGCGCGATGGGTTCGGTGCCATCTGCGGGCACGACACCGACGTTCGCCCCGAGCTTTTCCGCGCTCACGAGCGAGCGGTCGTCGCGCAGGGATGCCGCCCACCGGCCATAGCGTTCGACTACGGCCGGCATCTCGTCCGGGGTGGGCTCCGCGTAGTCGGGGCCGTCGTAGAGCAGGAGCGCGTAGTGCTGCCCCTCCGGGACTGTCGGCCGGGTTCGGCCGAACCACACGCCGGCGGCGAAGATCAGTACGGCCGCGGCCGCCGCGAGCACGGTGCGCGCGTTGTGGCGCCGGCGAACGGGTCGCAGGTGATGGTGCGCGGCCAGGTCGGCAAGGACGCGGTCTTCGAGTGAAGGGTCCGGCGTCACCGGTCCACCGAGCCGGCGCAGCGCAGCCTCGAGCTTCGTGGAATCGTGGTCGGCGCTCATGTCGTTCCTTCCGGATGTACGTGCGCGCGCAGGAGCGAACGCAGCCGGCTTCGTGCGCGATGGAGCTGACTCTTGCTCGTGCCCTCGGCGATGCCGAGCAGCGCCGCCACTTCGGCGTGCGTGCAGCCTTCGATGTCGTGGAGGATCAGCACTTCGCGAAACCCCGGCGGCAGCGCGTCCACCGCGCGTCGCAGGGCCGCGGCATCGATGTCGGCGTAGGCGTCCTCGTGTTCCGGCGACGCTTCATCCGCCAGCTCGTCTCCGAGATCCACCTCCGCGGCACGGCGACGCCTGCGTGCGCGTTCGCGCCAGCAGTTGACGATGAAGCCGCGCAGCCACGCGCCGAACGGCGCGCCGGTCCGGTAGCGGTCCAGCCGCTCCATGGCGCGCAGCCACGCTTCCTGCACGACGTCCGCCGCCTCGTGGACGTCGCCAGCGGCGAGGCGGAGGGCGAGGCCGTAGGCGGAAGGTGTGACGGCGTGGTACAGCGCGCGGAACTCCGGCTCCGCGCGCGTGCGGACGAACGCCGCGGCGAGCCGTGCTTCGTCCATCAACCGCCAGCCGCGCGCTGGGGATGCACGAACTCGGGTACGACGATCACGATGCTCGCGAGCGGGTCGCCCGGGTCGGACACGACCGGCGCCACGGCCGACGGCGTCCCCGTGACGCCGATGTCTGCGTTCTCGAGCCAGGGCACATAGATCATCAGGTGCGGCCGCCACGCGCCGACGGCGCGGCCCTCGTCGTTGTACAGCTCCTGAGCCGAGGAGAGCATGTAGGACATGACGGGACGCGACGGGAGCACGAACCGGCCGCTCTCGATCCCTTCGCGTACCGCCGCACGGATCTCCTCCCGGGTGCGGCCCTGTGCGCGCAGCTCCGCCTCGGCGAACCGGATCGGCAGGATCGTGCGGCTCCCTTCCGGATCGAAGCAGTGCGGCTCGATGGCAGCGGGCTGGCTCCGGTCCACGAAACAGCTCACGCCGTTGCTGCCCTGCTCCGCCAGAACGTAGCCGCCGGGTTCGAGCACGTACACGCTCGCATCGGCGGAAACCTCCGGCGGCGCGGCGCTGCGGGCGAGCGCGATCTCATTGGCTCGCGGCAGCAGTTTCGGCGCCTGCCCGCTGGTGGCGGCTGGCGAGAGGGCAGCGGCGACCAGCACGGCGAACGGCATGCGGTTCATGGTGCGCTCCGGCTTGGGAGGACGGATGGGACCCACCTCCTGTTGGCCGCAAGCGCCGGAAGGGTTGCACGTCCGCGGCCACCGGGGACTCAGAGGCGAGCCCAGCGCCCGCGCACCCCGAGCGTGGCCGGGTTTCCGTCGGGAAGGGCGCGATCAGGATCGGCGCGTGCTGGCTGCCGGCGCTGCGCGCGTCGCGTGTCGATCCGGCGATTACAATGCGCGTGTGATCAATCGGGAACCGTGGTTTCCGTCTGGACGGGATAGCGGCCGACGAGGTCCCACTCGAAAACGATCAGCTCGGCGCCATCGAGCCAGCCGGGGGTCGTCCAGGATCGCGGTCCCACCGGACCACCGGCCGACCACTCCCCACTGCGCACGTTGACTCGCAGGTCTGAGAGGAGGAGGCCGCCAGAGCTGTGCGATGTCCCAGGCCGGAGAAGGAATCCTTCGCCACGCTCGCGATGCACTACGGCGAATGAATTGTCGAGCTCGTATGGCCTGAGCGCGGCCGGATTCGGGGCAACGACATGGTGTCGCAGCTCCACGATCAGCTCGGCTGAGTCGGCGTCCGCATACACCAGGTCGAGGCGATGTCCGGATTCGATCTTCGAGGCGCCGGCCCTCAGCGGAACTGACATCGCCACACGGGGGGCGCGAACCTCCAGCATGCCGTCGACCGTGATCCGTCGTCCGCTCGCAGGTTCCCGGATGTCGATGCCGAGTTCGGAGCTCAACATGGCCATGCGCGCGCGGGGGGTGATGTCCAGCCATTGGATCCCGTCGAGCGACGGCTTCGGATCGTTGAGGAAGACTTTCATTCCCGGCATGATCCGTGTCGAGAGCGCGCGTGTGTCATCGATGTGGAGCGTCGCCTCGCGCAGCACATAGCCCCACGCGTCCGATCCGCCGACGAGTTCGACGGGCACGTCGATCCGGTTGCCTCGGACGCGAACGGGTTGCCGTCGCTCACCGATCGGGATGCGGATGCCGGCCCGGGCCGATGCGGGCGGCTCGATCGTCTCGCGCTCACGGTCGCCTTCGACCAGCATCGTCGGTGCAGCCGTCAGTACCAGAAGACCGAGCGCCAGGGCGATCCCCTGCCTGCGATTCCGAGTGCGGTATTGCCATGCCAGCACGAGGAACGAGGCCCCGATCACGAGCACCGTGAACCACAAATGCGAGCCGGGCCCGGCATACGAGCTGGCGACCAGGAACGAAAATACGAACCCGAATGCGATGTAGCCGACCGCGAAGACCACGAGAAAGATCGCGAGGCTCGGTGTGATCGCAGCCACCACGGCGGGAATTGCGAGCGCCTGGGCAGACTGCACCGCACTCCCGGCCAGCAGACCCGGAAAGCGGTGGGCTTCGGTATCGTAGGCAAGCAACACAGCGGTCTGACCCAGAAGCCCTGTACCCACGACCATTATAGCCACGACGAGGAGCTTCGCCCCGAACACAGCCGACGCACGCAACGGCCGGCTCGGCCAGAACGCGTCCGCACGGTATGGGGAGTCGCTCTGAATCAGGACGGCTACCAGGGCGACTTCCAGCAGCCACCGAATCGGCCCGGCAACCAGCAGCCATGGCGACGCGGGTGTACGCACCGCAGCGAATGCGAACATCGCGATCAACAGAGCATAGGCGGCAATGAACCAGCGCAGCTGACGCACATCCTTGCGCGCGATGTGCAGGACTTCCACAATCCAGCTCATGGCAGCGCCTCCTCCATCACGGGATGCGAACCATTCCGGGCGAGCGCGACGAAGATTTCGCGCAGCGTCGCCGCTTCGCTTTCGTAGCGGATGAGTTCCGGAAAGAACTCGCGCAGCCGCTGTTCGTCCACCGCCGCCGCGGCAATGAAGCTCACGCGCGGACCATTGCGCCGCACCTGGAGCCAATCCGCCGGGAGTTCACGCGGCACAGAAGCTTCGCCTTCCGTGATGATCTCGATGCGCTGAAAGCGCGCGAGCAGCGAGTCCATCGGCTCCGCCAACTTCAGCTTGCCGCTGTCGAGGAAACCCACGTGATCAGCCAGCGACTCGATCTCCCCGAGGTCGTGCGTGCAGATGATGACCGTCCAGTCGTCGCGCCCTGCGGACTCGAGAAGGCCGCGCACGAGATCGTCGCGCGTCATTACATCCATGCCCGTGAACGGCTCATCCATCAGCACGAGTTCGGGCCGCGACGCGAGCGCACACATGAGTGCTGCCTTCATGTGCTCGCCGCGGGAAAGCGAACGGATCCGTTGCGACGGCTCCAGCCGGAAGCGCCGGCGCAGCTCCTCCACCAATGTCCAGTCCCAGTTCGGATACAGCGGCGCGAGGTACCGCTCGAGCTCGCCGACCGTCATCGAGCCCGGCAGCCGCTGCCCTTCCGCTACGTAGCCGATGCGTGCGCGGTCCCGATGATCGAGGGCGCGTACATCCCTGCCGAAGATCCGCACATTGCCGGACGTCGGGCGCCGCAGACCCATCAGGATCTGGAGCAGCGTCGTCTTTCCCGAACCGTTCGGACCGATCAGCGCGAATACGGATCCCGTCTCGACGGTGAGATCCACGCCCGACAGCGCCGTCCTGCGTCCGTACCGGTGCGTCAGTTCACGAATTTCGACGACCGCCACGCGCACCTCCCTGTGCCGTTCCACTCGTCGCTCCGAATAGCTCGCTCCAGCGCTCGGAAATCGCGGCAACGACGTCGCCTTCCTCCAGGAAGAGGCGCCGTGCTTCCACGACCAGCCGCTCCACGTCCTCCGACAGCAGCCGGAGCCGCTCCTCCGTGGCGGGACGCCGCGCTTCCGCCACCACCGTCCCGACACCGGGCAGCACCTCCAGCAATCCGCTGCGAACAAGCTCCGCAACGACCTTGTGTGCTGTGTTCGGATTGATCTTCAGGGCCTGGCTCAGCTCGCGGACCGACGGGAACGCCGACCCGGCTGGCAGCTCTCCCGCCACGATCGCCCGCGTGGCCGCGTAGGCGATCTGCCGATACGGAGACTCCCCCGGCCTGAGTCGGACTTCGAAAGGCAGCATGGTGTACTATGTGCCCTAGTACACTTGGGGGTCAAGAGGGCCATCGTTTCCGGTGCAGCAGGCGGGATCGTGTCAGGTTCAGCGACCGGATCGGGGCGCGATTTGGATCGGCATCTCCGCGAGGCGGGCCAGCAGCCTGCCATCCTCGGCGATGGGCCACCATTCGTAGAGGAAGATCTCGAGCGGCCGCCACATGGCGACCCAGCCGCCGATTTCGAGGGTGCTGCCGATCGCGCCGAGCAGCGCGGAGTCACCCGATCCGCTAATCAACTCACCGGTGACGAACGCGAGGACGAGTACCGTGAGGCCGATCAACAGACTGGTGCGACCGATCCGAAACAGATCCATGAGCCTGCGCCGCGTCACGCGCGCGCGTTGCGCGAAGAAACCGCGCACGGCTTCCGTCGTTTCCGACTTGCGGATGACGGTCGCTGAGCCCGGGCATCGATGAATCCATGGATGGAAGAGCCGCTACACCTCGGGAATGCGTACCTGAATCGCAGCGTCCGGCGTGCGAGGTTCACCGCCGTGTGTCTTCGATGGCTGCACCGGTGATTCTCCAATTTTTCGCGGGTGGTCCATCTGGCGCCGTGAACGGGGCGCGGCTAGATCATGCTGGCGATGTCGGACGATAGACCCGGACGGAATGATGCCGGACCGCCAGCACCGTGATGGACCGCCGGATGCCAACGGCCCTCGCGGGCCGGACCGCGAGGGTGCGTCCGGCACGGGTGGCAGGATGACGGGCAGGACATGGCTCGGCCTTTTCCTGGTCCTGCTCCTCAACTATCTGATCGTACGCTGGCTCATTCCCCAGCCGGGCGCGCCGGTCACGGTGCCGTATACGCTCTTCAAGGAGCAGGTCGCCAGCGGGAACGTCGGGGAGATCTACAGCCGCGGCGAACGCATCACGGGTCGCTTCGAGTTCGTCGTGGTCTATCCGCCTCCGGGGGACACGCTTTCCGGAGTCGAGCCCGATTCGATCACCGCGTTCGAGACCACGCTGCCGGCGTTCGTCGATCCCGGGCTCGAAGCGCTGCTGATCGCGAACGATGTGGTGATCCGTGCGGAACCGATCGAGGAGGAACGCACGTCCTGGTGGACGTTCATTTTTGGACTCGGTCCGGCGATCCTGATCATCGGGTTCTACGTCTGGATGTTCCGGCGGATGTCGCGGCAGGGCGCTGGTATCGGCGGAGCCGGCGGCGTGTTCGGTATGGGGAAGAGTCGTGCGCGCCGGTTCGACCAGGATTCCGCGGAGCGCGTCACATTCGATGATGTGGCTGGCATCGACGAAGCGGAGAACGAGCTGGTCGAGATCGTCGACTTCCTGCGCGACCCCGAGAAGTACACGCGCCTCGGCGGCGCCGCGCCGAAGGGTGTGCTGCTCGTCGGTCTGCCCGGCACCGGCAAGACGCTGCTCGCGCGTGCCGTGGCAGGAGAAGCCAACGTGCCGTTCTTCTCGATGAGCGGCTCCGAGTTCGTCGAGATGATCGTAGGTGTCGGCGCTGCCCGTGTACGCGACCTGTTCAAGCAGGCGCGCGAGAACGCGCCGTCCATCATCTTCATCGACGAGATCGATTCGATCGGACGTGCGCGCGGCCAGGTCGCAATCGGTGGTGCGAGCGAACAGGAGCAGACGCTGAATCAGATCCTCGCGGAGATGGATGGCTTCTCGAGCCGCGAGGGTGTGATCGTTCTTGCCGCAACGAACCAGCCCGACGTACTCGACCGCGCCTTGCTGCGTGCGGGACGGTTCGACCGGCGCGTGTTCGTGAACGTCCCCGATCGCAACGGCCGCGAAGCCATCCTCGCCGTGCACACGCGCAACGTTCCGCTCGCACCCGATGCAAGCCTGCGCGAGATCGCGGCCGCGACGCCCGGCCTGACCGGAGCCGACCTGCGCAACCTCGTCAACGAAGCGGCGCTGCTCGCAGCGCGCCGTGACCAGGACCAGGTGCACCTCAAGGATTTCCTGGATGCGCTCGAGAAGATCATTCTCGGCCCGGAGCGCTCACTGCTGCTGAGTCCGAAGGAGCGGGAACGCGTCGCGTATCACGAGGCCGGCCACGCGATCCTCGGGCTCGTCGTTCCCGGCGCGGATCCTGTGCATCGCGTGAGCATCGTGCCGCGCGGCCAGGCGCTCGGCGTTACGTACCAGCGCCCGGAACGCGACCGCTACAACTACGTGGAGGCCTATCTGCGTGGCCGCCTCATCGGCATGCTCGGAGGGCGGGCTGCCGAGGAAATCGTCTACGGCACGAGGACGACCGGTGCCGAGAACGACATCGAGCAGGCTACGAACCTCGCCCGCGACATGGTGACACGCTGGGGGATGAGCGATCGCCTGGGCATGATCCGGCTCACGCCGAGCCAGAACCCGTTCCTCGCGATCGGCGGCACAGGCATCGCGCGCGAGTTCAGCGAGGAAACCGCGCGCGCCGTGGACGCAGAAGTCCTGCGCATCATCCAGGAGAGCCATGACGAAGCACGCCGCCTGCTGACGGAGCACAGGGATGCGCTGGACGCACTGGCCATGGCGCTCCTCGCCAAGGAGACGCTCGACGAGCAGGAGATTCTCGATGTGACGGGCATCACGCCCGTGCCTGCGCCCGAGAACCCGAGGACCCCAGCCGACTGAAATCAGCCGTCGAGGACCTGCACCCCTCCCGCTCGCACCGCGAGCATGACCGGCTCCCCGACCGCCAGTACCGACGATGGCGGTGCGTGCCCCGTGACTTCGACCACCGCGCCAGTCGCGTCCACTACTTCAGCGACGAATTCGACCCAGGCACCGCGATAGTGAGCCTGCTTCACGGTAGCCGTCACGCCCTCCGTAGCGGGCACGACATCGGCGGGCCGGATGGACAGCAGCGCCGGCACGCGTTCACCCGCGGCGAGGGGTGAAACGATCTCGCCGAGCGGCGTCTCGAACACGCCGTCGCGCGCGAGCGCGGGCACGATGTTCGTCGGGCCGAAGAAGCGTGCGACGTACGCGTCGCGCGGCCGCTCGTAGAGCATGCGCGGCGTGCCGACCTGCCATGCCGTGCCGTCGCGCAGGATGACCACGCGGTCCGCGAGCGCGAGCACGTCCTCCGCATCGTGCACGACGACGAGCGCGGTGGTGCCGCTTGCACGCAGGATGCGGCCGACCTCGGCACGCAGTTCATCCTTCAGGGATGCATCGAGGTTGCTGAACGGCTCGTCGAGCAGGATGACGGCGGGGTCGGGCGCGAGCGCGCGGGCGAGTGCGACGCGCTGGCGTTGGCCTCCGGAGAGCTCGTGGGGGTAGCGCTCGCCGAGTCCGGCGAGACCGACCAGCTCGAGCAGTGCATTGACGCGCGCATTGCGTTCCGCACGCTTCGCGCGCTGCAGGCCGTAACCGATGTTGCGGGCGACGGTCAGGTGCGGGAAGAGCGCGTAGTCCTGGAAGACGAGGCCTACGCCGCGCCGCTCGGGTGGAACGACGCCCGCGGGGGTCGAGATCACCGCACCGTCGAGCAGGATCTCGCCTGTCGTGGGTCGCTCGAGGCCGGCGACCGTACGCAACAGTGTGGTCTTGCCGGATCCGCTCTCGCCGACGATGCCGATCAGCTCGCCCGGCTCGACCTGGAGGTCGAGATCGCGAAGCGCGGGGTGTGCGCTGCCGGGGTACGTTTTGCCGACGCCGCGCAGGACGAGCCGGCTCACCGCGTGGTCCTGCCTCCCAGCAAGCGGTCGAGGCCGAGCACGGATACCACACCGGCGCCGATGAGGATCAGCGCGGCGCACGCGGACTCGGCGATCTGCTCGTCGGACGCGAGCTGGAATGCGCGCGTCGCAAGTGTGTCGAAGTTGAACGGCCGCAGGATCAGCGTGGCAGGCAGCTCCTTCAGCACATCGACGAACACGAGGATCGCCGCGCCGAGCAGCGCTCCGCGCAGGAGCGGCAGACCGACGCGTCGCAGCGTCCCGGTCGTGCCGATGCCGAGCGTGCGCGATGCTGCATCCAGGTCGCGGCACTCACGCTCGAAGCCGGCTTCAATCGGCAGGTAGGCCACCGCCATGAAGCGCACGGCGTACGCGTACAGCACCGCTGCGACCGTGCCGCCGATCAGCAGGCCGGTCGAAATCCCGAACAGCGACGACGCCATGACGCCGATGCCACGGTCGAGCGCACCGAGCGGCACGAGCACACCGATCGCGATGACGGCGCCGGGCACGGAGTAGCCGAGCACGGCGACGCGTGCGGCGACACGCACCGCGCGGCCGTTCACCACGCGCGCTGCGTACGCGACGACGAGGGCGAGCGCGACGCCGAGGAGCGCGGCACCGATCGCGAGGCCGAAGCTGTTCACCATGAGTCGCATGAAGCTCCAGTCCACCACATGTGACGCGGTGCGGACGGCCCACCAGCCGAGCTGACCCACAGGCACGAGGAAGCCGAACAGAATCGGCAGCGCGCAGAACGCGAACGCGAGCGCGCCGCGGATTCCATGCAGGCGCCAGCGCTGCATCGGCTTGTCGGTCTCGATCCCCGCGTCCATGCGCCGGCGCCCGCGCTGCATGCGCTCGAACACGAGTACCGCGAGTACGCACAGCAGGAGGATCGCGGCGAGGCGAATGGCCGCGTCGAGGTCGCCGAGTCCGGACCACGCACGGAAGATTCCGGTCGTGAATGTCGTGACGCCAAGGAATCGGACGGTGCCGTAGTCGTTGAGCACCTCGAGCGCGACCAGCACGAGTCCCGCCGCAACGGCGGGCCGCGCGAGCGGCAGCGCGACGCGCAGGAAGGTCGACCAGGGGCCTCGGCCGAGCACACGCGATGCCTCGAGCACGGTGCGCGACTGGCGGCGGAAGCTCGAGCGCGCGATGACATACACGTACGGATACAGCACGAGCGCGAAGATGAGCATCGCTACCCACGGCCCGGCGACCGTGATGTGCAGCATGCTGTCGGAGAGTGCGGGGATGAGCGTGCGCACGATGCGCTGCATCGGGCCCGTGACATCCAGCATGCCCGCATACGTGTATGCGGCCACGTACGCCGGCACCGCGAGCGGCAGCATGAGCATCACTTCGACGATGCGCCGGCCGCGGAACTCGCACGCGGTCACGAGCCAGGCCGCACCGACACCGATTGCGAACGCGAGTGCGCCGGTGCCGAAGACGAGCAGCGCACTCGTCGCGACGTAGCCGCCGAGCACGGTGTCGACGAGGTGGGACCAGGTCTCGCCGGCCGGCGTCAGCACGTGCGCGCCGACGACGACGATGGGCACCCAGAGCGCCGCTGCGATCAGCAGCGCCGCGAGCGCCCAGCCGGCCGCGCCCGCTGCGATACGAGGAACACGCACGCGCGCGCCGGCACGGGTGCGACGCCGCGCCGGCGCGGCCGGCAGCGGAATGACGCGCGGATGTGTCGCGCGCGTGCCGACGGTCGCGGCGCCTACTTCCATCCCGCCATGTCGAAGATCCGGACGGCTTCCGCGTTCAGCTCGCCGAGACGCGCGAGGTTGAGCGTGTCCGCGCGGAACTCACCCCACGCCGACAGCGTCGCCGACATCGGCGCGCCCGGCTTCACCGGATACTCCTGATTGCCTTCCGCGAACAGACCCTGCGCTTCGTCGCCCGACAGGAATTCGATCAGGCGGATCGCGTTGTCGCGGTTCTTCGCGTGTGCGGTCACGCCCGCGCCGCTCACGTTCACGTGCGTACCGCGATCGGCCTGATTCGGGAAGAACACGCCGAGCGCGTTGCCGACGCGCGCCTCCTCCGGATCGGAGGACGCCTGGAGCCGGGCGAGGTAGTAGGTGTTGACGATGGCGACGTCGCCTGTTCCCGAGGCGATGGCCTTGAGCTGGTCCGTGTCGCCGCCGCTCGGCGTGCGCGACAGGTTGTTCGCGATGCCCTCGGCCCACGCGCGCGCCGCGTCGGCGCCTTCGTGCGCAATGATCGCTGCGAGCAGCGACTGGTTGTAGACGTTGTCCGACGAGCGCACCGTCACGCGCCCCTTCCACTCCGGACCCGCGAGCGCCGCGTACGTCGAAAGCTGCGACGGGTCCACGCGATCCTTCGCGTACGCGATCACGCGCGCGCGGCGCGTCAGGCCGAACCAGTGGCCCTTGGGATCGCGCAGATGTGACGGCACGTTCGCCGTCAGCGCTTCGGACGTGACGGGCTGGAGCAGACCGGCCGCCGTCGCACGGTGCAGCCGGCCGGCATCCACCGTGATGAGCACATCGGCTTCCGTCGCCGCGCCCTCCGCTTCCAGACGCGCGATCAACTCGTCCGCGCCGGCAGTCACGATGTTCACGCCGATCCCCGTCCGCTCCGTGAAGCGGCGGAAGAGCTCCGCGTCGGTGTCGTAGTGTCGATGGGAGTAGACGTTCACGACGCCGGCCGCGACCGCCTGCCCTTCCGTCTGCTGCGTCTGCTCCGTATCGCCGCCACAGGCGGCCAGTATGACGAGCCCGAGGGCCCACCCCGAGATCTTCCGCATGGCTCCGGTTGAGAATGAGTCTCAATTATGGCACCCGGAAGCTGCGGCGTGGGCCGCCCGGTGTCAACGGGTGATGGCCCTCAGGTCATGCCACGAGCGGCGCGCCGGCGCGTCGCGTACGGGAGGACGAAGAGGTACAGCCCGCTGAAGAGGAGCACGAACAGGGGCGGCAGCGGCGAGTAGGTGATCCACGCCGGCGGCTCCCCGCGTATGGCGATCGTGACGAAGTTGGCCACGACGGTCAGCGTGAAGATGATCGCGACCCAGCGGTGCAACTGGCGGATTCCCTTGCTCCAGTTCATGACTCCCTCCTCACGTAATCCGTTCGAGCAGTTCGACGAGCTTGCCTCCCATCATCCTCCAGCCATAGCGCGCACCGCCGAAGTTCTGCCGCTGGTTCGCCTTGAATCCCGACTGCACGACGTTCAGGCGCGTACCGGCGTCCGTCGGCTCGAGCGTGAAGGTCACGACGGTGTCGATCTCACCGACGACCCAACTCCAGCGCAGCTTCCGATGCGGTTCGACTTCGAGCATTTCGCAGTTCACGACGCCGTCCCAGCCGGGCTGCGGATCCGTGCGGAACGTGAACGCCGCGCCGGGCACGGGCGCGAAGTCGAAGGCCGGCAGCAGCCACTCCGAAAGCAGCTCCGGCTGCGTGAGCGCCCGCCACACCTTCTCCGGCGGATGCGGCAGGTCGAATACGAACGACAGTGCTTCCGTCTGCGCCGGGGCGGTCGTTTCCGCGAATTTCATCCGTCCATCTTCTCCAGTAGCGCCCGCAGGCGGTCCACGTGTTCGGGCCAGAAGACCCGGTAGTGTGCGATCCAGTCGATCAGCGGCTTCAACCCGCGCGGCTCCACGCGGTAGTAGACCAGCCGGCCCTCCTTCCGCGCGCTCACCAGGCCCGCCTGCTTCAGTGTGGCCAGGTGCTGCGAGATCGCCGGCTGTGAGATGTCGAAGCGCGCGGTCAGATCCTTCACCGCCGCTTCCCCCTTCGTCAGCGACTCGAAAATCGCCCGCCGACTCGGGTCTGCCAGCGCCTGGAAAACCCGCGTCCGAGCTGCCGAAATCGTCATGATCCATGTATAAGCCTATACTTATTGATTGTCAAGAGGCTCGATCCGACCGTGTCCCGAGTCGCGTCGACACGATCGTCGCACTGCACGAGGATTGAACGAAGCATCCGGTCCCTGAGGACTTGACGGCGACCCGGCCCGTCGCGATCTCGCGAGCCGGACGCTGCTCTCACCCAGGCAAGGAAACGGTCATGCGAGTTCTTCGCGCAGCCCCGATCGCGCTTTCCCTCCTCGTCGCATTCTCTCCGGCGCGCGCGCAGGACAACAGCGACCTCGCGCGCCAGGTGTTCGATGCCGAGGCGGCATTCGCGGCTTCCATGGCCGCGCGAGACTTCGAGGCGTTCGCGTCGCACGTGGCCGAGGATGCGGTCTTCTTCAGCCCGAACGAAGCGCTGCGCGGAAAGGCGGCCGTGCTGGATGCGTGGCAGCAGTTCTTCGCGGGTCCGGACGCCCCGTTCTCATGGGCGCCCGAAGTGGTGGAGGTGCTGAGCTCCGGCACGCTCGCGTTGAGCAGCGGTCCCGTGCGCGATCCGAGCGGCAATCGGGTCGGCACTTTCAACTCGATCTGGCGTCTCCATGCGGACGGGCGCTGGCGCGTCGTCTTCGACAAGGGTTGCGGGTAAGGATCGTGCAGTTGGAGGGCCGGATCGGAACCGGAGGAGGCCGGGAGCCAGGTGACGCTGCCCGGCACGTTCACCTTCGATTTCGACACGGGGACGATTGGCCCACAGACGGGCCGCGACATCTGGTACGAAATCGAGTCGGACACGGAGGCCGAGATCGACCTCCAGGGCACGGTGCCCGTCACAGCCGTGAGCATGGGCGCTACAGCGCCTCCAGCTTCGTCTTCGCCTATCGGCTCTTCGACGAGCCGTAGTTGCGCTCGTCGCTCACGTGCCTGCGCGTACGTCATCGTTCACCTGGTCGGGGTGCAGGTCGGGCACGCGCCCACTGATAAGCAGGATGGCGAGGGCGAACGCGGCAACGATCCAGAAGGTCAGAACCAGGCTTCCCGACAGTCCGTCCCGGAGAACGTCGAGGGCCTGTCCGCTCGCGACCGGGGAAGCAATCCCTTCACGGTGCTGGATCAGATCACGCACGCTGTCGAGCGAGATCGAGGAAGCCAGGCCGCGTTCCTCGATGTAGTCCGCGAGGTGCACGTTCAACACCCCGCCCAGCATCGCGGCGCCGATGGCGTTGCCGAGGTTGCGCATCAGCATGTTCGTGGCCGTCGCCACGCCCCGCTGCGCCCACGGCACGCTCGTCTGGATTGCCACGATGTACGTGGTGTTCAGGAGACCGAAGCCCATCCCCATGAGGAACGCTCCGAACCCCGCGTGCAGCGGGCCGTGCGTGGCAAAGATCGCCACGATCGCCGCGCCTGCAGTGACGAATACGCCGCCCGCCCGTGCCAGTGTGCGCACTCCGAATCGCACGAACGTCCGGCCTGCGAACACCGAAGCGATCGGCCAGCCGATCGACATTCCCGACAGGGTGAAGCCGGCCACCAGCGCGCTCCGACCGAGCACGCCCTGTACGAAGGTGGGAAGGAAGGTGATGAGGCCGATCATCGCGATGCCGGCGCACAGAATGGCAAGGTTTCCACGTCGGATGATCGGGTTCTCCCACAACTCGAAGTGCATCACGGGATCCGTGGCGAAGCGCTGCTGGCGGTACAGGATGCCCAGGAGCACGAGTCCGCCCGCGCCCAGCATCAGCGCGCGCGATGCGCCCCACGCCTCCGCCTGCGTGAGCGCCAGCATCATGGCGGAGAGTCCGCACAGCAGCAGCGCAGCACCGATGTAATCCACGCTGCGTTTCCGCTGCTCGACCTTCTCGTGCAGGAAGGAGATGATCAACGCGATCGAGATGATTCCGAACGGAAGATTGAGCCAGAAGATCCAGTGCCAGTCCACATGCTGCACGATGATCCCGCCGGCAAGCGGTCCGAGGATCGATGAGATGCCCCACACGCTGGCCAGGTACGCCTGGATCCGTCCGCGCTCGTGCAGCGAGTAGAGGTCGCCCGCCAGCGTCGCGCTCATCGGCAGCACTGCGCCCGCGCCGATTCCCTGCACGAATCGGAAGGCCACCAGCATCCCCATCGACTCGGCGAACCCGCACAGGACCGCACCGACGAGGAAGATGCCGACGCCGGCAATGAACACCGGCTTCCGGCCGTACAGGTCTGCGAGCTTCCCGAAGATCGGCGTCGTGACGGCCTGCATCAGCAGGTACGACGAAAAGACCCAGCTGTAGAGAGAGAAGCCGCCCAGCCGGGAAGCGATGCTGGGCATGGCCGTCGCCACGATGGTCCCCTCGATGGCCGCGAGGAACATCGCCACCACGAGTGCTGTGAGAACGAGCGATCGTCGCGTCTGGCGAGGCGTCGTCGATGACGTCATCGCTTCTGCTGTCTCATACTCCGCCCTGCTACCACAAACGAAACCCCCGTCCGCGGCTGCAGACGGGGGCCTGGTCGAATCTCAAATGCGTACTTTTGGCTTCACTCATCGAGTCGGGACGGCCGGATTTGAACCGGCGACCCCCTGAACCCCATTCAGGTGCGCTACCGGGCTGCGCTACGTCCCGAAGAGCCTGAAAGATAACCCTCGCCTTCCGGCCCCTACAACCCCGCGCGCTCCTGGGAGATCCGGCCGCCGTGCATGCGATTCAGCCGATTTCGTAGCGCTCCAGCCATAGTAGGCCGAATTCGTCGGTGCGAACGGCGTACAGTCTGCGTGCTCCCGGACCTACGATCACGCGTCCGGCAGGGAGCTCGATCTGACGAGCGAGTCGGCCGGACGCATCGAATCCGTCGTAGAGGGGTCGTTCCTCACGCGCGGGCCGGTTGCGCCGCACCCAGACGTGATCGGCTGCGATCCACGCAGGCCCCTCGAAGGGCGGCATGGTGGCCGGCCAATCGAGCGAAGAGGCATCAGGCCGCGGCGGCCGCATGGTTCTGCGCTCCCCGTTCTGCGTGATCGTAATGCCGGATGCTCCCGCGACGAGACGATCCAGATACGCTTCGCGCTCTGCACTCCCGATGCGCACCGGCCGCCAGTCGACGGGTTGCCCTGCGATTCGTCGTCCCTCGACGAACCATTCGACGCGGTACGGGTCGTGACGAACGACTGCAACGCGTCCGGATCGGTCCACCGCCCATGCGTCCTCCGGCCGATAGGGTGGCACCGGGCCGGACCCTTCACCGGACATGGGCGCAAGGGAAAGCACGGTCACGGTGTCCCAGCGTGCACCGGTCGCATCGGAGCGCAGCAGCGGCATGCGGCCCGTGCGCGCGGCCTCTGCGAGCGCACTCGTGAAGATTCCGCCCAGGTCGATGTAGAGGCGGCCGCTCACGTCCATGCCACGCGGCGGTTTGAATCCGCCGCTGATCATGCGGAGTCGCGTCTCCTGATCCGACATGCGGCCATCCGGCAGGACGGTAAGGAGACGACGCCCGGCCACATCGAGAAGACGCGTGGTGTCGCCTGCGGCGGCATACAGCGCATTCGGACGTTCGAACTCGCCCGGACCGCGGCCGTTGCGACCAATGTCGACGGATCCGCCGTTGCGGAAATCCACGATTCGGAGCCGGCCCTCGGCCATGTCGGTCACGAGGACGCGGCCATCACTCAGCTCTCGCAGCCCGCTGATCGCGGTGAACGGCTCCGCGATAGTTCCTGTGGGCCTGTCCAGACGTTGCACGACGACGTTCTGGAGACCGGCTGCCGGTCCGGCAGCAAGGAGTGCAACGACATTGAGGTACGCAACGGTTCGCGCGCGCATGCGAACTCCTTCGACGGGCGTTGCGGGGGTACGAACTCGGTCGCGGCGTTCGATGCTGCGGGAGGGCTCAGGGTTGCCGGAGGGTGGCCTTCGCCAGGTCGTCGGCCAGTCGTGGCAGCACCTCGCCGAGGCGAGCGTCGATCCGGACGCACGCAACGTCATCGGCGCGCGTGGGGCCGCGGTTCACGACGGCAACCGGCTTGCCCTCCTGCACGGCGCGATCGACGAAGCGGCGGCCGGAGTAGACCGCGAGCGACGAACCCACGACGAGCAGGGCGTCGGCCGCTTCCAGCATCTGCCACCCTTCCTCGACGCGCTCACGCGGCACGTTCTCCCCGAAGAGCACGACGTCCGGCTTCAGGATTCCGTCACACAGACGGCAAGCCGGCGCGTGGAACGCATCCAGCAGCTCGACAGGAACATCGGCGTCTCCATCCGGCGCTGCGGCAGCGTTCGCTGCACGCTCGACCCAGCCCGGGTTCGTTGCGACGATGCGCGCCTGCAGTTCATGGCGTGGTTCACGCTCGCCGCATTGCAGACACCGCGCGAAGGCGAGCGAGCCGTGCAGCTCGAGTACCTTCCGACTCCCCGCGGCGTGATGCAGTCCGTCGACGTTCTGCGTGATCACGCCGCCGACAATGCCCGCGTCCTCCATGCGCGCGAGCGCGCGATGGCCGCCGTTGGGCAGCGCACGTGAGAAGCGTGGCCAGCCGACGGCGCTGCGCGCCCAGTACCGGGTGCGCCCTTCGGCGCTGCGGACGAACTCCTGGTACTGGATGGGTGGGCGGCCGCGTCGCCCCTCGGTGCCCCGGTAGTCCGGAATGCCGGACTCGGTGCTGCACCCCGCACCGGCCAGCACGAGCACACGGCGGCCCCTCAGCGCCCCTGCGAGCAGCGGTAGATCCATGGTCAAAATATAGCGCGATCTCCGGAACCTTACCTGCGGCTCGCCTGTAGCCGTGGGGTGCGCTAGTTTGCGCCGCCGCCCCCCGCGGGATCGTGAACCCTTCGAATTCGAGCCATGACCGCCATGCGTCACGTCGGCCTGTTCGCCCTGCTGCTCGCCTCTCCGCTCGCCGCGCAGGAACCGCGGCAGGTCACCGCCGCGGACTACGCCGCCGCGGAGCGTTTCCTTGCCCCGAACGTCATGCCGCTGGTGAGCGGCACCCCGGTCCGGCCGACGTGGCTGGAGGGTGGCCGCTTCTGGTACCGCGCGGCCGCCGGCAGCCAGGCAACGTTCTACCTGGTCGACGCTGCGCGAGGGTCGAAGGAGCCGGCGTTCGACCATGCGCGCCTCGCCGCCGCCATTGCGACCGCGACGGGTGGCAACGCGCAGGCGAACAACCTGCCCTTCCAGGCGTTCGAGTTGTCGAACGACGGGCGGTCCCTCACGACGACGATCCGCGGCCGCGAATGGAGCTGCAACCTCGAGCAGTACACGTGCACGGCCAGTGATGCGGGCGCACAGCCACTGCGCAATCCGCCGCCCAACTCGAGCGTGTCGCCGGATGGGCGCACCGCAGTGTTCATCCGCGACTACAACCTCTGGGCGCAGGACCTCGCCACGGGGCGCGAGACACAGCTCACGACGGACGGCATCGAGGACTTCGGCTACGCGACGGACAACGCGGGCTGGACGCACACCGACCGGCCGGTGCTGACCTGGTCTCCCGACTCTCGCTCGATCGCCACGTTCCAGCACGACGAGCGCGGCGTCGGCGACATGTACCTGACGACGACGAACGTCGGCCGGCCCGAACTCCAGGCGTGGGCGTATCCGGTCCCGGGCGACAGCGTGATCTTCCGCATCAGCCGCGTCGTCGTACAGCTCGACGGCCCGCAGGTCGTACGGTTCGACATGGCGCCCGACGCGCACCGCTCGACCGTGTCCGACCACGTCCGCTGCGGCGGCGGTACGATCTGCGACGTCCAGTGGTATCCCGACGGCTCGCACGTCGCGTTCGTCTCTTCCTCACGCGACCACAAGCACGCGTGGTTCCGCGTCGCGAATGCACGCACGGGTGAAGTGCGGACACTGTTCGAGGAAACGAGCGAAACGCAGATCGGGGATGCGTCGCTCAGTGAGAACCTGTGGCGCGTGCTGCCCGCGTCCAACAAGCTGATCTGGTGGTCCCAGCGCGACGGCTGGGTGAATCTGTACCTCTATGATCTGGCCACCGGCCAGCTCGATAACCGCATCACGACCGGTGACGGCAACGTGACCGACATCGTGCGCATCGATGAGGACGCGCGCACGATCTGGTTCACGGGTGTGGGCAAGGAGGCCGATCGCGATCCGTACTTCCAGCACCTCTACCGCGTGGACTTCGACGGCCGCAACCAGCGGCTGCTGACGCCCGAGCCGGCGAACCACACGATCTCGCTGTCGCCGGACGGCCGCTACATCGTCGACACATACTCCACACCCGACACGCCGCCGGTGTCCGTACTGCGCGACGCGGACGGCAAGGTCGTGATGGAGCTCGAGCGCACGGACATCGCACGGCTGCGCGAGGCGGGCTGGAAGCCGCCGACGCCGATCCGCATGAAGGGCCGCGACGGCGTGACGGACATCTACGGACTGATGTACACGCCCACGCAGCTCGACTCGACGGCGAAGTATCCGATCATCAACCGCATCTATCCGGGACCGCAGTCCGGCAGTGTGGGCACGCGCAGCTTCTCGCCTGCGCGCGGTGACAACCAGGCGCTCGCCGAGCTGGGCTTCGTGGTGGTGGAGATCGACGGCATGGGCACGCCCAACCGCTCGAAGGCGTTCCACGACGCGTACTACGGCGACATGAACGACAACACGCTGCCCGACCAGGTAACCGGCATGCAGCAGCTCGCCGAGCGCTATCCGTTCATCGACATCGAGCGCGTCGGCATCTGGGGCCACTCGGGCGGCGGCTTCGCCACCGCGGCCGCGATGTTCCGCTACCCCGACTTCTTCGACGTGGGTGTGTCGCAATCGGGCAACCACGACAACCGCAACTACGAAGACGACTGGGGCGAGCGCTACCAGGGGCTGCTCCAGCGGACCAACGGTTCCGACAACTACACGGACGAGGCGAACCAGACGCACGCGGCGAACCTGAAGGGCAAGCTGATGCTCGCGCACGGCGCCATGGACGACAACGTGCCGCCGTACAACACCATGCTCGTCGCCGACGCGCTCATCCGCGCAAACAAGGACTTCGACCTGATCATCTTCCCGCACGCGCGGCACGGCTACGGGCAGTTGAACAACTACATGATGCGCCGCCGCTGGGACTACTTCGTGAAGCATCTGCTCGGCGCGGAGCCGCCGAAGGAATACCAGATCGGGCGCCCGCCGACGAGCGACTGAGCGGCCTGAAGGCCCGCCTGTCCGCGTACCTGCGCGAAGTCGGCCGCGGTGAAGTCTTCCTGGTCACGGACCGTGACCGCGTGGTGGCGGAGTTGCGTCCGCCGGCTGTCCACGCGTCCGAATCGGCCGACCCGGTGGACGCAGCGCTGCGCGCACTGGCCGAAGCCGGGGAAATCACGATGCCGGAGCGCGCGACCGAGGGCTGGTCCTGGCGGCCCCGTGGCCTCGGGCTCCCGGACGGGACGGCGCTCCGAATCCTGGACGAGCTGCGCGAGGACCGGATCGGTTCGTGAGCGATCTCGTCTACCTCGATACGTCCGCAGTCCTGCGGGCCGTGCTCGAGCGCGGCGTGAGTCCGGAGATCGAGAAGCAGATCGGCAGCGCGCGCATCCTCCTCACGTCCCGACTCTCGCACATCGAAAGCGCCCGAGCGTTCCATCGGCTGCGTCGCGAGGGTGTTTCGGAGTCCGCGCTCGCGAGCGGCGCACGCGAGGTCGACGCGATCTTCGCCCGGTGCACGGTCTGGGAGATGACTCGGACGGTATGCGACCTCGCGGCAGAAGTCGCGCCGGCGATTCCGTTGCGTACGCCGGACGCGATCCATCTGGCGACCTGGTCGCTCGTGCGGCGACGCCTCGGCGACGTGGAGCTGGTCACCGCCGACGCCAGGCTCCTCGAAGCTGCTGGCACCGCTTAGCCACTCGGGGAGCCGCGTAGCACGTGCGCCGCGTGCTGAAGACCGCACATCCTCCGGACCACCTAGTCGCGATTGCGCTTCAGCCGCACCTCCACGTCGGCGCTGCGGATGATGATCTCTCCGGTTGCGGGGTCCTCGGTCACGGTGACGGGGGCCCCGCGCACTTCGATCGTCGTGTCACCGAGAGATCCGGTGTAGCGAAGCGCTCTCGTCGGGCCGCCCGCACGCGGCGCCTGCTGCGCCGGTGCCGTAAGCACGAGCCGGTCGCGCGACGGCGCTTCGCCCGCCCGCAGCCGGATGACACGGGTCGCGCCATCGCGTCGGACGGTGAACGCGACGATTTCGCCTGGCTGTATACGCCACATGCGAAGTCCGCCCTCTTCGGATTCGATCGGCATGTCATCTACCGCAACGATCACATCGCCGGGACGGAGGCCGGCGCTCCATGCGGGCCCGTCACGGTCGACGGCAGATACCTCCGGCCGCATGGCAAAGCGCCAGCGCGGAGTCTGGCCCGGGTCAGCCAGTGCGATGCCGCAGTCGATGCAGCGAAAGCTGAAGCCCAGCGATGCGTCGAGCGGACCCGGCGGATAGGGCGGCATGACGGCCCGAGCGGCCTGGCCCGAACGCGGCGGCTCATCCGGTGCCGGCGGAGACACGCGCGACTGCGCAGCCCGCGGCGACTTGCTTCTCGGCGCCGCCAACGCGATGGGCGCACCCGGCGGACAGACTTCGGTGGCGCCCGCAATCATGCGCAGGTTGCGTTCGCGCCCGTCGCGGCGCACGCGCACCGCTACACCCTGCCCCGGGCGGAGCGACGTCAACACCTCGACGCCCGCGGCCGTGGTGATGAGGTTCCCGTCGACGGCGACCAGGATGTCGTCGACCTCGAGATCATCCCCGCTGGACGCATCCTGGTTGACTTCCAGGACCCGCGGCTCGGTGCCGAAGCGCGCCGATGACAGCCCGCCTTCGTGTGCGGAGAACGAGCAGTCACGGCACTCGAAGGAATGGATGCCGAGCGTGCCGGCGATGCGGCACTCCTGACCCGAAGCCGCGAGCGGCACGACAAGCAGGACCAATGCAATCGGAAACGACTTCATGACGACCTCCGGGACTAGAACCAGACGACGCGCTGGACGGGCGCGTCGACGGAATCGGTGACGGGCTGTTCGACGAGTGCGTCGCGCGCGCGCAGGACGCGCGCGTCATCGGGTCGCAGCCGTGCGAGCTCGTTGAGCGCGGCGCGCAGCGCAGAGATCGCGGCTTCCTCTCCGGGCTCGACACCGTTCCCCGACGCTTCGAGGGACGCGACGGCCGCGACATACGCGGAGCCGGTCCGCTGAACGAACGCGGCGCGCTCGAGCGCATCCGCTTCCTGCAACGCAACCATCCATTCCACGGCGTTGGCGCCCCCGCGTGCCTGGCCGACGGCATACCCGCCGGCGAAGAGCGCAATCGCAGCGGCCGCCGCCGCGGCCCACCAACCTGCCTGTGAAAGCGGCCGCGGCCGCAGGAGCCCGCGCGCGCGCAGCGCACCGACCGTGCGTCCTTCGAGTGCAGCCGAGGGCACGCGCGTGCGCGGCAGCGCACGGAACGCAGCCTCCTCCTCGGGCGTGAGCGGATCGTCGAACGGTTCGTTCATCATGGTGTGGCCTCTTCCTCGATGTCCTGCGGTTCCAGCATACGTCGGATCGCGCGGCGCGCGTGGTGCAGCTGGCTGCGCGATGTGCCGATCGCGATGTCGAGCCGCTCGCTGATCTCCGGGTGCGTGTAGCCCTCGACGTCGTGCAGCACGAGCACGGTGCGGTATCCCTCCGGCAGCGCCGCGATCGCGCGCTCGAGATCGATCCCCGCCCCCGCACGCACCACGAAGCGATGATCGGCTGCGTCTTCGAACACGCCCTCGGATCGGCGCGCCCGCTGCCGCAGCAGTTCGCGGCAGCGATTCAATGCGATGCCGGTGAGCCACGTCCGGAACGCTGCCTCCCAGCGGAATCCCGGCAGCGCTTCGACCGCGCGGATCCACGTTTCCTGCACCACGTCCTCCGCCTCGTTCTCGTCGCCGAGCAGGCGGATCACGAACGGCAGGAGCGCAGGCGTGTGCCGGCGGTAGAGCACGCGGAACGCACGCTCGTCACCCAGTCGGGAAACGCGCTCGGCGAGCTGGCGGTCGGGGGCTTCCGTCATCGCATCCTTGAGTGGCCGGAACGGCGTCGAACGTTGGTCGGGCGTTCGCTGGGAGGACGCGCCGTCCCGGTGGCGGCCACCATGCCGGAACCTCGAATCCGGGACACGGCCGGGCAAGTGATTGGAACGCCTGAGCTTGGGAATGAGCGGACGGGACGGCACGAGACTCCCGTATGCGGACCCCCATCACGAACCCGTAAGGACCCCCATGCTCGACGACCTGCGCACCGCCCTGCGCTCGCAGCGCCGCGATCCGGCGGCCACACTCGTGATCGTGCTCACCATGGCGCTCGCGATCGGCGCCAACACGGCCATCTTCAGCGCCATCGAAGGCGTGCTGCTGCGGCCGTTCCGCTTCCCGGGCGGTGAGCGGACGGTGCTGGTGTGGCGCACCATGGGCGAGTCCGGACTGCGCACCTCGCCTTCGACGGCGCAGATCGAGGCGTGGCGGAACGCTCCCGCGTTCGAGCGCTTCGAAGCGTGGATGGAAGAGAACGCCACGTGGACAGGGGCGGGTCCAGCGCGCGAGGTGCGACTCGGACACATCTCGCCGACGCTGCCGGACATGGTGGACGCGCCGCCGGCACTCGGCCGCGGCTTCACGGCGGAGGATGCGCGGCCGGGTGCCGACCCGGTGGCCATGATCTCGACCGCGCTCTGGAACGCGCGCTTCGGCGGCACGCCCGACGTGCTCGGCCGGACGATGACGCTGGATGGCATTGCGCACGCGATCGTCGGTGTGCTGCCGCGCGAGTTCGTCGTGCCGTCGGTCGTGCCGCGCGAGTGGGACGCGGTGCGGCCGCTCGACCGGTCCCAGCCGTTCGGTCTCTCGGCCGCGGCCGTTCTCCGTGAAGGCGTGACGGTCGAGGCGGCGGAGGCGCAGTTGGCCGGGATCGTGGTGGAAGACGAGGCGTCAGGTGAGTGGCGCCCGAGCCTCACGCCTGCGCGGGCGCTCGCGCGCAGCATCGAGGCGCCGCTGCGCGTGCTCGCGGCCGCCGTGACGCTGCTCCTGCTGATCGCCTGCATCAATGTGGCCAACGTCCTGCTGGTGCGCGCGCACGCTCGGGAACGCGAGGCCGCCGTGCAGGCCGCGCTCGGCGCGTCCCGCGCGCGACTGTTCCGCGGCGCCCTC
>CAYUIG010000043.1:0-26305 GCA_964444685.1 uncultured Gemmatimonadaceae bacterium | reverse complement strand
TTCCCGCATCCCCGCATTTCGAAGCACGCCTCCCGCCCTTCGCCTCCCGCCGTCACCCGCATCCACCTCGCAGTTGGCGCAGTAAGCCTCCCGAAGTACCGCCTCCCGCAGTCTGTCTCCCGCCTTCAGAAGCTTTCCCGCCGCTCGAGATTCGCCAGCACCTCCTCCCGCGTCCTCCACACTTCCCGCAGCTCCTTCCGTGCCAACAGGGGCAGTTGGTCGGTACGATGAGTGGTCCCCGGCTGCGATGCGTTCCCGTAGGACAGCAGTGCCCGCGCCACGACGGTGTCGCCGAACTCGATGGCAGCCACCCAGGAGTCTCCTGAGCTGGCAACACGTCGATTGTCGGTGGCGTTGTCGTACTCGATGACGCGGAAGATGCCGAGTCCGCCGGGCCCGCCGTTGGCCGGGAGGTCGACATCGCCATAGCGGAAGCGGTGCACGTCACCCCATGCCACATCGATGCGTCCCCATGTCTGGCGCACGCGGGCGGCGGCACGTGTGAGCGCGCGCACCGCGGCAGCGGGATCCGCGAGACCGTCAGGAGTGGTGAGCGGCGCCTCTTCACTCCAGGGAACGTCGAAGATCCCGGGGCGCGGCAGCTCGCGGAAGAACTCGGCGAAGAGCACCGCGCCGCGGCTGTTCGCGTCGGCGGTGCGGTCCCACGCTTCGAGAACACCGGCGGCCGCTACGGTGAGAGAGTCGGTAGCACCGGCGCGCACGGCGGCAATGAGGTCCTCGAGCAGGTGGTCGGCCGCTTCCATGCGCGTCGAGTGCTTGTAGCGGACCAGCTCCTCGAAGGTGATCGACGCATCCTCGGCGAGCATGCGCGCGGAGCGCTGGGCACGCAGAGACATCGAGCGGCGCGGCGCTATGTAGCGCGGATAGCGCGACGGATCGATGGCCCACGGAATGGTCGTGGACCAGGGCGGATCGTTCGCGTTCTGGAGCCAGCCGGTGGGCGGATCGAGCACGCGCGGCAGCTCCGGATACGTGTGCGTCGAGACCCACAGTGTGGATGAACTGTCCCCCGGCACGATGCCCGCCCAGTACGCGAAGTCGCCGCGCGGGCGCTGCGGCACGCGCCCGTTGAACACGTGCAGGATGTGGCCGTCGCGGTCCGCGTACAGGTAGGTGAACATCGGCACCTGGAGTCGCGCGAGCGCGGTCTCGAAGGAGATGCGGTCGCGCGCGTGCATCAGATCCCAGAACTGCTCGATGGCGCCGGTCGCATCGAGGCCGGCGACGCGCAGCGCGAGCGCGCGGTTCCCCTGTCGTGCCACGACCGGTCCATGCACGGACTGAATGACGGGCAGCAGCGTTGCGCTGAGACTCCCATCGGTGCCGCGCACGCGGATCGTGTCATACCGCACGCGGAACGGCTGCACCTGGCCGTCGAACATGTAGCCGTCGCCCGCAATCGTGAGCTCGTACAGGTCCGCCCCGTCGTACGTGTTGACGGTATTCGTCCAGCCGAGGTAGTCGTTGAACGCGATGCCGAGGGTGGGGTGACCGATGAGTGCGACGCCGTACGCGTTCATGTCACCGACGACGACCTGCGCCTCGTACCACGTGAACAGGTCGCCCCAGGGCAGGTGCGGGTTGGCCAGCAGCATGGCGTTGCCCGACGCCGATCGTGATGGTGCGATCGCCCAGCCGTTCGAGCCACCCGTCGCGCCGATCGCGCGCGCGCCCTGCGTCACCATCGGCGGGCTCGCGACGAACGTGAACAGGATGGTGCGCTGCATGTGCGCCATGACGTCTTCCGCGGTGACCGGCAGCACCACGCGATACGCCTCGCCGATCTGTTCCGGGTGGCGCGCGGCGTAGCTGTTCATCCCGGCCACGAACGCATCGATGAAGCTGCGGATGTGCGGCGGCTGCGCGGCGAGCCATTCGCCGGCACGACGCGGCACGTCGTTCACCCGGACCCAGCGGTCGCCGTCGAGGAAGCGGTCACCCCAGTACTCCGCGGCGCGCCCACGCGCCTGTGCATAGAGCTGCAGCACGAGGTCGCCGTGGCTGTGCATCTGCGACCAGCCGAACGCGAAGAAGGCGGCCGCCGCATCGCGCGCGAAGATGTGCGGGATGCCCCACGTGTCCCAGAGGATCTCGACGCGGTCGCCCGGTTCGCCACCCGCGATGGGTGGCAGTCCGGGATCCGGCAGCTGCGGCGCGGGCGGTCCGCCGCACGCCGCGAAGGCAAGGGCGAGGATGGACGCAGCCGTGAAACGTCGCATGAACTTCATGACGAAACCCTTCCGATCTGCGCGGCGAGGTCGAGGACCACGCGCGACGCGCCGTTGATCACGAACTGCGCCCCGATCACCATCACGAGCAGTCCCATGAGCCGCGTCATCACGTTCATTCCGGTCTGGCCCATGCGGCGCGTCACCGCGGGCGCTGCACTCAGCACGATGAAGCAGATCGTGATGACGAGAATGACGGCGACGTAGACCAGCAGCGATTCCGTCACGCCGTCCGTCTGTCCGTTGAGTGCGATCACCGTGGTGATCGAGCCTGGTCCCGCGAGGCCCGGGAGCCCGAGCGGGATCGGCCCGACATCATCGCGCCCCGCGCTCTCCGCTTCTTCCTCGGCCGTCCCCTTCGTGCGTGAGCGGCGCGCCTGTAGCATGTCCCAGCCGACGCCGAAGAAGAGGATCCCGCCCGCAATCTGGAATGCCGGCGTGGTGATGCCGAAGACGCGCAGGATCCACGTGCCGAGCGCGGTGAAGGTGAGCAGCACGAGCAGCGCGGTGACGACCGCGCGTCGCACCGTGGCGCGGCGGTGCTGCGCGTCGTAGCCGGCCGTCAGCGCGAGGTACATCGGAACGGCGCCCAGCGGGTTCACGATCGCGAGCAGCGACGTGAACGAGAGAATGCCGAACTGAAGGGCGTCGCTCATGCGCGCTCAGCGAGCGCGCGCAATGCATTCGATCTCGACGCGCGCGCTCGCGGGCAGGCCCGCCACGGCGAACGCGGAGCGCGCGGGCGGCGAACCGCCGAAGAACTCGCCGTATACGCGGTTCATCGCGCCGTAGTCGCGGATGTCCGCGAGGAAGACGGTGCACTTCACCACATCGCCGCGCGTTAGTCCCGCCTCGCCCAGCAGCCGGTCGACGTTCGCGAGCGCCTGTGCGGTCTCCGCTTCCACGCCACCCTCGGCGAGTCCCTGTCCGGGCACAGTGCCGATCTGGCCCGAAAGGAAGACGAGATCGCCCGTACGGATGCCCGGCACGTACGGCGCGCGGCCGCCTGCGGTGCCGATCACTTCACGGCCCGCACCGCCGCCGGCGCCGGCGGACGCGCACGCGGTGAGCAGCACGAGCAGCAGCGGGATCACTCTCATGGCAGCATCTCCTTGAGTCGGGTCGGGTCCATGTTGCCGCCGCTCACGACGGCCACGACACGCGCGCCGGCCGGCAGCGCGATGCGTCCAGTCACCAGTGCCGCCACTGCGGCCGCGGCCGCGGGCTCGACGTAGAGCCGTGCGCGCTCGAGCAACAGGAGCAGCGCGCTCACGATCTCCGCGTCCGTCACCGTGACGACATCGTCGACGTACGCACGGGATTGCGCCAGCACGTGCTCTCCCGTCATCGGTGCTGCGAGTCCATCCGCAATCGTGGCGACGCGTTCCAGTCGCACCACGTGTCCCTCCCGCAGCGCCGCGGCAAGGCCGGCCGCGCCCTCGGGCTCGACGCCGTACACGCGAGCGTCCGGACGAACGGACTTCACGGCCGTCGCGATGCCCGCGAGCAACCCGCCGCCGCCGACCGGGACGATCACCGCATCGACATCCGGAAGATCCTCGATGATCTCGAGGCCCGTCGTTCCCTGTCCGGCAATGACACCGGGATCATCGTACGGATGCAGCAGCGTGAGCCCGCGCTCGCGCTGCAGCTCGTCCATCTTCGCGAACGCCCCCCACACATCGCCGTGCAGCACGACCTCACCGCCGTACGCGCGCGTTGCGGCTACCTTTGCCGGCGATGCGGTCGCGGGCATCACGATGGTTGCGTGCACGCCCTCCGCGCTGGCGCCCCAGGCCAGCGCCTGCGCGTGGTTGCCGGCGGAAACCGCAACGAGTCCGCGCGCCTTCTCTTCGGCAGAGAGCTGGCGGATGCGATTCAGTACGCCGCGCGGCTTGAACGAGCCCGTCTTCTGGAGCGACTCCGCCTTCAGCCACAGCGACACGCCCGCGCGCTCGCCGATCGAGCGCGAGGAGAGCAGCGGGGTGCGGTGGAGGCGGCCGCCGATCGCGGCCGCGGCGCTTCGGATGTCTTCGAGGCTTACCAAAATCGTGTCTGGGGTCTGGGGTCTGGAGTCTGGAGTCTGGAGCAGAAGCCGAGGTCGTTCAAACCAGACCCAGATCCCAGACACCAGAAACCAGACCCCATTCTGGGTTCACTCAGGCACCGCGGCAACCGAGCGATGGGTTGCCGCCCCATGGCAAGCGGCAACCCACAGGGTACGTTCCTTGCCACCCCGGGCGGTCATGGAACCGGATCGCCGCGGTGCGGCGCAGGACCGGCGCGCCCGTGAGCGGCGCGGGGACACGGGGGATCGAAGGGGCGGGCCGACCATCCTCGGTGGGCGGCGTACCCGCTTCTCCATCTTCTACTTCCTCGTCGTGCTGGGCGGCCTGCTCATGCTCAACTGGCTGCTCGGCCGTTCATCGAGCCGACAGATCCCGTACAGCGAATTGAAGGCGCGCATCGAGGCGGGGCAGGTCGAGCGGGTGACGATCGGCACACAGACCATCACCGCGATCCCGATCGATTCACTCGTGCAGGCGGACGCGGCACCGGAGCTGTGGTCCGCCACGCGCGTGACGGAGGACGAGTCGCTCGTGCCGCTGCTCGAGGAGCGCGGTGTCGAGTACGACGGCACGACGGACGGCTGGCTCGTGCCGATGCTCGGCTGGCTCCTGCCCATCGGCCTGCTGATCCTCTTCTGGTTCTGGATGCTGCGCCGCATCAACCCCGCGCAGGGCGTCATGACCGTGGGCCGCAACCGCGCGCGCATCGTAGGTGAGGACGGCACGGGGGTGACGTTCGACGATGTCGCCGGCGCCGACGAAGCGAAGACGGAGCTCATGGAGGTCGTCGAGTTCCTGAAGACGCCCGTCAAGTTCGCGCGCCTCGGCGCGAAGATCCCGAAGGGCGTGTTGCTCGTCGGGCCGCCCGGCACGGGCAAGACATTGCTGGCACGCGCGGTGGCGGGTGAGGCCGGTGTGACGTTCTTCTCGATCAACGGCTCCGAGTTCGTCGAGATGTTCGTCGGTGTCGGCGCATCGCGCGTGCGCGACCTGTTCGAGCAGGCGAAGCTGAACGCGCCATGCATCGTATTCATCGATGAGCTGGACGCGCTGGGCAAGGCGCGCGGTATGGGTGGCACGATGGGCGGCCACGACGAGCGCGAGCAGACGCTGAACCAGCTCCTCGTCGAGATGGACGGCTTCGACCCGCGCCGCGGCGTGATCATCATGTCCGCGACGAACCGGCCGGAGATCCTCGACCAGGCGCTGCTCCGCCCCGGACGCTTCGACCGCCAGGTGCTGGTGGACCGGCCGGACATGAAGGGCCGGGAAGATATCCTGAACGTGCACGCGAAGAACATCCGCCTGAGCGACGATGTCGATCTCGGCGTGATCGCGCGTCGCACGCCCGGCTTCGTCGGTGCCGACCTCGCCAATGTGCTGAACGAAGCGGCGCTGCTCGCGGCGCGCGCGGACAAGGACGACGTCGAGATGGTGGACGTCGAGGCAGCGATCGACCGCGTCGTAGCCGGGCTGGAGAAGCGCAGCCGGCTGATCCAGGATCGTGAACGGGAAATCGTCGCCTACCACGAGGCCGGCCATGCGATCGTGGCGGAGCGGTGCCCGCACGCCGACCCGGTCCACCGCATCTCGATCATCCCGCGGGGCGTCGCGGCGCTCGGCTACACGCAGCAGCTGCCCGAGGGCGACCGCTATCTCGTTCAGCGCGGTGAGCTGGAGGACAGGCTGGCCGTGCTGCTCGGCGGGCGCGCCGCGGAGGAGATCGCGTTCGACGAGATCTCGACCGGCGCCGGCAACGACCTCGAGCGCGCGACCGATCTCGCGCGCCGGATGGTCACGCAGCTCGGCATGTCCGACGAAGTCGGGCCCGTCGCGCTGCGGCCCGAGCCGTCGACGTTCCTCCAGACGCCGGACGACTTCTCGCGCCACCAGTACAGCGAGGCGACCGCCGAGCTCATCGATGCGGAGGTGCGCCGCATCATCGTGGAGGCGCACGAGCGCGCGCGCACCATCCTGTCGGGCGAGCGCGAAGTGCTGACGAGTCTCGCGCGCATGCTGCTCGACAAGGAGGAAGTCGATCGCGAGCAGCTGCGCGCGCTGCTCGGCACGCCCGCACGCCAGTCGGAAGACCAGGACCGGCCGGAGGTCGGGCACGTGCCGCGGCGCGCGGCGAGCTGGTGATGAGCGGGCGCGCCACCATGTCTGCACGTGAATCGGCGACGCCTCACTTCGGCGTCGTGGAGAAGGCCCGCGATCTCGTGACGTTCTTCGAGCGTCATCGCGGCGAGGACCACGTCATCGCGCTGCAGGACTATCCCGACCCCGATGCCATCGCGGCGGCTCTCGCCTATCGCGCGATCGCGCGGCCGTTCGACATCAGCGCCGAGATCCTGTACGAAGGACGCATCAGCCATCAGGAGAACCTGGCGCTCGTGCACGTGCTCGAGATCGACCTCACGCGCTACACGGAGGGGCTGCCGCTCGACCGCTTCGATGGCGCAGTGTTCATCGACAACCAGGGCACGACCACGCGCCTGACCGACCGCTTCGTGCGTGCGGGACTGCCCGTGCTGGCCGTCATCGACCACCACTCGCCGCAGGCGCTGCTCGAGGCGGAATTCACGGACATCCGGCCCATCGGTGCCGCAGCAACGATCTTCGCCGACTACCTGCAGAGCGGCGAGCTGCTCACGCTCGCGGCCGACAATCCCGCACACGTCAAGCTCGCGACCGCACTGATGCACGCGCTGCGCAGCGAGACGAACGGCTTCATCCGCGCCGGCCCCGAGGAGCACGCGGCTGCGGAGTACCTGAGCCGGTTCCAGGATCCGGATCTGGTCGAGAAGATTTTGCGCGTGCAGCGCTCGCGCGGGACGATGGAGGTCATTCGCGTCGCACTCACGGATCGGCTGGTGAAGGGCGGGTTCTCGATCGCGGGTGTGGGTTACCTGCGCGCCGCGGACCGCGACGCGATCCCCCAGGCCACCGACTTCCTGCTCACCGAGGAAAATGTCACGACCGCGATCGTGTACGGCATCCTGCAAGGCGAGGGGGAGCGCGAGGTGGTGGTGGGGAGCGTGCGCACGTCACGGCTCACACTCGATGTCGACCAGTTCCTCAAGGCCGCACTCGGCAGCGACGCGCGCGGCCGCTACTACGGCGGTGGCCGCAGCGGTGCCGGCGGCTTCGAGATTCCCGTCGGCTTCCTCGAGGGCTCGACGGATCCCGAGCAGATGCGCATGAAGTGGGAAGCGTTCAACCAGCAGATCCGTTCGCGGCTGCTGCGCGCAGCCGGGATCCAGACTGCCGCAGAAGAGGACGAGTAGCGCGCTCCTTGCGACCGGACAGGGTCGCGCCTATCTATCGCACGGGTTTTTTCTGACCTTCCCGGTTCCACTCAGGAACGACATGAGCTCGGGCGCACCGGCCACGGAACGAGCGGGCGGAATCGGGTGGGCCCTCGGCCTGTTCCTCGTACTGCTCGCACCCACGCGGCTGTGGCTGCGCCAATCGTTGTGGACGGTCAACGAGGAGCGCCTGCTCGGTGCGCTCGGACTCGCCGCTGCGTACATCGTCGCCGTGCTCGTCGCAGTTTTCCTCTACCGACTCGTGCGCTCGGCCCTGCTCGCGACCGCCGTCGGCATCATTGCAGGCTTCGCTGGATTCTACCTCGTGCTCGGCATCGTGCTCGCCGTACCCATCGCGCGCGGCGTGATGGCGGTGGCGGCGCTGCTGTCCGCGGTCATCGTCTTCCTCGGACTCGTCCTGCGCTCACCGCTTCGCTCGGTGTTCAATGCGCTGATCGGCGCCGGTGTCATCCTGCTCTTCGCGATGGATGCTCTGCTCGCATCCAATGCAACGCCGGCGCGCGAATCCCGCACGTCCTCGACAGCGCATCAGGGCATCGTCATCACGTATCACAACGGGCTGGTCCCGGAGGGGCGGCGTGGCGGTGGCTTCGCGCGCGTCGGCGATCGCTGGGTACGGATGACCGGCGAGGGCGGGTTCTACGGCATCGTGCCGGTGGCCGCGGATTCAATCGCCGTCGGCCTGCTGCCGATACCCTCTCCGCTGAACATGGAGGCGTTCGAGCGCGGTGCGCCTGCGGACGCGCGCCGCCCCACATTCCGTGCACTCGACCTCACGAGCCGCGAAACGTCGGAAGGAATCGAGCTGTTCGCATCCCACCACTACTGGAAAGCCGAGGGATCCTGCTTCGTCACGCGGCTCTCGATCCTGCCGCTCGCTCGGGATCTGACGCCGCGTGGGGACGCATGGACGCCCCTGTTCGAGACGGCGCCCTGCCTGCCGCTGTCGACGCCGGAATCGCGGCTGCCACCCGGCGTGAAGCTCGAGTCCGGCGGCGAACTCGCGTGGCTCGCGCCCGGCAGGCTGTTGATGACGGTCGGCGATCAGGGATTCGACGGCTGGAACGAGACGACGATCCTCGCGCAGTCGGACAGCGCTGATTACGGCCGCACCTTCGTGCTGGATCTGGACTCAGGCGCGCGTGAAATCCTCGCGGTCGGGATGCGGAATCCGCAGGGCCTGGTCGTGGACGACAACGGCCGCATCTGGGCCACGGACCACGGACCGCAGGGGGGCGACGAGCTGAACCTGTTGATCCCGGGCGGCAACTACGGCTGGCCGTACGCCACCTTCGGAACCGACTACGGCCGGCGCACCTGGCCGGTGCTCGATACGTCGCGCACCGATCTCATTCCACCGGCGCACGCGTGGGTGCCTTCGATCGGTGCTGCGCGCCTGTTCGTCGTGCGCTCCGACTCCCACAGGCTGGGCAACTGGCGCGGGGACCTGCTCGTGGCCTCGCTCCGCGAACAGGCCGTCTATCGCGTCGCGCTCGACGGGGACCGGGTGGAGTTCGTGGAGTCCATGCAGATCGGGCGGCGCGTGCGCGACATCGCGGCAGGACCCGATGGCAGCGTGTGGTTGTGGACGGACACGGGTGACATGGTCGCGATCGCGGCGATGGAAGCGGCGAACCGCGGCGAGGAGCTGTTCTCGCAGTGCGCGGGCTGCCACAACACCAACGTCGATCAGCGCTCGGGCAGGCTGGGTCCTTCCCTGCGAGGTCTCGTCGGCCGTAACGTCGCGGCGCTCGGTGATTTCGACTATTCCCCCGCGCTGCGCTCACTGGGCGGCCAGTGGAGCGTCGAACGGCTGGACGAGTTCCTGCGCAATCCGGCCGCCTATGCGCCCGGGACGGCCATGGCGTTTACGGGCCTCGCCGATGCGCAGGACCGGGCGGCCGTGATCGCGTATCTGCGGGAGATTCGTTAGGTCAGCGGCCGGCGCGCCACTCGCACGATCCGTCGCCGCGTGTGGTGCAGTGGGTGTGCACGATCGCGGTAATCGTTGCGCCGTGGATGCGGATCAGCTCGTCGAGCGCTCCCGAGAACACCGCGCACGCGTCCTCTCCGCCGCGGGCCGTGGGCGACCTCGTCATCCGCACGATCAGGGGCTCGCTGCGCGTCCCGCGCACCTCGACCTCGCCTTCGCCGCCGAGTCCGCGCAGAAGCCGGCGGGCCGCACCGCGCAGCCGCCGCATCCGCAGGGCACCGGGCAGGAAGCGCGCGAGTTTCCGGGGCGGACGGATTCTGGCCCGGGTGATGCGTTGCCCGCTCTCGCGGAAGATGGCTTCGGCGTCCGGCCGCCGCTGCACGAGCGCGAGGAGGCTGACGGCCTCGGAGAGCGGGACGCGACGGTTTTCCCGGACGGCCGCCTCGTAGCGGCGGATCTGTGTGAACACCACACCCGTCAGGCCGAGCCGGCCCGGCAGGTTCAGCATGGGGTCATCTTCCTCGAGCACCTCTTCCGGGCGGTCGTGCGCCTGCACGGCCTCGAGGAGGGCGAGAGGAAGGACGGGAGCGACCCAGCCTTCGATCGGCTCCGGTTCACGCACGGTTGCGGACATCACCATCGGGACGCAGGGGAGACCACTGGCCTGAATGTCGGGAGTTCCGGGCGTGGCGGCAACGGGCGGCTGGCGCCATCCGTTGTCGGTGCGGATATTCGCAGGACCTACAGCGGACCGGGAGGGTGATGTGCAGGACCAGTGCGTCTTCTGCAGGATCATTGGCGGGGAAGAGATGGTGAGCCTGGTCTATGAGGATGACCGCGCGCTCGCGTTCCTCGACATCCAGCCCGTAAGCACCGGCCACACGCTGGTCGTGCCGAAGCAGCACCACGAAACACTGTTCGATCTCCCGGACGACATCGCGCTGCACTGCATTGCGGTCGCGCGCCGGATCGCGCCCGGAATCCGCGCCGCCACCGGCGCGGCCGCCATCAACGTCTTTTCTGCCAATGGGCGCGCCGGCGGCCAGGATGTGCCGCACTTCCACTGGCACCTCATCCCCGTCCAGGAAGGCGAGACCTTCGCCCTTCAGCTGCCGGCTCACGATGCCGCGGTGCCCATGCGCTCGCAGCTCGACATCACCGCCGCGCGCATCGGCCGCGCCATTCAGGCACATCGCCACGGAACGTAGTGGAGGGTAGGGCTTGAACGGCCGCGAGCGCATCCGGGCGGCGCCTACCGTCACGACGGCGGATCTGCTGCGGCTGGCCCTGTGCCTTGGCACGGCCGTGGGTGTGGTGCAGGCCGTCCTCCGCTACCCTGCGCAGAAGTTCACGGGGCAGGTGCTCGTCACCGATGCCCACGTCCTGTGGATGGCGCCGCTCGCCTACGTGCTGCTTTTCGCTGCGGCCGCCCTGCTGGTCGGGCTCGTGTTCCGCGGCCGCTTCGCGCGCTGGCGGCTGCCCGCATGGATCGGCGTCGTGACGCTGCTCACCGTGATCGACGCGTGGCTCTTCCTTCCCAAGGTGCACTGGGCGGCCGCGACCATCTTCGGTCTCGGTCTCTCCTCGCAAACGGCTCGCATGGCGGCGGGCGGGGTCGACAGCATCGCGCTGCGCGCGCGACGGCTCGCGCTCCCCGCCGCCGCTGCGCTCGTCGTTCTCGCCGCCGGCGTGCACGCGCAGCAGTGGGGCCGGGAATCGCTGGCTACCGCGTCGCTGCCACCGGCCGACCCGGAATCACCCAACATCCTGCTGCTCATCCTGGACACGGTCGGTGCCCGATTCCTGAGCGTGTACGGGTACGAGGTGAGGACGACGCCGGTGCTCGAAAAGCTCGCGCGCCGCGGCACGCTGTACGAGCGCGCGTACGCGCCCTCGCCGTGGACGCTGCCTTCGCATGCATCGATGTTCACAGGACGCCCGCCCGACGAGCTGTCCGCGGACTGGCTCATGCCGCTGGACGCCCGGCATCCAACGATTGGCGAGGTGCTCGAGGAGCACGGGTATCGTACGGGCGGATTCGTCGCCAATCTCACGTACGCCACGCCCGCGTCCGGACTCGATCGCGGCTACAGCCACTACGACGCGTTCCCGGTCTCATGGCGCATGGTGGCGCGCAGCTCCGCACTCGTGCGGCGCGCGGTGAACGAGGTGCGCGGACGATTGGGAGACCGGCACCCGCTGATCTTCAAGCGCGCGGAGGACGTGAACGGCGAGCTGCTCGACTGGCTGGAGGGCGGTGAGGACTCGGGACGGCCGTGGTTCGCGTTCGTGAACTACTTCGATGCACACAACCCGTACCTGCCGCCGCCTCCATTCGACACGCTGTTCGGCCCCGCGAAGAACCAGCCCGACCTGGACCTCGAGGATCGTCACTGGGATCCCGCCGCCATCCAGATGGAGATTGATGCCTATCTGGGTGCGATCGCCTACATCGACGATCGCATCGGCGCACTTATCGAGGAACTCGAGCGACGCGGTGCGCTGAACAATACGGTGCTGATCGTCACCGCGGATCACGGGGAACAGTTCGGCGAGCACGGACTGCTGTACCACGGGAACGGCCTGTACGTGCAGAACCTGGAGGTGCCGCTGCTCATCGTGGACTTCCGCGTCGAGGCCGCACCGCGTCGCGACACGACGACCGTCACGCTCCAGGACATGGCGCCCACGATCGCGGCGCTCGCGGGCGTCGAATCCCCACCGTTCCAGGGGCCGGATCTGCTTCGCCCGCGGCCGCGTGTCTTCCATGCGAGTGTGCGGAAGATGATCAACCGCGCAGCATGGCTGCCCGCGATGAAAGGCGACATGTACGCCGCGTTCGGGCAGCGCATGCATTACATTCGGAACGGGGATGGCACCGAGGAGCTGTACGACCTCGCCGATGATCCCGACGAACGCCACAACCTGGCGGCCCGGCCCAACTACGAGGAACGCCTGGCCATGCTGCGCGCGACGCTGCCCGCCGCCGTCACACGAAGGAATTGAGGATGCACCGTTCCCCCGCTGTCGACCCACCCGAGTACGCCGCATGGAGCGCGGACGATGCGCTCGTACGCGCGTTCCGCGACACGACGCGTGCGGACGCCGAGCGTGCCGCGCTGATCGCGGCGCTGGACGAAGCCGCACGGCAGGACCTGTATGCGGGGATGGTGCGCAACCGCGTGCACGACCAGACGCTGAAGCGCTGGGTCAAGCGCGGCATCATCTCGAAGGCGTGGCTCGGAACGGGCGAGGAAGCGGTGACGGTCGGGAGCGTGCACGCGCTCGACCGTGCGCACGACATCGTTGCACCGATGATCCGGAACGCGGGCGCGTGCCACGAGATGGGCATGCCGCTCGACACGCTGTTCGCTGGCTATCTCGGCACGTCGGACAGCCCCAACGGCGGCTTCGACCTCCACATCGGCGACCTCGCCCGCGGCGTGCTCCAGCCGATTTCTCACGTGGGCGACATGGTGCCCGTCATCACCGGCACCGCACTCGCGTTCCGCAACCGAGGTGAGCCGCGCGTTGCACTCACATGGATCGGTGACGGCGCGACCAAGACCACCGCGGTGCACGAGGGCCTGAACCTGGCCGGTGTGCTGAAGGTGCCCGCGATTTTCGTGTTGCAGAACAACCAGGTCGCGCTCGGTACGCGCCTCGATCAGCACCAGGCCGGGGACTTCCGCGCGTGGCCGGCGATGTATGGTCTCGCGGGCGCTGTGGTGGATGGCAACAACGTGCTCGATGTCTGGGCCGCAACACGCATCGCCGCCGAACGCGCACGCAGCGGCGGCGGTCCGACGCTGATCGTCGCCGAAACGTTCCGCATGGGCGGGCACGCCACACACGACGAGGCCGAGGCGCGCCGCACCTTCGACGCGGAGCTCTTCCAGCGCTGGGGCCGTCGCGACCCGATCGGGCTGTACGAGGAGTATCTCGTTGCGGAAGGGATACCGCGCGCGCGTCTCGAAACGCTCGAGTCGGAGATCGCAGCAGAGGTCGAAGCGGCTGCGGAACGTGCGCTCGAGCGTCGCGAACTCATGCCGTCGCCGGCCGACGCGGAGCTCGAGGGCGTGAGCGCCGGCCGGCGTCAGCCCGGTCTGGCTGCCCGGCTCGACACGCTGCCGTGATCGACCCGCGTACGGACCCGGTCCGCGTCGAGCCCACCGAGGACCAGGCCCGCCTCCGCATCGTCTGGCGCGACGGCCATGTCTCGGAATATCCGCCGCGCCACCTGCGCCTGCTCTGCCCCTGCGCCGGCTGCGTCGACGAGGGCACCGGCCGCCGCACCCTCGATCCCGTGCGCGTGCCGCTCGGCGTATTCCCCCTCCAGATCCGCCGCGTCGGCCGCTACGCGCTCGGCTTCGAGTGGAGCGACGGCCACGACACGGGCATCTATCCATTCGAGCTGCTGCGTGCGATCTGTCCCTGCGACGCGTGCCATCCTCCAGAAAAAGGCTGACTCGGCAATCCTGCCTTGTTAGATTTGGAGGGTTCCCGCCGAGCGTCTGCGTCTGGGTCTAGTGTCTGGTTTGGAGTCTGGTTTGAATGCGGGATGGTTTTGAACCAGATTCCAGACCCCAGACTCCAGACCCCAGACTCGCGCAGCTCTCAAATCCCCGCGTCCTCCGCGATGTCCAGGAACTGGCGAAGGATGCGATGGGTCAGGCCCCAGATGACGTGCTCCCCGTAGCGGAAGGAAGGAAACGCACGGGTTCCATCGCCGAGCTCGATCAGGATTTCCGACGACGCGCGCCGGTCGCGCAGCGCTTCGAGCGGAACCCATAGCACCGATTCGACCTCGCGGCCGTCCGGTGTAGCCACAGTCTCGGGAGGCACCGCGAGCACGTGCGGCGCAATGATGATCGGCGGCAGTTGCGGGTTGGATGGCGCGAGCTCGTCCAGCGTCCCGAGCAGCGACCCGACGCGCTCCAGCGGGACGCCGGTCTCCTCGTGGGTTTCGCGCTGCGCGGTCGAGAGCAGATCGGGATCGTGTGGCGCGCGGCGTCCGCCGGGCAGCGCAATGTGACCCGACCACGGGTCGCCCTGGAACTCGGCGCGCTTGATGAGCAACAGTTCGATGTCGTCGCCGGGTCTAAGCAGGAGAGCGACGGCCGCCTCACGGTGATGCGGCGCGCGCTTCACGCGCAGCACCGAACGCGGGCCCAGCAGCGCAACGAGTCGTTCGAATCGTGGATCGTGCATGAGAGAGTCTACCCCCGAAGTCAACTCGACTCCCGACTCTCGACTCCCGACTCCCGACTCCGAGGACCACGCGGGCGCTGACCGTGTACGAAGAAGTGTGACTCGACGAGACAGGATTTTTCGCAGAGACGAATTCGCCTGTGTGTACTGCGGCGAGGCGCGGCGCGAGGAGCTGTCGCTGGATCACGTGGAGCCGCGCATGCGCGGCGGCGACCACTCCGAGGGCAACCTCGTGACGTGCTGCCGGCGCTGCAATCGGGAGAAGGCGGGCATGGCCGCATGGGCATGGCTCGCAACGAGGCCCGAGGAGCGCGCGCGATTTCTCGAGATCGCTGCTCGCTGTCCGCCCGACGCCGTGGCCGTGTGGCCGCGGCTGCGCCGGGCCATTGAACAGGCCGCGAAGACGTCGGCCGCATAGCCGAAACCCTGAGCCGGGAAGGGAAGTGCTCCGACGCCGGATCCTGCCGACCCTCGCCGCACTGGCGCTGGCCGTCGCCGCATGCGACGGCGGGGCGCCATCCGGCCTTGCGCCGGACGCGCGCCGCAGCCTCTCGCAGGGGCGGTCGGACGCGCGCGCGTGGATCGCGGCGGGCCGCGCGGATTCGGTGGACGCGCAGACCGCCGTTGCGCTCGGCTACCTCGAGCGCCTGCGCCTCGGATTCGGCAGTCCCTTCCGCCTCGCGGACCAGGCACTCCACGACCCGCGGCTCGCCCCGGATTCTCTCGGCGTCCGTGTCGCGTGGGCGGTGCTGGCCCGCCTGATCGACGGCGCCGCCTATGAAGTCGAGCCCGCGGCGCTGGACCGCGCCGGTCTCGGCCGCTTCGACCACTGGGGCGGCGCCGGCCGCCAGCACCTGCGCCTCATCGGCGGTACCATCGCCGAATCGCGCGATCCCCGCGCGGGCGAGATGGCCGTGCGCCTCGCCTACGGTCTCGCCGCCGCCGAGGGCAACCTGCCCGCACGCGCGCCGCACCTCGCCGCACGCGCCGCGGCACTGCTGCGGGACCGCGAGATCGCCATGGACGATGCGCGCCGGCTGCTGCGCGCAGCCGCTGCGGATTCTGCGGATCCCATGGCGCTGCTCGTCCGCTGGCGTTCCGAGCGACGTTTCCAGGTCGAGTCGCCGGCGTCGCTTCCGATTCCGGCGGACGCCGAGCTCGAGTCCATCCGCATCGGGCTCCGGCTGACGGAAGCGCTGCGCGAGCTGGCGGCCGTGGCCGCCGAATCGCGACCTGCGCGTCCCTCGCCGGCCGACCTGCGCCCGGGTCTGCTCGGGCCTGCGGCCACGGATGCGCTCGCGCACGCCGCCGAGTCGCACGACGCGCCGCCGCAGACGCCCGTGGCACTCGCGGGACGGAACTACCGCAAGGAGATGCTCGACCCGAAGCTCGTTCCCGCCGACGAACTGGCGCGGCGCGAGCGGCTCGTGCAGGAAGGGATCTCCGAGGAGCGCTTCGTCGCCGCGTACGGCCGACTCCAGCGCACGCCCGAGAACGCGACCGCGCCGTCCCTGGCTGCACTCTGGGCCGCGGTCTCGCTGCGCACCTATGCGCAGGAGCCGGTCTGGTTCCCGGGTCTGCCCGCACCGTCGGCGCGTGAGCTCGAGGAGCGCTACGGCCTGGCCGTCCGCTTCGGTGACGATGTGCCGGCTGCGTGGCGCCCCTTCTACCGCCGCGTCCTCGATCAGTCGCTCTCGGATCTGCGGCTCGTGCTGCCGTCGCTCGACCTGAAGGGGCTGCGCGTCGTCATCGATCCCGATGCGCCCCACCAGGAGGGCACGCTCGCGATGCACGACCCGAAGGGCCGGCGACTCCTGATGCCGCCGATCACTTCGCTCGGCACCGTCGCGCACGAGCTGGCGCACGACCTCGACTGGCAGGTCGCGCTCCGCCGCTACCGTGTGCGCGGCGACTACGCCACCGATCGCGCCACGCGCACGCACGACACGCGCTTCGCCATGCGCGTGCACGATCTCGCCGCGGGCGCATCGCTCGAGGAAACGTCCGACCGGTTGGCGACGCATGCGCGCCGGCCCGCCGAGATCTTCGCACGCAGCCTCGACTGGTTCGTCGCCGTGTCGCTGGCATCGCGTGGACGCGTGAACGGCTACCTCTCGTCCGTGCAGGACGACATGCTCACCGGCTACGGCACCGTGCGGCCGCCCGATGTCACCGGCACCGCCGGCAAGGCGCTCGTCGAGATCCTCGATGAGGTCGCGCCCGTGTATCCGGGCACGCGCGAGTGGTTCCTGCGCTCGTACGGGCCCGCACGCGCCATCACCGCGTACGACCTCATGCGCCGCGTCCTCGAGCAGCCGATCGAGGAGGAGCTCGTGATCGACGCCGCGGACCCGACCAGCGAGGTCGCCGCTGCACCGCCGACGTTCTCGCAGGTCGTCAGCGCACGCGACGCCGCGCTCGGCGAGATCGATGCATGGATCTGCCGCGCGCCCGGCGCCGCCTACGACCGCAACCTCGAGCTCGCGCGCCGTACTCTCGTGGTAGAGGCCGCCGCAGCACGCGCACGCGGACTCGCACGCGATCACGCACGCTCCGTCGCCGGCCCGCGCGCCGAGCGCTGGCTCAGCCGCCACCTCTTCGGTGCACCGCTCTCCGCACCCGCGGCCGATTCCCTCATGGTCGACCTGCTCAGGCCGATCGCGGAGTCCGTGCGTGCCCTCTCCACCACCGACCCCGTGCCTCAGCAGTCCAGCTTCGTCCTCTCCGCGCCGCCGTCGTGGTGCGGCGCGCCTCTGCTGGTTCCGTAGTTCAGAGGTCGTCCCGTCTGGCTATCGCGGTGCCCCGTTGTCGAGGGCATCGTGGTGGACGCATGCTCTGGGGGCGGACTTTCCTCGGCGATCGAAGCCCACACCGAAGTCGAAGTGTCACCGAAGTCGAAGGGTCGACCGAAGTCGATCGTACATCTCGAAGCCGCTTTTCCCCAACTTGTCATTTAACCACCGCTCACCGGTGGAAATTCTCACTTCGGGTTGGAGCGGACCTCGAGATGGAAGGTTCACGTCGGCATCCTGCGTCTTCCGAGGGCACGGACGACCGGATACTCCGCCTTTCCCGGCGAAAGCTAGGCCTCGTCACGCGCGATCAACTACTCAAGGCCGGCATCTCCGCCAGCGCCATCGATCGCAGAGTGGCATGTGGGCGCCTCAGTCTACCACCGCGGTGTCTACGCCGTCGGTCCCGTTCTGCATCCACGCGCACCCGAAATGGCAGCAGCATTGGCATGCGGGCGCGATGCAGTTGTGTCCGACACCAGCGCTGCCCGACTCTGGGCGCTGCTGAAGACGCCCGACAACGCACCGGTGCACGTCACGCTTCCGCCTGCCGACCGCCGCCGGCGCCCGGGTGTGCGGATCCACTACCGGCCGCTCACCCGTCACGAAAAGACCCGCATCGAGGGCATTCCCGTCACGACGGTCGAGCGCACGCTCCTCGACATCGCGGCCATTGTCACGACGGCGCAGCTCGAAAAGGCGATTGCCGAGGCCTACGCCCGCAACCTCACGAGACCGGCCCGACTGAAGCGCATCATCGACCGCAATCCCGGCCGCCGCGGAATCGAACGCCTGCGCTACTTCGTGGAATCGGACGTAATGCCCGCGCGCACGAACTCACCGGCGGAGGCCCGGTGCCTTGCGTTGATCCGACGCGCAGGGCTGCCGGAGCCCGAGGTGAACGTGATGGTCGAGGGAAAGGAGCGGGACTTCTACTGGCGGTCACACGACCTCGTGCTGGAGGTGGACGGATACCAGTATCACACGGGCCGCCCGAAGTTCGAGCAGGACCGCTGGCGGGATTCCGACCTCGTGGCCGCGAAGATCCGGGTCCTGCACACGACTTGGCGTCGGATCACGGAGCAGCCCGAGGCCGTGGCGATCCTCCTCGCGCAGGCGCTGGGGAACGCGTAGCAACCCCGCGGCACCCTGACCCCGTCCAAACGAGGAGTCCCGCCCACTCGCCACGGGGATCCCATGAACCGTCTCCCGGCCGACATTCGCCACGCCTTCCGCGCGCTGCTCCGCCGTCCGGTCTTCACGGCCACGATCGTGCTCACGCTCGCGCTGGGCATCGGCGCGAATGCCACGATCTTCTCGGCGCTCGACGCGGTCCTGCTCCGGCCGCTGCCGTATCCGCAACCCGAACAGCTCGTGCGGCTCACCGAGTCCAACCCGCGCAGTTCGGACACGCAGGTGCCGCCCGCCCGTCTCGAAGACTGGCGACGCCTCACCAGCACCTTCGCGGCGATCACCGGCTGGTACCCGGAGGACGTCTCGGAAACATCGGGTGATCTGCCGGAGCGAGTCCGCCGCGCCACCGTCACGCCGGGCTTCCTCGACGTGTGGGGCATCATGCCCGCGCGCGGCCGCGCCTTCTCCGCGGAGGAGCACCGGTGGGGCGGGCCGAGCTCGGTGATCATCAGCGATCGCTACTGGCGACGCCGCTTCGGCGCCGACCCGGACATCCTCAGCCGCACCGTACGCTTCGGGACCACGGACGTCCCGGTCATCGGCGTGATGCCGGCGGACTTCCTGTTCGCCGACCGCGACGTCGACATGTGGGTGCCGATGCCCGTCGATGCGCCCTTCGCGCAGACGCGCACGAGCCCGTGGTACCAGGTCGCCGCGCGTCTCCAGAACGGCGCGACGATGAACCGCGCACGCGCCGACCTCGAGGCCGTTCAGTCACAGCTCGCCGGTCTCTATCCCGAATCCGATCGCGACATCTCCGTGCACGTCGAGCCGCTGAAGGAGAGCACGGTCGGCAGTGTGGGCTCGTCGCTCTGGCTGCTGTTCGGCGCGGTGTCGGTGCTGCTGCTCGTGGCGTGCACGAACATCGCCGCACTGCTGCTCGCGCGCGCCACGCACCGCCGCGAAGAGCTGGCCGTGCGCCGCTCGCTCGGCGCATCGCGCACGGCCATTGCAAGTCAGCTCCTCACCGAGGCCGGCGTGCTCGCAACGATGGGCGCTCTCCTCGCACTGCCGGTCGCGATCGGCGCGTCCCGCATACTGCGCAACGCGGGCGCGGGACTCCCGCGCTTCGACGAGGTCGCCGTCGACGGCCGCGTGCTTCTCTACACACTCGTGGCCACGGTTGTCGTCACGCTTGTGTGCGGCCTGCTCCCGGCCGTGCGCGCCGCGGGCGGCATCGATGCGCTGCGCGGCGGGCGCACGCAGGTCTCCGGTCGCAACCGCCTCCAGTGGCTGCTCGTCGGCGCGCAGGTCGCGCTCTCGGTGGCACTGCTCGGCGGCGCGGGGCTCCTCGTGCGCAGCTTCCACGAACTCTCGAAGGTCGAGCCCGGCTTCGATACGCGGAACGTGCTCGCGTTCCGCATGAGCGGGAGCTGGAGCGAAACCTCGGACTTCGATGCACTCCAGCGACGCGTCGAACGCACGATCGATGCGCTCGCCACACTTCCGGGCGTCGAGAACGCGGCGGCTACGGGCTGGGTGCTGCCCGGTGTGCCCGAGCAGTGGCAGACGACCTTCCAGATCGCCGAAACGGCCGACGACGCGCAGCCGATCCTGGCCGAGGGGCGCGCCGTTTCACCCGAATACTTCGCGACGATGCGCATCCCGCTGCTCGCCGGCCAGCCCTGCCGCCGACAGGCCGAGGGAGGCGCATACGAGGCGATGGTCAACCGCGCGTTCGTCACACGCTACGTGACCGATCGTGACGCGGTGGGACTGCACCTCCAGGACCCGACCCGGCCGCCCGTCCGCATCGTCGGCGTCGTGGGCGACGCGCGCGAGCAGGGCCTCGATCGCGATCCCGGTCCGACCGTGTACTGGTGCCTGAGCGCGCCCAACCCGATGCCGTGGTTCATCGTGCGCACGCGCGGGGACCTCGAATCCATGGCGCAGTCCATTCGCGTCGAACTGAAGGAGCTCGAACCGCTGCGCGCCGTCTACGACTTCGCACCGGTCGAAGAACGCATCGGCGACGCGTTCGCCGAGAGTCGCCTGCGCACCGTCCTGCTCACGCTCTTCGCGGGCTCCGCACTCGGTCTCGCTTGCCTCGGCCTCTACGGCACGCTCAGCTACATCGTGGGACAGCGCCGCAGGGAAGTAGGGCTGCGCCTCGCCCTCGGCTCCATGCGACGCGGCATCGTCAGCCTCTTCCTCACCCGCTCACTCGCGGTGGTAGCGGGCGCCTGCGTGCTCGGCATCGCCATCGCGCTGGCGGGTGGACGGTTCCTCGCGGGGATGCTGTACGGCATCGCACCAACCGACCCGTTCACGCTCGCGGGCGTCGTACTGCTCGTGATGCTCGTGGCCGCGCTCGCAGTAGCGCTGCCTGCGCTACGAGCGGCACGGCTGGATCCGGCGAGGGTGTTGCGAGATTGAGGGTCAGACGCCAGGAACGTTGGCGCCCCAGATGAGCTTGTGGAGCTGGAGCTGGTAGCGGACGGGGAGTCCGCTGGCCAGCACCCACTGCGCGAGCTGCTCGAGGTCCACGTCTCCCCAGACGGGTGACACGAGCAGCGCACCCAAAGAGCCTGCACGCACGCGCTCATCGAGGCCGCGCTCACGGATCACGCGCTCGGTCCACTCCCAGTCGGCGCGATCCTTCACCACGAACTTCACTTCATCGCGCGCGGACAGGTGGTCGAGGTTCGACCAGAGGTTGCGCTCCGACTCACCCGAGCCGGGGCACTTGAGGTCCATGATGATGTGCGCGCGCCGATCGAGCGGCGAGACATCGATGGCACCGCTCGTCTCGACCAGCACGGTGAACCCTTCATCCAGCAGTAGGCGCACGAGGTCGAACGCGCCGCGATGCACGAGCGGCTCGCCACCGGTCACCTCGACCAGCGGCGTACCGAACGCGCGCACACGCGCCACGATGTCGTCGAGCGACATGCGCTCGCCGCCGTGGAACGCGTACTCGGTGTCGCACCAGGCGCAGCGCAGCGGGCAGCCGGTCAGCCGCACGAACGTGCACGGCAGTCCCGCCCGGGTGCTCTCGCCCTGGACCGAGTGGAAGATCTCGGTGACCCTCAGGAACTCCGCCATCCATCCTTCCTGCCGCGCCGCAGGAAGCGGAGCGGGCTCTCGGCCACCACAGCGTTCACGATGAACATCAGGTTGGCCGGCCGCTCCGCCATGCGGCGCATGAGATACGGGTACCACGCCTCGCCGAACGGCACGTAGACCCGCACTCTGTACCCCTCGGAACGCAGCTTGTGCTGGAAGTCCCGCCGCACGCCGTACAGCATCTGGAACTCGAACGAATCGTGCGACGCGCCCACGGCGGCCACGTGGCGCTTCGTCGCCTCGATCATCGCCTCGTCGTGCGTTGCGATGGCGGGGTAGTGCGCATCCGGGATCAGCATCTTCATCACTTCGACGTAGTTGTGGTCCACGTCGCCCTTCTCCTGGAACGCCACGGTCGGCGGCTCCTGGTACGCGCCCTTGCACAGCCGCACGCGCGCATCCATGTCGATGGCCATGCGCGCGTCATCCGCGCAGCGGTACAGGTACGACTGCAGGACGATGCCGATGTTGCGGTAGCCCACGTTCCAGAGGGAACGGAAAAAGTCGACCGTACGCTGCGTGTACGCGCTGGATTCCATGTCGAAGCGCACGAAGATGTCCAGCTCGCGCGCGCGATCGAGCACACGGCCCACGTTTTCGCGCAGGAAGTCCGTGTCGATGTCCTGGCCCATCTGCGTGAGCTTGAGCGACACGTTCGCGTCCAGTCCGTCGGCCGCGATGCGGTCGAGTGCGCGCACGTACGTATCCGCCGCCGCGCGCGCTTCCTCGCGGCTGCTCACCGACTCGCCCAGATAGTCCAGCGTGACTGCCATGCCCGCGACATTCAGCTCGCGCGTGGCGGCCGCGCCGTCGTCCAGCGTCTCGCCCGCCACGAAGCGGCGCGCCATGGTGCGCGCGCCTGGCGCGTGCATCGCCACGTTGCGGGCGAGGCGGTTCTCGCTCAGATGGATCAGGATCTCGCGCAGCAACTCTACTCCTCCGCGGCGCGCCGCTCGATGGCGGCGTCCAGCTCCGCCTTCACTTCGTACAGGGAGAGGTCGAGGGCGGCGCGGTGTGCAGCATCCTCGCTGTCCGCACGGGCCACGTCGCCCGACTCGAGATGGTCCATGATGCCGGCGCCCGTCTGCGCCCAGCGGATGAACAGCAGGAAGGCCACGAAGCCGTCGCCCGTGTCCTCCACATCGATGCCGATCGTGTACGGCTGTCCATCCGATCCCTCGAACGCGGGCGGACGGTCGTGCTTCGCGATGTAGCCGCCCAGCGTGAGGTCCTCCGCTTCGGACTCCGCACCCGTCAAACCGCGTACGAGGTCCGGAGCCGGCTCCTCATCCTCGTCCGGCAGCCCGAACAGCGCACGCCGCTCCAGCTCGTCCAGCAGGTCGTCGCCGTTCCCGTTCCGTTCACTCATGGCGCGCGCAACCTAACCCGCCGACTCCCCGGGCGGTAGCGATAACGCCGGGGATTCGGCATCATCCCGCCCATGCCCGAAACCAGACTCCAGTCTCCCGACTCCCGACTCCCGACTCGATGACGATGCGGGCCGCAATCTTCCACGAATTCGGCCCGCCTTCCGTCCTGCGCGTGGAGGACGTGCCCACGCCCGAGCCCGGCCCGGGCGATGCGCTGGTCGAGGTGCATGCCGCGGGCCTGAACCATCTCGACCTGTGGGTTCGCCGCGGGCTGCCGATCGAGACCACGATGCCGCACATCGGCGGCTCGGAGATCGCGGGGATCGTAAAGCAGACCGGCGCGGGCGTGACCGAGGTCGAGGTCGGGGATCGCGTCGTCGCCGATGCCGTGCTGTCGTGCGGCAGGTGCGCGATGTGCCGCATCGGCGAGGAGCCGCTGTGCGAGTCGTTCCGCATCCTGGGCGAACACGTGCAGGGCGGTTTCGCGGAGTACGTGGTCGTGCCCGCGCGCAACCTGCTCCGCCTGCCCGACGGCTTTCCATTCGAGCAGGCCGCGGCCACGCCGCTCGTCTTCCCGACGGCATGGCGCGGACTGTTCACGCGCGGACGGCTGCGCGAGGGCGGGTCGGTGCTCATCACCGGCGCGTCGGGCGGCGTGGCCACCGCGGCGATCCGCATCGCGCGCTGGCTGAACGCGCGCATCCACGCGCTCACGAGTGCGCCGTACGTGGACCGAGTGAAAGCGCTCGGCGCCGACATTGTCTACGACCGCGCCGATCCCGACTGGTCGAAGCAGCTCTGGCGCGACACGGAGAAGCGCGGCGTCGATGTGGTCTTCGATTCGGTAGGCGAGGTGATGTGGGAGACGGCGGTGCGCTCGCTCGCGGTGGGCGGCCGTCTCGTCACCTACGGTGCGACCACGGGCCCGCGCGCAGCCATGGACATCCGGCGCGTGTTCTGGCGGCAGCTCGAGATCCTGGGCACCACGATGTCGTCGCGTCGCGAGTTCGCCGAGGTCATGGGGCTCGTGCTCACGGGCGCACTCGAACCCGTCATTGCGGACGTATGGCCGCTTGACCGCATTCGCGAAGCCCACGAGCGCCTCGAGGCCGGCGGAATGTTCGGAAAACTCGTGATCACGCCGCGATGACCCGTTGGCCCGGAGCTTGCCCCTCCATGCAGAGGGAACACGCAAGGAGAGGGAACGATGGATTTCCTGCTGGTCATAGCGATCGTGCTGCTGCTGCTCGCACTGCTCGGCTTCGGCGGCATCTGGGCCGCGCTGCGCAGTGCAGCCTGGCTCATCCTCGTCATCGGCCTCGTCATTCTGGTCCTCGCCTTCCTCTTCTGACGGCGCGGCCGGAGACGGGCCGGCTCGAAGGCGAGCCTCAGCGGGGCGTCCAGCGGTCGGCGTCCCGCGCTTCGTATTTGTCGAGCACGCGCTGGAACGCTTCCTCGAGATCGATGTGCTGCTCGTTCGCGAGTGCAATCAATACGAACAGGATGTCGCCCAGCTCGAGTGCGAGATCCCCTTCCGGCTCGCCGGCCTTCTTCGGCTTGTGGCCGTACCGATGGTTCAGCTCGCGCGACAGCTCGCCCACCTCCTCGACGAGGCGCGCGAGATTCGACAGCGGCGGCCAGTAGCCCTCACGGAACCGGCCGATCCATGCATCGACGGCAGCCTGCGCCTCGCGAATCTTCATGGCGCTCCCGCGAGCGCCGCGACCACGCGGTCCACCTCGTCCTCCGTGTTGTAGAAGTGCGGCGACACGCGCACGCAGCCCGGCCGCCAGTCCACGACGATGCCTGCGCGCGCGAGTTCGGTGACGGCGCCACCCGGATCTGCATGTTCGATCATGACAATCGCCGACCGCTGCGAAGCAAGCGGTGCCGCACGCACACGCAACCCGTTTTCCGCACAGCGCTCGATCAGCCGTTCGGTGAGTGCGGCGTTGCGCGCGCGGATGGTTGGCACGCCCACCTCGTCGATGATCGCCTGCGCGGCCAGTGCGGCGTGCACGGCTGCCAGCGCGGGCGTGCCGAGCTCGAAGCGGCGCGCATCCTCACGCGGCGTCCATTGCGACGTATCGAAATCGAACTGCGACGCCGCACCGAACCATCCCACGGTCGTCGGGTTCATCGTGCCGCGTACATACGCATACGCGAGCCCAGGCCCGCCCAGCAGCCACTTGAGCGGGCCCGTGAGCAGGATGTCGACGTCATCGCGTACGACATCGATCGGGAGCTGGCCCGCGCTCTGGTATGCATCGACGAGCAGGAGCGCACCACGCGCGTGCGCGATGTCGGCGAGCGTGCGCAGATCCTGGATCGCGCCGGTGGCGAAGAAGACGTGACTCGTCGCAAGGAGCGCGGTGCGGTCGTCCACCGCGTCGGCGAAGCGCTGCGGATCGATCGTGGCGCCGTCGTCGCTCGGCACGCGCACGACTTCGACATCGGGCCGTGCGAGCCATGCGTACGCGAGCGTGGGGAACTCGAGCTCCGAGATCACGACGCGAGGACGTCGCCGGAAATCGATGGCGGAAGCGATCGAGGCGAGGCCCGCGGAGATGCTGGCGGTGAGCGCCACATCGGAAGCAGGCGCGCCGAGGAGAGCGCCGACGCGATGGCGCAGTGTGTCGAGCCGGTCGATCCAGCGATCGTACCACGCGGACGCGCCGGCCTCGTGCCACTCGCGGAGGAACGAGCCCACCGCATCCTCGACGCGGGTGGACAGCGCTCCGAGCGAGCAGGAGTTGAGGTAGACGCGGTCCCGCAGGATCGGGAACTCTTCGCGCCAGTGCAGCAGATCGTTCGGGGTCATGGGCGCGGGAACGTAGACGCCGCGGCGGACGCCCGGCAAGCGAGGCGCTGAGTGCTGCCGACCGCAGCCGACCTGCTCGCCGCGCTGCCGTGGCTCATCCCGATCGCGCTGCTGCCATGGTTGCTCGCGCGCCGTCCGCGCCTGCGCGCGCAGCCGGCTGCGAACGGATCGGACGCGCCGCTCGTGTCCATCATCGTGCCGGCGCGCAACGAAGCCGTGAACATCGGCGCGTGCGTCGGCACGCTGCTCGCCTCGGACTATCCGCGCTTCG
>CAYUIG010000042.1:0-27292 GCA_964444685.1 uncultured Gemmatimonadaceae bacterium | reverse complement strand
GCGCGCTCGATCGCAGCCTCCAGGAGATGCGCCGCCACCGCACCGTACTCCAGCACGACACCGGCCTCGACCGGTTCGCCGGCCTCGGCCGTACTCACCGCGAAGACGATGTCGCCGTCGAACGGACTGAACACGGGACGGATGCGCCGGCCGAACGCGGCGCCGGCCATGCGCGCGATCGCTACCATGGCACCGCGTGCGATGGGCGCGTCGGTGATGACGACGGCGAGCGTCGTGTTCGTGCCTTCGGTGACGATGCTGCGGTAGCGTTCGGGGGCGCGGCCTGCGCGCAGGACGCGCGTCGCATCGGCGAAGCTCCCGTCGGCTGCGCGTGCACCGGCGATGATCTCGCCCTGCGCATTCAGCACATCGCCGAGCGCATTCACTACGACGCCCGCTGCGATGACGTGGCCGTCATGCGCTTCGGATGCGAAACCGAAACCGCCGGGCGACGCAGCGGCTGGACCGAGGATCTTGCCGGCGGTCGCGCCGATGCCGGCACCGATGCGTCCCTGTGCGGGCGGCTCCGCCGTGGCGGCATCGCACGCGGCGCGGCCCATCGCCGCGTCCGGTCGGCGCGACGGGTCGCCTGTCATGAGATCGAAGATCACGGCGGCGGGGACGATCGGCACGCGTGCCACGCCGGTGTCGAAGCCGATGCCGCGCTCCTCGTGCCACGCCATCACGCCGTCCGCGGCAGCGAGACCGAACGCGGAGCCGCCGGTAAGCAGGATCGCGTGTGCGCGTCCCGCGAGATGCAGAGGTGAGAGCGTTTCGAGTTCACGCGAGCCGGTGGCGAGGCCACGCACCTCGCAGGCGCCACGGAACGGGCCGAGGAAGACCGTGCAGCCGGTGCGCGCCTGGTCGTCCTGCGCGTGACCGATGCGCAGGCCGGCCGGCATCGGCTCGCTCATGCGAGCAGCTGCGCGGCGCGCGCGGGATCGAGATTGCCGCCCGAGATCACGGCGGCCACGCGGCGACCGGCCACGTCGATACGGCCCGAGAGCAGCGCGGCCGTCGTCGCCGCACCGGAAGGTTCGACGATGAGCTTCGAGCGCGCCATCAGCCCGCGCAGCGCTTCGACGATTGCCTCATCCGACACGGTGACGATCTCGTCGAGGAACGCGCGTGCGTGCGCGAAGGTGAGGTCGCCGGGTCGCACCGGCATCAGGCCGTCCGCGATCGTGGGGCGCGACTCGATCGTGACCGGCTCATCCGCGCGGATCGAACGGAGCATGGCATCCGCGGCTTCGGGCTCGACACCGATGACCGTGGCGTCCGCCCGCTGCGACTTCACCCACGCGGCGATCCCTGCCGCGAGGCCGCCACCCCCGATCGGTGCGATGACCACGTCCGCTTCCGGCCAGTCCTCGAGGATCTCGAGGCCGACCGTGCCCTGCCCCGCGATGATGTCCGCGTGGTCGAACGCGGGGACCATCACGTAGCCGCGTTCCGCAGCGATCGCTTCCGCGCGCCGCTGCCGTTCGGTGGATGTGGTGCCCTCGAGTACGATCTCGGCACCGAGCGATCGTGCGCCTTCGACCTTCACTGCGGGCGCGGTGGTCGGCATGACGACCGTCGCGTGGATGCCGAACAGCTTCGCGGCGAGCGCCACACCCTGAGCGTGATTGCCGGACGAGAAGGTGATCACACCGCGGCGCCGCTCTTCATCCGGGAGCCGCGCGATCATCGTGTACGCGCCCCGCAGCTTGAATGCGCCCGCGCGCTGGAGGTTCTCGCACTTGAGCCGCACCTCTGCGCCGAGTCGCTCCGACAGCCTCGGTGCGGGCAGCAGTGGTGTGCGCACGGCGACGCCGCGGAGTCGTTCCGCGGCGTCGCGTACGCTGGCCGGTGAGATCAGCTCACTCGAGAGTGCCGGCATCGTCCACGGCCTCGGCAGCCGGCTCCTCCAGGGTTCCGCCCGCGGGCGCCATCTCCGTGTCCGCCTCACCTTCCGGCTCCTCGCCGTTCTCCGGAATGATGCGCGCCACGTCCATCAACTGGTCGCCCTCATCCAGGCGCATGAGCCGCACGCCCTGCGTATTGCGGCCGATCACCCGGATCTCCGCGACACGCTGGCGCGTGATCACACCGCGGCGCGTGATCAGCATCAATTCGTCGTCCGGCTGCACGCCCTTGATCGCGACCACCTTCCCTGTTCCTTCGGTCAGACGGAAGTTGATCACGCCCTGGCCGCCACGCGACTGGAAGCGGTACGCGTCGATGTCCGTGCGCTTGCCGTAGCCGTTCTCCGTAGCGACGAGCAGCGTGGCGGTCGCGCGCGTCTCCGCCGCGATTACGACCATGCCCACCACGATGTCGCCACTCCGCAGGCGGATGCCGCGCACCCCGGTCGCGACGCGTCCCATCTCGCGCACGTCCCTCTCGTGGAAGCGGATCGCCATGCCATCGCGCGTGGCGAGGATCACCTCATCATCACCCGTGGTGATCTGCACGTCGATCAGCACGTCATCGTCCGTGACGTTGATCGCATTCACGCCCGTCACGCGCACGTGCTGGTAGGCGGACAGTGCGGTCTTCTTCACGACACCCTGGCGCGTGGCGAACATCAGGAAGCGGTCCGCGCTGAACTCGCGCACGGGCACGATCGCGGCAATCCGCTCCTCCGGCCCGAGCGAGAGCAGATTCACGATCGGCTTCCCGCGTGCGGTGCGGCCGGCGAGCGGGACCTCGTGCACCTTCAGCCAGTAGCAGTGCCCGCGCGCGGTGAACACCATGAGGTAGTCGTGGGTCTGCGCCGTGTACAGGTGCTCGACCCAGTCCTCCTCCTTCGTTTCCATGCCCTGGAGCCCGCGGCCGCCGCGCCGCTGCGCGCGATAGGTCGTGAGCGGCAGGCGCTTCACGTAGCCCTCGTGCGAGATGGTGATCACCATCTCCTCGTCGGCCAGCAGGTCCTCGATCGAGAGCTCGTTCAGGTCGGTGAGTACCGTGCGGCGATCGTCGCCATACGCAGTCGCGATCTCCTCGAGCTCTGCGCGGATGATCGACATCCGCCGCTCGCGGCTCGCCAGGATGTCGCGCAGGTCGGCGATCTGCGTCCGCACCTCCGCCAGCTCCGCCTCGAGCTTCTCGATCTCGAGGCCCGTGAGCCGGCCCAACCGCATGTCGAGGATCGCCTTCGCCTGCCGTTCCGACAAACCGAAGCGCTCCTGCAGCCTCGTGCTCGCGGTCTCCGTGTCAGGCGAGGCCTTGATCAGCTCGACCACTTCGTCGATCGCATCGACCGCGATCTTCAGACCTTCGAGAATGTGTTCCCGCTCGAGCGCTGCGTTCAGGTCGTGTTCGGTGCGGCGCACGACCACCGTGTGACGGTGATCGATGAAGTGCCGGATCAGCTCGCGCAGATCCATGATCTTCGGCACACCGTCCACCAGCGCGAGCATGATCACGCCGAACGTGGACTGGAGCTGCGTGTGCTTGTAGAGCTGATTCAGCACGATCTGCGGAATCGCATCGCGCTTCAGCTCGATCACGACGCGGATGCCATCGCGATCCGATTCGTCGCGCAGGTCGGTGATCTCCGGCACGCGCTTGTCGCGCACGAGCTGTGCGATCTGCTCGATCATGCGCGACTTGTTCACCATGAACGGGATCTCCGTCACGATGATGCGCGGGCGGGCGTCATCCGGCTCCTCGATGTCCGCCTTCGCGCGCATCACGATCCGGCCGCGGCCGGTTTCGTATGCTTCGCGCACGCCCTCGTACCCGCAGATGTAGCCGCCGGTCGGGAAGTCCGGACCGCGGACGTGACGCATGAGGTCACGGACCGTCGCCTCCGGATTCTCGATCAGGTGCACGCACGCCGACACGACCTCGCGCAGATTGTGCGGCGGGATGTTCGTCGCCATGCCGACCGCGATCCCGCTGCTGCCGTTCACGAGCAGGTTCGGGAACCTGGCGGGCAGCACGGTCGGCTCGCGCAGCCGGTCGTCGAAGTTCGGGATGAAGTCGACGGTATCCTTGTCGATGTCCGCGAGCAGCTCGCCGGCAAGGCGGGTGAGGCGCGCTTCGGTGTAGCGGTAGGCCGCTGCGTTGTCGCCGTCGATCGAGCCGAAGTTGCCCTGTCCGTCGACGAGCGGGTAGCGCAGCGAGAAGTCCTGCACCATGCGGACGAGCGCTTCATAGACCGCCGAGTCGCCGTGCGGGTGGTACTTGCCCAGCACGTCACCGACCACGGTCGCGCTCTTCTTGTACGGCCGGCCGGCGGAGAGACCCGCCTCCTGCATCGCGTACAGGATGCGACGGTGCACGGGCTTCAGTCCGTCGCGTACGTCGGGCAGCGCGCGCTGCACGATGACGCTCATCGAGTAGTCGAGGAACGACTCGCGCATCTCCTCTTCGATGAGACGTGGCACGACCTTCTCGCGGCTCTCGGGCGGCTGGCTCGACATCGACGATTCCTCTTCCGGGGTCGTTCACCCTGCACCGGGCCGGCGGCCTCGCATGCAGACCGGATTCTTACCCTCGCGCGCGCGCCCGGGTCCGCGCGCGCGTACGCCCGCGCACGACCTTGCGGGCTCCCGGCCGCACCTGCCGTCCCCTATGTTGCTCGACACTCGACCCCCGAAATCGACCCTGAGGACAATGCGACGCTTCCTGATCCTCCTGACGACCCTGACAGCCACCCCCGCGGCCGCCCAGCTCGCACCGGTCGAATCCCGGATCGCCGACGCCGTGGAGGCGAACCAGGGCCAGGCGATCGAGCTTCTCCGGCAGATCGTGGACATCAACAGCGGCTCCCTGAACCCGGAGGGCGTCCGCCGGGTCTACGAGGCGCTGGCACCGCACTTCGAGGCCCTGGGCTTCGAGGTGCACTACGCGGAACAGCCCGCGGAGATGAACCGGGGCGGCCACCTCGTGGCCACCCGGAAGGGCCAGGGGAAGCACATCCTGTTGATCGGCCACCTGGACACCGTCTTCGAGGAGGACAGCCCCTTCCAGCGCTTCGAGATGGTGAGCGACAGCGTGGCGCGGGGCCCCGGTACCGAGGACATGAAGGGCGGAGACGTCGTGATCTGGTCGGCGCTCGAGGCGCTCAACGCGGCCGGCGCGCTCGACAACGCCTCCATCACCGTGGTCATGACGGGTGACGAGGAACGGCCGGGCGACCCGGTCTCCGAAGCCCGGCGGGTCCTCCTCGAGGCGGGTGACGCAGCGGACATCGCCCTCGGTTTCGAGAGCGGGTCCGCCGGTTGGGGTGTGATCGCGCGCCGGAGTGCCAGCAGCTGGAAGCTGGAGGTCGAGGCCACGACCGCCCACTCCTCGGGTGTGTTCAGCCGCGGCGTCGGCGTCGGCGCGGTCTACGAGGCCGCCCGCATCCTCTCGTCCTTCTACGATGAGCTGGCGGGCGAGGAGTACCTGACCTTCAATGCGGCCACGCTCGTGGCCGGCACGGAGGCCGGCTGGAACGATACCGAGGCGCGCGGCCAGGCATTCGGCAAGACGAACGTCGTGCCGCCGGTGGCCATCGCGACCGGCGACATCCGCACGATCTCGGACGAACAGCTCGAGCGGACCCGCCAGCGGATGCGGGAGATCGTGGCCCGGTCGCTGCCCGGCACAAAGGCTACCATCACGTTTTTCGACGGCTACCCGTCGATGCCGCCGACCGATGCGAACCGCGCGCTGCTCGCAGAGCTGGACGCGGTGAGCCGGGACCTCGGCATGGGCCCGGTCGAGGCCTTCGACCCGGGCCGGCGCGGCGCGGCGGACATCTCCTTCGTGGCCTCCCGCGTCGAGGCCGGGCTCGATGGCCTGGGCGCCCAGGGCTCCGGCGGGCACACGGTCCGCGAGACGGTCAACCTCCGGTCTATCGAACGCGCTGCGAAGCGGGCGGCACTGCTGATCTACCGGCTCACCCGTCCGGAGGCCACTTGAGGCACGCACTTCTCCTCCTCGCCGTCGCCGCCTGCACTCAGCCGGCGGATACGCCCGCGACGTTCGACCTCGCCGACTACGATCGGGTCGACCTGACGCACACGTACGACGCCAACACGGTATACTGGCCGACGTCGCCGACGCGCTTCCGCCTCGACACACTGTCGTACGGTCCCACGGAGGGCGGCTACTTCTACTCCGCATTCTCGGTGAGCACGCCGGAGCACGGCGGCACACACCTGGACGCACCGATCCATTTCGCCGAAGGCGGTGATGGCGCGGATGCGATTCCGCTCGAACGATTGATCGCGCCCGCGGTCGTGATCGACATCAGCGCGCAGTCCGGCCAGAACTCCGACTACCTGCTGACCGAGCAGGACGTGCTCGACTGGGAAGCCGCGCATGGACGCGTCCCGGAAGGTGCGATCGTACTGCTGCGCACCGGCTGGGATCGCTTCTGGCCGGATGCCGCGCGCTATCTCGGTGACGACACGCCCGGCGACGCGTCCAACCTGCACTTCCCCAGCTACGGCCCGGAAGCGGCGCGGCTCCTGGTGGAGGATCGTGGCGTCGCGGCGCTCGGTACCGACGTCGCTTCGATCGATGGCGGCCAGTCCGCGGACTTCATGGTCCACCGCATCGCGAACGCGCGCGGCGTGCCCGGCCTCGAGAACCTCACGGGACTCGATCGGCTGCCGCCAACGGGAGCGATCCTGTTCGCGCTGCCCATGAAGATCGGTGGTGGTTCGGGCGGGCCGCTGCGCGCTGTCGCACTCGTTCCGCGCATCCGACCATGATCTGGATCGCGCTCGGCCTGGGCCTGGTGGTGCTGCTCTTCCTCGTGCAGCTCTTCCACCTCTCCTTCGTGCTCGGCTGGGCGGACCAGGCGACGCGCGGGCTCGGCTACTACGGCCTGCCGCCCGAAGGGCGCGAGCAGTTCCGCCGGAAGCTGCGCACACACGCGCGCCTGCTCTGGCCGATCATGCGCATCAACGAGCGCTTCACGAAGTTCGACTTCGAGCGCGCCACCTTTCACGAACGCGGACTCGCCGGCCCGCGCGGCACGTGCAGCCCAGAGAGCTTCGCCGCGGGCATGGACTACACGCCGCGTCCCGAGGATGTGTTCGTGGTGACGGCGATGAAGTGCGGGACGACGTGGATGCAGCACGTGGTATACGAAGTGCTCATGCGCGGCCGCGGCGACATCGTCGACTCCGGTCGCACGCTCTATGCGATCTCGCCGTGGGCCGAAGGACTCAAGTCCGTGAGTCTTGCGGATGCCCCGCTCGTTGGCAGCGAGCGCCCGTCACGCATCATCAAGACGCACCTGCCCGCGCCGCACTGCCCGTGGAATCCCGCTTCGCGCTACATCTACGTGTCGCGGCATCCCGTGTCCTGCTATGCGAGCTGCGTCGATTTCCTGCGCACGAACGCGGGCGCGATCGCGCCGACGCGCGAACAGAGCACCGCATGGTTCATGTCGGACGAGCTCATGTGGTGGGGAACCTGGCCCGACCACGTGCGCGCGTGGTGGGAGCGCGCGCAGTCGGAGCCGAACGTGTTCTTCGTACGCTTCGAGGACATGAAGGCCGACCTGCCCGAGGTGGTGCGCCAGGTCGCCGCGTTTCTCGGGGTGGCGGCGCTCAGCATGCAGGAGCTGGCCGAAGTCGTTCGCAAGTGCGGGTTCGACTACATGTCACAGCACGCCGATGCCTTCGAGATGCATCCGCCGCACCTGATGCAGACGGATGCGGAGCTGTTCGTGCGCGGCTCGGCCAACCGTCACGCGGACGTGCCCGATGCGCTGCGGTCCCGTCTGCTCGACTGGTGTGCGGATGCATTGAAGGACAGCGGCGCGCGCGCGCTCTATCCCGACCCCGAGCGCGGCGCCGTCCCCACCTGATTCAGGCGACGGCTGTGAAATCCAGCTCCTCGCGCCAGCCGAACGCCGCGAGCGCGCTGCGGATCTCCGCGCGTGCGGCCGCTGAACCGACCGCCGCCACCGCGAAGCGCCCGTCGGGCGGGCCGATATCTTCCGCAGCGAGCACGTTCACGCCGTGCATCGATTGTCCGATCTTGCGCGGATCGATGTCGACGAACGCGGCCAGCCTTCCGCCCTGCTTCAGCAGCTCGCGCGCGAACGCCTTCCCGACAGGGCCCGCACCCCACACGACCACGGGCCTTCCGCGCAGCACGGACGCAATCAGGTGGTGGACCTTGCAGGCCGTGAACGCTGCGGCGGCGTAGCGCGGCTGCGTGCGCGATGCACGCTCCGCCGACTCACGCCAGTGCAGCAGCACCTCCGGCACCTTCGCGAGTGGTCCGCGCGCCGCGAGCCGGAGGATGAGGTCGTGGTCCTCGGGCCAGCCGCGGTCGATGTAGCCGCCCGCTTCACGGAACGCCGCAGTGCGCACGACCAGCGTGGGATGTGGAATCGGGCACTCGACGAAGCGGTCGCGCGCGATTTCTTCGGGTGAGACGAGCGCATTGATCCACCGCTCGTAGCGGCGCGCGCCATCGCGCAGTGCATCACGCGGGAAATACCGGACCAGCGTGCCACATGCGACGACATCCAGTCGTGCATCCATGAGCGCGACCTGCTTCGCGAGCCGGTCCGGTTCGGCGATGTCGTCCGCATCCATGCGCGCGAGCAGCTCGCCGCGCGCCACATCCGCCGCGAGCCGGAGCGCTGCGATCAGCCCCGCGCCGTTGGAATCGAGGATGCGGACACGCGCATCGTGCGTCGCCCAGTCATGCAACTGGCTCGGCGTTGCATCCGTGGAGCCGTCATCCACCGCCAGCACTTCGTAATCGCCGAACGACTGATCGCTCAGCGATTCGATGGCGGCGGGCAGCGTCGCGGCCGCGTCCCGGCACGGGAACAGGATGGAGACGCGCGGCGCGTCCTCACCGACGTGCTGTGAAATCGCCCTGCTCGTCCGCGTAGCCCTGCATGTCGAGCCACCACTGTCCGTCGATCCTGCGGCCGCGCAGCCGGCCCTCGTGATACAGACGGAAGGGGACCCAGCGGCTGCCGGTCCAGTAGTCGCCGTAGAACTCGAACTCGATCCAGTCGCCGTCGATGTCCGCGACCGCACGCGTCTCCGACCGGATCCGCAGGACGGTGAATCCGTCGTCCCGCCAGTGCCAGTCGATGTCCACGTACGCTCGCCCGCGGCTCGCCCGCGTGATGCGCAGTGAACCGGTCACGTACTCATCGAAGGCGCGGTCGACCCAGCCATCGTAGTCCCAGCGACCTTCGAACCGATCCCCGCCCACACCGTAGATCTCGGTGCATGCGGACAACAGCAACGGCAGCGCGGCGGCGAACACGAATGCGCGGCGCATAGATTTCTCCAGGCCCGTATGTGATGGGGTGGACCTGATGGGGATGTACTGCTCCTGCTTTGGAAAAGTTTCTGCGTGGGGCGACCTGGGGCGGGCGGCCTGCGGCGGGCGACCTGGGGCGGGCGACTCACGGCGGGGACATCGGGGCAACGCGGAGGCTCGGCTGGGCATCAAAGGCGGGGTCTCCACTGGACGGGGGTAATGCGCGTTTACGGCGGGATTGGGTGGCTCGTGGTTCTGTCGCTGCTTGCGCCGGCGCGGGACCTACGCGGGCAGGACATCGTGCGCGTCGAACGGGATCCGGCGGGCAGGGGGTGGGTGGCCACGTGGCAGTTCGACACGCCGGTGCGCGCACTGCGGTTCGAGAGGCCGGCGCAGGGTTTTCGAAGCAGGACGTTCGAGGTGCTTACGCCAAGGTTCCGTTTCGATCGCGATGGCGAGTTCGAGGTGCTCCGATCGGATGGCACGAGTGCGCGCGAAGTGCGTGTTCGATTCCCGGAGTTCGACGAGCAGCTTTCACGCGAGTACGAGTTCTTCCGCCGGTTCACGGATGGCGGCGTCGCGATGTACACCGGGCACCTCGTGGCGCGGCCCGCCGATGATGCCGGCGAGCGTGCGTTCGTGCGCCGTTTTCGCTTCATACCGCCGTCCGGCGCCGCGGTCATCGTCGACGGCGAACGCCGCGATGGACCGGTGGAATGGATCGACGCGACCGGACGCGGCACGTACGTCTACTTCGGCTCCGCCGTGCCGGTCGCGTCCGAGGATGTGATCGCGATCGTGGATCCCGGCCTCCCGCAATGGATCGCACGCCGAACACGGGACGCGCTGCCACGACTGTTCGCGCTCTATCGCGAGCGGCTCGACGCGGCACCACCTGCGCGGCCGTTCGTGCTGTTCGACTACGATCCCGGTACGAGCGCCGGGTACGAGTACGGCGGCGGAATCCTGCCCGGCGTCATCCAGCTCGGCGTACAGGGTACGGCCTGGGATACGGAATCGTCATCGGCGACGATCGAACTCCTTCACTTCCTCGCCCATGAAGCCGCACACGTCTGGAACGGCGAGATCGCTCATTATCCGGGCAGTGAAGATGCGTGGATGCACGAGGGCGGCGCGGACGCGCTGGCCGAGCGCGCGCTGATGGAAATGCAGCTGATCGACGAGGCGCGGTTCCTCGACTACCAGACCGCAGCGCTCAACGACTGTCGCAGCGGTCTCGTCGCAACGTCACTGCGCGCCTCCACGCGCGAGGGTCGGCCGCAACTCGTGTACGCCTGCGGCAACATCATCGCTCTGCTGACGGAGGCCGTGCTCCGTCCCCATGGCGCCGACCTGTTTGACTTCTGGCACGCCCTCATCGTACGTGCCGCTTCAGCCGACGGACGCTATCAGGCCGACGACTACATCAGCGCCTGGCGTACGCTCGGCGCAGGTGACTCCGACGTGGCGGCACTCGAGGGGTTCCTCGATGGCACAATGACCCCCGACCGGCTCTCCGACGCGCTCGGTGTGAATGGCATCGTCGTCGAGGAAGCCGACCCGCCACCCGCATTCGGACAGGAACTCGCGCGAACCGCGCTGGCTCATCTCATGGCCGCCGACTGCGGCGGCCGCTACAGCTTCCGCGTGACGGAGGATGGCTTCGCTCTCGGCGACAACGTTTCCTGCACCACGCTCGTGCCCGGTGCAACGGTCGCAGCGGTCGCCGGACACGATGTGCAGCACGAAGGCGACCGGGCGTACGATCGAGTGCAATCATGCACGCAGACCGTCACCATCCGGCTGCGCACGGCATCCGCGACGCGTGAACTGCCCGTTGCGTGCAGTGCCGGGCTGCCCGCGAGACCCGGGTACGTTCGGATCGTCCGGATACCTCGGGAGAGGTGACCCCTGGGCGACGTGGAGCGGGCGACCTGGGGCGGGAACGGCGGTTGCTTTCAGTGGCCGACGTTCCAATCGCCGGTTCGTCCGTCTTCGCGACTGCCCTGTCTCCCCATGCGAAGTCAAACGACCGCACGTGCCGATGATCGAGACCCGCGGTCACTTTCATCCGTCTGGCAAACACAAACGACCGCGGTCCCCGGGCGAACGGGGAGCCGCGGTCGTTTATGTTCGCTGCAAGAGCAATAGCGCCCGTCGGTCGGAGCGACGAGCGCGAGTGGACGATTCAGATCCCCCCCGCCGTTCCCGCCTCAACAAACCCGCCTCAAAACCCGCCTCAAGTCGCCCGCCACAGGTCGCCCGCCCCAAGTCGCCCGCCGTTCGTCGCCCGCCCCACCCTCCTAGCCCGCAGCCGCCTCACCGGCCGCGCGCAGAAACGCCGCCGTATGACTCTCCGCCACGGCCGCCACCTCTGCAGGCCGACCCATCGCCACAACACGCCCGCCCGCGTCACCCGCCTCGGGACCGAGGTCGATGATCCAGTCGGCAGCGCGGATCACGTCGAGGTTGTGCTCGATGAGCACGACGCTGTGGCCGGCGTCGAGGAGGCGCCGCAGCACGGCGAGCAGCTTGCGCACTTCCGGACCCGAGAGACCGGTCGTGGGCTCATCCATGATGTACAGGCGATGGCCGCGCTTCCTGCCCGCCTGAATCAGCTCGCGCGCAATCTTGAGCCGCTGCGCTTCACCGCCGGAGAGCGTGGGCGCCGGCTGACCGAGCCGCAGGTACCCGAGCCCGACCTGCTGGAGCTGCCAGAGCATATGACCGAGGCGATCCTCCCGGATGAAGAACCGGATCGCCTCATCGACCGTGAGGTCGAGCACCTGCCGGATGTTCAGGCCCTTGAACTGCACCTCGAGCGTTTCGCGGTCGTAGCGCGCACCGCCACACACATCACACACGATGTGCACATCGGCGAGGAACACCATCTCGATGGTCTTCACGCCCTCGCCCTGACATGCGTCGCAGCGGCCGCCGGCCACGTTGAAGGAGAAATGGCCGGGGGTGTATCCGCGCGCGCGCGCCAGCGGCTGTTCCGCGAACAGTTCGCGGATGCAGTCGAACGCCTTGATGTAGGTGATGGGATTCGAGCGAAACGTCCGCCCGATCGGCGCCTGGTCGACGAGCACGACCGCATCGATCGCGGCGGCGCCTTCGATCGCATCGTAGCCGCCCACGACTTCGCCGAGATGCAGCTTCGCGCTCGTTTCGCCGCCCGCCAGCTCCTTCTCCAGCGCGCGGTAGAGCACGTCGTGCACGAGTGTGCTCTTGCCGGAACCGCTCACACCCGTGACGACGGTGAGCTCGCCGAGAGGGATGCGGATGTCGACGCCGTGCAGGTTGTGCAGCCGTGCGCCGCGCAGGCCGAGCCACGCGCGCGGGCCGTGCCGTCGCCGGGGCGGCGCGGGCGCGGGCTCGCGTCCCGAGATGAAGCGCCCCGTTACCGTGTCCGCCGCAGCCAGCGCAGCGGGCGGCCCCTGGAACACGAGACTTCCGCCCTTCTCGCCGCTGCCGGGTCCCAGCTCGACGACGTGATCGGCCGCGAGGATGGCTGCGGTGTCGTGCTCGACGACGATCACGCTGTTGCCCGCGTCGCGCAGTTTGGCGAGCAGTGCGAGCAGCCGGTCCGTGTCGCGCGGGTGCAGGCCGACCGTCGGTTCATCGAGTACGTAGAGTGCATCGACGAGGTGCGCGCCGAGTGAGTTCGCGAGTGCGATGCGCTGCGATTCGCCTCCCGACAATGTCCGTGTCTGCCGGCTCAACGTCAGATAGCCGAGCCCGACTTCGTCGAGGAATCCGAGCCGCGCACGCAGTTCGCGCAGGATCGGCGCGGCTATCCCCCGCTCCTGCGGCGTGAGCCCTTCGGGCGGCGGCGCATCCTCGAGCGACTCGATCCAGCGTCGCAGCTCCGCGATCGGCTGCGCGGCCATGGTTGCGATGTCGCGGCCGAGCACGCGCACGTACAGCGCCTCGGGACGCAGCCGGCCGCCGTTGCATTCCGAGCACGTCGTCGCACACTGGTACTGACGCAGAAAGACCCGGATGTACTGCTTGTAGCGCTTGCTCTCGCGCGACTTCAGGAACGGGATCACGCCCGTGAAGCCGCGCTCGCCGCGCAGCACGGTGCGCCGGAACCGCGCGGGCAGCTCCGACCACGGCACATCGACCGGCACGTCCTTCTCGCGCGCGTAGGCCAGCAGCTTCCGCCGCTGCTTGCCGTAGCGCGGCTTCTCCCACGGATCGACCGCACCGTCCTCGAGCGAGCGCCCGCGGTTCGGCACGATGAGCGACTCATCGTAGTCGAGCGTTGCGCCGAAACCCGTGCACTTCGGGCACGAGCCGTAAGGGTTGTTGAACGAGAAGAGCCGCGGCGACGGCTCGAGGAATCGGATCTCCGGATGCTCCGGGCAGTGGAAGCGGTCCGAGTACGGCGTGCGCGCATCGCTTTCTGCATCCACGACGATCACCTGCCCATCGCCTTCGCGGAATGCGGTGCCGACCGAATCCGCGATGCGCTCGCGGCCGTCCGCGCGGACGATCACACGGTCGACGACGACGAGCAGCTCCTCCGCGCCGGCCAGATCGTGGCCGAGGCGAGCGGGATCCTCGGCGCCCGGCTCGGCGAGGTCGAGCGTGTCGCTGCCGACGAGCACGCGCATGAAGCCGAGTGCGCGCAGATTCTCGACGACGGTGGCGTGCGAGATGCGCGCGCTGCGCGGCAGCGGGAACGCGATCAGCAGCCGCGCGCCCATGCCCCGCGCCATCACCGCATCCGTCACCGACTGGACCGTGTCGGGTGTGACCCGGCGGCCGCACTCTGGGCAGATCGTGCGCCCGGCGCGCGCCCAGAGCAGTCGCAGATAGTCGTACGTCTCGGTGGCGGTTCCGACGGTGGAGCGGCTGGTTTTCGTGGGGTTCTTCTGCTCGATGGCGACGGCGGGACTGATGCCCTCGATCCGGTCGACCGCGGGCTTCTCCATGCGCTCGAGGAACTGCTTCGCGTACGTCGACAACGACTCGACGTAGCGGCGCTGCCCCTCCGCGTAGAGTGTGTCGAACGCGAGTGACGACTTGCCGGAACCGCTCGGGCCGGTCAGCACCACGAGCGAGCGGCGCGGCAGGTCGAGATCGATTCCCTTGAGATTGTGCTGTCGCGCGTTGCGAATGAGGATGCGGTCCTTCACGCTCCACCCTGAAAGCACTGCGGCTGGCCGAGTGCAACGTTCTACCCGGAGATGGCGTCAAAGGTCTTGGGAGCGAAACTCCGGGGCAGAATGACCCGTACGGAGACCGGAGTTGGCGGAGACGCCTGCTCCATGCACCCGGCGGACGGCGGGCCGGGGGGTCCCGCCCCCGCCGGGCCTCTGCAGTACCTTCCCGCCTTTCTTGCGCGGCCGTGGCCGGGGTTCAGTGGGCCCCGGCCACGGTTACATCTACGACCCGACGGTGACCAGGTCCTCGATCGCGGCGATCGCCGTGTCGACATCGCGGCTGGTGTTGTAGTAGTGCGGCGAGAGCCGAAGGGCATCGCGTGCACGCTTCCCGTCCATGTCGAACACCGCCCACGCCCGGAACGTGGCGCTCGTGTTGATCGCCTGTTCGCGCAGCCGCTGCACGACGTCCGCCGCGTCCAGGCCCTCGATCGCGGCCGTTGCGATGGCGCATAGCTCCGGCCCGCGGTCCAGGACACGCACGCGCGGGATCGCCGCCAGACCCTCGCGCAGCCGCGCGGCAAGACCTGCGGCATACGCGCCGGCTTCGGGTACGCCGACCCGCGCCGCGTAACGCGCCGCCGCGCCCATGCCGATCACGAGCGCGTACGCGAACTCCCAGTTCTCGAAGCGGCGCGCGTCGTCGGCCAGCCGGAACTCCGCCGGATCGGTCCAGTCCGCGCCGCGCATGTCCACGAACAGCGGATGATCCCCGCGCCCGAGCGCACGGTCCGACACGTACAGGAAACCGATGCCGCGCGGGCCGCGCAGGAACTTGCGCGCGGTCACCGCCATGTAGTCGCAGCGAAGCGCGTTCACATCGATCGGGATCTGCCCGATGGCCTGGCAGGCATCGAGGACGAACGGCACGCCCGCCTCCTCACACTCCGCGCCGATGGCCGCGGCCGGCTGGACGAGCCCGGAGTTCGTGGGCACCCACGTCAGCGCGACGAGCCGCGGCGGCGCCGTGCGCAGCCGCTCCCGCACCCACTGCGGATCGACGCCACCTTCCGGCGCATCCTCCGCATGCACCACCTCCACGCCGGCGCGGCGCGCGAGCGAGAGGTACATGAGCTGGTTGGAGACGTAGTCGTTGCGCGTCGTCAGGATGACGTCGCCGGGACGGAAGTCGAACGCGGACAGCGACTGCGCGAACGCCACGGTGGCATTCTCGACGATGGCGATGTTGCGCGGCTCGCAGCCGACGAGCGCCGCGATCGAACGGTACGACTCATCGATCGCGTGCGCCGCGGCGTCACCCGCCTCGTAGCCGCCCAGCTCCGCCTCGAGCCGCAGATGCGACTCGACGGCGCCGATCACCGGCGCGGGCATGAGGGCCGCGCCCGCGTTGTTCAGGTGGATCCGGCCGAGTCGCGCGGCCTGCGTGTCCGCCTGCCACGGCCGCGGGTCGAACGCGGCTGGTGCGCCGCTGCCGGTCTCCGCATCTTGCGCCCGCATTCGCGCAACTTCGAAGGAGCATGGCTGCAACGAAAGGCCCCGCGTTCGAGCTCGAGCCGTTGAGACCCGCGCCATGGCTCCCCGGCGCTCACGCACAGACCGTAGCGGGACGACTACTCCGCCGGCCGCGGCCGCCCGCATTTCGCCGGGAGCGTCTCGCCACGCCCGACCGCGACTTCGTCGATCTCGACTTTCCGCCGGAACCGGCGCCCGATGCACCGCTCGTCCTGCTGCTGCACGGCCTGGAGGGCTCCGCACGCCGCGGCTACGCGATCTACAGCTACCGCGAGCTCTACCGCCGCGGCATCGCTGCGGTCGGTCTCAACTTCCGCTCCTGCAGCGGCGAGCCCAACCGCACCACCCGCTTCTACCACTCGGGCGACACCGGCGACATCCGCCACGTCCTTCAGCACCTCGCCGAACGTTTCCCCGGCCGCCGGCTCGCCGCGCTCGGGTTCTCCCTCGGCGGCAACGCACTGCTCAAGTACCTGGGAGAAGAAGGCGACGACGCGCGCGCCCGACTCGCGGCGGCCGTCGCCATCTCGGTCCCGTACGATCTCGATGCGGGCGCACGCGCGCTCGACTCCGGACGGATGGGCCGGTTCTACACGGGCGTGTTCCTGAAATCGCTGATCGCCAAGATGGAAGCGAAGGCCGCCCAGCTCGACGGGAACTGCGACCTCGAGCGCGCCCGCGGCGCACGCAGCTTCCGCGAGTTCGATGACGCCCTGACCGCGCCGATCCACGGCTTCGACAGCGCCGAGGACTACTACACCCGCTCCAGCTCCGGGCCCTGGCTCCCTCGCATCCGCATTCCCGTGCTGCTGCTGCACGCCGCGGACGATCCGTTCCTGCCGGAGCCGTGGTTCCCGCACGCCGAGGCCGCAGCCAACCCGTGCATCCACACCGGGTTGGTCGCGCACGGCGGGCACGTCGGCTTCATCGAGGGGTCCCCGTGGGCACCCCGTTTCTGGGCCGAGCGGCAGGCGGCGCGCTACCTTGCATACGCGCTTCAGCCCTGATCGTCCGGCGCGGGACTTGCTTCGCGAATCACGCCATTCATCCGCCGGACCGGGTGCGGGGAGTCGGGACGCGCTCGATCCCATCAGATCCGGAGCACGCATGCCGACCTCTCCAGCCGAAACACCTCGCCGAATCATCGCTCGCGTCGAACTTCGCGCCGGCCGACTCGCGCAGCCCGCGCGCGAACGGGGACTGCGCGATGACGCCGATCCCATCGAGTTCGCACGCCAGCTCCAGTCGGAGGGCGTGGATGAGATCCTGTTCCTGGATGCGTCCGAGGATTACGAAGGTCAGGCGCGGCTGGTGAACGTGATCGACACCGCGTCGCAAAGCCTCTTTGTTCCTGTTCTCGCGGGCGGAGGGATCGGCACGCTCGATAAGGTCGATGCGCTGATCGGTGCGGGCGCTGCGAAGGTGGTGTTCGATGACGCGGCGGTCGTGGACCCCGACATGCTCGCGCACGCGAGCCAGCGCTACGGCGCCGCTCGCCTCGTGCTCGCCATCGATGTGCGCGAGGAGCGACGGCAGGTCGAGATCGAGGCGCGGCCCGAAGTCGACGCCACCCACTCCGCGGGCCCGCCGCCCGAACACACGTGGTTCCGCGTGTTCACGCATCGTGGTGCGGACGCGACGCCGCTCGATGCCGTGACGTGGGCGCGCCGCGGCGTCGAACAGGGCGCGGGCGAGATCATGATCACGAGCATCGACAGGACGGGCACGGGTCGCGGGTTCGACCTCGAGCTCGCGGCGCGACTCGATGAGGCGGTCGAGGTGCCCGTGATCGCGGGCGGCGGCGCGGGCAGCGCCGAACACCTGCGCGACCTCTTCCTGCTCGCGGGCGCGGGCGGCGCGCTCATCGGCCGGATGTTTCAGGAAGGTGCGCCGACGGCGCGGGAGATCAAACAGGTGTTGGCAGCCGCAGGCGTGCCGGTGAACCCGGCACCCGCCCACGTCATGCCCTAGAGATCAGCGCCGGCGGCCGGCGAACATGCGGTAGACGAGGAGCAGCGCGATCGAGCCGAGCACCGCGATCGCGAAGGAGCGCAGGTCGAACCCGGTGACCGGCGCGCCGCCCAGCACTTCGCGGCTGAAGAATCCGCCCAGGAACGCGCCGACGATCCCGATCAGCATCGTGACCAGGCATCCGCCCGGGTCCTTGCCCGGGAGCACGAACTTCGCGATCGCCCCCGCGATCAGCCCGAAGACCGCCCACGAAAGAACGTTGTCCAAGCCACCACCCCCTGTACCCGCCCGCAACCCGCCTCAAAAAACCCGCCTCAAAACCCGCCGTATGTCGCCCGCCCTATGTCGCCCGCCCTATGTCGCCCGCCGCAGGTCGCCCGCTCCGAGTCGCCCGCCTCACCCGGACTAGGTCCTGAATCCCGACACCAGCTCCTTCAGCCGTTCGGCCGCGTGCAGCAGCTCCACGCTCGCTGCGCTCAGCTCTTCGGTGGCGGCCGACTGCTCCTGAGCGGCCGCGCTCACCTGCTGTGCACTCGCAGCGTGGCCCTCCGCCGTCGCACCGACCGCCCGCACATTCTGCTCTACGGACGCGACTGCGTTCCGGTTTTCCCGGGCCGACGCCTCGACCTGGTCCGCGGCGCCCGTAACCTCCGTCACGGCGGCCACGATCGCCTCGAACGCCGTCTCCGCTCCCTTCGACACCGTCTCCACATCCGCCACCTTCTCGGACCCGGCGGCCATCGTGCCGGCCACCGTCTCGATCTGGTTGCGGATGCGCTGAACGGCCGCGGCGACCTCGTCGGCCGCACGCGCACTCCCGTCCGCCAGCTTCCGGACCTCATCCGCCACGACCGCGAAGCCGCGGCCGTGCTCGCCCGCGCGCGCGGCCTCGATCGCCGCGTTCAGTGCGAGCAGGTTCGTCTGCCGGGCAATACCCTGAATCGTCTCGAGGAAGCGGCTGATCGTCTCGGACACCCGCTCCAGCTCCTCCACCTGACTGCCGGACGTCTGCACGACCTCGCGCACTTCCAGCAGCATCGCGCTCGCGCGCGCTACGTCGCGGCGCTTCGCCTCCGCCAGCTCGCGGATGCGTGCACCGACCACCCGCACGCGCTCCGCTGCCGCGTCGATCTCCGCCGCGCGCGCGCGCATGTGCTCCAGCGCCTGATCCACCGTGCGCAGCCCGACGGCCTGGTGCTCCGCACCGGTCGAGATCCCGACCATCGCCGTCGACACCTCGCCGCTCGATGCCGCCACTTCTTCGGAGATGCTCGACAGGTCCGACGCCGACACCGTGATCCGATTCGCCGTCGCCACTGTCTCGCCCACGATCGTGCGGAAGCGGTCCGCCATCGTCGTGAACGCGCCCGCCAGCACCTGGAACTCCGCGGGCATGCGCCCGTTCAGCGAGATCTGGAGATCTCCCTCGCCGAACTGATTCGCCGCCGCCACCAGCTTGCCCAGCGGCCGTTCGATCGCGCGCAGCGTGAAGTTGATGAAGCCGATCGCAATCAGCGCGGTGACCGCGAGCAGGATGAGCAGCAGCGTCTGGATCTCGCTCGCACGCAGAGTGAGCGACGTCGCTGTGTCCTCCACCCGACGGACCTCGCCATCCTGGAGGATGCCGATCGTCGTGCGCAACTGGGACAGCATGGGCTGCGCGGCCGCGAGCGCCGCACCCGCACCGGGTGCATCCCCCATGCGACGGCGGCGCTGGGCATCGAGATGCACGGCCGTGAGCGAGTCGTGCAGTTCGGCGATCCGGTTGATCGGCTCGCGTTCCTCGTCCGTCAGGTCGGCGAGAATGCGGTAGCCCGCGATCCGCTCGGCCGTCAGCTCACCGAGCGAAAGGAATTCCTCGTGCCGGCTCGAGTCTCCGGTCACGATGAACGCCTGCCCGGCCGCGAACTGGTCCAGCAGACCGCGCTCGAGCTGGGCGGTGCGGTCCATGCGGTCGCCCAGCTGCGCGAGCGCACTGTTCACCTGGGCCGTGAGGCTGTCCAGGGACTGGGTGCTCACGAAGTACAGCGCCACGAGACCGGCGAAGCTGATCGCGAAGGCGACCAGCAGGCGCCCTTTGATACGACCGTAGTACGCGCGCACAGCGATGGTGTCGGTGGAATGGACTTGTCGGGGAGATTGTCGAAGATAGGCCGCGGTGCTTGCGGCTGTCAATCATGCCCTCGATCATTGAGGGTTCGGACGACGCCCCTCTGGGCGCCGCCGCGGCGCATTGGGAGAAGGAGAATGGGCGAATCCCGCACCCCCGCCCCGATTCTGCGTGAGCGACGGGAGCGCACGATCGAGCGGCTGATCGAGCACTTTGCCGGCGACCGGCTCACTCTCGAAGAGCTGGAGCGCAGGCTCGATGTCGCCCATCGGGCCACGGATGAGGCCGCTCTCGCTCAGCTCCTGGCCGACCTTCCGGCCCTGCCCGAGCCCGCAGTGCCGGAAACCGCGCCCGCACCCGCACCCCGCCGCCTGCCGGCCGAGGCGCCGCAGCGCGAGCGGCAGGTCCTCGTCGCGGTGATGGGCGGCGTCACACGCAAGGGCTCATGGGTGCCCGCCCGCCACACCTTCGTCCTCGCCGTGATGGGCGGCGCCGAGCTCGACTTCCGAGAGGCCGTGCTCGGGCCCGGTGTCACCGAAGTGAGCATCTTCACCTTCTGGGGCGGCGTCGAGATCACGGTCCCGCCCGATGTGCACGTCGATACCGGCGGTGTGGCGATCATGGGCGGCTTCGAGGAACAGCCGAGTGCGCCCGCGCCGCGCGACCCGGAGGCACCCGTTCTCCGGATCACCGGCGTCGCCATCATGGCCGGCGTCGAGATCAAGGTCCGCTACCCGGGTGAAAGCTCGAAGGAAGCGAAGGCGCGGCTGCGCGAGGAGCGCAAGCGCCTCGCCGCCCGGCGCCGGCAGCGCGACGACGACTAGGAGTGGCTGCCACCCCGCTGCACGAGGAGGAGGCGCTCGGCCGGGCGTACGACGCCCGCCTCATGCGCCGTCTGCTCCGTTATCTCCGGCCCTACCGTCTTCGTGTCTTCGGTGCGGTCTCGCTGCTGATCGCGGCCGCGGCCGTCGAGCTCGTCGGACCCTGGGTCACGAAGATCGCGCTCGACACCGCGATCCCCGGCCAGGACACCGGGCTGCTCCTGCTGCTCGGCGTCGCATTCCTGACGTCCCTCGTGCTCGGCTTCGCGCTCGAGTACGCGCAGACCGTGCTCACCACGTGGCTCGGCCAGAGCGTCATGTTCGATCTGCGCCGCCAGATCTTCGGACGGCTCCAGCGGCTCCCGCTCCGCTTCTACGACCGCAACCCCGTCGGCCGCCTCATGACCCGCGTCACGAGCGACGTCGAGGTCCTCAACGAGCTCTTCAGCTCCGGCGTCGTCGCGGTCTTCGGAGATCTCTTCACCCTGGTCTTCATCGTAGCCGCGATGCTGATCATGGACTGGCAGCTCGCGCTCGTCACGTTCGCCGTGATGCCGGCCGTGTTCTTCGTCGCCATGCTCTTCCGCAGCCGTATCCGCGATGCCTACCGCGACATCCGCGTGCGACTGGCCCGCATCAACGCGTTCCTGCAGGAACGCATCACGGGCATGAGCATTGTGCAGCTGTTCGGCCTCGAGCGCGCCACGTCCGACCGCTTCCGCGCGATCGATCGGGACTACCTGTCCGCACACCTCCGGTCCATCACGTACTACGCGCTGTTCTTCCCGATCATCGAGCTGCTCACCGCGGTCGCACTCGCACTGATCGTCTGGTACGGTGGACTGCGCACGCTTGGCGGCGACGTCACGGTCGGCATCATCGCCGCCTTCATCCAGTACGCGCGCCGCTTCTTCCGCCCGATCCAGGATCTGTCCGAGAAGTACAACATGCTACAGGGCGCGATGGCGTCGAGCGAGCGCATCTTCAAGCTGCTCGACACGCCCGAGGAGGAGACGCGCGCACCGACCGCTTCACTGCCGGAGAATGGACGCGGCCGCATCGAGTTCCGGGATGTCTGGTTCGCCTACAACACCCCCGCGAACGGGGAACCGGAGTGGGTGCTGCGCGGCGTGAGCTTTACCGCGGAGCCCGGTGAACGAGTGGCGGTCGTCGGTCATACCGGCGCCGGCAAGACCACGCTCATCGGTCTGCTCATGCGCTTCTACGAGCCCCAGAAGGGCGAGATCCTGTTCGACGGCGTGCCCATCCGCGACGTTTCCCTCGCCGAACTGCGCTCCCGCATCGGACTTGTGCTCCAGGACGTCTTCCTCTTCAGCCGTGACGTCGCGACCAACATCCGGCTCGGCCGGAGCGACATCGAGGACGAACGTGTGCGCGCGGCAGCGGAGCGCGTCGGTGCCGACGCATTCGTGGAGCGCCTGCCCGAGCGATATGCGCAGCCGCTCGGCGAGCGCGGTGCTTCCCTCTCCGTCGGCGAACGACAGCTTCTCTCTTTTGCACGCGCGCTCGCCTTCGATCCGCTCGTCCTCGTGCTCGACGAGGCCACCAGCTCCGTCGACTCCGCACTCGAGGAGCGCATCGAACAGGCGGTGGAAACGCTCATGCGCGATCGCACCTCCATCGTCATCGCGCACCGCCTCTCCACCGTGCAGCACGCCGACCGCATCCTCGTGCTCCACAAAGGAGAGCTGCGCGAGCAGGGCACACACGCCGAACTCCTTGCGCGCGGCGGGCTCTACGCGCGCCTTTACGAGCTCCAGTTCGTGTCCGCGGACGCGCGCCGTCCCGCCGCGGGGGAGTAGCTGCATGGCCTGCTTCTTGCCCCCTCGCGACACCTTCGGGGAGGCTCGGCCGACGCGGGCCGAAAGGGTGCCATGATGCGTCCACTGCTCGCGCTCGCCGTATTCGTGCTCGACGTCTGGGCGCTCACTCGACTGTTCGGCGCCCGTGCCGGCGCCGCCCGCACCCTGGCCTGGACGGCCGTCATCCTCCTGATACCGATCGCGGGCGCGCTCCTCTGGCTTCGCAGAGGACCGCGGATGGCGCCTTCAAGCAGGGATGCGTATGAGCGGCTCGATCCTCGTCGTCGATGATGATGCCAATGCCCTCGACATCGTTCGCACCTTCCTCGAGGCGCGCGGCTATTCCGTAACGACTGCGTCGAACGGCAAGGACGCGCTCGCCGCGCTCGAGGAAGCGCGCCCGGAGCTCGTATTGCTGGACGTGATGATGCCCGGGATGGACGGCTGGGAAGTCGCCCGCATCATCAAGAACCATCCCTCCTTCGGAAACGTGCGGGTCGTGATGCTCACGGCCCGCGGCGACTTCGCCGACAAGCACGAAGGTCTGCGCGTGGGTGCGGATGACTACATCGTCAAACCCATTCGCCTCGAGGAGCTCGGCGAACGGGTCGAGCGCAACCTGAAAGCGCGGGAGGCCGAGGCGTGAGGATCCTGCTCCTCGCGCGCGACGAAGCCCTCCGCGACGCCGTCCGCGAGGCCGCCGACTCCCTCGGGGCTCGCCTGCGTGAAGCCGATCCGGACGCCGCGCTCGATGATCTCGGCGGCGCCGACATCTTCGTCGTCGAGGACGGCGCCGGCCCACCCTCCGGCATTGCAGACATCGCGCGCCGCGCGGGTGCGGCGCTCGTCGTCGCATCTCCGGAAGAGCCGCGCGGAACACCGCCCGTCCTGGCCGAGGCCGACGACTGGATCCTGCTCCCCACGACCGCACGCGAGTTGCGTGGACGCCTCGTCATGGCGCCGCGCCGCGCACAGGCGCGCCGCGCGGCACGCCGCGGCGATGCCGCCGAACTGGTTCGCTACGAGGAGCTGCTCTACGACAAGCTCACCGGATTCCCCACCCTGCCGGTGATGATCGAGAACGCTCGCGAAGCACTCGACCGCCGCGGCGAACTCACCGTCCTCTACATCCACTTCGTCTGGTACGAGAAGATCGAGGAGATCTACGGCTGGCAGAAGCTCGATGACGTGCTCGAGACCACAGCCGAAGCGGTGCGCGAGTTCTACGCGCGCGAGCATCCGCTCACCGATAACATGATGATGGTCTCGCATATCGCCGACGACGACTTCATCCTGTTCACCCAGGTGCCGTCATCACTCGAAGCGGCGGAGCGCAGACTGCGCGCACTCGCGCAGCGACTCGAGAAGCGCCTGCGCGAAACCGTCGAGGAGGAGCACGGCGAAGACATCGCGGCGCTGTGCGGGATCTACGTCGGCGCCGCCACCTGCTTCCGCAATCCGAAGATCCGCACGGAGCGGCTGATCTATCGCGGCATCCGCGAGGCCGCGCAGGCCGCGCGCGGCGCCGAACAGTGGGAGCGCACCCGCAAGGTCAGTGACCTCAAGGCAACGATCCGCGATGAGGCCGTCTTCATCGAGTACCACCCGATCATCATCACGCAGACCGAAGAGATCTACGGGTTCGAGGCCCTTGCCCGCGGCGTGCGCCGCGAGCTGCGCTCACCCGAGGTGCTGTTCGAGGTGGCCGAGGAAGCAAATCTGGTGTGGGAACTCAGCCGGCTGCTCCGTCGCCGCGCCGTGGCCGGCATCATGGAGGGGCTGCGCGACGACCAGTTCCTCTTCCTCAACATCGACCCGCACGACTTCGACGACCCGACCTTCCGCAGCCTCGATCCCGACGAGCTCGGCATCACCAATCCCGGACGCGTCGTCCTCGAGATCACCGAGCGCACTGCGATCAAGGACTATCCCCGCTTCCAGGAATACCTCGCCCGCTTCCGCGAGCGCGGCTTCAAGTTCGCCGTCGATGATGCCGGCAGTGGATACGCCGGCCTCGGTTCCATCGCGAACCTCGCGCCCGACTACATCAAGCTCGACATCTCGCTGATCTCGAACATCGACTCGAACTTCCTCAAGCAGAACCTGGTCGAGACGATGGTGCAGTTCGCGGAGGGTCAGGGTGCACAGGTGATTGCAGAAGGTGTCGAGCGGCGCGAGGAGTTCGAGACCATCAAGGCCCTCGGCGTGCACTTCACCCAGGGGTTCCTCTTCCACAGGCCGCGGTATTCAGGACTGCCCGACGCCGACCTCGCCAAGTTCTCGCACGCCGGCCGCGTCGAGAAGTCCTGACACCCGCATCTCCCGCAGCTCGCCGTTCGCCTCCCGAAGTACGCCTCCCGCCGTCACCCGCAGTCCATCCCGCAGTTGGCGCATTGCGCCTCCCGAGGTACCGCCTCCCGCCGCAACGCCTCCCGCCTCAATACGCAGTCGTATCCACAGGGACGCCGAGGATGGCCGGCCCGGTATCCACCGGTTCCGGCCGTGGCGCAGCCGGCGGCGCCGGCTGCGACAGCTGCGGCGCGACACCGGATGCCGATGCCAGTGCTTCGACCGTGTAGTTCGACCCCGGATGCCAGAGCACCCACTCGGTGAGGCCCGCCTCGTACACGGCCTCGATCTGCTGGCGCACGTGCCACGGGCCGTAGCGCGGCTGCCCGAGTGTGAAGTCCTGGAGCCACGGCCGGATCGTGGCTGCGTTGGCTATGCCCTCCGTGCGGCGGACGGCGTGCTGCATGGACGTCAGCACCGTCTGGAACGGCTCCGCGTTCGGACGCGCGATCCCGTACGAACCGCGTGCGAAGTGCGACGGATACACCATCGGCAGCAGCACGTCGGTCGCATCGACCATCTTCGACCAGAGCTGGCCGATCCCCATGTCGTCGCCGGCCGAGACCGTCAGACCGAACACGTCGGCCGTTACCGGCACGCCGAGGTCCGCGAGCTGCTCGCGCGAGTACAGCAGGAACTCGCGCACCGCATCCTCCTTCGTGCGACCCTCCTGCGCGGGCCATACGGCGGTGCGCATGTACGACTGCGGCACGTCCGGGAATCGAACGTAATCCCACTGCACTTCGGAGAAGCCGAGCTCGATCGCTTCGCGCGCGAGCGCGATGTTGTAGTCCCAGACGTCGCGGTTGTACGAATCGACCCAGGCGTAGCCGTGGTTGTCGTGCCACACGCCGCCATCGACGTGCTGGATCGCCAGGTCCGGCCGCGCCTTCGCGAGCAGTGGATCGCGGAAGACCACGATGCGCGCGATCGGGTAGATGCCGTTCTCGCGCATCTTCGCGAGCACGCCGCGGATGTCGGGGATGTAGTTCCTGCCCGCACCGACTTCGTTCGCCAGTGGCACCGACGTGCGGTAGCTGATCTCGCCGACCTCCTTCACGTCGATGACGAAGGAGTTGATCTCGGTGCGCTGCGCGATGTCGATGAGCTTCGCGAGCTTTCGGGTCGAGCCCGCGGCGTACGCGTTCAGGTAGAGGCCGCGCACGTGCTGCGGCTTGCGCACGCGCATCGAGGGATCCAGCGGCGTCGGATCGGGCGCGGGTGCTGCGCCCGAAGGCGTCGCGACGACCGTCGTTTCCGGAACCACGGTGTCGCGCGCCAGCGCATCGGCCAGCTCACGCTCGAGTGCGGTATCACCCGGAACCGCGGCCGCCGGGGCCGCGGGGATCTGCGGAAGGCTCTCGGCGGTCGCGAACGGTGACGGGCGGAAACTCGCGACCATGGCCACGACGATGGCGGCCGCACCCACGGCGCCCATGGCAAGGCGCGTACGGCGCGAACCCTGCTCGTGCTGCTTTGACTTCAAGGGTCCTCCCGGCGCACCGCGGCGCGCCCCAACGAAGTTCCGATCGGCTTCATGCCCGATCGGTGCACGGCTCGTACCAGATCAGTAGGTGGGCAGCGACGGATCCACGTCCGTCGCCCATGCGTTGATCCCGCCCTTCAGGTTCGCGACGCGCGCGAAGCCGTTCGCCGCGAGATACTCGGCGACCCGACGGCTGCGCGCGCCGGTGCGGCAGTAGAACACCGTCTCCGCGGCGGGATCCAGCTCGTCGAGGCGGTCGATCAGCTCGCCCATCGGAATCAGGCGCGCACCCTCCGCCTCCAGATTCGAGATCTGCCACTCGAACGGTTCGCGTACATCGATGAGCGCGATGGGTTCCCCCGCATCAAGCCGTCGCTTCAGATCTTCGGCCGTCAGCTCTGCCACTCCCGCCGGCTGCTCCATGCTCGGTCCTTTCGTTCCGCAGAACTCGTCGTAATCGATGAGCCCGGTGATCGTCGGGTGGTCCCCGCACACCGGACAGTCCGGGTTTTTCCGCAGCTTCAGCTCGCGCCAACGGAAGGTCAGCGCGTCGAAAACCGCCAGCCGGCCGGCGAGAGTTTCGCCGGTACCCACTACGATTTTCATGGCCTCGAGCGCCTGCGCCGACCCGATGATCCCGGGCAGCACGCCCAGCACGCCGCCCTCCGCGCAGTTGGGCACGAGGTCGGGCGGCGGCGGCTCCCGGAACAGGCAGCGGTAGCATGGACCCGTGCGCGCATCGAACACCGACACCTGGCCGTCGAAGCGGAAGATCGAGCCGTACACGTACGGTTTCCCGAGCAGCACGCACGCGTCGTTCACGAGGTAGCGCGTCGGGAAGTTGTCCGTGCCGTCGA
>CAYUIG010000041.1:0-28011 GCA_964444685.1 uncultured Gemmatimonadaceae bacterium | reverse complement strand
GTCGGAATCACCATGACCTCGAGGCCGTAGATCTGGTGGAACTCCGACTCCTCCGTCTCCGCCGTACCGGTCATGCCGGCCAGCTTGTCGTACATGCGGAAGTAGTTCTGAATCGTGATCGTGGCGAGGGTCTGCGTCTCACCCCGCACGCTCACGTTCTCCTTCGCTTCCACCGCCTGGTGCAGCCCGTCCGACCAGCGCCGGCCGACCATCTTCCGGCCCGTGAACTCGTCGACGATGATGACCTGGCCATCCTCGACGATGTACTGCTCGTCGCGCGCATACAGCGCGTGCGCCTTCAGCAGCTGGTGGATCGCGTGGATCTTCTGGCTCTTCTCCGCGTACTCGCGCTCCAGCGCCTCGATGCGTGTCCGCTTCTCCTCCACGCTCAGGTCGGGATCCCGCTCGATCGATCCGACCGCTTCCGACAGGTCCGGCACCACGAACGCCTGAGGATCCCCCGGCGACAGCTCGTCGTAGCCCTTGTCGCTCAGATGGATGCTGTGGCCCTTCTCATCCATCGCGAACAGAACCAGCTCGTCGATCTCGTGCAGGTTCTTCTCGCGCATGTAGTCCGCCTCGACCCGCTGCACCAGCTTCTGCAGCCCCGGATCGTCCGCGAACAGCTTCAGCAGCCGCTTGTTCTTCGGCGTCCCGCGCTTCGCCGCCAGCAGCTTCTCGCCCGCCGCGTACTCGTCGCCGCCCTCGAGGTCCCGCTCCGCCTGCGCGATCAGCTCGTTCACGATGCGCGTCTGCGAACGGTAGAGTGACGCGACCATCGGATTGTAGCGACGGTACTCGACCGCCTGCTCCTCGCCGACCGGACCGCTGATGATCAGCGGCGTGCGCGCCTCGTCGATCAGGATCGAGTCGACCTCGTCGATGATCGCGTAGTAGTGCGGCCGCTGCACCCGCTGCTCGAGCGAGTGCACCATGTTGTCGCGCAGGTAGTCGAAGCCGAACTCGTTGTTCGTGCCGTACGTGATGTCGGCGTGATACGCCTGGCGCCGCGCGGGGGACCCGGGCTCGTGCAGATCGATGACATCGACCGTGAGCCCCAGGTACCGGTAGATCGTCCCCATCCACTCCGCGTCTCGCTGCGCGAGGTAGGTGTTGACGGTGACGAGATGCACGCCGCGCCCGGAGAGTGCATTGAGGTACAGCGGCATTGTGGCGACGAGGGTCTTTCCTTCACCGGTCGCCATCTCGGCCACCTTGCCGCGGTGCAGCGCAATGCCGCCGATGAGCTGCACGTCGTACGGGACCATGTCCCACTTCATCGGCTGGCCCGTGACGACGATGTCGGTGCCGACCAGCCGGCGGCAGGCCTCCTTCACCGTCGCGAACGCCTCCGGCATGACCTCATCCAGTGCGTCCTGGAGGGTTTGCTTGAGCTCGTCCTCGAGCCGGCGGATCTCGACCGTCAGCGACTCGCGCTCGGACGCATCCTCGGCGTGCCGCTTCTTCGTGCGCAGCTCCGCGATCGATTCCTCGAGCGGACCGGTCCGCTCCCTGATGCGGGCGCGCAGCTTCTCCGTCTGCCTCCGGAACTCTTCCTCCGGCAGCGACGCCAGCTCCTCGGCGATTTCGTTGATCTCCGCCACGACCGGGAGGAACTTCTTCACCTCCCGCGCGTGCCGGTCGCCGAACAGCTTCTTGAAGACCGTCTTTACCATGATTTCGCAGCGTTCTGAATGGGCTCGGGCCGATCCTCTGTGCTACCCCCTGCGTCCGGCCCCGGTCCGGCCGCGCCGTAGAGGCGGTGTCGCCGGATGAGCCGTTCCACCGCCTCCGGAACCAGGTAGCGGATCGGCTTCCCTTCCGCCGTGCGCTGCCGGATCTCCGTCGAGGACAGATCGATGCGACGCACCCCCGTCACCGTCGCGGCGTCGACCAGCGCACCGGCGCGCGCCATCACCGCGATTTCCGCGAGGGCGCGGATCGTCTCCGGCTCGCGCCACGTGTCCAGCTCGGCGTACTGGTCCGCGCCCAGCAGCAGCACGAGCGTGGCGCCTTTCTCCCGCCGCGACAGCGCCCGCAGCGTGTCCACCGTGAACGACGGGCCTTCGCGCTCGATCTCGATCGGATCCACGTCGAACTGCGGGTTTCCCGAGACCGCGGCACGCAGCAGTTCCAGTCGGATGTGGGCGGGCGTCAGCGCACGGTCGAGCTTGTGTGGCGGGCGCGCGGCGGGAATGAAGAGGACGCGGTCGAGCGACAGCGCGATCGCCGCGTCCTGCGCCACGATGAGGTGGCCGATGTGCGGGGGATCGAACGTGCCCCCGAGGACGCCCAGTCTCACGCGCCGACGGCGGCCGTGCCGCCGGCGAGCTGCCGCGCTTCCGCGCTGTCGGGGAAGTCGCGCAGCAGCCGCTCGCGCGTCGCCGTCGCTTCGGCGTCGTAGCCGAGCTTCGAGTACGCCTCGTACAGCTTCAGCAGCACACGCGGCGTGTGCGTGCTCGCCGGGTAGCGCTCGAGCACCATCTCGAGCACCTGCACGGCGGGATCGTACGCGCGGCGACTGAAGTAGAACTCGCCCTCGCGATACCCCTTCAGCGCGAGCTTGTCGGTCATCTCCTGCACGATCTCGCGCGCCTGCGGCACGTACTCGCTGTCCGGATAGTACGCGATCAGCGAGTTGCAGTGGTCGATCGCGCCCGTCGTGTATTCCTGGTCGAGCTGCGGCCGCGGCGACAGCTCGCGGTACGACCGGCACACCATGAAGCGCGCATCATCCGCCCACGGGCCCGCCGGATAGTCGTCGGCGAGCCGAGAGAACTCGTTTGCCGCCAGGATGAAGTCTTCGTCACCGAAGTGCGCCTCACCCAGCCGGTAGCGCGCCTCCGGCTGCCGCGCATGCGTCGGGAACTGGAACACGAAGTACTCCAGCGCCTCCACCGCCGCGGACCAGTCCCCCTCCTGCAGCTCCGCCGTGCCCAGCGCCAGCACCTCGTCGGGCAGCATCTGGTCGTACGCGATCTCCCGCGACGCGCACCCCGCCACCGCCAGCACCACCAGCAGCCATCTCGTTGGCTTCGTCATCCCCGCCTTTACACGCCCAATAGCCCGTAGTTCGTCGCCCGCAGTCCGTCGCCCGCACTCCGTCGCCCGTCGCAGGTCGCCCGCCGTTCGTCGCCCGCCGTAGGTCGCCCGCCCCACGTCGCCCGACGCACCTAGAAGATCCGTCCAAACCGAAGCTGGTCCACCCGACGAAGCGCCCGGTCGTATAGCTGTCCGGAGCGCGTGCGGCTCATCTCCACCACCCGCTGGAAGGCCGACAGCGCCTCCTCCCGCATGCCCAGCGCGAGGTACGCCTCGCCGCGCTCGAACCATGCCATGTCCTGCACGTTCTCCGGCACGCCCAGATCGATCACCGTCGCGAGGTGGCGCAGCGCCGTCTCCTGGTCGCCGGTGCGGCGCGCCTCGCGTGCCAGCTCGAACGAGCAGTTGCCGACCTGCCAGCGCGCCTGCGCTGCGCGCGCGTCCTGCGGCGCGCGCGACCGGAACGCGTTGTAGTAGCCGATCGCCTCCGCGCAGTCGCCGATGGCCTCGTGCACCTCGGCGATCTCGTACAGCAGCCCCGGCACCGAGTCCGCCTCCGCTACCCCGAGTGCTCGCTCGTAATACGCCAGCGCGCGCTCCGGTTCGCCGGACCCGGCGTAGTAGCGCGCCAGCGGTACGACCATGTCCGTCACCGGCAGTCCCGGCCGCAGCGCGACCGCCGCCTCGACCGCGGTCGCCATGCCGTAGCGGTCGGAGCGGCCGTGCGCGCGCTGCGCAACGGCGAGGTAGTCGAAGACGGCCTGGTCGGTGTACTCCGGGGCCGTGCGCAGCAGCCGGTCGTAGAGCTCCTTCGCGCGTTCGAACTGTCCGGTCACCGCGTACGCATGAGCGACGCGCGCCATGACTTCCTCGTCGTCGCCGCCCTGACGCAGTGCGAGACGGTACTCCGCCAGCGCGGCCGTGTGCTGCGAGTCCGCCCACAGCCGGTCGCCGCGCGCGAGCGCCGGTTCACCCTCGCCGCACGCCGCTGCGGCCGCGAGCACGAGCGACGCGAGCGCCGCACGTTCAGGCGCTCGTCGCATCCTTCCGTCGTGCCTCGAGCATCGAGAGGTACGCGCGCACCTGCGGGTTCGACGGCTCCTGCTCGCGGCAGCGCTCCCACTCGCGCGCCGCCGCCTCCGTCTCGCCGCGGCGCCAGTGCACGAGGCCGAGGTTGAGACGCGCGGGCACGTAGTGCGGGTTGCCCTCGAGCACACGCTCCAGCTGCTGCGCTGCGGCCTCGAGGTCGCCTAGCTGGAGCAGCGCCTGCGCCAGCTTGTTGCGAATGTCGTGGTAGCGCGGCCTCAGCTCGAGCGCACGGTTGTACTGCGCCGCCGCCTCGCTCGGTGCCGCCGCCTCCATGTACAGGTCGCCGACCATCGCGTGGCCGTTCGCCAGCCGCGCCGTGATCCCCGCCGGGAAGCGGCCGGACACCGCGTACTCGTAGTAGCCCGCCCGCTCGAACGACTGGCGCGCTTCGTCGAAGCGACCCAGCTCGTTCAGCGTCAGCGCGCGGTTCACATGCGCCTCGACGTACCCATCGTTCACGGCGAGCGCGCGATCGAACTCCTCCAGCGCGTCCTCGTGCCGACCCAGCAGGCTCAGACACAGCCCCGCGAGGTGGCGGATGTCGGCGAACTCGGGCCGCAGCGCCAGCACCTCGCGGAACGCGTTCAGTGCCGTCACATAGTCGCGACTCTCGAATGCATCGCGACCCTGCTCGATCAGCTCCCGGACCTTCGTCTCCATGCGATCTCCCGCGCCTGGCTCTCCCGCATTTCCCTTCTCGCCCGCCCCCGCCCTCGCCCCTGCTTTTTCAGGCGGACACCGGCTTCAGCGACACCCTGCCCCGCCCGATGCCCGTGTACTCGAACCCCAGCGCCTTCATGCGCGCCGGATCGAACAGGTTCCTGCCGTCGAAGATCACCGGTTCGCGCAGCAGATCGCGCATCCGCCGGAAGTCCGGGGTGCGGTACGGCTGCCACTCCGTCAGAATGAGCAGCGCATCCGCCCCCTCGAGCGCATCGTAGTTGCGCTGACAGTACGTCACGCGATCGCCGAAGTGCCAGCGGGCGCGCTCCAGCGCCTCAGGATCGTGGACGCGCACCTCGGCACCGCGCGCGAGCAGCCCCTCGACCACCACGAGCGACGGCGCCTCCCGCATGTCATCGGTCTCCGGCTTGAAGCTGAGGCCCCAGACCGCGAAGCGGCGGTCACCGAGCGAATCGCCGTAGCGCTGCCGAACGCGCTCCAGCAGCAGCTGCTTCTGAACTTCGTTCACCCGGTCGACCGCCGTGAGGATGCCCGGATCCACGTCGTGCGTCTCGAGCGAATGGATCAGCGCCTTGACGTCCTTCGGGAAACAGCTCCCGCCGTACCCGGCGCCCGCGAACAGGAAGGGCGCGCCGATGCGCGAGTCGGTGCCGATGCCCTTCCGCACCATGGCCACATCCGCGCCAACGCGCTCACACAGCTGCGCGATCATGTTCATGAACGAGATGCGCGTCGCCAGCATCGCGTTCGCCGCGTACTTCGTGATCTCCGCCGATGCAATGTCCATGAACAGGATGGGGTTGCCCGTACGCACGAAGGGCGCGTACAGCTCCTCCATCACCTGCCGTGCCTTCTCCGTGTCCACACCCACCACCACACGGTCCGGCTTCATGAAGTCGTCGACCGCCGCGCCCTCCTTCAGGAACTCCGGATTCGAGCAGATGTGAACGGTTTCGCTCGTGTGCTTCCGGATCACCTCGCGCACCTTCTCCGCCGTCCCCACCGGCACCGTGCTCTTCGTGATGACGATCTTCTCGCCGTTCATGTTCCGCCCGATCCGCTCGGCCACGGCCAGCACGTGCTGGAGGTCCGCCGACCCATCCTCGTCCTGCGGCGTGCCCACGGCGATGAAGATCACCTCCGACAACTGCACGGCGCGGTCCACATCGGTCGAGAAGGTCAGCCGCCCCGCCGCCAGGTTCCGCGCCACCAGGGGCTCCAGCCCCGGCTCGTAGATCGGCACCTCGCCCGCATTCAGTCGCGCGATCTTGTCCGCGTCGATGTCCGCACACACTACGTCGTTGCCCGTGTCCGCCAGTCCGGCGCCCACGACCAGCCCCACGTATCCCGTGCCGATCACGGCCACTCGCATGCCCACCGCTCCAGGGAAGTCATCGATTCGACGGGGAGTCCTCTAAACTAGCACCCCGCTCTTGCAGGGGCGAGAATGCCTGCCCGTCCCCCGGCCCCCTTTCCCCCACCCGGGCGACATGCGGCGGGCGACATGCGCGGGCGACCTGGGGCGGGCGACAGACGGCGGGAAAGGCGGGGCGGGACACGACTGTACGAGCGAGGGTCGTTTCCTGAGCCCCGCAGAACCCGCACATGTCGCCCGCCTCAAAAAACCCGCCGTTTGTCGCCCGCCCCACGTCGCCCGCGCATGTCGCCCGCCGTCCGTCGCCCGCCTCACGTCCGTGCAAGCCCTCGCGTTAAGCCCGCCCGCAACCTAGCATTCGGGTCATGCGAATACTGATTTCGGGCGCCGCTGGTTTCCTCGGCTCGCACCTCTGCGATCGTTTCATCGCGGAAGGCCACGAGGTCATTGGCATCGACAATTTCATCACGGGGTCGCGCGACAACATCGCGCATCTCGCCGAGAACCCGGCCTTCCTCTTCATCGAGCACGACATCACGCGCTACGTGCATGTCGATGGCCCGCTGGATGGCGTGCTGCACTTCGCGAGCCCGGCGAGCCCGGTGGACTATCTGGAGCTGCCGATCCAGACGCTGAAGGTGGGCAGTCTCGGCACGCACAACACGCTTGGCCTGGCCAAGGCCAAGGGTGCCCGCTACCTGCTCGCCTCCACCTCCGAGGTCTACGGCGACCCGCAGGTGCATCCCCAGCCCGAGACGTACTGGGGCCACGTGAACCCGGTCGGTCCACGCGGCGTCTACGACGAGGCCAAGCGCTTCGCCGAGGCGATGGTCATGGCGTACCACCGGTTCCACGGCATCGCCACGCGCATCGTCCGCATCTTCAACACCTACGGCCCGCGCATGCGTCCGAATGACGGACGTGTCGTTTCCAACTTCATTGTCCAGGCACTGCGCGGAGAGCCGCTCACCGTCTACGGTGACGGCTCCCAGACCCGTTCCTTCTGCTACGTCAGCGACGAAGTCGACGGCATCTACCGGCTCTTCCAATCCGACCTCATCGGCCCCGTCAACATCGGCAATCCGGTCGAGTTCACGATCGCGCAGCTGGCGGAGCACGTCCTGCGGCTGACCGGGAGCAAGTCCCGCATCGAGCACCTTCCCCTTCCCACGGATGACCCCAAGGTGCGCCGTCCGGACATCACGCGCGCCCGCACCGAGCTCGGCTGGGAGCCGCGCATCGATCTCGAGGAAGGCCTCCGTCTCACCATCCCGTACTTCCGCAAGCTCGTCGAAGAGCGCGATTCCAGATCGCGCCATCTCGAAATCGGCTGATCCGGGCAGCTAGCGGAACACTTCGGCGAGCCAGGCCAGCAGTCCCCGTTTCCGCTCCAGCGGCGGCACCGCAATTGGATCCTCGCCTGCGAACAGCCGCGCGGGATTCACCTCGAGCAGCAGCCGCGCCTGCTCCTCGCCGCCCGCCTCCACGAGTGCCTGCCGATAGCGCGCGACCAGCGGCTGACCGCGGGCGTGATAGTCGCTCGACAGATAGTCGGCGAGCCCCGACTCCAGCAGCCACGCCCCGGCCGCGCGTGGCGGGTCGCCGTAGCGGCCGAGCAGCGATCCGCCATTGACCTGCAGGAATGCGCCGGCCGCGCGCCATTCGCGCACGGTGTCCGCGTCGCGCAGGATCCCGGCGTAACGTTCCGGGTGCGCGACCACGGGCGTGAAGCCCGCCTCGACGATGCGCGCCAGTACGCGCGCGGAGCGCGGCGGCACGGTGAAGTAGGCGAACTCCACGAGTGCGAAGCGGCCGCCGTCGAGACGCAGGCGCGGATCGGAGAGATCGGGGTCGGGCACGTCGAGGCGCACCTCGGCGCCGCGGTGTACGGCGAGGCTGGGAAACTCCGCGCGCGCGAGCGCGGCGAGTCGCTCCCAGTGCGGATCCATCACATCGAGGCGCGAGCGCACGAGACCGGCGGTGGCGCCGTTGCGCGCTTCGATGTGCGGTGTCGTGATGATGGCGGAAACGCCGTCGCCCGCGAACGCGCTCAACGCCGCACGCGCTTCGTCGATGTCGCGTGCGCCGTCATCCACCCCGGGCATCAGGTGGTTGTGGAAGTCGATGACCCCCGCGTCGGGGCGTTCGGGCTCCATCCTATCCCTGCGAAGCGGGCGCGAGCTGCGGTGCCGCGACCGCGGCGGCGCGCGCACGTCCACTGAGTCCGATGACGTCGCCGTTCTCGATGTCGCGCATGGCGTTGCGCGTGTCGACCACAGGCACGCCCGCCTCCGCGAGCCATTCGTACGCAACGCCCGCGTGGTCGGTCGTGATCAGCACGAGGTCCGCGCGCCCGATCTCGTCACGCGTGTACGGCACGCTCTCCCACGTGTCGCCGTCCTCGCGCACCACGGGCACGTGCGGATCGTGGTACACGACATCGGCGCCCTTCTCCAGCAACAGCCGCATGATGTCCAGTGCCGGACTCTCGCGCACGTCATCGATGTCGCGCTTGTACGCGACGCCGAGCACGAGGATGCGGCTGCCCTTCACGGGCTTCCGCCGCTCGTTCAGCGCGTCCTGCACCTTCGTGACAACGAAGCGTGGCATCTCGCTGTTCAGCTCGCTGGCCAGCTCGATCAACCGCGTCCGGTAGTTGAGCGTGCGCATCTTCCAGGCGAGGTAGTGCGGATCGAGCGGGATGCAGTGGCCGCCGATGCCGGGGCCCGGGATGAAGCGCATGAAGCCGAACGGCTTCGTCGCCGCCGCTTCGATCACCTCGAACACATCCACGCCCAGCCGGTCGGCCACCTGCGCCATTTCATTGACGAGCGCGATGTTCACCGCGCGGAATGTGTTCTCCAGCAGCTTGGTGAGCTCCGCCGCTTCGGTGGATGACACCAGCACGACCTGCTCCATCACGCGGCCGTAGATCGCCGCGCCGGCTTCCACGCAGCGCGGCGTGATGCCGCCGATGACCTTCGGCGTGTTGCGCACACCCCAGCGCGGGTTGCCGGGATCCACGCGCTCGGGACTGTAGCAGAGGAAGACATCGCGTCCGGCAACCAGGCCCTCCGCCTCCAGCATGGGCTGCATCAGCTCGCGCGTCGTACCGGGATAGGTGGTCGACTCGAGGATGATGAGTTGCCCGCGGCGCAGCCGCTTCGCCACCGCCTCACCGGCGGCGACGACGTAACTCACGTCCGGGTCGCGCGTCTTGCCCAGCGGCGTCGGCACGCAGATCGAGATGACATCGCACTCGGACAGCCGATCCGCATCCGTAGTGGCCTCGATGCGGCCGGTGCGCACGAGCTCCGACAGCTCGCCGGACGCGACATCGCCGACGTGCGAGCGTCCGGCGTTCACACCGGCGACCACGTCGACCGACACATCGAACCCGATCACGCGGTGTCCCGCGCGCGCCATCTCCACGGCCAGCGGCAGGCCGACGTAGCCGAGCCCGACCACGCCGCAGGCCGCCCGGCCGTCCTGGATCCGCACGATGAGGTCGTCCCAGGCTTCTCCGCTCATGTCTCTCTCCTGATCCCGCATGCTACCCCGCGGGCGGGCGCGCGGTATCCGCGAGGATCGCCGCCGCCAGCGCCTCGGGTCCGTCCGGCTCGACGTGCACGGGCAGTCCGGCGGCCCGCGCCGCGCGCGCCGTGACCGGCCCGATCGCGACGATGCGCGCGTTGCATGGTCCGCGCAGCGCGGCCGCGAACACTTCCACGGCCGATGGCGCCGTGAGCACGACGACATGGATCTCGCCCGCCTCCACGCGCTGCGCGAGCTCGCGTGCAGCTCCGGGGTCGGTCACGGTGCGGTAGGCCACGGGCGCGTCGACGTGCAGGCCGGCCTGCTGCAACGCGAAGGCGAAGCTCAGGTCGGCGCGGTCGCCGCGCGGCCACAGGACGCGTTCTCCGGGGTGCGCGGCGCGGACGAGCGCCGTCGCCAGTGCATCGGCGTCCGCGCGCTCCGGTACGAGCGCGCGCACGTCGTGCTCCGCGAGTGCCGCTGCCGTGGCCGGACCGACGCACGCAGCGCGGACATCCGTGAGGACGGCGTGCGCGGCCAGGGCGGATACGGCGGATGCCGAGGTGAAGACGATCCAGTCGTAGGCTGTGAGCACACTGGCCGCCGCGCGCAGCGGTGCATCGTCGGACGGCGGCTCGATCCGGAGCAGCGGCAGGACGAGCGGCTCCGCACCCGCGGCGCGCAGCGCGTCCGCGAGCGGTCCGGCCGTTTGCGCGGGCCTCGTAATGGCGACGCGCAGCGGCCGGCTCACGCTTCCGTCGTCAGTTCCGCGACTGCCCCTGGGTCCGGACCGGGACGGCCGGTCGGCGGGAAGAGCACCTTGAGCAGCGGCGGTGCGACGAACGTCGTGACCATCACCATCAGCGTGATCGCACTGAACATCCCCGCGTCGAGCACACCGGTGGTGAGACCCATCTGCGCGAAGATCAAGCCGACCTCACCGCGTGGTACCATGCCTACGCCGATCACCATCTTGCGGCCCTTGAACCACACGGGCGCGTACCCGGCCGCGACCTTGCCCAGAATCGCGACGGCGATCAGCGCGCCGCCCACCGTCAGCACCTGCGGGTCGCTGAACGTGCGCACATCCACCGCCGCGCCCACGACCACGAAGAAGATCGGCACGAAGAACATGCCCAACCGCATGACGCCGTGCTCGATCACCTTCACCTGGCGCGTCGGAGCGAGCACGAGTCCCGCCGCGAATGCACCGACGATGAGCGCGGAGCCCGACAGGTCCGCGAGGAACGCGACGAGGAAGGCAAACGCGAGCGCCATGGTGGCGAGCGTGTCTTCGCGGCCCAGACGCGCCAGCATCTCGAACAGCGGCGGCACGACGAGCCGCCCGACGAGCAGTACCGCGCCCACGAAGCCGAATGCCTTCAGCGTCGTCACCGCGACGCCCCCGAGCGACAGTCCCGGCCCGCTCACGACATCGGCCACGACGGCGAGGATGATGAGACCGATGATGTCATCGATGACCGCCGCGCCGAGCACGATCTGACTCTCGGGCTCCTGGAGCCGGCCGAGATCGGAGAGCACGCGCGCCGTGATGCCGACCGACGTGGCTGTGAGTGCCGCACCGCACACCACGGCCGTGAGCGTATCCAGTCCCAGAAAGGCAGCGACGCCGTAGCCGAGTCCGAACGGCAGCACGACGCCCGTGATCGCCACCGCCGTCGATGCGCCGCCGACCTTGAGCAGGCTGCCGAGATTGGTTTCGAGCCCGATCTGGAAGAGCAGGAGCACGACGCCCAGCTCGGCGAGGAGATGCACCACCTCGATCGTGGGATCGAGAATGCCGAGTACGGACCCGCCGATCAGCACGCCGGCGAGCAGTTCTCCGAGCACGGCCGGCTGGCCGATCCGTTCCGCGAGCTCGCCCAGCACCTTCGCCGACACGAGGATCGCGATCAGCAGGAACAGGAACTCCGGTACAGTGAGCCCGTGCGCCACTTCCGCCACGGCGCCTTCCGCTACCTCCTGCAGCCACGCAAGCATTCCGCGATTCGCCTTTCGCTGTCGTGAATACGTGTCTCGAAAGAAAAAAGGCCCGGCACCGTGGGTGCCGGGCCTTCAGCTATGCCCGGATGGAGCTATGCCTTCCGAACCTTGCCCGCCGACAGACACCGCGTGCAGACACGCACGTGCTTGCGCTCGCCGCGCTCCGTCACGATGTGCACGCGCTGCAGATTCGGCAACCAGCGGCGCCGCGTCCGGTTGTTCGCGTGACTCACGTTGTTGCCCGTCACCGGGCCCTTTCCGCAGACCTCACACACTCGCGCCATTGCCTCGACTCCTTCCTACTGCCCCGTCGTCGTCGTTGCGGCAGCGGCACCCGTATCCGGCGCCGACGTCCCCGGCGGCAGCGTATCCACTGCCGTATCGGGACGCACGACGGTCACCACCGACGGCTCCGCAGTCACGGCCAGCCACCAGAGGAAGCCGGCGACCACCACCACTGCGATCGCCATGAGGATCCAGGTCGTTGCGTTCGTCCGCTCGCCCGCTCTCGCCATGGTTGCCTATTCGACCAGTTCGATGATCGCCATGTCGGCCGCATCGCCCGGCCGATGCCCAAGATGACGCACCCGCGTGTACCCGCCCGGCCGCTCCGCGTAGCGCGGACCGATCTCGCCGAACAGCTTCGACAGCGCACTCGCGTCGTGAATCTTGCGCGCGACCAGCCGCCGTGCATGCAGGTCGCCGCGCTTCGCCTTCGTGATCAGCGGCTCGGCATAGCGGCGCAGCTCCTTCGCCTTCGCCACCGTCGTCTCGAGCCGGCCGTGCAGGAACAGCGACGCCGCCATGTTGCGCAGCATCGCCTCCCTGTGCTCCGCCGTTCGGGAGAAGCTACGTCCCTTGACCCTGTGCCGCATCTCCGGCTACTCCTCTTCCGCCTCGCTGCCGACTTCCGCCTCGCCCGTCGGCTCCGGCGCGCTCTCCACAAGGTACATCTCGCCCGACTCGCCCTCCTCGAGACGCATCCCGAAGTGCAGGTCGTGCTGCGCAAGGAACTGACGGATCTCCTCCAGCGACTTGATCCCGAAGTTCTCGATGCCCAGCATCTGATCCTCGGTCCGCTGCACGAGATCACCGAGCGTCGTGATGTTTTCCTTCTTCAGCGAATTCACCGACCGCACCGACAGCTCCGCGAGCTCCTCGATCGGACGGCTGAACAGCTCCTGCAGCGCCGCGTTCACGCGCACCGCGCCCGGCGCGGGCGTCTCGTCCGTCACCGGCTCCGCGAAACGTAGCAGGTATTCGAGGTGCCGGCGCGCCAGCTCCGCAGCCTGGCCCACCGCGTCCTCCGGCGCAAGCGTGCCGTTCGTTTCGATCTGCAGCGTCAGCGCGTCGAAGTCCGTGCGCTGGCCGACGCGCGTCTCCGCCACCGTGAAGTTCGCCCGCAGCACCGGGTTGTAGATCGAGTCCACACGCACCAGGTCGACGGGGCTGCCCTTCGGCAGCTCGTGGCTCTCCGCCGCCACGAAGCCGCGGCCGCGGTTCACGTACAGGATCATCGTGAGCTCACGATCGTCCTGCAGCGTGAACAGGTGATGGTCCGGATCCAGGATCCGCACCAGCCCCGGGTTCTCGATCGCCCGCGCCGTCACCGGGCCCGCCTTCGAAACGCGCAGCTCGAGCTGTGCGTTCTCCTGTTCCTCACCGAGATCCAGGACCAGCGTCTTCAGGTTCTGGATCACCTGGTGCACGTCTTCCACCACACCGTTCACCGTCTGGTGTTCGTGCACCACGCCATCCATGCGGAACGCCCATACTGCCGAGCCGCGCAGCGACGACAGCAGGATCCGCCGGATCGTATTCCCCAGCGTCTGCCCGAAGCCACGCTCCAGCGGCGCCACCAGGAACTCCGCGCGACGGCCGTCATCCGAACGCTTGACGACCTCGATCCGCTGCGGCAGTACCAGCCCCGTAAGATCCAGATCCACGTGTACCTCCCCGACTCGTGGCCGGTGTCGATATCAGAGACGCGGCGCCAGAACCGGCTCCCTGCCGGCCCGGCGCCGTACGCTCACTTCGAGTACAGCTCGACGATCAGCTGCTCCTGCACCGCCAGCGGAATGTCCGCCCGCGTCGGACGGTCGAGCATCCGTCCCGTCCTCGTTCCTTCGTCCACCGCCAGCCACCGCACCGTCGTCGGCCGCGTCTTGGACTCCAGCGACGCCATCACCGGCAGCAGCTCCTTCGACGACTCACGCACCCGCACCTCGTCGCCCGGACGCACCACGTAGCTCGGCACGTCCACGGTGCGACCGTTCACCTCGATGTGGCGGTGCCGCACGAGCTGCCGCGCCTGGCTCCGGCTCGCGCCGAAGCCCAGCCGGTACACCACGTTGTCCAGCCGGGACTCGAGGCCGATCAGCAGGTTCTCACCCGTCACGCCCTGCTGACGCGCGGCCTCCTCGAATAGACCCTTGAAGTACTTCTCGGATACGCCGTAGATGCGCTTGACCTTCTGCTTTTCGCGCAGCTGCTGCGAATACTCCGACGCCTTGCGACGCCGCGCCTGCGTGGCACCGTGCTGACCCGGCGGATAGTTCCGCCGCTCCACCGGACACTTGTCCGTGTAGCACTTCGTGCCCTTCAGGAACAGCTTCTGTCCCTCGCGCCGGCACAGCTTGCATACCGGCCCCGTGTACCTCGCCATTCGCTTCCGCCTCTCCTGTGCCTCAGGTTGCCCCGGCTTCTTCCCGCCCGACGGTTCTGGCGGTTTACACCTGTTCCCTGCCTGCCCCTCTCCACCCCCCCGTTTCTGGGGTCTGGAGTCTGGGGTCTGGGGTCTGGTTTACTGCGGGATCCGGAGGACTGGTCGTAAACCAGACTCCAGACCCCAGACACCAGAAACTAGACCCGCCTCTTCTTGGGCGGACGGCAGCCGTTGTGCGGGATCGGCGTCACATCGCGAATCGACCGCACCTGCAGCCCCGCCGCCGCCAGCGCCTGGATCGCGCTCTCGCGGCCGCTGCCCGGACCCTGCACGCGCACGTGCACGCGCCGCATCCCGAGATTCACCGCCTCGCGGCCGCACTGCTCTGCGGCCACCGTCGCGGCGAACGGCGTCGACTTCTTGCTGCCCTTGAAGCCCGCCTTACCCGAGCTGCCCCACGTGACCACGTTCCCCTGCATGTCCGTGATCGTGATCAGCGTGTTGTTGAACGTCGCCTTGATGTGGGCCATGCCTTCGGCTTCCACATGCTTGCGCGCCCGCTTCGTCCGTGCACCCTTCTTGGGATTCGCCATGCCGATCCGTTTACTCCCGCTGTTGACGCCTCACGTCTCCCGCCGTACGTCTCCCGCCGTACGCCTCCCGCCTCAAACCCCTACTTCTTGGGTGCCTTCTTCTTCCCTGCAATCGCTCGCCGCGCGCCCTTGTGCGTACGCGCGTTCGTGTGCGTACGCTGCCCGCGCACCGGCAGTCCGCGCCGGTGCCGGAGCCCGCGGTAGCAGCCGATGTCCATCAGCCGCTTGATGTTCATCGAGACTTCCGTCCGCAGCGCGCCTTCGACCTTGTACTGGCTCTCGATCATCCGGCGGAGACGGTTCACCTCATCGTCCGACAGATCGTGCACCCGCCGGTCCGCATTCACACCCGTCTGCTCCAGGATGCGCTGCGCCGTCGACGGGCCGATCCCGAAGATGTACGTGAGTGCTACCTCGATCCGCTTGTTGCGCGGAAGATCCACGCCTGCAATGCGCGCCATGTTATCCCTGCCGCTGCTTGTGCCGCGGGTTCTTCTTGCAGATGATCCGGATCACCCCCCGGCGACGGATCACCTTGCAGTGCTCGCAGATCGGCTTCACGCTGCTCCGGACCTTCATTGTCGTGCCCTTTTCGGGTTTACTGAACAGCTTTTAAAGATATCCCGCCCTTCCGGGCCTTTCAACCCCACCCAGCCTCAGTTCCCACCTCGCACCTCGCCTGCCCCCGCCCCGGCCCGCGCAGTCAACACCCGCGGCCCGTCCTCCGTCACCGCCACCGTGTGCTCGAAGTGGGCGGACCGCTTGCCGTCGGCGGTCACGATGGTCCACCGGTCGGCCAGGGTACGCACGGCCGCGGTGCCCTCGTTGACCATGGGCTCGATGGCGATGACGAGCCCGGGTCGCAGCGGCAGGCCGCGCCCGGCGCGACCGTAGTTGGGGACCTGGGGCTCCTCGTGCGGCTCCCGTCCCAGTCCGTGGCCCACGAGCTCGCGGACGACCTCGTAGCCGGCGGCTTCGGCGCGGGACTGGACGGCCCACCCCACGTCGCCCAGGCGGCGCCCGCCACGGGCCTGATCGATGGCCGCTTCGAGGCAGGCGCGGGTGACGTCGAGGAGGCGCGCGGCCTCCGGGTCGATGTCGCCTACGCCGTAGGTCCGGGCGCTGTCGGCGAACCAGCCGTCGAGCACCACGCCGGCATCGATACTCACGATGTCGCCCTCACGGAGCGTGCGGCGCCCGGAGGGGATGCCGTGCACCACCTCTTCGTTCACCGAGATGCACAGGCTGGCCGGAAAGCCGTAGAGCCCCTTGAACGCGGGCTCCGCACCGGGATGCGAACGGATGAAGTCCTCGCCGAAGCGATCCAGCTCTCCCGTCGTCACGCCCGGCCGCACCTCGGCTTCGATCGCCTCGAAGAACGCAGCCAGCACATCGCCGGCGGCGGCCATGGCGTCGATTTCACCGGGTGTCTTGAGCCGGATCACGCGTCGAGCATCCCTCCGAGCTGCGCCTGCACCTCGGCCACGGAACGGCCGCCGTCCACACGCCGCACGGGCGTGGGTGAGGCCTCATAGTAGTCCAGCAGCGGAGCCGTCTGTTCGCGGTACACCTCGAGGCGACGTCTCACCGTCTCCTCCCGGTCGTCCGGACGCTGCACGAGCTCCGCACCGCACGCGTCGCACTTCCCGGGCTCGCGCGGCGGTTCGCTGTAACGGTTGTACACGCGGCCGCACTGCGGACAGGAGAGGCGACCGCTCAGCCGGCGGACCAGCTCCTCTTCGTCCACTTCGAGTACGATCACCGCGGCGAGGGGGCGTCCCAGCTCGGCCAGCAGCCGGTCCAGCGCCTCCGCCTGTGGCAGCGTGCGCGGGAAGCCGTCGAAGATGTAGCCGCGCGCGCCGCTCGTTTCCATCGTCTCGCGCACGAGCCCGAGGATGACGTCATCCGGCACGAGCTCGCCCGCGTCCATGAACTTCTTCGCCTCGAGCCCGAGCGGCGTGCCGCGCCGCACCGCGTCGCGCAGCAGGTCACCCGTCGAGAGCTGCATCAGGCCGAGCCGCTCCATGAGCAGCTTTGCCTGTGTGCCTTTGCCCGCGCCCGGCGGCCCGAAGAGAACGAGATTCATCGAGTCTGGTGTCTGGGGCCTGGGGTCTGGTGTCTGGTTTTCATCCCGTCCCCAGACCCCAGTCTCCAGATTCCAGACTCCCTCCTACATGTACCGCTGCCGGCCGCGGAACCGGACGCGGCCCTTCTTCATGAAGCCCTCGTAGTGGCGCAGCAGCAGGTGCTGCTGCATCTGCTGCACCGTGTCCAGGCCGACGCCGACCACGATGAGCAGCGAGGTGCCGCCGAAGAAGAAGGTCTGGATGTTGAACCAGCCGAAGATCCAGAAGGGCAGCAGTGCGATGAGCGCGAGGTAGATCGACCCCGCGACGGTCACGCGGCTGAGTACGTGATCGATGTACTCCGCGGTGCGCGCGCCCGGCTTCACGCCGGGAATGAATGCGCCCTGCTTCTTCAGGTTCTCCGCAAGGTCGACCGGATTGAAGATGATCGCCGTGTAGAAGTACGTGAAGAACACGATCAGCACGGCGTACAGCAGGTTGTACAGCCATGTGCCCGGCTGCAGCGACGTCGACATGTTCTGCAGCCAGCTGATGCTGCTGAACTGCGCGATCGTGCCCGGCACGATGATGATCGACTGCGCGAAGATGATCGGCATCACGCCCGCTGAGTTGATGCGCAGCGGGATGAAGCTCTTCTGTCCCTCGCGCACGCGCCCGCGGCCCATGACCTTGCGCGGGATCTGCACGGGGATCTTGCGTGCGGCCATCGTCATCGCGACGACGCCCGCGACCACGCCCACCATCACGAGCAGCAGGATGACCAGCGCGGGCAGCCCGATCACATCGGTGCTGAACGCCTCCCACGTATTGGCGGCCGCGCGCGGGAAGCCCTCGATGATCGAGAAGAAGATCAGCAGCGACATGCCGTTGCCGATGCCGCGCTCCGTGATCTGCTCACCCAGCCACATGACGAACACGGCGCCGATCGTGAGGATCATCGTCGTGGTCAGGACGAAACCGAGGCCGGGATTGAGCACGGCCACGCCGTTGTCGAGCGACTGCAGGAAGATGGCGTAGCCGTAGCCCTGCAGCATGGCGAGGGCGATCGTGGCGTAGCGCGTCCACTGCGTCAGCTTCTTCCGCCCCTCTTCCCCCTCCTTCTGCATCTTCTCGATGGTGGGGAAGACGGCCGCGAGCAGCTGGAACATGATGCTCGCGGAGATATACGGCATGATGCCGAGGGCGAACACGGTCGCGCGCGAGAGTGCGCCGCCCACGAACATGTCGTAGACGCCGAACAGCGTGCCCTGTGCAAGCGCGCCGAACGCCGCCTGCAGCGCGTTGTAGTCCACGCCCGGGGCCGTGATGTGCGCGCCGACACGGTAGATCAGCAGCGCCATGAGCGTGAAGAGGATCTTCTCCTTCAGCTCCGGCACGCGGAACAGGTTCGCCACCGGGTTGGCCATGCTCAGCCCTCCAGGAGCTCGACGGTGCCGCCGGCTGCTTCGATCTTGCTGCGCGCGCCCGCGCTCGCCGCGTGCACGCGCACCGTCAGCTTCTTCGTCACGTCGCCGTGACCGAGCAGCTTCACGGGACCACGGCCCGGATCGGCGAGCCGGTGGGCCGCCAGCACCTCGGGGGTGATCTCCGTCTCATCCAGCCGCGCGAGCGCGCCCACGTTCACGATCTCCCACACCTGCTTCGACGTGTTCGTGAAACCGCGCTTCGGCAGCCGCCGCTGCAGCGGCATCTGTCCGCCCTCGAACCACGGGTGCGTGCCGCCGCCCGTACGCGCCTTGTGACCCTTGTGGCCGCGCCCGGCCGTCTTGCCCTTCCCCGAGCCGGGGCCGCGGCCCACGCGCATCTTGTCGCGATGCGCGCCGTCGGGCCGGCGCAGATTGCTCAGATCCACCATCTAGGCCTCGCCTTCCACTTCCTCGACCTTCACGAGGTGGCGCACCTGGAACAGCATCCCGCGGATCGCGGGGTTGTCCTTCTGCGTCACCGTCTGCTGATGCCAGCGCAGGCCGAGCGCGCGCAGCGTACGCCGGTGTATGTCGGGGCGGCCCACGCCGCTCCGCACCTGCGTGATGCGCAGCACCTTGTCCGCCGACGCCGTCTTCTTCCTAGCCACGACGCACCCCCAGCTGCTCGACCGTGATCCCGCGCTCGCGCGCGACCATCTCGGGCGTGACGAGCTGCTCGAGCCCGTCCATGGTGGCGCGCACGACGTTGATCGGGTTGTTCGACCCGAGGCTCTTCGTGAGCACGTCCGTGACACCGGCCGCCTCGAGCACCGCGCGCACCGGTCCGCCCGCGATGACGCCCGTACCGGGGCCTGCGGGCTTGAGCAGAACGCGTCCGGCGCCGTGCCGGCCGAGCGCCTCGTGGGGCAGCGTGCCCTCGACGAGCGGCACCTCGATCATCGCGCGGCGCGCATGCTCGAGTCCCTTGCGGATCGCCTCCGAGACTTCGTTCGCCTTGCCGAGCGCGATGCCGACGCGGCCGTTGCGGTCGCCGACCGCCACGAGCGCCGTGAACGAGAAGCGACGGCCGCCCTTCACGACCTTCGCGACGCGGTTCACGAACACCACGTTCTCGACGAGATCCGACTCCTGCCGCTCACGGCGCCGGCCGCCGCCACGCTGATCGCGGCCGCCGCGTCCCCGGTCCTGCTGCTGTTGCTGCTGCTGTTCCGCCATCGCGTCCCCGCTAGAATTCCAGTCCGGCCTCGCGCGCGCCCTCGGCGAACGCGGCCACACGACCGTGGTAGAGGTAGCCGCCGCGGTCGAAGACCACCTGCCTGATGCCCGCCGCCAGCGCCTTCTCGCCCAGCAGCTTGCCCGCAGCCTTGCTGCGCTCCTTCTTCGTGCCGCCCTGCTCGCGCAGCTCGGCCGCCTGCGTCGACACACCGAGCAGCACCTTGCCGCTCAGGTCGTCCGTGAGGTGACCCTGCACGTTCTTCGACGACCGGTGCACAACGAGCCGCGGCCGCGCGTCCGTGCCCATCACCTTCCGCCGCACGCGACGGTGGCGCCGCTCGAGCTGCTGCTCCCGATCCTTCGTCTTCGTCCTCAGTGCCATCGTTCCCCGCCCGCGCTACTTGGCGCCAGCCTTGCCGGCCTTGCGCCGGACCTGCTCGCCCTGGTACCGGATGCCCTTCCCCTTGTACGGCTCCGGCGGACGCACCGCACGGATCTCCGCCGCCACCTGCCCCACCTTCTGCTTGTCGATGCCCTCGACCACGACCACCGTCGGGCCCGTCGTCGAGATCTTGATGCCCTCCGGCGCCGGGTACTGCACCTGGTGCGAGTACCCGACGTTCAGCACCAGCGTGTTGCCCTTCATCTCCGCGCGGTAGCCGACGCCCACGATCTCGAGCGCGCGCTGATACCCCTGCGTCACGCCCTCCACCATGTTCGCCACGAGCGCGCGCGTCAGGCCGTGGTACGCACGATCCTGCTTGGAGTCGCTCGCGCGGTTCACCACGATCTCGCCGTCACGCACGTCCAGCGTCGTCTCCGGCCGCAGCTCGCGCGACAGCTCGCCCTTCGGCCCCTTCACCCGGATCATGCGGCCGTCGACGTCGATCGTCACTCCGCTCGGTACCGGGATCGGCTTCCTTCCGATTCGCGACATCGTCCCCTCCTACCACACCAGCGCCATGACCTCGCCGCCCACGCGCTGCGCGCGCGCCTCGCGGTCCGTCATGACGCCCTTCGATGTCGACAGGATGGCGATCCCGAGTCCGCCCCGTACCCGCGGCAGCTCCTGCGATCCCTTGTATACGCGACGCCCCGGCCGCGACACGCGCTGCAGGTTCCGGATCACCGGCCGGTCCTCGTAGTACCGCAGGTACACCCGCAGCACGCCGTGACGGCCGTCATCCAGCACCTTGAAGTCCTGGATGAAGTGGTTGTCCCGCAGAATCCGCGCGACTTCCGTCTTGAGTCGGGATACCGGCATGTCCACGCGCTTGTGCCGCGCCTGTGCGGCGTTGCGGATGCGCGTCAGCATGTCGGCGATCGGGTCGGTCATCATGCCTGTGGATCTCCTATAGTATCCGGTTCTTCTGCCGGACTTGTAGGATCAACTTCGTGTCTGGGGTCTGGGGTCTGGTGACTGGTTCATGGTTTGTAAACCAGAAACCAGTTCCGGACTCCAGATACCAGACCCCTCTACCAGCTGGCCTTGCGTACCCCGGGGATCTCCCCGCGGAGCGCCATCTCCCGGAAGCAGATCCGGCAGATGCCGAACTTGCGCAGGAAGGCGCGCGGCCGCCCGCAGCGGCCGCAGCGGTTGCCGCGGCGCACCGAAAACTTCGGCTTCCGCTTCTGCCTCTCGATCAGTCCCTTGCGTGCCATGTCCCCTCGCTCAGCTCGCGGCCCCGGCCATCGCCTCGGCGCCGTACAGCACCGGGGTCGCGCCGCGGAACGGCATTCCCATTTCGCGCAGCAGCGCGTACGCCTCGTCGTCGCGATTCGTGGTCGTCACGATCACGATGTCCATCCCGTGGATCTTCTGCACCTTGTCGTAGTCGATCTCCGGGAAGATCATCTGCTCGCGGATGCCCAGCGTGTAGTTCCCGCGTCCGTCGAACGAGCGCGACGGCACGCCGCGGAAGTCGCGGATGCGCGGGATCGCCACGTTGACGAGCCGGTCCAGGAACTCGTACATGCGCGCGCCGCGCAGCGTCACCTTCGCGCCGATCGCCATGCCCTCGCGCAGGCTGAAGTTCGAGATCGACTTGCGGGCGCGCGTCACCACGGGCCGCTGGCCCGTGATCTTCCCGAGCTCCTCGACCACCGACTCGAGCAGCTTCGGGTTCTTCGGCGCCTCGCCGAGCCCGACGTTCACCACGATCTTCTCGATCCGCGGCACCCGCATCGGGTTCTTCAGCCCCAGCTCCTCGGCCAGGCGCGGCGCGACCCGCGTCTCGTAGTACTCCTGCAGTCTCGGCTTCATCTCACGCCCCCGTCTTCGGGACCGGGTTGCCGCTCTTCACGGCGATCCGCTCCTTCGTCCCGTCCGCATCGACCCGCTGCCGGATGCGCGTCGGCTCGCCCGTGCTCGGGTCGATCAGCATCACGTTCGATGCGTGGATCGGCGCCTCGAACGTCACGATGCCGCCCTCCGGATTCGCCTGCGAAGGACGCATGTGCCGCTTGCGCAGGTTCACACCCTCGACCACCACGCGGTTCTCCTTCGGAATCACGCGCAGCACCGTGCCCTCGGTGCCCGCGTAGTTGCCGCGGATCACCTTCACGCGGTCGCCACGACGGACGTGCACCTTGCGCACACCCTGCTTCTGCTTCGCCACCTTACCGGCCATCGTCCGGCGCGCCATCAGATCACCTCCGGCGCCAGCGATACGATCTTCATGAAACGCTTCTCCCGCAGCTCACGGCCCACCGGGCCGAAGATGCGCGTCGCACGCGGCTCACCCGACTCGTTGATGATCACCGCGGCGTTGTCGTCGAATCGGATGTAGGAGCCGTCGCGGCGACGCACTTCCTTCGCGGTGCGCACGACCACGGCCTTCGCGACGTCCCCCTTCTTCACCGTCCCGTTCGGCAGCGCGTCCTTGATCGCCACGACGATCACGTCGCCGACCGAAGCGTAGCGGCGGCCCGAGCCGCCCAGCACGCGGATGCAGAGCGCCTCCTTGGCGCCCGAGTTGTCCGCGATCTTGAGGATCGATTCCTGCTGGATCATGGCCGCCTCACTTCGCCTGCTCGAGTACTTCGACCAGACGCCACCGCTTCAGCTTCGACAGCGGCCGCGTCTCCATGATCCGCACGATGTCGCCCTCGCGCGCCACGCTCTCCTCGTCGTGCGCGTAGTACTTCTTCGTGCGCGTCATCTGCTTGCCGTACAGCGGGTGCGTGACGCGCCGCTCGACCGCCACCGTCACGGTCTTCTCCATCTTCGCGCTCACCACCGTGCCCACGCGCGTCTTGCGATCCGCGCGTTCCTGATTCGTCTGCTCAGCCATGGTTCAGCTCCCGCTCCCGGAGCACGGTCTTCATGCGCGCCACGTCACGCCGGAGCTGGCGCAGCAGCGCGGGGTTCTCGAGCTCCTGCGTAGCACTGCGGAAGCGCAGCCGGAACAGCTCCTCGCGCGCCTGGACGATCCGCTCCTGGATCTCCTCCGCCGTCATGTCACGGATCTCCGCCGCCGTCACGATGCACCTCCCTCGGCGGCGCGCTCGCGCACCACCACCTTGCACTTCACCGGCAGCTTCGCCTCCGCCAGCGCGAATGCACGCTTCGCCGTCGTCTCATCGATCCCCTCGAGCTCGAACATCACACGGCCCGGCTTTACCACCGCGACCCAGAGCTCGGGGTTGCCCTTGCCCTTCCCCATGCGCGTCTCCGCCGGCTTCTTCGTCACCGGCTTGTCCGGGAAGATCCGGATCCAGACCTTGCCGCCGCGCTTGATGTGGCGCGTCATCGCGACACGCGCCGCCTCGATCTGCCGGTTCGTGATCCACCCCGGCTCCGTCGTCTGCAGCCCGTAGTCGCCGAACGCGACCGTCGCGCCCCGCGTCGCCTGCCCGCGCGTGCGACCCTTCTGCTGCTTCCGGTACTTGACCCGCTTCGGCGCCAGCATCGCTCAGACTCCCGTCGAGTACGTCCGGCCGCGGCGGTCCTCGACCACCTCGCCCTTGAAGATCCACACCTTCACGCCGATCGTGCCGTACGTCGTGCGCGCCGTCGACTGCGCATAGTCGATGTCCGCGCGCAGCGTGTGCAGCGGCACACGGCCCTCGTGGTAACCCTCCGTGCGCGCGATCTCCGCGCCGCCCAGACGGCCGCTCACCTTCACCCGGATCCCTTCCGCGCCCGAGCGCATCGCCGACTGAACGGCGCGCTTCATCGCGCGGCGGAACGAGATCCGCTGCTGGAGCTGGTGCGCGATCCCGTCGGCGACGAGCTGCGCCTCGACCTCCGGGCGCTTCACTTCCTCGACGTTGATCGACACTTCGCTCTTCGTCAGGTGCGCCAGCTCGTCACGGAGCTTGTCCACCTCCGCACCCTGCTTGCCGATCACCACACCGGGGCGCGCCGTGTGCAGCGTCACCACGATCTTCTGCGGCTTCCGATCGATCTCCACCTCGGAGAGCGCCGCATGGTTGAGACGGCGATGCAGATAGCGCCGGATCGTCTCGTCTTCCTTCAGCAGCGCGCCGAAGCTACGGTCGGCGTACCAGCGGGACTTCCACGGCTTGACGATGCCCAGCCGGAACCCGCGCGGATGCGTCTTCTGTCCCATCCTCAGCTCCTCCGATCCACGACGATGATGACGTGGCTCGTCGGCCGCCGGATGGGCGCCGCCCGGCCCATCGCCGCCGCCCGCCAGCGCTTCAGCCGCGGACCCTCGTCGATGCGCGCCTCGCTCACGTACAGTTCGTCCACGTCCACCATCTCACCCGCGTCGCTCGCCTTCGACACCGCGTTCGCCACCGCCGAACGCAGCGTCTTGTCGATCTGCTCCGCCGCCTTCTTCTTCGAGAAGCGCAGGATGGCGTACGCCTCATCCACACTCTTCCCGCGGATCAGGTCGGCCACCAGCCGCATCTTGCGCGGGCTCTGCCGGTTGTATCGCGAAATCGCGCGCGCCTTCACCGTTCGCCTCCTACTTCGCGGCCTTCGACCGCTTGTCCGCCAGCTTGCCGCCGTGGCCCCGGAACAGCCGGGTGGGCGCGAACTCGCCCAGCTTGTGGCCCACCATGTTCTCCGAGATGTACACGGGCACGAACTTGTTGCCGTTGTGCACCGCCAGCGTGTGCCCCACGAACTCCGGGGAAATCGTCGACGCGCGCGCCCAGGTCTTCACGACCTTCTTCTCGTTGCGCGCATTCATCTGGCGGATCTTCTCCGCCAGCTTCTCGTCGATGTAGGGGCCCTTCTTAAGCGATCGGCTCATTTCGGAAAACCGGTTCCTGGTGTCTGGGGTCTGGTGTCTGGTTCCTGGTCGAGTGGGGTCGTGAAAACCAGACCCCAGACGCCAGACCCCAGACGCCAGACTCGTTACTTCGTTGCCTTACCCCTGCGGCGACCACGCACGATCAGCTTCGTGCTCGCCTTCTTCTTCTTGCGCGTCTTCACGCCCTCCGGCTTGCCCCACGGCGAAACCGGCGGACGGCCGCCCGAGCTCTTTCCCTCGCCGCCGCCCAGCGGGTGGTCGACCGGGTTCATCGCGACGCCGCGCACCTTCGGCCGCTTCCCGCGCCAGCGATTCGCGCCCGCCTTGCCAATGACCCGCTGCTCGTGGTCGGCGTTGCCGACCTCGCCGATCGTGGCAAGGCACTCGCGCCGGACCATGCGCACTTCCGTGGACGGCAGGCGCAGCGTCACGAACTCACCTTCCTTCGCCATCACCTGCGCGCCGTTGCCGGCCGAGCGCACGATCTGGCCGCCCTTCCCCACCTTCAGCTCCACGTTGTGCACCACGGTGCCCAGCGGGACCTCGGCGAGGGGAAGTGCGTTCCCGATCCGGATGTCCGAGCCCGGGCCGCTCACGATCGTGTCGCCCTTCGCCAGCCCGCGCGGATGCAGGATGTAGCGCTTCTCGCCGTCGGCGTAGTGAATCAGCGCGATGTTCGCGGAACGGTTCGGATCGTACTCGATCTCGGCGACCCGGCCCTGCACCCCGAACTTGTCCCGCTTGAAATCGATCCGCCGGTACAGCCGGCGCGCGCCGCCACCCCGGCGCCGCGACGTGATGCGCCCGTGATGGTTGCGGCCGCCGCTCTTCTTCAGCGGCTCCGTCAGCGACTTCTCGGGCTCGCGCCGCGTGATCTCATCCGAGACCGGAACGGAACGGAAGCGCGTGCCCGGGGTCACCGGCTTGAACTTCTTCGTCGGCATCAGACCCCCTCGTACACGTCGATCGCGTCGCCCTCACGGAGCGTCACGACCGCCTTCTTGTAGCCCGGACGGCGGCCCAGGCTGCGACCCACGCGCCGCCACTTGCCCGGATAGTTCGCCGTGCGCACACCCGCCACGCCCACGCCGAACAGCTTCTCGACCGCGTTGCGGATCTCCAGCTTGTTCGCGTCCTTCGCGACGACGAACGTGTACTTCCGCTCGTCCTCCTGCAGCTGCGCCGAACGCTCCGTCACGACCGGACGGATGATCACCTCGCGCGGATCACGCATGCGCCACCTCCGCCGCACGCTCGAGTGCGGGGGACTCGATCACGACCACATCCGACCACAGCACGTCGTACGTGCTCTCCTCACCGAACGGCCGCACCTCCACGCGCTCCATGTTGCGCGCCGACAGGTGCACCACCGGCTTGTTCCCATCCGTCAGCACGAGCACGTTCGCCTCGGCCACCTCCGGCAGACCCAGCGCCGCCAGCAGCGTGACGATCTGCTTCGTCTTCGGTGCCTCCAGTGCGAGCGGCTCCACCAGGAACACCGCGCCCTCCTCAGCGCGCGCGTTGAACGCGGAGCGGCGCGCCAGCCAGCGCACCTTCTTCGGCAGCTCCTGCCTGTAATTGCGACCCGGGCGCGGACCGAACACGTTCCCGCCGCCGCGCCACTGCGCTGCGCGGATCGATCCCTGGCGGGCGCGACCCGTGCCCTTCTGCCGCCACGGCTTCTTGTTGCCGCCCGACACGACGCTGCGCGTCTTCGTCGAAGCGGTCGCCTGGCGCTGGTTCGACAGGTACGCCTTCACGGCCTGCCACATCGCCGCTTCGTGGATCACGCCATCGAACAGCGACTCCGGCAGCTCCCGCTCCCCGGTCTGCTCGCCCGCCGGCGTGTACAGTGGTGCCTTGTACATGATCCTCACGACCCCTTTGCCGGCTTGCGCACGAAGACCAGCGAGTTGCGCGCACCCGGCAGCGCCCCGCGGATGAAGAGCAGGTTGCGCTCTGCATCCACCCGCTCGATCCGCAGGTTGCGGATCGTGTGCTTCGCGTCACCCATCTGGCCCGGCAGCTTCTTGCCCTTGATCACCCGCGACGGGTTCGTGCCCGGCCCGAGCGTTCCCGGGTTGCGCGCCTTCGGGTGCCCGTGCGAACCCGGACGCCCACGGAACCCGTGACGCTTCACCACGCCCTGGAAGCCGCGACCCTTCGTCCGCCCCGTGACCTTTACCTTGTCACCCGGCTGGAACTGCTCCACCGTGAGCGTCTGGCCGACTTCGTACGCCTCATCCGGCGCCACCCGGAACTCGCGGATCCGCCGCGGCGCCTGCGCCAGCCCCGCCTTCGCCGCGTGTCCCCGCTCCGCCTTCGTCGCGTGCTTTTCCGCCTTCGCGCCAAAGCCGAGCTGCACCGCAGCGTAGCCGTCCGTCTCCGCCGTCTTCACCTGGAGCACCGGACACGGACCCGCCTCCACCACCGTGACAGGCACCGCTTCGCCCGTCTCGGTGAAGATCTGCGTCATGCCCAGCTTGCGACCGATGATTGCCATCACCCTATCTTCCGTTCCCCAGACTCTCGACTCCGGACTCCCGACTCCCGACTCGAATTCAGTCGACCTTGATCTCCACATCGACACCCGCGGGCAGATCGAGCTTCGTCAGCGCGTCGATCGTCTGCGGTCGCGAGTCGATGATGTCGATCACGCGCTTGTGCGTCTTCAGCTCGAACTGCTCACGGCTCTTCTTGTCGATGTGCGGCGAGCGCAGCACCGTCCACCGCTGCGTCCGCGTCGGCAGCGGGATCGGTCCGCTCACGCGCGCGCCGGTCTTCTCCGCCGTCCGGACGATGTCGGACGCCGTCTGGTCGATCACCGCATGATCGAAGGCCTTGAGCCGGATTCTGATCTTCGCCGCCATGATTGCTCCGCGTTGCTGGGGTCTGGGGTCTGGTTCATGGTATCTGGTTTACTGCGGGTGTCCCGCCTTCAACCAGACTCCTGTCTCCAGTCTCCAGCCTCCAGACTCCGATTTACTGGATGACCTCCGTCACGACCCCGGCACCCACGGTACGCCCACCCTCCCGGATCGCGAACCGCAGCTCCTTCTCCATCGCGA
>CAYUIG010000040.1:0-32610 GCA_964444685.1 uncultured Gemmatimonadaceae bacterium | reverse complement strand
GTGCCGAAGCGGAGCAGGATGCGGCCGCGGTCGCTGCGCCAGCCGCTGCGATCGCGGACCGGTGAGAAGAAGTTGCGCTCGGCGAACGCGACGCGGTCCTCGAAGTCGAGGCGCAGCTGCTGCGCCGTCATGCCGCCGATGCCGGCGCGGTCCTGCCAGAACTTCGCAATGAAGCGGCGCTTGGCGTCGGCGTCGCGCAGCACCTCGTACGCATTCGACTCGCTGGGCGAGGCGATGTACTTCATGGGCTGGAAGATGCTGTCGAGCTGCTCGACGTTGAGACCCTGGTAGGGGATCTCGTCCGCCATCGCGACGACGCCGGCGCCGGGCGCGAGAACCTCGAGCGGGTGCTCGATCACCAGGCTGTCCTCCGCCAGATCGATCGTGAGACCGAGGCGGTATCTACCCGGCGGCAGCCCGGCCAGATTCAGCGCGAACGCTTCCGACCCCGCACCCGCGGGATAGACGCGCGCCTGCTTCGGCGTTGCGTAGCGGAACGCACGACCGTCGCCGCGGATCTCCAACCACACTTCCGCCGAGTCCGGCGTGGAGGCGTTGCGGTAGATCTCGGCATAGAGCCCGAGCCCCGGCCGCTCCGTCGTGATCACGCCCTCCACGTTGGGCAGGACCTCGAGCGTGCCGCGCACCAGCGCCTCCGGCGCCGGTGCCACATCCTCGGCGAGACGGTTGAGCGCCGCTGCGATGACGAGGTCGCTGTGCTCGGGCTCCGCCGTGTACGCCTCGATCGCGTGTGTCGCAGTCGCGTTCCTGTCGCCTGCACGCACCTCGAGGCTGACCGTGTACTGGCCGGGCTTGAGCTGGAAGGTGAAGTGCTCGGTGGTGCTCGCGCGCGCAAGTGACACGTCGGACATCGCGGGCACCTCGACCGTGTCCTGCCACTCCTGCTTCGTGAGCTGGAGCCCCGACGCGTCCGTGACGGTCAGGACGGCCGAGTACTCGGCACGCTCCGTCGCCCCCGTACGCTCGAGCGGCAGGAACGCGAGCGGGATGGATGCGAAGACCTCCACGAGCGTGAGGTCCGGCTCGCGCCAGAACCGGTACGCGTGCAGCGACAGCTCGCGCTGCTGTGCGGCCGCTGCCAGAGGCGCGGCAGCGGCGAACAGGAGCGCCGCCGCCATTCCGAAAAGCAGGTGGCGCCGGGAGATCCCCGGCGCCACCCGTGAGGTCGAATGCATGGACCTTCCGTTGCTGCGGACTAGAACCTCAGGGCCAGGCTGAACAGGTGCTGCTGGCCGAGCAGACCCTTGCTGCGGTAGGCGTAGTCCACGTTCACGCCACTCTGCTCGCTCAGCATGTACCCCACACCGCCGCCGAAGGACAACCCATCGCCCTGGAGGCCGTTCATGTCCGACGCTGCGACGTCGAGCCCGTTGTCCGGCTCGTAGTTGAAGCCGCCGCGCAGCGCGACGCTGAACGGGCTGTCGCCGATGTTCATCGCAGCGTACTCGGCACCGATCGAGCCCGACACGTCGTTGCCGGTCGGCTGAGCGAACTCACCCGACGCGGTCAGCCGCGAGTTGGCCGAGGCCATCACGTCGTAGGCCACACCCACGCGGAAGGACGTGGGCAGCTCCCACGCCTTGGTCGACAGCTCACCGACCTTCGTGCCCGGCGGCAGGTTCGGGTCCTGCACCGGCAGATCCTGCTGGAGCCGCGGCCCTCCGTGCTTCAGCGCACCACCGAGGTTCGTGATCGTGAACGCACCACGGATGGTCTTGCCGCCCAGCTCCGTGTGGTAGTTCGTGCCGATGTCGAACGCGAAGGTGGACGCGCTCGCGCCGGCCAGATCCTCGTTGATGAACTTGCCGGTCACGCCGAAGCTGAACCGGTCGTTGAACTGCTGTGAGTACGTCAGGCCCACCGACGACATGCTCACGTCGTAGGTGCGGCCCGTGCCATCCGGCTGATCCACCGTGTACTCCGGCTGATCGCCGAACCCGAAGATCCCGACGCTGAAGCCGAGCGCGCGCTCGCCTCCGCTCATCGGAATGGCCAGACCGATCCACGTGTGGTCCGTGTCGGCCACGTAGCTGTTGTAGCTGACCATCGCCTGCCGGCCATCGATCAGGCTCAGGCCCGCCGGGTTCCAGTACAGGGCGCTGATGTCATCCGCCAGCGCGCTGAACGCCGAACCCAGCGCCGTCGCACGGCCGCCCACCGGCAGGAGCAGGAACTCGCCCGAACGCGTGCCGTACGGGATGTTGTTCTCCTGCTCCGAGGCCGACCGGTCCTGCGCGCTCAGCGGCGCCGCAACCAGCAGGGCCAGACCGGCAACGAGACTGCGCTGCCAATTCACTCTCATGTATTCCTCCTGTCGGCCGCGGGGAGCGGGCGAGCCGCCCGCTCCCCTTTCGGCCCATGGATTACTGGGCGTACTGGATCACGGTGAACCTGCCGACCTTCTCCTTGCCGTCCGGCGTCTCCACATGGAAGAAGTACACGCCCGAGGCCACGAACTGGTTGTTTCTCGTCCGCAGGTCCCATTCGAGCGTGCCGCCGCCCGTCGGATCGTTGTGCTCGAGCGCCGCCACCAGCACGCCACTGAGCGTGTAGATCCGGACCACCGCCTCAGGCGGCAGGTTCACGAACAGCATCCGCTTTTCGGCCGACGTATTCTCCAGCTTGCTCGTCACGTAGTACGGATCAGGCACCGTGTGCACGTTGTCCAGGTTGGCCGACGCAATGTCGAAGTCGGCGGCGGACTCAATGGTGACCGAAGCCGTAAGGCCCGTCACGTTCGGGGGACGGATCGCGCTGGGTTCGAACGACCACGCACCGTCCGCGACGCTGATCGCTCCCTGGTATGAGCGGAGCGTCCACACCGTTCCGGCCGGAGGCAGCGTGCTCGTCTCGAAGAGGAAGAGCTCACCCGAGATGTACAGTCCGAAGCCTTCGCCATCAGACTGATTCACGGTGTCGCCGAATCCGGCTGGTGGCACGGAGGACAGCGGCTGAATCACCGCCTGTTGCTCAAGCGGCACGTGACAGCCGAGGACCTCGCAATACCATTCTGCGATCGGCGAGGTGTACCAGAAATCGGCCATCGACAGGATGCCGTCGCCAGACGCCTCGTTGCGCACACCCCACGAACCGCGGTAGTGCTCGCTGAAGGGAACCTCGATGTTGTGCGTGACATCGCGCACGCTCTCGATCGTCCCGTTCGCGCCCCAGGTCACCTCGTAATCAGCCGCGCGCAACACACCGCTGTTGAGGTAGACCAGCCACCTGAGGTTCGCGTTCTGCACGTACTGCGAGCCCATGTTGTAGATCGCCGTTACGCCCGCCAGATCGCCGGCGTCGTGCGGGTCATTCGGGTCGCGCGGTGACGGCGTGCCGACAAACCACCGCGACTGGTTGACCTCCTCGAACGCCCCGAGCCTGTGAACGGTAACCGCCTCGGCGCCCGAGTTGTCACCCATCTGCGGCAGCGACATGTTCAGCGTGAGCGCTCCGGCGAAGTGATCTCCGTCGACACCCAGCTCAGCCGCCTTCTGTTGATCCGCCTCAACCGCCACATTCACGACCTCGGCGGAGAATGACGACTCGCAGCCCGCGAAGTAACCGAATGGCAGCGGAATCTCGACACGCCGCTGCTCACTTCCCGACGGAGTGGTGACCGTCAGGAAGTACGCGGTGGACGCCGGTGCAAGGCAGCCACCGGGGTTGAGCTGCTGATGTTCGCCTCGCAAAGCCTCGAAGCCGTTGAGCGGCACGATCGAATCGATGCGCGCCGAGAGCGTTCCCGGAGCAACGAGAAGCGGATCATACAGCGCGAAGCTCAGATCGAAACCGTTTGTCGGCGGCGCCGGGCCCTCGAAGGTTCCCGTCGACGAATCCAGCTGATGTGACCCGCCCGTGGGAAGCGGCTGGCCATTACCATCGAGCAGGACGGGGTCTCCGATCGACGCCGCAACCGCTCCGGCCGCTGTGCTGCGAGGCACTGCGCTGGCCTGCACGCTCAACACGCGCGCGGATTCGAGCGAACTCGGACCCGAGAACGGCGAGTTGATGTCGAAGCTGGTCACCGCGTAGTAGTAGCGGATGCCGTTGGTCAGACCGGGGCCGTTCTGCGGATTCGGGAATGCTCCGCCCCGATCGACCACCGCGAACTGCAGCCCGGTCTCCGGCGTACATCCCGACGCCGTGGGGGGGCAGACGGTGGCCGTGTCCGCACGAATGACGATGATCGAACCGTCCACCGTCTCCACTTCTTCGAGGACGGTCACCTGCTCACTGATCCCGTTCGCAAGGTCGAACTGCGCGATCAGCGTGAATTCTGCCGCCGGGTTCGACTTCCGGTAGACCCGGAAACCCTCGAAGTCCGCGCCCCGGAAGTTCGGATCGAACAGATCGCTCTCCGGATCCGTCGCGAGTTCAGCGAAGGGATCCAGTGCGTTCACCGGGCCGGCGTCCCATACGACGGTCACCTGGCGGTCACCGGGGATCACCGACACGGTCGGGCTCGGCGGCGCGGCCGGAAGTACGAAGTCCGCATCGAAGATCGCCTGCGCGATGAGCGCGTTGGCGAAGAGGCTCGGGAAGCCCGCCTGGTCGTGGCCGCGGCCCATCGTCGCCTCGATCGCGCGGTTCGGATTGGTCACATCACCGACCGGAATCACGGTGCCCATGTTGTAGGTACCGGGGACCGGCGCGCCGGCGATGTACGCCACTACGATATCAGCGCTCTCACCCGGAGCGAGCGAGAACGGACCGGCCGACTGGTAGAAGCGCATGTCGTCCGGCGACTGGAGATTCACGTAGCACATGCCGGGCGGCGCGTTCGGGCACCACTGCTGGATCTCGGTAGGCAGCAGGCCGCCGGAGAGGTAGCGGTACGCCTGCGCCGCGTTCTCCGCGTCCGACATGATGCCGCCGTTCGTGAACACCGAGAAGAACGTCAGGCCCAGCTCCTCACCGGGAGCCACCTGCCGCGTCTCGGCACCGACACGCACGGTGATCGTCGTGTCCGACGTGTTTCGCGGGCTCTGGAGGTACTTCACTCCAACGAACCCGACCGCACCATCGAAGTTCGGCGCGTACGGCGTGAAGTCGACGGCCTCGAAGTCGTACTGCCACGCGGCGGCCATGTTCAGCTCGGGAATCACCGTCGCGAAGTTCTCGGAGTACTCGGAGCCCGAGACATCCGGGTCCATCGCGAAGGCGGCGTAGATGTTGTCGATCGTGTAGCCGCCCGCCGGCACGCCCGGATTGAACGTCGCGAACTGAGGCGTGTTCGTGACGTTCTCGAACGTGTAGATGAAGAACATGATGTCCTTGTTCGCCGGGAAGCTCCACAGCATCGAGTGCTGCGTCACGGCGATACCGATGGGACGCGAGTCCGCGAAGTGGGCCGCGGTCGGGTCGCCATCCCAGTACTGCACGCAGGTGTCGAGTTCGGAGAGCGTCTTCACCCGGCCGAACACGGGGCTGTCGATGTAGCAGTCTTCCGGCCAGTTCGCGAGGTCCTGCGGCCGGCTGGACGCGAAGATGTTGCCGTTCCCGCCCGTAGCACCGCGCTCGGCATCCCAGAAGGGCGTCGGCGCGCCGGCACCGGGACCGGAAGCGTTGAAGAAGAACGTGGCGACCGTGTCGCCCTGGAGGGCGCCGCCGCCCTCGCCGATCACGGCCGCGATCTGGAGGCCGGAGTTGAAGATGTACTGGTTCGCGGTGCCCGACGGCCAGAAGCCGCCGCCACCGACGGAGGAGCCGACGGCGCTCGTGCAGACCTCACCGATCTGCTGAATGCCGCACAGCCACTCGTTGAAGTTCATCAGGAACGTGTCGGTGGAGCGCAGGTTGAACGGCGAAGCCGTGCCGGGCCGGCGATCGGCCCTGCGCGCATCCGCCGGAACCGACGCGGCCACGACGAGCAGCACCGCCGTCAGCGCGGCCACCGCCCCCCGGGTCCACTCGGTAGAAAAGCGTCTCATGTGGTCTAGCTCCTTGCACCTGATCGGTGAACCGGGCGGGCCGTGACCCACGGCCCGCCCGTCCCACGGTTATCTCCTAGAACACCCACTCGAAGCCGACGCGGATCCGGCGCGGTGCGCCGAACGACGTCTCGAGCCGGTAGCTGTGGATATAGGCCAGCGCACGGGCGTCGAACTGCTCTTCGCTCGTGAAGAGGCCCGGATCGTCATCGGCCAGGCCGTACGCCGAGAGCAGGTCCTGCTGGCGCTGGTACTGGAGCCGCAGCGTCGGATTCGACACGGCGTCGAGCACCACGTCGTCGCCGACCGCGTTGCCGGCCTGTGCCTCGATGTCGCCCGGATCCAGCGGCGAGCCCGTGAAGCCGAACACGTCGAGCTGGTTGCGCGTGTTGAACAGGTTGCGCACGTCCACGAACGCGGCGATTTCCGTCCCGCCGATGTTCAGGCCGCGCGTGACCTTCGCATCCGCCGACCAGGTCCACGGCATGCGCGACGAGTTGATGAGCTCGGTGAAACGGCCACCGCTCGCGCCGCGGCCCGACGCTCCCGGCGTCGACGACCGCGTCCACGGCAACCCGCTTCCCGCAATCGCGGTGAACGAGATGTCCGTGTTGCGGAGCAGCGCGTTTGCCCACGTGCCCTCGGCCACTTCCTCATCGAAGTTGGCCGTGCCCAGCAGCGAGAACTTGTGCCGCTGGTCGAAGTCGGCGTACTGGAGCGCCTGTGCAGGCGACAGCGGTGCGCCGGTGACCGGGTCCGTGAAGCGGCCGAACGAGTTGATGTAGCTGAACGGATCGGAGCCCGTGCCCTTCGCGTTCAGGTAGCCGTAGCCGAGGATCGTGGTGAAGTAGTCACCGACCCGGCGGGTGAGGCGGACGTCGACGCCGCGCGCATTGCCGAAGTCCAGGTTCGTGAGCAGACGCGCGTCCTGCGAGCCACGAGCCGACGCCGGCCACGCCACGGTCTCGATGCGGTACGCCGCATCGGCCAGCTTGTCCTTGTTGTACGCCGTGATGTCGAGCACCGTCTCGGGGTTGATCAGGTGGCTCACACCGGCCTCGAACTGCACCGCCTTCATCGCCTCGATCGGACGGCCGTACGCGGTGTTCGTGTTCGTGCGGCGGATGTCGGCGTTGATCGCGTTGAACAGGTCCGTGAACTGCGGCAGCTGGAAGAAGTGCCCGTAGCTCAGACGGAAGCTGGTCGCATCGCTGATCGGGAACGCCACACCCAGGCGCGGGCTCCACGTGGAGATCCGCTCCTGCTCGACGAACTTCGGCAGGCAGTTCGGGTTGCCGCCCGACGGCGGCGCTGCGCACTGCTCCGCTTCCTTGCCGGGGTCCGGCACGAACGGGTGCACGAGGCCCGGGATCACCGGGTACATCGCGTCGCTGTCGAAGAAGTCCATGCGCACGCCCACGTCGAGCACCAGCTCGCCGATGTCCATGCGGTCCTTCAGGTAGAACGCGCCGATCGTCGGCTTCACCCGGTAGATGTTCTGGAAGAACGTGTCCTCCACCCGGATCGAGCCGAAGCCGGTGCTGCTGACGTTCTCGATTTCCTTGTTGTAGAACTCGACGCCCGCGCCGACGCGGTGCACGCGGTTGAGCTGCCAGTCGAGGTCCGCGTCGATCGAGAACGTCTTTTCGTTCGACAGGCGGTACGAGCTGAGGCCCGCGGTGCGGTGACCGCCCGTGCCGAGGATGCCGTAGGGCGTGTCGGCGCCGAACTGGAGACCGAAGCGGTCCTCCGCCTCCGCCGCGTCGAGGCCGATGACTTCGGCCGGCAGCAGCGGCTGCGTGGCGAGACCCGCCTGGATCGAGTCGAAGCGTGCGAGCCACGCGTCGACCGTGAACTTGTCGTGGAACAGGAACTCGTAGTCGCTGAACTTGAAGCCGAGGAAGTCCGGCTCCTCCGGCAGGGTCGACATCGTGTCCGCCCTCTGGCCGAACCGCGAGTCGTCCTCACCGTACGCGATGTTCACCTTCAGGTTCGCCTGGCTCTCCGCCGTCTGGAACAGGATCTGGTCCACACCGAGACGGAAGAGGCGGCTCTTGTTCACGAACGCCGGAATGGCCTTCGGCCGGAACTGCAGCGAGTTCGAGAAGCCCAGCCCCTGATTGCGGCTCTGCACCGCCGTCAGGCTCAGCTTCGTGTTCGTCAGCGGGTTGAACCGCAGCGTCCCCGACAGCGAGTAGTTGTCGCCGTGGGCGTAAGGCCGACGGTTGCCGAGACCCGAAATCTCCTCGTACGTCGTGTACGTGATCGGATTTCCGTTACTGTCGAGGATCGGGTTGCCCTGGCTGTCCGTGAACGTCGCGGTCCCGCTCGGACGGAAGAACTTCTGCTGCACCGGGTAGCCGCCCGGAGCGACGATGTCGTCCATGAAGCGCGGATCCGAGTCCTCCGCACCCTCGGCCGTGAGGGCGAGGTGGAAGGATGCGAGCTCGCCGCCGAGCGGACCGCCGAACGATGCCTGGAGCCGGCTGTTGCCGTAGTTCATGTCGGAGGGCATGATCTCGTCCGTACCGAAACCGATCGCGCCCGAATACTGGTTCGAGCCGGTCTTCGTCACGTAGTTGATGACGCCCGACTGCGCGGAGCCGAACTCGGCGCCGTAACCGCCGGTCAGGAGGTTGACCTCCTCGACCGCGTTCGTGCCCAGCTCGAGGATCGACTGCGCGCCGCGGTTGAACGAGCGGACCAGCACGCCGTCCACGTAGACCGACGCCTCGCCCGGCCGCCCGCCGCGGATCACCTGACCACGGAAGTCGCCCGTCTCGACGACGCCCGGCTGCAGCGTGACCACCGCGCGCAGGTTGTCGACCGGCACCTCCTCGACGACGTCACCGGTGACGATCGCCTTCGAGACCGTCTTGTCACGCGGCACCAGCGGGTTCGCCTCGCCGCGGACCGTGATCGCCTCGAGTGCAACTGCCTGCGGCGGCAGCTCGAAGTTCACCGTCATGGTCTGGCCCGCCAGAACACGTTCGTTCTGCACGGTGACCGTCTGATAGCCAATGTAGATGGCCTGTACGTCGCGCTGGCCGGCCGGGACGTTGTTGATGAAGTAGTAGCCGTCCGCGTTGGTCAGGTTGCCCAGTCCGGGAATACCGACAACGATCACCTGTGCGCCCGCCAGCGGCTGCCGCGTCTGCGCGTCGATGACACGTCCTTCGATCTTCCCCGTGGTCTGGGCCGCCGCCGGTCCCGCGACACCGAGGAGCGCGATACCGATCGCGAACCTCGATCGCAGTGCCTTGGGCAGGAATCTCATGCCTCCTCCTGGAATGGAATGTGTGTCTGGTTGCATCGCTGGAAAAACTTCACGGCACGCTCGCCCGCGAGCGCGAGGGCGCCGGTCGTACTTCTCTGAGCTGGGGGGTGTACAGCTACTCGGAAAAGCGCCGAGCGAAGGCAGACTATCGCGTGCTCGAACCGTAGGCAATACTCCGCGTCGTTACTTCCATACCTCGCCTTTTGGGCTTCCGTTGAAGGCGGGTGGCCGTCCGCACTTCGGAAGGACTCGTCCGCGCCGCCGCGTCCGGCCATCGGCCACCGTTGCACCCGTACAACGCACCGCCCCAACCGATTGTGACAGCACGTCATTGCGCCTTGCCGAGCCCTTGCAGCTCCACCCATGACGAACCGCCGATCCTGCGTTCGATATTGCCGCGCCACCGAACGATCGGCGGACCGGACCGGGGCTCCTCATATCGGTGTTTTGCACCCGCTCACCGTGCGTGCGCGTGTGCGCGCGCGACCCCCTAATCTATGAGGATGCCACCCGCAGCAGGGCCGCCGCCTTGGCCAGTGTTTCCTCGTATTCCCGAGCGGGCACCGAATCGGCGACGACGCCCGCGCCGGCCTGGACGTGCGCGAGACCACCGGCGGCGAGCAGGGTGCGGATCGCGATGGCGGTGTCCATGGTCTGGCCGCCCCAGGCCAGATAACCGACGGCACCCGCATACGAACCGCGCCGGACCGGCTCGAGCTCGTCGATGATCTCCATGGCCCGGATGCGCGGCGCGCCGGAGACGGTGCCGGCGGGGAAGCAGGCGCGCAGCACGTCGACCGCGCCCAGTCCGTTGCGCAGCCGGCCCTCGACCTGGCTGACCATGTGGAGCACGTGCGAGTACTGCTCGATCGCCATGAGTTCCGGCACCCGCACGCTCCCGTACTCGGCGACGCGCCCCACGTCGTTCCGGCCCAGGTCGACCAGCATCAGGTGCTCCGCACGCTCCTTCTCATCGGCCAGCAGCTCCGCCGCGAGCTCGCGGTCCCGCGCCTCGTCACCCGCGCGCGGGCGCGTGCCCGCGATGGGCCGCACCGTTACCCGCCCATCCTCCAGCCGCGCCAGCACCTCCGGTGACGATCCGACCAGCGAGATCCCGTCCAGCTCGAGGAAGTAGAGGTACGGCGACGGATTCAGCGCGCGCAGCCGGCGATACAGCTCGAACGGATGCGCGGTGAGCGGCGTGGAGAGACGCTGGCTGAGGACGGTCTGAAAGACATCGCCGGCGATGATGTAGTCGACGATCCGTCGGACGGCATCCTCGAAGGCCTGGCGAGTGAAGGTGGAGTGCCATCCTTTCACTGCGGAGTCTGGGGTCTGGGGTCTGGAGTCTGGTTTCTGGGAAACGGACAGTTGCGCACTGTTTCCCTCGGCCTCACCCGCCGTAAACCAGACCCCAGATCCCAGACCCCAGACCCCAGAATCAGGCGGAGCCAAGGGCGCCAACCTCCCACCGGAATCGAGACGCGCCACGAACTCCTCCAGGCGCTCGCACGCCTCCTCATACCGTTCCCTCAGGTCGGGCGCATCGGCCTCGATCGTGGTGATGGCGTGCGCGCGGCCGTAGACGTTGTCGATGGCGAGCACGATGTCGGTGAACATGAGGACGGCCTCGGGGATGCCGAGGTCGTCGGGCGGCGCGTGCGGGAGCCGCTCGAGGTAGCGCGCGATGTCGTACCCGAGGTAACCTACCGCCCCGCCGAGGAAGCGGGGCATGCCGGGCAGGGCGACGGGCGGGTGCGCGCGCAGCCGCCGATCGAGATCGGCGAGCGGATCGGCGTGCGTGCCTGCGTCGGTCCAGCCTTCGTCCGGCGTCCAGATCGAGATCCGGCCGCCGGCGTGAAGCCGCCAGACGGAACGTGGCTCGGTCCCCAGGAAGGTCCAGCGCGCCCACTTCTCGCCGCCGACCAGCGACTCGAGCAGGAAGCCGAACGGCGGCCGGACGATCGCGTGGTACGCGCTGACGGCAGTGTCGCGATCGAACAGGAGCGTGCGGCGGACGGGCACGAGTGCGCCGGGTATCGCGAGGCGGCGCAGCTCCTCCAATGTGGGCGAGATCATGGGCGCGGGAATGTCCGGCGAGAGCGATTCGGTGTCAATCGTGGCGGTCGACACGGGCGGCACGTTCACCGACGTTGTGGTCGCACGCGCCGGCCGGCTGACGGCGCTCAAACTTCCCTCGACACCGGAGGATCCGGCGCGCGCAGTGCTGGACGGCGTGGCCGGCGCGCTCGGCGGCGACGTCGCCGATCTCCTCGTGCACGGCTCGACCGTAGCCACGAATGCGCTGCTCGAGCGGCGCGGCGGCCGCGTCGTGCTCATCACCAATGCGGGCTTCGAGGATGTGATCGAGATCGGTCGGCAGAACCGGCCGCAGCTCTACGCGCTGGTCGGTACACGTCCACCCGCGCTCGTGCCGCCGGAGCAGCGCATCGGCATCGCGGGTCGCATCGGTCCGCGCGGCGAGGAATTGGAACAACTGGATGAACGCGAACTCGCCCGGCTCGCGGCGCGCATCGGCGACTGCGATGCAATCGCGATCTGTCTGCTGCACAGCTACGCGAATCCGCAGCACGAGCGCAGCGTGGCCGATGCCGTGGTCGAAATGGGCGTGCCCCTGTCGATCTCCTCCGAGCTGCTGCCGGAGTATCGCGAGTACGAGCGCACGGCCACGACCGCAGTGAATGCGTATGTCGCGCCGCGCATGGACCGCTACCTCGGCCGGCTGCAGGAAGCAACGACTGTGCGACGCGTGCGCATCATGGGATCGGGCGGCGGCGCGCTGCCCGTGCCGCGTGCGCGGCGCGAGCCGGTGCACACGATACTCTCCGGACCTGCGGGCGGTGTGATCGGTGCGCTCGCGGCGGCGCGACGCGCAGGCTTCGAGAACGTGATCACATTCGACATGGGTGGCACGTCCACGGATGTGTCGCTCTGTCCGGGTCGTCCGCTGCACACGCGCGAGTTCACGATCGCGGGCCTGCCCGTGGCCGTGCCCGTGCTCGACATCCACACCGTAGGCGCCGGCGGCGGATCGATCGCGGGCCTCGATGCCGCGGGCGCATTGCGCGTCGGACCCGAGAGCGCCGGTGCGGTTCCCGGCCCGATCGCGTACGGCCGCGGCGGCACGGAGCTCACCGTGACCGATGCGAACGTCTGGCTCGGCCGTCTGCCCGGAGCGGGCTGGAAGCACGAAGTGGCACTCGATCGTACGGCCATTGCGGAACCGTTGGCGGCACTCGCGCATGCGATGGACACCACGGCGGAGGTTGCGGCGGAAGGCATTCTCGCGGTGATCGATACGGCCATGGAGGGCGCGCTGCGCGTGATCAGTGTCGAGCGCGGCTACGATCCCGCGGAGTTCACGCTGGTGTCGTTCGGCGGTGCGGCGGGACTGCACGCGGCCATTCTCGCGCGCCGGCTGGGCATCCCGCGCGTGCTCGTGCCGCCCATGCCGGGCGTCCTGTCTGCGTTCGGCATGGTGGTCGCGCCTGTGCGCCGCGCGGCCGCACGAACGGTCCTGCGCACCGGCCGCACCGCCTCCGACTTCGACCTCGCCTCCATGTTTGCGGAGCTGGAAGCGGAAGCGGTCGAAGGTCTCGCGGCGGAAACTGGCGCCGTACCCGAATGCGTGCGCACCGTCGACGCGCGCTATCGCGGACAGAGCTATGAACTGTCGATACCGTTCTCCGAGGACTGGGTCGGCGCGTTCCACACCGCGCATCGCACGCGCTACGGATTCGATTCCGCGGACGCCGATGTCGAGGCGGTGACACTGCGCGTCGAGGCGAGCGCACAGGGGACGCTGCTGCACACGCAGGAGCTGCCGGCGGCGACGGAGCCGGCGCAGGCGTCGTCGCATGGAGCCGTATTCGCGGGCGGCCGTACGTTTGACGTGGCGCACTACGACCGCGAGACACTGCGTGCCGGACATCAACTGAAAGGTCCTTGCATCGTGCCGGAGTATTCCGCGACCACGTGGGTGCCGGACGGATCTGCGGCGCGCGTTCTCGTGGATGGCTCGCTGGTGATTGAATGACGCGATGGTTCGTGCTGCTCGCGTGTTTACTGTGCGCGCCGAATGCGCACGCGCAGAGCGCTCACACCCTGCACGACGATGGCAGCGCAACGTTTCGCTGGACGGCGCCCGATGCGCAGCGCGTCTTCCTCGTGATGGAGGGCGGCGACCGGCTGCCGATGACGCGCAGCGCCGGCGGTGTGTGGCAGGTCATGACGCAGCCGTTCGCTCCGGACATCTACGCGTACTGGTTCGAGGTCGACGGCGAGACGCAGGCGAGCGGTGAGCTGCCGATCGTGACGGGCGGGAGCATGGGACTGCTGCACGTTCCTGGGCCCGACTCACTCGCATGGGAACGGGGCGATGCGCCGCGCGGAACGCTACGGACGCACCGCTTCACGTCCGTGCTGACGGGCGAGGAGCGCGCGCTGGTCGTGTTCGAGCCGCCGGGATACGATGCGGCCGTCGCGTATCCGGTGCTGTATCTGCTGCACGGCGTACTGAATGACGAGCGGTCATGGACCGTGGCGGGGCGCGCCGACGTGGTGCTCGAGAACCTCATTGCGCGCGGGTCGGCCGTGCCGATGCTGGTCGTGATGCCACTGTCCTACGGCTTCAGGGACCCGTGGACACGGACACCCGGCCTGCTCACCGGCCAGGTGCCCGCGCGTGCCGCGCTGGACAGCTTCCGCATCTCGCTGGTCGATGAGATCGTGCCGCTCGTCGAGCGCACGTACCGCATCGCCACGGGCCGCGCGCAGCGCGCGATCGCCGGCCTCTCGATGGGTGGAGCGGAGGCGTTGCACATCGGCCTCCGCCACCCGGATCTGTTCGGGTCGATCGGTTCGTTCAGCGGCGCGTTCGTCATGTACGGCGGCCGGCTCGACGAAGTCCTCGGGGCACCCGATCCCGCGCGGCCGCCGGAGCTGCTGTTCATCGAGGTCGGGGCGCGCGATTTCCTGCTGTCGATCAATCGCGTGACGCGGGAGTGGCTGGAGTCGCGCGGCCTTAATGCGCGCTACGCGGAGGTGCCCGGCAGCCACGAGTGGCCGGTTTTCCGGCGCTCGCTCGTGCGCTTCCTCACCCTCGTCTTCCAGCGCGCGCCTTGAGCCGGGCTCGGACCGGCCGTTACCTTGCGTGCCTCCGGCCGCGCCTGTGGACGCGGCCGCGAACGTGTCGAACGGGAGTGCAATGAAGCAGGTCGAGGAAGTCCGGCGCCGCGCGCTGCCCCGCGAGGCGGAGGCGTACCGGCCGCCCTACAAGGCGGCCGGCCTTGCCGCGCTGGGGGTGTGGCTGCTCTACGCCATCACGCTCGCGCCGACCACGGCGTTCTGGGATACGAGCGAATACATCGCGACGGCGCACATTCTGGGCATCCCGCATCCGCCGGGGAACCCGCTGTTCGTCGTGCTGGCGCGCGCATGGGAGCTGCTGCTCGCGCCTACCGGCCTGTCCGTGGCGGTGCGCATCAATCTGTTCAGCGCCACGATGAGTGCGCTCGCGCACGGCTTCTGGTTCCTCGTCGCGCACCGCGTCCTGTCCTTCTACTCCGACAGCCGCCGGTTCCGTCTCATCGGAGCCGCGGCCGCGGTGCTTATCAGCGCGACAGCGTTCACGGTGTGGAGTCAGTCGAACGTGAACGAGAAGGTGTACACGGTCACGCTGTTCACGATCGGCCTCCTGTCGTGGCTCGCGTTCCGGTGGCGCGACCGCATGGGCGAGGGCAACGACGACAATCTGCTGCTGCTGATGGTGTTCGTGCTGGCGCTCTCCGTCGGCAACCACCTCATGGCGTTCCTCGCCGCGCCCGCGCTCTTCGTGTTCGTGCTGCTGGTGCACCCGTCGTCGCTGCTGAACTGGAAGCTGTACGCCGCCGCGATCGGCGCGGTTGTGCTGGGCCTGTCGATCCATCTCTACCTACCCATCCGCGCGGGACTGAACCCCGTGATCAACGAGGCGGACCCGAGCTGTCAGACGATCGGCTCGGCGCTCCAGAGCGTGCTCACGATGGGGCAGATGGGCTGCGAGAACCTGTCGGATGCGCTCGCGCGCCGGCAGTACGACAAGCCGAGCATGTTCAACGATCCGACCTGGCTCGGCCAGACGGACCGCCCGCGTGATGCGCGCCTCTTCTTCGCGCAGCTCGCCAACTACTTCCAGTACTTCGACTGGCAGTGGGCGCGTTCGATGGCGGGGCTCAAGTCGTGGTTCGCCGCTGCCCGTGTGCCCTTCACCGCACTGTTCGTCGCACTCGGCGCGGTGGGCGCATGGACCCACTATCGTCGCGACCGCATCAGCTGGGCGTACATCGGCGCGCTGTTCGCCACGCTCTCGGTCGGGCTCGTCTTCTATCTGAACTTCCGCTACGGCTACACGGTCCCGCTCGAGCTCTTCTCGGATGATTCACTCCGCCAGGGGGTGAGCGACATCGACCTGCGCGAGGTGCGTGAGCGCGACTACTTCTTCATTGCCAGCTTCTCCGTATGGGGCATCTGGGCCGGCATCGGCCTCGCCGCCTTGTGGCAGGACCTGACCGAGCGCCTGCGCGCTGAGGACCGCAGGAATCCCGAGCTGCTCACCGCGCCCGTGATGCTCATCGCGCTCATCCCGCTCCTTGCCAACTGGAGCTGGGCTTCGCGCCGGCACGACTGGACCGCGCGCGACTGGGCGTACAACCTGCTCATGAGCGTCGAGCCGTACGGCGTGCTCTTCACCAACGGCGACAACGACACCTTCCCGCTCTGGTACCTCCAGGAGGTGGAGGGCCTGCGGCAGGACGTCACGGTCATGGTGATGAGCTACCTGAACACGCCGTGGTACGTGAAGCAGATCCGCGATCTCACGACGCCCTGTCCGGAGGGCGTGGATCCGCGCGCGCATCCGACGCGCATCATCTGCCAGCGCCCGTACGAACCGGATGAGGGCCCGGACTTCTATAACACGCCGGAGATGCTGCGTCCGCCCACGCGCTCGATCATCCAGCTCTCGGACGAGCAGATCGACGAAGTGGCGGCGACGCGCCCGTTCCGCCTCGACCAGGCGCAGGTCTTCCCTGCCGGCGAGATCGAGTCCACGATCTCCCCCGGTACGGTCATGCTGCCGTCGGACGTGTTCATGGCGAACATCGTGGCGAGCGCGATCGGTGACCGCCCGATCTTCTACGCGATGACGACCACCGCGTACAACAGCCTCGGACTGCGGCCGTTCCTGATCCGAAACGGCGTGGCGTTCGAGCTGAACAACGGACCGGTCGATCCCGCGACGCTGGAAGGCGTGCGTCCCATCCCCGAGTCCGAGCTGGCCGGGTACCTCGGGCCCTACATGAACGTGCCGCGCACGCAGACGCTGCTCGAGGATGTGTTCGTGCACCACCCGGGCTTCCCGAACGAGTGGGGCCACTGGGTGGACAGCGCGACGGAAGGCATCCCGCAGTACTACGCGTTCACGCACGCGGGGCTCGCCCAGGTTCTTGCCGCAGCCGGCGACAGCACCGCCGCCGACGCGCACATGCAGCGCTTCGAGGACTTCTTCCGCCTGGCCATCCTGCGCCGGCAGTGACCGAGCCGCGGCGCCGTATCGCGGGCGCCGCGCTCGTCGTCTTCGCGGCTTCCCTCTGGGCCACCTTCGGCCCCTTCGCCCGCGCCCTCTACGAGCGCGGGTACACGCCGATCGAGCTGGCCAGCATCCGCGCATGGATCGGCTTCATCGGCGCCGCCGCCGTCCTTCTCGTGCGACGCATCGACGTCCGCATCCCGGCGCGCTCGCTCCTCTTCTTCGCCGCCTACGGGACGTTCGGCTTCGCGCTCTTCGAGTACCTCTACTTCGCCGCCGTCGAACGCACGTCGATCGCCATCGCGGCCGCGCTGCTGTATACCGCGCCCGCATTCGTGGCGCTGGCTGCACGCGTGCTCTGGGGCGAACACCTCGGTGGCATGCGACTGCTCGCGCTCGCACTCGTGCTCGCCGGCGTCACACTCGTCACGGGTGCCGCGACATCGGTCCTGCACGGTGATGTCGGCATCGGCGGCGCCGCCGCCGCGCTGGGTCTCGGCGCCGGCGCGACCTACGCGCTCTATACGCTGTTCAGCAAAGTCTCGACACAGCGCTTCGGTGCAGCGAAGACGCTCTTCTGGTCGTTCGGCTTCGCTGCCGTGGCGCTGCTGCCGTTTGCCGAGCCGTTCAGCCCGATGACGCGACGCCCCGACGCGCTCCCGCTGCTGCTCGCGATGGGACTCGTACCGACACTGTTCGCGTACTGGCTGTACCTGCGCGCGCTCAATGTCCTGCCCGCTACCACGGCCGCGATGCTGGCGTCATTGGAGCCGGTCGTCGCGGCGCTGCTCGGGGTGCTGCTCTTCGATGAAGGAGTGGGTCTGCTGCAGGGCGTGGGTGTGGCTCTGATCGTTCTTGCTGCGGTGCTGTTGACACGAAAATCATTCACCGCAGAGTCACAGAGGACACAGAGGCCACCCCACCCCACCTGATGAAAGAATAAGAATGGGGCGGAGTGGCTCCGCGTTCTCCGCGCCTCCGCGGTGAAATTGTCGTTCGCCCGGGTCAGGAATCCCCCAGGACATGAATCGTCTCGCCTGAAATACCGGACGACGCAGACGACGCAAGGAACACCACCACATCCGCGATCTGCTCGCGTGTGACGAACTTCGTGCGCTCCGGCTCCGCCTCGCGGTTGGACGCGGTGTCGATGGTACCGGGCGCGATCGCGTTGGCGCGCACGCCGTGCTTCTTCTCCTCGAGCGCGAGCGAACGCGTGAGTGCGATGACGGCGGCCTTGGCGGCGCTGTATGCGCCCAGTGTGGCGACGGCGCGTGCGCCGGCAGGCGACGCGAAGTTGATGATTGCGCCGCGGCTCTGACGGAGCAGCGGCAGCGCTTCGCGGCACATGCGCAGCACGGTGCCGGCGTTTCGTTCGACTTCGGTGCGCCATGCATCGCTGTCGGTCTCAGCCACCGGTGCGATCGTCCGCAGCCCTCCCGCCACGTTGATCAGTGCATCGACGCGTCCGAATCGTTCGCGCGCGGCCGCGACGACGCTGGCGGCGCCCTCGTCGGTGGTGAGGTCCGCGCGGATGGCGGCGACGTCGTCGCCGAAACGGGGTGCGAGCTGCAGCGCACCCTCGGATGCGCTGGTGATGACCAGGCGCGCGCCGGCCTCGCGGAAGCGCTGTGCTACGATGAAGCCGACCTGGCCTTCGTCGCTCACGCCGGTGATGATGACGACCTTGCCGGTCATGTCACTCCCTTCTCCGGGCGGCGCGGGCCGCGCGGACTCGATGCGCCCGATCACCGCGAGCAGTGCCGCGGCGCCGAGGAAGATGCCGGGCGGCTCGAGTGCGGGGATGAGTGTGGTCGTGGCGAGCAGCACGCCGGCACCGGCCCCCAGCAGTGCCGGCACGCCCGCGAGCGGGCCGTTGCGGCCCCGCCGCGATGCGACGCCTGCGAGCAGCGATCCGCCGGCATACGCCGGCTCGGCGAGCAGGAGGAGCACGGCGAGCGGGCCGCCGAGCGCCATCTCCTGCACCTCGGGTCGCGTATCCCACAGGGCGGCGAAGCCACCGGCGAGTGTGAACGCGATGACGGTCCAGTACCACCGGGAACGGTAGCGGCCGGGTCGCAGGGGATCGGGTGACCCGACCCAGAGTCCCGCGGCCAGCGCGGCCATCGATACTGCAATGAGGAAGCCGGCGGTACCGAGGAAGCCCTGTCCCGTGTAGAGCAGGAGGGCAGCGCCGGCCGTGATGCCCGCGCCGAGCGCCGCGCCGAGCGCGAAGAGGGCGGTGGCGTTGGCGGCGCCGGGCCTCACGGCGTCAGGGTGCGCGGCCGGCGTAGCCGCCGCGGTAGAAGAGGAGCGGCTCGCCCTCGCGGGCGTCGCCGGCCAGGACGCGGCCGACGAAGATGGAGTGGTCGCCGCCGTCGTACTCGCGCCAGATCTCGCAGTCGACCCAGGCAAGGGCGTCGTCTAGTACGGGGGCGCCGGTCGCTTCCTCGCGGTACGCCACGCCCTCGAACTTGTCGTCGACGTTCCATGTGGCGAAGCGGCGGGCGAGGCGCTCCTGATCTGCGGCGAGCACGTTGATGGCGAAGGCGCCCGCATCGCGAATGCAGCCGTTCGAGTCGGCGCTGCGGTCGACGCAGGCGAGCACGAGGGGCGGATCGAGTGAGAGTGACGCGACCGCGTTCGCAGTGAGCCCGCATGGCGAACCGTCCCGTGCGCGCGCCGCTACGATCGCAACACCGGTGACCCAGTGTCCGAGGATGCGGCGGAACTCTGCGGATTCGATCGCCATGCACCTTTCGGGGGCCCCGGGCGATGGCCTACCTTGGGGCCTCACGCCGACGCGAAAACGGGGGACATGAAGGCAGCGAACCTGCGCTCCGTGGCAGGCGTCATGATCCTAGCGGGTCTGGCGGGCTGCGACAACGTCGATTGGGGCGGCGCCGAGATCGCGGTCGTGCCGCCGCCACCGCGGCCGACCGTGGCGCCCACGGCCGAAGACGGGCCCGGGGCGGAACGGCTTCCCGAAGGTCCGATCCTCTTCTACGTCGCGCGCACAGCGGAAGGCGCGCGCATGGTGCCGATCGCGGAGATCTCGGGTGACACACTCGCGCCGCTGCGCGCGGAGCGGGATCCCGTGCAGTACGCGGAGCGGTTCGTCGCCGAGCGCATGCGACAGGGTTCGGAGTACGCGCTCTTCCGCGATGGTGCGCGTGCCGGCACGCTCGTCATCCAGTCCGCGCAGGTGCCGCCCGCAGCCGCGTGCGCACCGACCCCCTTCGCGCTGGGCTCGCTCGAGCTGGGCGAGGGCGCCCGTGAGGCCACGGAGTTCCTTGCGCTCTCCAAGCAGGACGCGCCGCAGGTGCCGCGCCGCATCGGTGAATCGCTCGAGGCGTCGCGTACGATGCAGTTCGTCGCGCCGATCCTGGCCGAACGCATGCTGCGTGCGCGCAGTGCACCGCTGCCCGCCAACTGGCAGCGCGCGATGATGCAGGTGAAGCCATTCCCCGTCGCCGGGTCTCCAAGCGACGGCTTCGCGTCCACCTTCCTCGTGAGCGACACACTCGGCCCCGGCCTCGATGACGAAGGCTGGTCGCTGTTCTTCATCGCGATCCCGTCGAGCGCGCAGGTCGGCTGGGACACCGTCCACGTTGCGTATCACGACTACGCGCAGGGCGGCAAGGCGGCGCCGCGTGTCGTGGACGTTCTCGACTGGGACCGCGACGAGCAGGTCGAGCTGCTGCTCCAGGTCTACGGCGTGGACGACTCGTGGTTCGAAGCGGTCGGCCGCTCCGCCGACGGCTCGTGGCACCGCATCTTCCGCGACCGCTGCGAACGGCAGACGCAGGCCGTGATCCCCGAGCCGATCCCCGACACGACCACGGCCGCGGACACGACCGGATAGTTCCCGTGAAAAGAGAGGAGCTCGCGGCGCTGGCGGCGGGAGCGGCATCCGGTGATGCCCTGGCCGTCGAGCGGCTGTCCTCACTGCTCTACGACGAGCTCCGTGCGCTCGCCGAGCGCTACATGCGACGCGAGCGCTCCAACCACACGCTCCAACCGACCGCACTCGTCCACGAAGCCTACCTCCGACTGATCGGCACCGGGATCGCCTTTCAGAACCGCGCCCACTTCCTCGCACTCGCCGCACGTACGATGCGCCGCGTGCTTCTCGATCACGCTAGGAGGCGCGCGGCGACGAAACGGGGCGGCGGCGTGGAGCGCGTGACGCTCGCGGATGTCGCGGCCGCCGATTCACGAACACTGGATCTGATAGCGGTCGATGCCGCACTCGAGCGGCTGGCGCAGATCGAGCCGCGGCAGGCGCAGGTGGTGGAGCTGCGCTTCTTCGGCGGACTCGAGATCGAGGAGGCGGCGGAAGTGCTCGGCGTCTCGAAGGCCACGGTCAAACGCGACTGGCGCTTCGCGCGCGCATGGCTCGCCGGCGAACTGCACGGCGGCGGGGACACCCAATCGTGAGTCACGACGCAGGGCGCTGGCAGCGCATCCGCGAGGTGTTCGACGCGGTCGTGGACCTCCCTCGCGAGGCGCGCGGCGCCCGCATCGTGGAGCTGTGCGGGGGTGATGCGTGGCTGCGCGCGGAGGTCGAGCGGCTGCTCGAGGCCGATGAGCTGGAAGGCGCCGCGTTCGAGCGGCCCGCGCTGCTCGCGATGCAGGACGCGGAGGACGACTCCGCGTACCTCGAGTGGGTGGGCCGCCGCGTCGGTGCCTACCGCCTCGTGCGGCTGATCGGACAGGGCGGGATGGGTGTCGTGTTCGAGGCGGAGCGCGCGGACGCGAGCTTCGAGAAGCGCGTGGCTGTGAAGGTGATCCGCCCGGGCATGGATACGGCCGGGATCGTTTCCCGCTTCCAGCGCGAGCGACGCATCCTCGCCGCGCTCGAGCATCCCAGCATTGCCACGCTGATCGATGGCGGCGCCACGGAGGACGGGCGGCCGTTCCTCGTCATGGAGTACGTGGATGGCGAGCCGATCTCTCGCTACTGCGATGCGCGCGGACTCTCCATCGATGCGCGTGTCGATCTCATACGCACCGTCTGCGATGCGGTGGCGTACGCGCATCGCAAGCTCGTCGTCCATCGCGACCTCAAACCCGCGAACGTCCTCGTCACCGCCGATGGCCGGGTGAAGCTGCTCGACTTCGGTGTGGCCAAGCTGCTCGCGGATTCCGGCATCGAGGAAACGGTGACGGTGCTGGCGGCAGCGCGGCCCCTGACGCCGTCGTACGCGGCGCCCGAGCAGTTCATGGGCGAGGAAGTGACGACGTCGACCGATGTGTACGGCCTCGGCGCGGTGCTCTACGAGCTGCTGTGCGGCCGGCGGCTGCGCGAGCTGAGCGGTACCTCGCCGCACGAGCTGGCGCGTGCGGCGGAAGCGGAGCCGGCGCGCCCTGGCGCCTTGGTCAGCGCAGATGCGGCGGCCGCGCGGGGCGAGGCGAATGCAGAGCGGCTCGCAAACCGGTTGAGCGGTGACCTCGATCACATCGCGTTGATGGCGCTGCGGCGCGAGCCCGAGCGCCGCTACGCGTCGCCCGACCATCTCGCCGCGGACTTGCGCCGCTGGCGCGAAGGGCTGCCGGTGACGGCGCGACCCGACACGGCAGGCTACCGGCTGCGCAAGTTCGTGCGTCGCAACCGCACGCGCGTTGCCGCTGCACTGGTCGTGTTTCTGACGCTCCTTGCCGGAATCGTCTCCACGTCGTGGCAGGCACGGCGCGCCTCGGCGCAGGCGGCGATCGCGCGGCAGCAGGCGGAGGCGGCCGAGCTCGCGCGCCGCACGTCGGACCGGATCAACGAATTCCTTCAGAGCATGCTGGGCGCGGCGGACCCGAGCTGGTACACGCCCGGCGAGCAGGTCGGGCCCAACACGACGATCGAGGAGGTGCTCCGCTCTGCCACCGAGCGCGTGGGTGCGCAGCTCGCCGGCGAGCCAGCGGTCGAGGCTGCGGTGCGTCACACCATTGGCAACACCTGGCGTACGCTCGGCCGGACGGAAACGGCGGAGGAGCAGCTGCGCGCGTCCGTGGAGCTCTACCGGCGCAGCCCACCGCAGTCCGGCTACGCGATGGCACTCTATCACCTGGGCATCACCGTGCACGCGCGCGGCCGGTTCGATGAAGCCGAGTCGCTGCTGCGCGAAGCCATCGGCGTCTTCGAGAGGACGGGGCATCAGCCGGAAGTGATGTACATCGGCGCGATCAACGATCTCGGCATCATCCTCCAGGAAGCGGGCAAGCCCGACGAGGCGGAGCCGTTCATCCTGCGCGCGCTCGACATGATGCGCGCGATGGAGGATCCGCCCGCGAGCCTCGCGATCACGCTCGGCAACGTTGGACTCTTGCGGTACAAGGCCGGCGACCTCGTGGAAGCGCGGCGCTTCATGGAGGAAGGACTCGCGGTCTACGCAACATACGGACGCGAGTTCATCGAGCGCTCGATCGATCTCATGAACCTGGCACTGATCGAGACCGAGGAGCAGCACCACGACTCGGCGGCCGCGCTCGTCGAGGCGGGCGGCCGCATCATCATCGGCGAGCTGGGCGAGCAGCACTTCGCAGCGGGACTTTACCACTACCGCATGGCGCAGGTGCACTTCTTCGCAGGGAACTATCGCCTGGGCGAGGAGCACGGCCGCCGCGCAGTCGAGATCATGCGCGCCGCCGGAGGCGAGGATGTTCCCGATTTCGTGCGGGGCGTAGCCGCTCACGCGCTCAATCTGTCGATGCTCGGGCGTGCTGCCGAAGCCGAACGCATGGTCCGCGCGGCGCTCGCGGTGCGGCGCAAGGCGGACCTCCCGTCCGACTGGCGCATCGGCGAGCTGGATCACGCCCTCGCGATCGCGCTCGAACAGCAGGGCCGCATCGCCGAGGTCGGACCCGTGCTCGAGGAAGGGTACCGGTTCTACCGCGATGGCTGGGGGCCGAGGCATCCGCGCACGATGGACATGGCCCGGCGCGCCGTCGCACACTTCGAGCGGATGGGTGACGCGGGAAAGGCGGCGGAGTACCGCGCGATCGTAACGCAGTGATGATCCGGGGAACGGCGCGGAACACCGTCAGCCGGGCTCCCGGCGCTGAGCCGCCGCTTGCCGTCCGGGATGTGCATCGCTAGACTCCGCAAAGAAGACGAACAGGGCCTACCGGAAGTCCGGTGTGAGACCGGCGCGGCCCCGCCACTGTGAGAGGCCCGGAGCGATGTGTGCTCCGGTGTGGATCGTCCGAATCACCACTGGGTGTGAGCCCGGGAAGGTGGACGACTCCGCCTCGAGCCAGGAGACCGGCCCCGTTCGTTCCCGATTTCAGACCTTTCGAAGGGGAAGGTTCGGGGTACGTGTTTCGGCGTGCACGCGCACGCCGGAAGTCCCGTCCTTCCCGTCCTGGGAGGGACGGGAATGTCGTTTCTACGGCCGCTGTTTCTCGTTCTGCTCGTGGCGGGCTGCGCCGATGCGCCGCCTCCGCCCGCGCAGATCGTCGTCGTCGATGACGTCGGCCACGAAGTCCGGCTCGCGCAACCGGCACGTCGCATCATCTCGCTCATCCCCGCACGCACCGACGCCCTCCGCGCCATGGGCGCGGGCGACCGCCTGATCGCACGCACGCAGTGGGATACCGCGTCGTCGCTGGCGCACCTCCCTTCACTGGGCGACGCATTGACGCCGAGCGTCGAGTGGATCGTGGCGCAGCGCCCCGACCTCGTCATCGCGTGGCCCGATGCGGGCTCGCGGTCGACCATAACGCGGCTGCGCGAACTCGGTGTGCCCGTGTACGCGTCGGGTGTGGAGACACTCGCGGATCTGCGAAGCGCACTCGTCGACCTCGGCGCAATGATCGGGCTCGAGGCACGCGCCGATTCCGTGCTGCGTGACATGGATGCGGCACTCGACAGTGCGCGCTCGCTCGTGGCCGGACGCGAGAAGGTGCGCGCGCTCTACCTCGTCGGCGTGGATCCGCCGGTGGCCGCGGGGCCCGGCACACTCGTGCACGAGCTGCTGGAAATCGCAGGCGCGGAGAACGTGCTCGCCGATGCGGATGCGCCATGGCCGAACGTGTCGCTCGAGGTCGTGATCGAGCGCGATCCGGACGTGGTGATCGTTGCGGTGGGCGAGGCGCGCGTGAGGCCGCTCGCCGAGCGCGCGGGGTGGAGTGCGCTGCGCGCGGTGCGTGAGCGACGCGTGCACGTCATCGACCCGTACGAGTTCAACCGGCCCGGCCCGTCCGCCGGGCGGCTCGCACTCGAGCTCGTGGCCCTGCTGCATCCATGACCGCCGCGCCGCCCCTCGCGAACGCGCGTGGCCGGCGCCTGGGCGCGGCCGTGCTCGTGATCGTCCTGCTCGCTGCGGTGCTGGTGAGCCTCGTTGCGGGCGCGGCGGGCCTTTCGATCGGCGATGTCGTGCGCGTCCTCGGCGGGGGCGGCGAGGATGTGGCGCGCACGATCGTGCTGGAGCTACGACTGCCGCGTGCTGTGCTCGCGGTCATCGTCGGTGGCGGACTCGCGCTGGGCGGCGCGGTCTTCCAGGCGTTGGTACGGAATCCCCTCGCCGAGCCGTACATCCTCGGCGTATCCGGCGGTGCCGCGGTCGGCGCGGTCGGTGTCGCGGCACTCGGTGTTGCGGCGCTCACACCGTGGGCCGTGCCGGTAGGCGCCTTCCTGGGCGCACTGCTCGCGATCCTCGGCGTATTCGGCATCGCGCGCCGTGTCGGCGGTGCGCTCGACACGCGCGTGCTCCTCCTCGCGGGTGTCGTCGCAGGCGTGTTCTTCAATGCGCTCATCATGCTGATGATGACGCGCACCGACATCGAGAGCTTCCGCTCCGCGGTGTTCTGGATGATGGGCAGCCTCGCGGGCGGCGGCTGGGGCACGGTCGGGCTGCTGGCGGCGTTCGCACTGCCCGCGTGTGCCGTGCTCATCGCATTGGCGCGGCCGTTCGATCTGCTCGCGCTCGGTGAGGAAACCGCGGCGGTGCTGGGTGCGCCGGTCGAGCGGCTGAAGCTTGCGTCGTACGTGATTGCGTCGCTGCTCGTGGCGGCATCGGTGGCCGCGTGCGGCGTGATCGGCTTCGTCGGCCTCGTCGTGCCGCACGCGCTCCGCCTCGTCTGGGGCAGCGGGCATCGATTCCTTCTGCCTGCGTGCTTCCTGGCCGGCGCGGCGTTCCTGCTGCTTGCCGATACGGCCGCACGCACGATTTCCGCACCGGCCGAGCTGCCCGTCGGTGTCGTCACCGCGCTCGTCGGTGTGCCGCTTTTCGTCACGCTGCTGGCGCGAGGTACGCGATGAGCGTCGTGCTGCGCGCGCGCGACGTGTCGTACGCGTATCCGCGTGCCGTCGTGAACGCGGTGGCTTCCGTTTCACTCGATGTGTCCGAAGCGAGCGTGCACGCGCTGATCGGACCGAACGGTTCCGGCAAGTCTACGCTGCTGCGACTCGCACTCGGGCTGCTCCAGCCGTACGCGGGTGCCTGCGAGTTTCGCGGCCAGCCGTCGGCATCGTGGCCACGGCGTGCGTTCGCGCGCGAAGTCGGGGTCGTGACGCAGCAGGAGGAGCTGGCGTTTCCCGTGACGGTGCGTGAGCTCGTCGCCATGGGTCGTTATCCGCACACGGGGCCGTGGCGCTCGGCGAACGCGCAGGACCGTGACGCGATCGATCGCGCACTGCGCCGCTGCGCCGTGGACGGGCTCGACGACCGGCCGCTCTCCACGCTGTCGGGCGGCGAGCGTCAGCGCGTGCGGCTCGCGCGTGCACTCGCGGCCGAGCCAGCGACGCTCGTGCTGGACGAGCCGACGGCATCACTCGACATCGCGCACGAGATGACGATGTTCGAGCTGCTGCGCGGTCTCGCCCGCAACGACGGCGTGACCGTGCTGCTCGTCACGCACTCCCTCAACCTCGCCGCGCGCTACGCGGACCAGCTGACGCTGCTCGATCGCGGGCGCGTCGCGGCTGCAGGCACGCCGGCGGAAGTCATCACACGCGACGTCATCGAACGGGTCTACGGCTGGCCCGTTGCGATCACCGCGCATCCGGGCCCCGGCGCGGACGCCGGCGCTCCCCAGGTCGTACCGCTCACACAGAACGGAGTCTCACCATGAAGCGTCTCGCATTGCTGATGTGTCTGTGGCCGTGCGCTGTTGCAGCGCAGGATCCCTTCCGCCTCGATCCGCTCGTCGTGACCGCGACGGCGCGGCCGATGCCGCTCTCCGCGGTGCCCGCAGCGGTCACCGTGCTCGAGGGAGATGCGTTGCGCGCGCGCGGGATCCGCACGGTGGCCGACGCGCTGCGCGAGGTGCCCGGTGCGAGCCTCACGTCCAGCGGGCCGCAGGGCTCGCTCGCCGCGCTCTTCATGCGCGGCGGCGAGAACAACTACGTGCAGGTGCTCGTCGACGGCGTGCAGGTGAACGAACCGGGCGGCTCGTTCGACTTCGGCGATCTCGTTCTCTCAGATGTGGAGCGGATCGAGATCGTGCGCGGGCCGACGTCGGTGCTGTACGGCTCCGATGCGGTCACCGGCGTGGTGCACATCGTGACGCGCCGCGGGGAAGGTCGGACGCACGGCGAACTGGCGGTGGGTGCCTCGACGGGTGACCGCGTGGGGCCGGATGCCGACGGTGGCTACACCGCCACCGACCTGAGCGGGTCGCTCGCCGGGTCGATCGGCCGTCTCGGTTACGATCTGACCGTTGCGCGCACGGCCAATGGCGGACTGTACGCGTTCAACAACGGCTATACCAACCTCACCGCGTCCGGCGGCGCACGCTTCACGCACGACGGCGGTGTGGTTGCGCTCACTGCGCGTGGCGTGGACGCGGAGTACGAGTTCCCGACGAACGGCGCGGGTGCGCTGGTCGACCGCAACCAGTCCACGGACCGCCGCTCCGGACTCGTCGGGCTGGATGCTACGCAGCGTATTGCTTCAGGCCTCGATATCCGGGTTGCGCTCTCGGCGCAGCGTTTCCGCTCGGAGACGATCGACCGGCCCGATGATGCGGCGGACACGCTCGGCACCTACGCGTCGAACAGCCTGGGCGTGAGCGCGCGGCGCGCGGCGGACGTGCGGCTGGACTTCATGCCGGCGTCCGGCTGGACGATCAGCACGGGCGCGGAGCTCGAGAAGCAGACGGGCGAGACGGCGTTCGCGAGCGAGAGCAGCTTCGGCCCGTTCGAGGACGCGGCCGAGTACGAGCGCACGAACCGCGCAGCGTACGCGCAACTCGCCGGAATGATCTCCGATGTGTCGGTGACCGCGGGCGGGCGCGTGGATGACAACGACCGCTTCGGCAACTTCTTCACGTGGCGCGTCGGCGCCGCCGCGCGTCCGGCGCGTGACACGCGTGTGCACGTCGCGGCCGGCACGGGGTTCAAGGAGCCGACCTTCTTCGAGAACTATGCGACCGGCTTCGTCCGCGGGAATCCCGCGCTGTATCCGGAGACTTCGCGCAGCTGGGAGGCCGGCGTGGAGCAGATCCTCTTCCGCGGCCGCGCCCGCATCGGTGCGACATGGTTCGATCAGCGTTTCGAGGACCTGATCCTCTATCTCGGCGCCGCGCCCGACCCCGAGCCGAACTACGTGAACGTGGGGTCGGCCTCGGCGTCCGGGCTGGAGACCTCCGCGTCCCTGACGGTCGGACCGGTGGTGGTCGACGCGGCGTGGACGCACCTGCGGACGGAGGTGGACGACCAGGGCGACGGCCAGGACCGCTCCTTCCTCACGGGTCGGCCGCTGCTGCGCAGGCCGTCCGACCAGTGGAGCCTGTCCGCATCCTGGCAGCTTTCCGGGGCTGCACGTGTGAGTGCATCGGCGCTGCATGTCGGCCGCAGGCATGATCTCGACTTCTCGGATCCCGTCGAGTTCTCGGGCATCCGCGTCGTCCTGCCGTCGCACACCACGTTCGACGTGGGCGCCGAGGTGGAGGTGCGGTCCGGCATCCTTCTGAACCTCGCAGTGCGCAATGTGACCGATGAGGCGTACGACGAGATCGCGAACTTCAGGGCGGCGGGTCGCACCTTCAGCATCGGCGCACGCGCCGCGATCGATTGAGACTCTCGTGGGGAATCCCCCACAGCAACGAGCGGCGCGGTTGTCGAGTTTCCGGACGCCGGCTAATCGTCGCGCAGCAGCCGCAGGTAGGAGTCGTAGCGTCCGCGATTGATGACGCCGGCGTCCACCGCGGCAACTACCGCGCAGTCGGGCTCGTGATCGTGCGTGCACGACCGGGCGAACCGGCACGAACCGATGTACGGGCGGAACTCCGGGAAACACGCGTCGAGCGTACCCGGCTCGATGCCCCAGAGGCCGACCTCGCGCAGCCCGGGCGTGTCGGCCACGTACCCGCCGCACTCGAGCGGCACGAGCAGCGCCGACACGGTCGTGTGCCGCCCCTTCCCGACCGCGTCGCTTACGGCGCCCACGCGCAACGACAGTCCGGGTTGCACGGCATTCAGCAGCGACGACTTCCCCGCACCCGACGGTCCGGTCAGAACGCTCTCGCGTCCGCACAGCAGCGTGCGCACATCGTCGACTCCCGTTCCATCGAGTGCGCTGACGAAGAGCACGTCGTAGCCCGCCGCGCGATACGGAGCGAACCGCTCACGCATCTCGTCGACCGAAACGAGATCGACCTTGTTCACGACAATGACGCACGGGAGCTGATTGGACTCACCCAGCACGAGCAGACGATCGAGCATGCGCAGGTTGGGCTCGGGATGCGCCGCGGCGAGGACGATCATGACCTGGTCCGCATTCGCGACCAGCACCTTCGCGCCGCGTCCGCCGGGTGCACGTCGCACGAGCTCGGTGCGGCGTGGTTCGACGGATTCGATGGCGGCGGAACCATCATCGAGGAGGAGAACGGAGACGCGATCGCCGGCTACAACGCGATCGCCGGTGCGCTGCTCGAGCTTGAGGCGGCCGCGCAGCCGCGCCGGGCGCACTTCGCCCGACGCGAGCTGGACCTGGTAGGTGCCTCCGGAGCTGCCGAGGACCGTGGCCGGAGCGAGTGCCTCGGTCACGGCATGTCGATCAGGCTGCGAAGCTCTCCAGCGCGGAACCGAGGTCGCCCTCGCGGAGCCGGCGGAGGGCGCGGTCGCGGAGCTGGCGAACGCGCTCGCGCGTGACGCCGAGCATGTTGCCGATCTCCTCGAGCGTGTGCTCGCGGCCGTCGTCGAGGCCGAAGTAGAGGCGCACGACGCGCGCATCGCGCGGGGCGAGCGTGTCGAGTGCGCGCTCGATCTGCTCGGAGAGCAGTCGCTCCTCGACGGCCTCCTCGGGCTCCTGCGCCTCGTCGATGACGAAACGCTCGACGAGCTGACTGTCGTCGCTGTCGCCGATGGGCGCGTCGAGCCGGATCTCCGCCGCATTCAGCGTGGAGAGCGACCGCACGACCTCCGGCGTGAGCTTCGCCGCGGCGGCGACTTCCTCGAGCGACGGATCGCGGCGGAGCTCCTGCTTGAGGCGCTCGCGCTCGCGGAAGATGCGCGCGAGGTCGCTCGCACGATTCAGCGGCACGCGCACGGCGCGGCCCTGATTCGCGAGTGCAGCCAGGATGGCCTGGCGGATCCACCACACGGCGTACGAGATGAACTTGACGCCCTGATCCGGATCGAACTTACGCGCGGCCGTAACGAGGCCGACGTTGCCCTCCTGGATCAGATCGATCAGCGAGACGCCGCGGTTCTGGTACTTCTTCGCGACGCTGATGACGAACCGCAGGTTGGCACGCACGAGGGCCTGAACCGCGTCCTCGTCGCCGGCGAGCGCACGATGCCCCAGCTCGATCTCCTCCTGCGGCGTCAGCAGCTCGTGCCGGCTGACCTCGCGCAGGTACTGATCGAGCGCGCCGCTCTCGTCGGTGGACCCGAACGCGGCGAACGTCGCGGGCGCGCTACTGCGCCGCCGTCGCCGGCTTCGGGCCTGGGTCGCGCTCATCGGGGCCTTCCTCTTGTTCCGTCCTAAGCTCGCGGGCATGCCTGACACAGCTGCAAGGACCCTGCCCCTGCCCTATGCGTCGGCGGCCGTTTCTGACGGACCTGTAACCCCGTCCGCCGGGGGGTTGTTCCTCGGAGAATGGCGGCTGGGGGGAACGCCTCTTGCCCTCCTGCGTCCCCTGGGGAAAGGAGGTTACGCATGCCGGATCCCAGGCGAGAAGGCGGCCGGAGCCCGAAAACGACGGGGAACCGGCCCGAGCCCGAGGGGCGTCCCGAGCAGGAGGCGGCCGGGACGAACCGGGACTTCGACGAGTCGCAGGAATCGAAGAACGAGGGGCACGGGCACCCCCGCGAAGAGCGCGAGAAGCCGCCGAAATAGCGCGGGTCGCGCCCGACGGACCCGGCGCGCTATTCTCCCGCGCCGTCGGCGGCGTAGAGGTCGCTCGTGTCGCGGCCGGCGAGGAGCATGTCGAGGGTGAGGGGGGCACGGCCGCCGCCGCGTTCGAGGGACGCGCGCAGGGCGACCACGTCCTCGCGCAGCTTGCGGGTCTCCTCGAGCAGCCGCTGGGGTTGTGCCCCACTCCGGACAAGAGCGTAGACCCGGTCCGAGGCGGTCTGGATCTGACGGAGCCGCGCTGGCAGGCTGTACGACTCCGCGGTCAGCCATGTGAAGGGGAGCTGGGCCTCGAGGAGCCGGTCGCTGATGGCTTCGGCCTGGGTCAGGCGTGTGATGGCCTCATCGCCTTCCGCGCCCCGCTCGATCGCAGCGGCCAGCTCCATGTCGAGACGGGCCAGCAGCTCGTCGAGCGGCGTGCCCGGCTCGACCGGCGCGACGACGGCGGCAGGCGGCGGATCGGCCGACGCCACCATGCGCTCGTCGGGTCGGGTGCAGGCCGCGGTCAGCAGCAGAAGGGCGAGCAGCGGTCGGATGGTCCTCACAGATGCAAAGGTGCGCACGTCGGCCCCCCGGTTCAAGGGCGGTGCGGTGCGGTGGAGGAGAGAAGCGATGGCGCTGAGCTGGACCTGCGCCGCCGGCACCGACCGGGGGCTGCGACGTGCGCGCAATGAGGATGCGCTGCTCGTTCTGCCCTCGGCTGGATTGTACGCCGTCGCGGACGGAATGGGTGGCCATGCCGCGGGAGACGTCGCGAGCCGCACCGCCACACGTGTGCTCTCGGAATCGTTCGAGCAACCGCCGCCCGCACGCCAGCTCCGCCGCCATCTCGTCGAGGCCTTCTCGAACGCCAACCGCGCCATCCTCGAGCAGGCCGCCGCCGATCCCTCGATGCACGGCATGGGCACGACACTCACCGCACTCGCGATGCCGCCACGCGGCCACGGCGTGATCGTGCACATCGGTGACTCGCGCGCCTATCGCATGCGTGACGGCAACCTCGAACAGCTCACCGCCGATCACACCTGGGTACAGCAGCAGGTCGACGCCGGCGTGCTAGCCCCCGAGGCCGTACGCGGTCACCCGTATGCCAGCGTACTCCTGCGTGTGCTCGGAACGGCCGAGGATGCGGCCCCCGACGAATTCGAGATCGAGGCGCGTCGCGGAGACCTCTTCCTCCTCTGCTCCGACGGCCTCTCCGGCGTTGCCGGCGACGACGCCATCCGCACCATCCTGGCGGAAGACGCCACCCTCGAGGCAAAGAAGGATCGGCTCATCGCCGCAGCACTCGAAGCCGGCGGCCCCGACAACATTACGGTCGTACTGCTGCGCGCAGGCTAGCAGCCGGCGCCCGTCTCTACGAAGGCGAGCTTCCTTCCGGCTTCGCGGGCTGAATCGGGAAGTTGACGCCCCGCTGTTCCCGCAGCTCGTATCACGCCTCCCGCAGCACGCCTCCCGCCGTCACCCGCAGTGGCCCCGCAGTTGGCGTAGTCCGCCTCCCGA
>CAYUIG010000039.1:0-33729 GCA_964444685.1 uncultured Gemmatimonadaceae bacterium | reverse complement strand
ACCGCGCCAATGATTGCGGAGGCGCTTTCCGGTATTGCGCAGAAGCCAATGCCCGAATCCGAGTACGATCGGATTATCCTGGTTCAGACCGGCTCCGATCCTCGTCTCATCACACTTCGTTTCTGAGATATCCCTCGCGGACAACGACTAACATCACGTGCCCGGTTGGTCTGCGGACGATTCCGTGCAGCGTGACGCCGGAGGTCGACTGGCCGGTCGGGCTCGCAGCCCGGGGTACCTCAAATCCCATGCTGCGGCGGCTCGACAGATGACATGCATTGCCTCGGTCCGATCCTCTGCCGATCCGAAGCACAGTGTTTCTGCATAGTTGATCCGGTCGGCCGGTACTATAGACAGGTTCAGACATGCGGCCCGGCGAGAGCGCATTCTGGAATCAATGTATGGTAGTTCGTAGGAACTGATGGCATCGACCTCGACGAGCCATGCGACTTGACGGTTAGCGGTCTCATTCGCGAATCCGCTGATCCGGGTGAACTCGATTGAGACATCAGTGACAACCATCGCATGTTTCTGCTCCAGCCACCGTCCACCCACGGCCTCCGGGCGGCCAACGTGGTCCATTGCAGCGAGTGTGTCTCGAATGATCCTCGAATCTGCGATAAGGCTGTCCCGCCGCACTTTCGCAAGCCGTTCTTCCTCAGCTCTCATGCTGTCGACACGTTGTTGCGCAAGCGCAGCCTGTTCGCGGGCGGCCTGAAGCTCGGCTGCCAGCGCATCAGCACGGGCCCGGGCAGCGTCGCTCAGCGGGTAGGGATCGGAGTAGTCGTATGAAAGCGTCACATGATCGAGCTTCCAGCCATCGTTCATCTGGACGAACGCAGCGCTGCCCGTGCCACCTCTCACCGCGTAGCGCTGCGCGGCTTCCGGCAATCCGCGGTACCGCCAAGTGAACGTTGCCTCTGAAACTCGGTATCCCAGGAAGTCCGCCGGCTCCGTCAGTCCTGTGATCTGCACCTCCGGTCCGTCGGCTGGGTTGCGCAGGTACACGACATTCTCCGTTACGGGACCGCCCTCGACCCTCTCGAATTCCGTCGCACCGGCTTCGGTCAGAGTCGGAGTTGCCATGATGAATGACCAGTCATGCGGGACCCATACCCCGTGCTGCCATCCCTTCAGGTCAGCTCCCGTGTGCAGAACCACACGGCTCGCTAGTGCACTCACCTCCTCTGACGCCTCGATCAACCTCCGAGCCTCAGACGCACCGACGGAGTCGTCACAACTCGCGACGACGACGATCGTGGCGATTCCCCATGAAAGACGTAACATGCGTGTCAGCCGGTTCGAACTCCGATGCCCTCGCCTTCGGCGTGAACCTCGTCGCACTAGTCGTAGTGTCATCGCTCTATCGCGTAGTTCGAGGTCAGAAAAGGACCCCTTCTCAGTTCGCAGTCCAGCCCCGTCTTTGTTGAATGAAAGCAGACCCTCCGCCCCCCGAGACCGCCAGGCTGATGCGATAGTCACCCGCGCCGGACAAGCCCCAGTCGTTCGAGGCCGCGATCAACGTATACGTACCGGTCTCCGGCGCATTCCCCTGGACGTGAGCACCGCCGCTGCTCCAGTCCTGGTCAAGCAGCTTTCCGCTCGGTGAGACCAGCCGGAGGTACGGAAACAGGTCAGAGCCTGCGGTCGACTCACCCATCCCGGCTGCAATGTAAGCCCCAGCGCTCGCGGTGAAGGTCCAGACATCCAACTCACCCGCATGCAGGAAGGCGTTCTCTGTCGCACCGTTGCCCAGCGGCCCTCCCTGATCGCCCAGCGATACGACGACTCCGCCTCCTGAAACCGCCAGGCTGATGCGATAGTCACCCGCGCCGGACAAGCCCCAGTCGTTCGAGGCCGCGATCAACGTATACGTACCGGTCTCCGGCGCATTCCCCTGGACGTGAGCACCGCCGCTGCTCCAGTCCTGGTCAAGCAGCTTTCCGCTCGGTGAGACCAGCCGGAGGTACGGAAACAGGTCAGAGCCTGCGGTCGACTCACCCATCCCGGCTGCAATGTAAGCCCCCGCACTCGCGGTGAAGGTCCACAGCTCGACGTTCCCGCCGGGTGAAATCGAGCCCTCGCGTGTCTCCCCATTTGCGATACTGCCGCCGTTGCCACTTCCGCCCGCCGGTCCTGGTACCGTGATCGTTGCGCTACCCATGACCCCACCTGCGGCAGCGAAGATGATGGACGTACCCGGACCCTTGGCCATGGCGAGGCCACCCGAATCAACTTCAACAACGGTCGGTTTGCTGGACGACCACGAAAACGCCACTCCCGGTATGACTTGACCGGCGCCATCCCTGGCTACGGCTGTGAGTTGGGCTGAGCCACCCACCGTCAGTTCCGTGGGACCACTTACCTCAACTGACGCGACTGCTACCGGTCGGAGCGGGCAGCTAGCCTTCACTCTGTTGACCTGCTCAACAACGGCTGCCCGTATCGTCTCCCGAGCGGACCCAGGACTTCCGATATAGCTGTCGACGATACCGTGCAAGCGAGTTCCCACGAAAAATGGGGAAAATGCACCAAGGAAGAATCGGGTCAGAAAACCGCTGCTAGAGACTGCGTTGTTGTACTCGACGGAAATCGCATTTGCAACGCCCGGTACTCCGAAAAGAGATGTACCTGCTGTGAGTGCACGCGACACGCTCAGCAGCACGTCCACGGCGTTCCTATCATCGATGATCAGACTGGATACACTCCCACTCGCAAGCGGCAACACTCGCTGTGGGGGAGCGATCGAAACCAACCCGATGCATTCGGTGGCAGCACTCTTTCTGGATCTCAAAATCGAAAACGCTTCGGCAGCCATCAGGTTGCCCTGCGAATGCGCGATTAGCACGACCCGCTGTCCTCGAGAAACAATGCTATCGAGAGTGTCGGCCAATTCGCTGGCAAAGTAGTCCGCAACAGAAGGAATTCCGCCGAGGCTAAGATTGGCAATCTGCAGCGCTGCTTCCGATAGATCAGTCGAATGGCCAACGTATGGAACCAAATTCACGCAGTCGCCGACCCTTCGCGCAGCCGAAACTATTCTGACGGAATACTGAATCGCCAAGCCGTTTAAGCACAACCACGCCGCCATCAAGGAGGCATCAGCGTTCTTCTGTGATGGGTTGTATTCAATTTTCAGGGGGTATGCGAGACGGTCCGCATAGCCACTAGTGTTGAGAATGTGCGACTGAAGAACGGGAAGCGCCAAGGAAGCTTCCTTATCGGAGACCCATATGCCATTGACGTACCTGAAATCAACGCCGTCGTTTGCGCCCTGCGGTTGAGCGACAGGAGCCGCCCCAGCATGTGAACCTGGGGCGTCTGCGAGTGAATCGCCGATGCGCACGAGCGCTTCGTGGTATTTCTCCGCATCCCGTACCGGGTCAATAGCAAGGGCACTTGCGATGTTGTGGGCACGCAAGGCCGCTTCCCACCCAGACTCCTCCACGGCGCTCTCGAGTTGCACTAGCAATTGTTGGTACGCTTGGACCGGATCGGCCGCTTCGATGAGCGCCCGGAGATTCAAAGCGAGTGACGCCTCCCGGTCAGTCGGAACAAGCACGGCATCAGCAGTAGCCGTAATCCGCCTGTCCGACGTCACCTCCAGCGTCCCTGAGATCGGGGCGGGTGCACCGTCGAGGTCAACGTACGGATTCTCGAAACCTATTTCGAGTTCCAGGTGGTAGGAGATGAGTTGTCCCGCAGAATACCTATCGCGGACAGGTGACAAGACAACTTTGACACCCGGACTGGCAATGACTTCGATTGCGTATTTCTCGGGACTCGCGTCAACGTCGGTTCCCGAATCGCACCCAGCCATGATGGCGAGAATGAGCGCTCCGCCCACGAGCCTACTGAGCATCGATTAGACCTCTGAGTAGGGAAGCTGATCAGTCTGACGTAACCACCTGCTGGAACCCTCCGTTTCGATATTGATAGATTGACGCCGACTTTTCGAAGAAGCCCGTCTCGATCGCGTCGTAGGCGAGCGGGAACGGGCGGCCCCCGTTCCGTGGTGTGACTTGCGTGCCCGCGGCGACCACGCCAAGCCACTGGCCGACCCCGATATCGAACGAGCGGAATCCAGTATCGGCGGCGAGCAGGACAACGAGGCGGCCGGGCAGATTGGGATCTGTTCCCGGAAGTCGAATCCGCACAGCATAGTCGACGCTCCCAATACCATCGAAGTCACCGCTGACGTAGTGCGGCTCGCTGCCTGCTCCGTAGAATGCCAGCTCGTGCTCCAAGACGATCGGGTCGTACTTCCAGCCTGGGAACAGCTGGTCCAGTGCGGTCGCAACCGCTTCTGGCGCTTTGGCGAACATCGACGTCAGGGGCCGCACGTATGCGCCGGCCTGATCGATATAGCCGGACTGACCGTCCAGATACACGCGCGCGACGCCGTCGAAGAAGTCGTCTGCCTCGTCATATTGAGGATTCACCGCAAAGCGACCGCTGCGGTCGATGTACCCCCAGCGCCCCGCAAGCCGTACTGCGGCTCGGCCCTCCGAAAAGGACGCCGCCGACTCGAACTGGGGCGTGACCGCAACAAGGCCGTCGCGGTCTATATAACCGTACTTTCCATCGAGCTTCACCGCTGCCAGTCCGTCGCGGAAGGCACTCATCCCCTCGAATTGAGGGGTGATCACATACTGACCGGACCGGTTGATTGCCCCGTACCGACCACCCACAACCACGACGGCCAATCCGTCCTGAAACCCCGCGCGCGGGGCGCGCGGATCGTTCGAAGCTAATGGAGTCTGTGCCCATGGAAGGATCCAGAGGTCCTGACGGGGTCCGGACGCAGGTACGTCATCGAACTGGTGTGGTATCACAAGGACGCCATCCCTGTCGATGAATCCCCACTTGCCGTTGCTGGCAGCCGGGGCGAGGCCCTCGTGAAAGGAATGAATTGCCTCGAAGGTGGCGTTGGCGACGTAGCGGCCGTTCCCATCGATCAACCCGGCTTTCCCGCCGATCGAGACAATCGCGCGCCCGTCCCTGAACTCATCCGCCCAGTCGAATTGTGGATTGATCGTGACCTTACCTTCACGGTCGAGGTATCCCCAGCGGCCACCAAGACGAATCGCGGCGCGGCCCTCTGAGAAGGGTCCAGCGCCTTCGAACTGAGGATTGACTACCGTCTGACCATCCGTATCGATGTACCCCCAGGAATCACCGAACGCGACAGCGGCGAGCCCTTCGGAGAATGCCGTCGCCCCATCAAACGATGCTGGGATCGTAAGGGTTCCCTTGAGGTCGAGGTAGCCCATGCGCTCGCCTACACGGATGGGCGCAAGGCCGTCGCTGAACGATGGCTCTGCAGTGAACGGTTGCGCGCCAGTCTGTACGTTCCCGTTTCGATCGATGAACTCGTACGTGCCCTCCCAACTATTGCCGATTCGGGCAGCGGCGATACCACCTCTGAAATGACCTATCCAGTCGTAGCGCGTCTCGACCTTAGTGGCGCCTTTCCGGTCGATGAGGCCCCACTTGCCATCTTCGACGATTGGAAATAGCCCGGTCCTCTCACGCACCGCGACGTCGACGTCACCGCCGCACGAGAGAAATCCCGAAACCAGAACAGCAGCAACGGCGAACGACAGTACGTGGCGTCCTGTCAACAGCCGGAAATTACGCGGAGCAATCATCGTCCGTCCCATCTTGAGGCGGGCAAGTTACTTGTTGTCCGTCACGCGCCAGCCGCCGCCTTCGCGGATGAGATCCCATTGGTCCTGCTCGGTCGTGCCGTTGCCGTAGCTGATTGCCACGTCGAGCGTCGCCAGGTCTCCGTTTACTATTTCGTTGGTTATCGATATGCTCGATATGCCGCCGTTCGCGCGCATCTCCTGATGCTGCGCTGCAAGACCCATCCGGAGCTTGTCGCCGTACATCTCGACCATCGGCTGAGAGACCATTCCCATCGCGTCACTGATTTCGCCAGCGTCCACAAGCCGGATGAAGCGCTCTGCGGTTCCGGCTGGCCCTGAACTCATTCCGCCGCACGCAACAGCCAATGTGAGCACCGACAGGATGGCGATCTTGCCAAACTGAAACGGAAACGGTTTCAAGAGGCCTCCTCGTTGCTTTCGTTGGGCCAGCCGCCAATGCGCTCGAGCGCCTGACTGGACTGGATCTCACTGATGTGGATCAGGTCTTTCGGCACCCAGTCATGGCCGGCTTGGCCACGTGTGTGATGCAGAACATCCAGACCGGCGCTGGCGAAGACCCGCCACACGAGTTCTGTGCAGTAGAGTCGATCAGCAGATGCTGAATCGAATCGATCGTCGAACGGCACAGCAGCGGCCGCGTACGCGAGAGCTGCAGTAGCTGCCTCATGCCCGACAGAATCCCAATCGCGGCGCAACCTCAAGACTGCGAAGCCTCGTGCCCGCTCTCTACGGAGGTACCTCGCCAGCGGCTCGACGATGACCCGCCCCGCTCCCCGACCTGAGCTCGGCTCGGCGTGAACGACCTCGGGGTTTCCGGACCGCACGACGACGATCCCAGCGTGTGAGAACCCAGCCGCCGGGTCTGCAGCGAGGACGGCGCGGCTTATGAGCCCGCTACCCCGCCGCAGAATGACGTCGCCGTCCTGAAGCTGGAGGCCCTTCTGCACCGCATTGATCGAGGCGATCGGCGCATCGGAGACCGGCGGTGCCGCCGAAGTCCGGGTCTGTGCGGCGGCGACTGCCACCCCCAAACCCAATACTCCGACGACCAGCCGCGACGAGGCCCGCAAGGGTACTCGACGGTTCATGGCTTGCGTTCGTCCGGTCTAAGCCGTCGCCGGCTGTCGGCCAAGCATCGGCCGGTCGAGGACCACCACGGTACCGGCGATCTTGTCGTGCCAGGCCTGATGATCCTTGTCCCAGATGGCCCAGAAGAAGCCGAGGCCCAGGAAGAGCCCACTCACGAACTTCCCGACGATCTCGCGCACGAGCATCTTGATGAAGCCGGGAGGCCGTCCGCCGATCTTCTCTACCACGCGGGCTCCGAGCACCCACTTCCCCGGCGTCAGGCCGCGGCTGTACATGACCACGAACAGCCCGATCGTTACCATGACGGCTCCAATTGCGAGCGGACCGCCTGCGGCTTCACCACCGATGGCGCCCATGAATCCCATGGGCAGCAGGATGCCGAGGACCAGCAGGATCGGGTCGATGAAGCTAGCGAGCCAGCGCCGGAACAAGCCGGCCTTGACTCCGCTGTCAGGGTGCGGAACGAACGCCTCACACCAGTTGCAGAACACGCGATCCGTAGGGATCTCCTTGTCACAACGGGGACACTGCATGGGGCCCTCCGGGGATGAGGAATCAGAGCGTTTCCCAGTTCAGAACAACACAGCCATGCCGATCGAGCGGCTCACCCACGCCGTGATCAAGAGCATCACGGGGACGGCGAGAACTGCCATGCCCTCCGACAGGCGCGTGAGTCGAGTAGTGCCGCCGAACAGCATGAGCACGCAGACACATAGACCGGTCACCATCAGAAGCCCGGTCACGTTGGCGTTGCTGATGCTGAGCACTCCAACTGCGAGCGTTGCGAGGCCGACGGGCAGAAGTGACGCGCCTGCGTAGAAGGCATCGCCAGCAAGCGTTCCCGATCGGCCGATGAAGACCCGGGCGGCGACAGCGGTCAGGGTCAGCGCAACGGGAGGGACGAGTGACAACAACAGCATCCCGAGGAAGTCATCCACCCCAAGGCCGAGCCAGCCGGGGAGGAGTGCTTTCACGCCGAGCGCCGATCCGAACGCAAACACCGCCGCGAACACAGCGCCTACCGCCAACGCGCGCGCGGGCCCGAGTTCCTCGTAAGTCGGTGCGAGGCTGCCGACGGGATTCCGCGCAAGCCGCCCGAGCGCCGCCACCGCATCCTTCAAGGCGATCACTGCTGGACCGGCCTTAGATGGCGACGCACCAGCTGGCACTTTCACCGACCCGGCACGGGCCCCGCATTCCGGACAGACCGGCGCATCGAGAGGGATCTGAGTCCCACAGTTGACGCAGTACATGGCGCCTCCGCGGTCGTCCGTCAGTTGCCGTCGAGCGACGCGCGCCAGATGTCGACCTGACCATTGGCGTCTGAGATGAAGTAGATCTGGCCATCTGCTGACCAGGCGGGCGAGCTGTCCTGCGTCGGGCCTTCCGTGATCTGAATCAGGCCGGAGCCATCGGCGTTGACGACATAGATGTCACCGTTGCCGTTGCGATAGCTCACGTAGGCGATGCGTGTGCCGTCCGGGGACCATGCCGGGTCGAAGTTGTGGTAGTCGCCGAACGAGATCTGCGTCAGGGCGTTGCGCGGCTCATCGAAGATGAAGATCTGCGCGTTGCCGCTGACCGTCCGCGTGAACAGGAACTGCTGGGTTCTGGGATGCCACTGCGGATCCTGTCCGGGGAACAGGATCTTGCACTTCTCTGCAGTCGACTCGACATCCATGATCGCGATATTGGCACCGCGCCCGCCTTCGACACTGGTGAACGCGATCCGCTTCGCATCGGGCGATATGGAGGGCTGCTGGTCGTACGCCACGCAGGGCGTGGGCGAGACGAATCGTGTGGCTGAACTCGTCTGAGCCAGCGACGATGTCGCGAGCAATGCCTCGCGGCCCTGTACCGCCGAGAACACGAACCGGTGGCTGTCCGGGAACCACGACGGATCCTTTGCGCCCTCCTGGCTCACGATCGTCTTGCCCGCGCTTCCGATCTCAACGACCGCAATGGCGGTCTGGTCATAGTCTCCCGTCGATGGATTGAGCGAGAAGCGACTGCGCCCACGACTGCGCAGATTGAAGAGCAGCTTCGTCCCGTCCGGCGACGCACGCATCCGGGACTCCACTTCCGGATCGGTCGTCACGGGCGAGATTTGAACCCGGCCCATGCCCATCGGTGCTGTCGGGGCTGGCGTGCCCGCGCCACGCGCGGCACAGCCGGAGACTACCAGTGCGGAGATGAAGAGGACGGCACGGCGGGTGGTTCGCGTCATCACGAGCCTCCGGGGAGTAGAAGGTACCCGCCGAAGATCGTGATCAGCTATCCAACAACCGTCAAACCAATATGTGACAACGGGATTCGAGCCATGCGCACCGAGCCGCACCGCAGCCGTGCGGATTCCGGGAGGCTGTCTATCAGCGTTCGGGACCGGCCTCTTGCCGGTATCGCTGGCGGGGCCACAGGGTCAGGTGACGAACCAGCAGTTCAGTATCGACCGAGCTGCCACCGACGAAGATCCGCCATCCTTGGTCGGGATTTATCCTTAGTGGCAACGCGAGTGCACCAACGAAAGTTCGATCTACATAGACCTCCCCTTGACCATCCGGGCGGAACTGGAGGGCAAGGTCCACCCAGTCATTGGTTGGCAGCGACGTGACGATGGCCCGCTCGCCGACATTGCCGAAGCCGAGCTGGTCCGGACGGAACTTGGCAAGCTCATCTGACGGATACTGCAGGCAGAACGGCGGACCACCCCGAGGCCTGTTCTTCGGGATATGACTCTCGACTGGACCGGGCGTCTGCTGGAGGCACACTACGAGGTACTGCTTGTCGCGACGCGTGAACGGCAGCCGGAATTCCAGTTCGAGCGTTCCCCCCAGCGGTAGATCATACTCATCCAACGTGAACAACCCATCGACGAACACACCGTCGCCCATCATTCGGAGAGCCGGCTCGCCATCGACTCGGACGGCACGCGGCGCCGGCGAGTCCACAACGGCCCAGCGCGTCCGATCAACCGTGTCGAACGGATCGTACAGAACCGGCGCGATGGAGTCCGAAGAAAGTGCGGCGACCTGGACCAGCACCGTATCAGTGATCCAACCGTGGAGTGTGGCCGTCACAATGGTTGATCCCGGGCGGTTTGCCGTGACGATCCCATCTGCATCCACATAAGCGACGTCCGGATCGCGGCTGGTCCAACGTACGGTATCGACGCCTTCGCCTCCCGCATAGTCGACCAACGCACGCAGGGTCGCTCGAGCGCCCCAATTCAACGTGATCAGGGAAGGCGTAGCTCGAATTGCCTGTGGGATCGGCGGCGGATGAACTGCCGGCCAGCGCACGCTACCAGGCAAGCTCGGAAGCCCCGATGCGATCGCCCATACATGTCCTGTCAACGCTTCGTGCAGGACCAACTGCGCTTTTCCATCTCGAACTTGTCCGTAGACAAGGGCGGAGCCGTCTGGAGAGCAGGCCAAGCCATTGGCAATCAACCCATCCACAATCGTGGTTGTGTCACCGGAAACTACATCGACGAACGCGATTTGATCCTCCGCACCCTCACGAAACAGAACCGCGAGCTTTCGATGATCGGCGCACCATGCAGTTTCGCCAATCGAACCAAGGGGTAGGCTGAGCAAGCGTCGACCGCCTGGATCGATTACGACGAGGGTATCCGTCTTCGCACGGATGGCGAACGCAATGGCCGCCCCATCTCTTGACCACCGCGCATCGCCGAGCATGTCGAACGCCGAATAGAGCCGCCTCGGTTCGTTGCCATCCGCGCGTGCAAACCACAGGTCATGATCGTACCCTGGAGTGGACGGATTTTCACTCGTGTAGAGAATCCAGCGCCCATCAGGTGACACGTCCTGGAACTCATCGTCGCCCAGAGTACTCACGATAAGAGTCGTATCATGCTCTGTGACCTCGAAGATATCGGGCGGGACAGAGGGACTCGTTGCAATGTCTCCGAACCATCGACCGGATCTCGGGATCGACCACGTAGGCTTGAGCCCCGCATCAGGAATCCATCCTGTGACTTCTTCGACACGCCATTCTGATTCGGGTCCGCCGATGTACGCCTGATACTGTTGCCCGGTAACCTTGAACAGTACAGTCCCGCCTCCGAAGCGTGCAGAGGCTGGTTCAGATGACACATGATAGAGAATCGCGGACACCGCCATTACGAGCACTGCTGCCGTGGCTGCAAGATGCCAGCGGCGAGTCCGGCGCTGTCCGGGCACGAGATGGCCGAACCGAGCGGACACGGCCCTGCGCAACTCGTCGTGAACGAACTCGAAAGCGCCATCTCGATTCGTGCGGAGAATGTCGCGGCTCGCAAGTTCGACCGTGGCGCGGCGTGCAGCCTCCTGATCGAGGCCGGCGACTCCCGCGGCGGTCGCTTCCGTGAGCCGCGTTCCTGCCGAAGCACAGGCTGCCGCTAGCTGACGCGCCTCCGGGGTAAGCGCATCGAGGCGCTGCTGCATAACGGCCGAGATGGAGCGGGGCAGAGACAGAGTGCCGAGTGCCTCGAAGTCGATCCGCCAACTGCCGTCGCTCAGGACATCGATCGCCCCGCCCTCGTGCAGGGCTCGCAGAACCTCGACTATGAACAGCGGTACGCCGGCCGTGTGCGCGTGCACGTCCCTCGCGAGTCGCTCGAGGCGTCGGGATGGGTCGTCGCCCGTCATCAACGAGAACAATTCGATGACGGCTTCAACCGATAGCGGCTCGAGTCGGATGGTCTGGATCTCCGCGCTGCCACCGAACCCAGCGGCCCGCGCGGCACGATCTCCTCCGTAATCACCGCGGCACGTGACTACCAGGGTCCACGACCGTGCTGCGGAAGTCCGCGTCGCCTGGGCGAGGATTGCACGACTCTCGGGATCGGCCCAGTGGATGTCGTCGACGATTACGAGCAGTGGTTGCTCCTCCGACACAGCGGTGATGAGGTCGCCGAGCGCGTCGGCTGCACCGGCTGCCGTGAAGGTGGGACGGTCGACGAGACCGGCAGGAACCGTCAGGCTCGGAACGAGCTGCCGGAGGATCGCCTCGGACGCGGCGTGTGTGCCGGGGGCTCCGGGACGTCGCAGCAATTCCTTGATGAGCGCCGCGACCATCGCGTACGCCACGGGCGGCTCTGACTCGAATGCCCGTACGGCCACGACGGCGCCACCGTCAGCGCGAGCGAACCGCTCGAGTTCCTCGACGAGCCTGCTCTTTCCAACGCCCGCGATTCCCGATACCGCCGCTGCACCCGGCCGGCCCGTACGCGCTCGGCGCCAAAGTGCGAGGAGATCCCCCGATTCACGCGCACGTCCGACAAACTCCGGCCGGATCGATCCAGTCGTTACGGGTGAGGTGTGACGGAGCGCCTGTACTCGCTCCTCGATCGCGAACAGCGCCTTTCGATCATCATCTTCGATTGCTCGCGCTTCGCCGAGGGCCAGCACTTCCGTCGCGCGCGCGAGGTCACCCGCATCCAGCAACGCCCCGGCCAGGCGGGCGTGGGACGCGGAGTCTTCGGGTGTGATGCTGCACACTCGCTCCAGAAGCGGTATGGCAGCGCTCGCAAGACCAGCGTCCAGATTTCGGTCGGCCGCTGCTCTCAACAGAGCAACCACGCGGCGATTGAGAAGGCTCCGATGATCCTCCAGCCAGCGCTCGAACGCCGGAGCATCCGGAATCGCGAAACCATCGAGGAGTTCGCCGCGATACAGGCTGTACGCATTCGCGGCATCGCCATTCCGCAACGCCAGCTCGAGATCCTGCACGTCGCTGGTGACAATGGTTTGATCAACCGCAACGGGATCGTCGTTTGTCAGAAACTCCTGGCCCAACCTGTCGCGGAGGTACCAGAGAGCGTTGCGGAGGGAGGCGCGGCCGCGGTCGCGATTCGACTCCGGCCAAAGCAGATCCACCAGTTCCTGCCTTGGGCGAGGTCGTCCCTCGAGGACGAGATAGGCAAGGAGCCCAAGCGGCTTCCCGGCTGGCAGGTCAACATCATTGCCAGCGCCGTCCAGGGTATGTGGACCGCCAAGAAGTTGGAGTCGAAAAGGCGGCATGGCCATGGTTCCCGACGTCAGGTTGCCAACCGGCGCATGGCCACAATGAATCCGATTGGTTGCGGAGAGCAAGCATCTCGACCCGGCAGAGCGGCGGTCGGGTCGTCGAGGTCGGCGCGCCATGCCGGCGCCCTGCCTCGTACTTCATGCCACGCCCGGGTCGGCGTTTCTCTTCACGGACCCGTGCGGTTCAGCGCGTAGCTCCAGCTCGCATCGCCGGCCAGCACGCTGCGCTCGCGGTCCATCAGCAGGAGGACGTTCGCGTCCGCGCGCAGCAGGTCCAGCGCGACCGCGCCCGAATCATCGCGTAGCCGATAGACTACGGCGTCGGGATCCGTCGCCGTGCCGCGTGCGATCTCCCAGCGCCCAGCCCGTTCCGTGCGCGTGCCGCGATAACGCCAGGTGGTGGGCGTACGCGTGTTCGCATCAACCGACAGCGTCAGCTCCCACTTGATCTTCTCGCAACTGACCGATGGGAAGCCGGTGAAGCCGTTCGCCACCGCGCCGCATGGCGTCCGGCCCTCGAATACGCCCAGGACGACATCCTGTGCGGGCACGGCGCCCGCGGAAAGCAGACACGTGACCGCCAGCGCCATTAGGAGACGCATGGTACCTCCTCCTCGGGGGTTTGGCGCTTCGATGCCGGCCGGAAGGCATGGGTTTGGATGGCGCTCCGCAGCGGGCAGTCTCACCGATGCGGTCAACCTTGCCCCACTCGGCGCGACGGAGCTCCGTGGGGCACGATCGACCACGCCAGAGGAGGTCGATCCGGCCCCAACTACCCGAGGCCCTCTGACTGGGGTAGGGTTCGCCGCTCTCGGGAGGGTGAACCCTCACCCAGATGCAGAATCAGCGGTGCCCGGGGCAATCGCGACCGCGTCCGCACCGCCAACGCAGCCGGGAAGGAGCTACCGCGGCCAGCCTGTCTGAGGCAGACCCGGAGTTATGCGCAGCGCATTCTCGAAGTACAGCTTCTTCAGCACCTCATCCGGCAGATCGATGCCGTAGAGCTTCCAGAACGCGTGATAGTCGCGGTAGTAGTCGAAGTACTCGTCCGCAGTCTCGAAGACGCGCCAGTAGTACGGGTACTCGTTCGGCTGGAAGGAGTCCTTCCCGAAGAGGATCCGGTCCTGGTACTTCACGAAGAAGTCGCGGGCCGCGCGCGGCTGGCGGCCAATGTCGTAGAGTACGGCACCCACCTCGGTATAGACGTTCGGCATTTCATCGAGCATGCGACCGAGCCGACCGAGGTCGTTGGCGTGCCACCCCATGTGCGCGGCCACGAAGATCGTGTTGGGATGCCGGCGGAAGAGGTTGTCGCGCTCTTCCATGAGCTGCTCGAACGATGGATACTCCGACGGCGGAAACCGCCGGTTGGGGAACAATGCGAGCTCCAACCAACGCTCGTTCGAGTAGTCGATCGTGTCGTGGAAGAACTCCTGCGGATCCGCGGTGTGGATGAACACGGGCAGCCCGAGGCGCCCGGCGGCTTCCCAAACGGGATCGAGATCCGGATCATCGATGCGCAGGCGCGATCCGTCCGCCTTCCTGTACGATAGGCCGAGTCCCTTCCCGATCTCACCGATGCCCACGGCACCGGCCGCTGCATCCGCTTCGAGTTGGGCAACCGCTCTCGAAGCCCAGCCCGGCCCCACGTTGCGGAAATCGATGCCGGTGAAGATGCGGATACGATCCCGCATGTCCGAAGCCCGAATGGCCTCGACAGCAGAGCGAAGCTGGTCACCGGACATGGAGTTGGCAGCGATCATGACGCCGATGTTCAGCTCGTCCATCGCCGCCTTCAGCTCCGCGAGCCCCTGCGGCGACGTGAAGCCGCGCGGGTGTCCGTGGAAGTCGATCGCCGGATACTTCGCGCGCGGCACCTGGTGCTCGGGTGTGATGAGCGTCGAGACCGGCCGGTAGTCCAGGATGCTGGGCGCCGGAAACTCCGGCGCCTGGCAGCGCCCGGGACGAACCTCGGTCGTGCCCATTGGACAGGGCTCGCCGGGCGGAATGGTGACTGCATCGCCGCGCTGTGCGGCGGCACTGCTCGCACCGAGCGCGAGAAATGCGAGAACGAAGAGGCTGCGCATCGACGACCTCCGCTGTCTATCCGCCGCGAACGCGCCGGATCTCTTCCGTGAGCCTGGGCAGGATCGCGTGTGCATCACCGACGACGCCGTAGTCCGCCACCTTGAAGATGGGTGCATCGGCATCGCGGTTGATCGCCACGATGGTGGTGGCACTGCGCATACCCGCGAGATGCTGCATCGCGCCGGAAATTCCGACTGCGATGTAGAGCTGCGGCGAGACCGTCTTGCCGGTCTGGCCGACCTGTTCGCCGTGCGGGCGCCAGCCCTCATCGACGACTGCGCGCGACGCGCCCAGCGCCGCCCGGTCACCGAGCGCATCGCGCAGCGACTCGAGCAGGTGCCAGTTCTCCGGACCCTTCAGCCCGCGTCCGCCGCTCACCACGATCGGCGCCTCGCCGACATCGAGCTTCGCACCGGCAGCGGCGACGACTTCACGAACGCGCACGCGGCGATCCGCCTCCTCGCCTGCCGCGTCCACATTCACGACTTCCCCCGCACCCGCGCGCTCGACGGCGCGGAACACGTTCGGGCGGATCGAGACGGCGCGCGGCGAACCGGCGAGCGTGAGACGCACGAACGCGCGGCCCGCGTACAGCGGCCGCGTGACCACCAGTTCGCCACCCTCCACGTCCAGAGCCGTGGCGTCGCCGGCGAGCGGGACATCCAGACGTGCGGCCACACGCGGCGCCAGGTCCTTCCCTGCCGACGTCGCACCGAACACGACCGCGAACACGTCGTCGCGTGCGTGCGCCGCGACGGTGGCGGCCATGACATCGGGCATGCGGACTACGTCGTCGCCAGAAACGACGAAGATGCGGTCCGCGCCGTAGCGCGCCGCCTCCGAAGGATCTCCCGAACCGAACACCAGAGCATCCGTGCGCGCACCGATCGCCTCGGCCACCGAGCGCGCGGCGGACAGCACCTCACGCGATACCGGACGCAGCGCGCCATCGCGCGTTTCGAGAACTGCGAGTACGCTGGCCATCACAGCACCTTCGCTTCCTCGCGGAGGAGCCGCACCAGCTCCGGCACCGCGTCCGCGCCCTCCCCGACGATGCGACCCGGCGGCCGGTCGGGCGGCGGCGCAAGCGAGGCCACCTGGATGCGCGCGTCGCCGAGCTGCGCATCCTTCTCCTCGAGCGGCTTCTTCTTCGCCGCCATGATGCCCTTGAGCGACGGGTAGCGGACCTCGAACTCGCCCTTCGTGATGCTGACGACGGCGGGGAGCGGCGCTTCCACGATCTCGGTGCCGCCCTCGACTTCGCGGTGCGCGACGACCGCGCCATTGGCGACCTCGAGCTTCGCGACCACCGTCACTGCGGGCATGCCGAGCATGTAGGCGAGCATCGGCGCCACCTGCTGCTGGTCGTCGTCCACCGCCTTCATGCCCGTGAGCACGAGATCCGCACCCGCATCCTTCAGCTCGGCCGCGAGCGCGCGGGCCGTCGAGAGCCCGTCGAGCGACGGCGTCCCCTTCAGCAGCACCGCGCGGTCCGCACCCATGGCCAGCGCGGAACGAAGCTGCTCCGCAGCTACCGCTTCACCGACGGAAACCGCCACGACCTCACCGCTGCCTGCGGCCTCCTTCAGGCGCAGTGCCGTCTCCAGCGCGAACTCGTCGTATGGACTGATGATGAACTTTACACCGGCCGTATCGACGCTCTTGCCGTCGGCCGCGATCTTCAGCCGTGCCTCCGTATCCGGCACGCGTTTCATGCACACGAATATCTTCAAACCGCCTCCTCCACGGGCATCTGGAACGGCGGCCAATGTAGAGGCCGCCCGGAGGGGTGTCCAGCCGTCAGAACAGCACCGTCGTCCGCCAAACCACGGCGTTGCCGGTGTCTGCGATGTACAGGAATCCGCGTCCCGAAAGGGCGAGGCCCATGGGGCTGTCGAGCCCGCTCTGACCCGCGGGACGGCCGCCGCCCAGGAACTCCGCGGCACCCGTCCCCGCGAAGGTCTCGATGATGCCGGTCGCGCGGTTCACGATGCGGACGCGGTGGCCGTCGCGCTCCGCGATGTAGAGGAGCTGGCCGTCGGGCGTCACCGCGAGCGCGGAGGGCGCCGCGAGGGGTGCATCCACAGCCGGGCCGCCATCGCCGGCGGACGCGCTGATGCCGGTGCCTGCCAGCGTGCGAATCGTGCCGTCCCCGAGGTCGACGGCCCGCACGCGATGGTTGCCCGCGTCCGCCACGAACAACAGCCCTGCCGCGAAGGCGAGGGCCGTGGGCGCATCCAGACGTGCCGACGTCGCAAGGCCGCCGTCACCGGCGAAGCCGCGCATGCCGCTTCCCGCAACGGTTCCGAGCACGCCATCACGGATTACGCGAATGCGGTGCGCCGCGCGCTCGGTGACGTAGATCGCGCCGTCGTCGCCGATCACGATGCCGCCGGGACGCGCGAGGGATGCGGAGCCGATGGGTGTGTCATCGGGTGATGATTCGGTCGAGCCGGTGCCGGCGAACACCGTCAGCGCGCGCGTCGAAGGATTCAACGCGAAGATGCGATTCCCCGTCTCGTCCGCGATCAGCAGGCGTCCATCCGGCCCGGCCACCATCGCGACCGGGTTCTGCAGGCACGTGTTCCCGGTGCAGCCACCGTCATCGATGATCGCTTCGATCGATCCGTCCGATGCCACGGCGAACACGCGGCCGAGCGGCTGCTCGATGCCGTTCACGATGCGCACTGCACCCTGATCGGCGAAGTACAGCAGCGGATCCACGAACACGGGCGCGATCGGATCGGTGAGCAGCGTGCGCGTAGCGCTTTCCTCGATGCGCGTGCCCGTGCTGTCACCGACGCCGGCAACGATGCGCATGGTGCCGGGCGCATCGCCGATGATGAGCACCGACTCGCCGCACGCGGCGAGTACGAGAAAGGTCAGGACTCCAGCGAGACGACCCATATGTCGTAGCCTTCATCGTCGCGCGCGAAGGCGAGAAAGCGGCCATCGGGGGATACGGCGGGATCGTGGCCGCCCTCGGTGCCCGGCACCGCGCCGAGGACGGTACCGTCGACCGCGACGCGCACGATGCGGCCGTCGCGGCGGACGAACAGCGACTGGCCATCCGGCGCCCATGCGGGCTCGTCACCCGGCCCGAGCAGAACGGCACCGGACCCGTCAGGAGCGATCAGCCACACTTCCGTGAATACCGAGTAACTCATGCGTTCGTACGACACGAGACCGGGGGGCGTGTCGCAACCGCACGTGGCGAGCAGAGAGTCGACGCGCAGCCAGCGCGCGAACACGATGCGCTGACCATCCGGGCTCCACGCGGGCAGCACGCCGTCCTCCGTGCCGGGCAGCGGCTGCGGTGTGCCGGCACCGACGTTCCAGACGAAGAGTGACAGTCCATCACTGAAGACGAGCCGTTCGCCATCCGGTGACCAGCTCGGGCGCATCGCGATTGCGCCGTCGGTGCGGAAGCGCGCCTGGAATGGGAACACGCGATCGAGATAGACGCCCGGTGATGGCGGCGTGGTACGCGCGGCCCGACCCGCGAAGTTCATCGTTGCCAACCGATCCTGCTCGACTGACGCGTCCGGTGTACGCACGCGGATCACACCGCTCGTCAGGCGCGGCTCGGGCGCCCGGCACAGTGCGTCGTCGGCGCACGGGAACGGCGTGACGGGGCGGCCCAGGTCGACGACGGCGAACGCGTCGAGGCCGGGCCGCACGACGGGCGCCGCGAGCCGGCGCGGTCCGCCATTGGCCAGCGGCTGGAGTTCGGCAAGCACGGCGCGCGCCGTACCACCGCGTGCAGGCACGGCGTACACCCCACCCGGCGCCGCCGAGACACCCTCGAACGATTCACCGCTGTAATAGACGCTGTCTCCATCCGCCGACCATGACGGATAGCGCTGATCGCCCGGCGCCCACGTCAGCCGCCACACGGATGAGTCGTTCGGCAGCAGCGGCTCCTGCACGTACGTGCCGATCCCGTCGCGACAGCCGACGAGCGCAAGCAGGACCAGCCAGACCAACCTCATCGGAACGTGAGCTCCAGTCCGATGCGGATCTGACGCGGCTCGCCGTAGAAGAGCGAGGGATCGAAGCGGTCGAGCACGGCCGCAAAGCGGGCACGCCGGAACTCGTCGGCGGTGATCAGGCCGTCACCATCCGTGTCGGCGAGCGCGGAGTACGACGGCGACTCGCGCGGAATCGGCTCCGCCGGCGGCGGCACGTCATCCACGAGCGCTTCGACGGCTTCGAGTGAAGGCGCGAGCAGGCCCGTGTCTCTGCGCAGTGCAACGACGTTGGCGCGGCCGAGCAGATTGCGCGCGTCGACGGTCGCGCGCAGCGTGCACGCGCCGCACCACGGCATGTCGGCGATGTCGTGCGATGCGGCCAGGTCGATCGTTGCCGTCCACGGCAGCCGCGCCTGCGCGAGATGCTCGGCGTTCACACCGCCCGCAGCGTAGCGATCGATGGGATAGCCGCTCTGTGCCGAAGCGACGAGCGCCGCGGACCACTGCGCTTCCGAATCACCGGCAGCGCGGCCGCCGAACAACGCAATGTCGATCGAGTGGCGGCGATCGAACGCGAGCGGATACTCGAGCCGCGCGGAGCCGGGCGCCACGAGCGTATCGCCTTCCGCGCCCGAGGCCACGCCCTTCGCGCTCTGGAGCGCGTATCCCGCACGTGCGACGACGCCCCGCCACTGCGCACGCATCGAGACTTCCAGACCCTGCACCGTACCGAAGTCGCCGGTCGTATACTGCTGCGCACCCGAATCGCCCAAACGCAGGCTGCCGCTCACGAGGTTCGTCAGCTCCTTGCGGAAGAGCGTGACCGCCGCGCCGATGTTGTCGGACACGAGGTAGCTGGCGGCCGCCTCGTAGGAGCGGCCGCGCTCGAACGACAGCTCGGGATTGCCCTGCCTGCGGATGTCGGTGCGCAGCGAGTCGCCGATCGTGCTGTCGAGGAAGTAGCGGAAGTCCGGCGGCTGCGCGACCCAGCCCCAGTTGAAGCGCAGCGCGGCTCGGCCCTCCGTTCCGGGAACGGGCATCGCGAGTCCGAGACGCGGCATCAGCGCGGTGCGCCAGCCCGGTTCGAGTACGGGCGACAGGAAATCGCCGCGATCGCGGCGGAACGACAGCCCCGAGCGGAACGCTTCCACGCGCAGCCCCGCGTGGATCATGATGTCGTCCGTGCCAGCGATCGCCGCCTCCGTGAACGCCGAGAGCGTGGCGGGATAAAAGCGTGCGTAGCTCGGGCTCGAGCCCGGCAGATGCGCGAACACGCGCTCGTAGTTCTCGACGCGATACAGCCGCGCGCCGAAGCCGCCGCGTACACCGCCGCCGCTCGGCGTGAGCATCTCGCCTGAGAGATCGGCAGCAAAGAGATCCGAACGTGCGCGGTTCGCGATGTCGGGCGTGCCGCTGGTAAAGAAGAGATCGCGACCCGCGAGGCCGAACGGTGAACCGACACCGCCGGGCTCCGCGTATCCGGGCACAGCAGCGCCCGAGGAGAGCTGGTCCTCGATCGGCCGCTCCACGAAGTCCTCGCCCAGGAACCGGAAGTTGCCGAGACCGAGCGTGCCGATGCGCGCGCGTCCATCGAACGTCCACGGGTCCACTGCGCCGAGATGACGGTCGGTGCGGCTCACGGCGATGCGCGTGACACCGTGCCACGCGCGCTCGGTTCCCTGCCGCGTCCACTCCGCCGTCGCGGCGAGGAGTGAACCGACCGTGCGCTGTCCGAGCGCGTTCGCGGGATGGTAGCGGTACGCCGGCGAGTACAGCTCGCGCTGCGTTCGGTTGCGCAACGCGCTGATGGTGAGTGTGGCTTCGGCACCGAGCCGGCGGTCGAAGCGCAGGAAGCCGATCAGCCGGTCGCCGCGCTGCTGCGGCAGCATGTCTCCCGTCCACGGGCAGCGCAGCCCGGGCGCTTCGGATTCCAGCTCGCGGATGCGCTGCGCGAGTGCCGGCTCCGCATCCGCAGCACCGAGGCAGGTGAGCCCGCGCGCACGCGGATCGGCGTCTTCGCTGCCCTGCAGATACAGGTCTCCGAACATCGTGGCATCGCCGCCCATGAAGCGGAGCGGCCCACCACCGGACAGCGAAACCATCGTGAATCCGCGGTAGAGCGACGCGGGCGCCCAGCCATCGGATGAGGTAGCCAGGCGCCCTTCCCACCGCTCGGTGGAACCGCGGCGTGTCACGTAGCTGACCACACCGGAGAGTGCGGAGCCGTACTGTGCGCCGAAGCCGCCCGTGACGACCTCGACTTCCTCGAGTGATGTGGGTGCGAACTCGAGGCCGAAGCCCTGCGACGAGCCCTCGAGCTGGTTCTTCGTCTCGAGCCCGTCGACGACGTACACCTCCTGGCCGATGCGCCCGCCGCGGAAGTGTCCGCCCGACACGCCGGGTGCGAGCTCGATCGCTTCGGCCACGCGGTCCACGGGCAGCTCGCGCAGCTCCCGGCCGAGCACGATGTCGTGCGTCGTGCTGACATCCGGTTCGATCAATCGGATGCGTTCGGCCTCAGCGCGCACGCCCTCGATCTCGACCGGCGCGGTCGACAGCACGATGCGCACTTCGGTGACGCGACCCGTGCGCACGATCACATCCTCGAGCACGACCGTGCGGTAGCCAAGCCGTTCCGCGCGCAACGCGCGTGCGCCGGGCGGGACGTTGACGAGAACGAACCGGCCGGCGGAATCGGTGAGCGTCTGCGCCGCACCTTTGACGACGGCGATCGTGACGCCCTGTATGCCCGCGCCCGTGGCGGTATCCACGACCACGCCCACGACGCTGCCGCTGGACTGGGCGGTCGTGGGCGCGGGCGCCAGCGCGACCAGGGCGCCGGCTATGAGAGCGACGAGGAGGCTACGGTATGGGTGCCGGGGCGCCCGGCTCGACGAACTCGCGATCTGGGTGGTACGGCTCCGGCAGCCAGTCAGGACGCTCGCGGTCCGGAGATGCCTCGCGCTCCTCCTGTTCGTCCGGTTCGGGGATGGGTGCACCCGGTGAACCGGGACGCGGCAGGGGCTGATCTGGACGGGGACCGGGAACGGTCGCCATGACTTCCTCCTTCCGGTACTGCAATACGGCGTCCGGACGAAGGGAGCACGACGCGTGCCATGCATGTCAGCGCGAGACGAAGAGGTTTCCGCGTACACAGAAGCGCAGCGGCCAGTCCGCGGCGCGCGTGATGCCGATGCGCGGCCCGATCTCGACATCTTCCGCGCTCACGGGTTCACCCTCCACGATCGTCAGCGGTGCACGATCCAGACGATGTCCATCGAGTCCACCATCGATGCCGAGCGCCTGCGTGAGACGGCCCGGCCCCGCACCGATGAAGCGGTCGGGATGTGCCGGACGCAGGCCGCGGCGTGCGCGCATGATGTCGATTCCCTCGATCGGCTCGATCGCGCGGATCAGCACGGCGGCCGGGTGATCGACCGCGTCCGTGACCGCGTTCAGGCACCAGTGGATTCCGTAGCTGCGGTACACGTACGCGATGCCGGGAGGTCCGTACATCGATGCGTTGCGCGCCGTGCGGCCGACCCGCTCCGCGGCGTGCGATGCCGGGTCGCCCGGACCCGTGTACGCCTCCGTCTCGACGATGCGGCCCACCGTCCTCCGACCGCCGATGGTCGTCACCAGCAGCTGACCGAGCAGCGCCGGTGCTACGACGGTCGACGGCCGTGCATAGAAGGAGGGTGGCAGCGGCCTCCGACTCAATCCGCCGCGGTGCGCTTGCGGCTGCGGCCGCGGCCGCCACGCCGGCCGCGCGCACGACGTGGGCGCTTCTCCTCCGCCGCTGCGGAAGCCGCGGGCTCTTCGGCCGCCGCCTCGCGCCGCGCCGTGAGGTCCGCCTGCCACGCCTCCAGCACGCTCTCGCCGCGCCGGCCAGGCAGCACCTCGCGCACGCGCTCCGGCTGCGTGTGCAGCGACTCGAACACCTTGTCCGCGCCGAACGTCCCGACCAGCGCCTCGGCCGACTTCCGCCCCACGCCCGTGTAGCTGTTCACCATGTAGTTGATGATCGCTTCCGCATCCATCGGCAGGCCCAGCGCCTCCGGATCGAACGCGGTCACCGATGCCTTCGACGGCTTCGGCGTCGCCACCTCCTCCGCGGCCGGGCGTGTGGGCAGCACCTCGTAGTTGCCGTTCTCCAGCTTCTGGAGCGTGATCACTTCGGCGTCGTGCGCCTTGTGCAGGAAGCGGCTGAACTTCGCGAAGCCGTATTCGCTCTCGTCGAACTCCGGATTGATCTCGAGCATGCGTCGCTTCACATCCGAGTCGCGCACCGACGCACCGCGATTGCGCGCCAACTCCTCCGTGGCGCGACGCACAAGGTCGAACGCCTCGCGCACTTCCCTGCCGTCCCGCTTCGCGGCGGCAGGCGTCGCGACCTCGGGCTCGGCCTCGGCTTCCACCTTCGCCTCCGCCTTCGGCTCCTCGCGACGGCGCGCGCGCCGGCTGCGCTTCGGCTCCTCCGCTACCGGCTCGGCGTCCGCGAGCTGGATCTCGAACTGGCCGTTCTCCAGCTTGTGCAGCTTCAGCAGCCCGCGGTTCGCGCACTCCTGCACGAAGCGGTTGAACTTCGAGAAGCCGAGCGTCTTCTCGTCGAAGTTCGGGTCCAGCTCGATCAGCACCTGCTTGAGCCGGTCCGAACGCATCACATCGCGGTTGTCGATCATCTGCCGCACCGCGACCTCGACGAGCTCCCACGGGTCGTACGTCCGCACCGACGTTTCTTCACCCGCGCGCGTCAATCCCGTGAGCGCGGAGTACGAGTAGTACTCGTCGCAATTCTGTACCAGGAGGTCGGATGCGGACTCGCGGATGCCGACGCCGATCACGTACTTGCCGTACTCCTTCAGCTTGAGCACGAGGCTGCTGAAGTCGGAGTCCCCTGACAGCAGGATGAACGTCCCGATCTCGGGCCGCGTGAAGATCAGCTCGAGCGCATCGATGGCGAGGCGGATGTCGGTCGCGTTCTTCTTCGTGCTGCCGTACGCAGGCGCGAAGATCAGGTCGACCGATGACTCCGCCAGCGGCACGATGTACTGCGGGTAGCGTCGCCAGTCCGCGTAGGCGCGCTGGACCGCGACCTTGCCCTTGATGATGTCGCTGTTGAGGAGGTTTTTCAGTTCCTTCGTGAGGTCGCTGCGGATCCCCATCGTGACGTTGTCGAAATCGATGAGGAGTGCGGCGTGCGGATGGTTCGCGGGCGGGCCCGCCTTGTGGGGCGCCCGCGTGAACTGTGAACTCAAGTGGCCTCGCGTGTCATGACTGTGTGTTTTCTCGGGCGAGGCCCCCTCCTCTGCGCGCGGCGTGCGAACGTCCCGACCCCATGGGGTCCGGCTCATCCGCTCCGCCGCGGGACGAGAGAGGGAGCTTCGCGTACCCTCAGATGCGGCGACTCGATTCCTCGGCGCTCAGCATGCGCGCCAGCTCGACTCGCCTGACCTTCCCGCTCCCGGTCAGCGGGAACGTGTCGAAAAAGCGGACCAGGTCCGGGACCTTGTAGTCCGCGAGCGCGCCCCGGCACCACTCCTTGATCTCCTCGCCGGTTACGATCGCGCCCTCTACCGGCATGATGCAGGCGCAGACCACCTCGCCCAGCACCTCGTGGGGCAGCCCCACGACGGCACAGTCGAGTACGGCCGGGTGCGCGTGCAGCCGGTCCTCCACCTCCCGCGGGTATACGTTGAACCCGCCCCGTATGATCAGCTCCTTCCGCCGCCCCACGATGTGGACGTAGCCATCCTCGTCCACCATGCCGAGATCACCCGTCAGGAAGTAGCCGTCCTCGTCGAACGCCTGCGCGGTCTCTCCCGGCTGACGGTAATACCCCTTCATCACGCCCGGTCCCCGCACCGCCAGCTCGCCCAGGCTCTCCTCCGGCAGGATCGTTCCGTCCAGATCGAGCACACGCACTTCCGTGCCCGGCAGCGGCCGCCCCACCGTGAACGACTGCTTCGCGGGCGGATCGTGCGGCCGCGTCATCGCCGTGGTCGATGCTGTCTCCGTCAGCGAATACGCGATGCACAGATTCGGACACAGCTCCTGCCGGATGCGCTGCACCAGCTCCTCGCCGATCGGCGAGCCCGCGACGATGCCCGCCCGCAGCGACGACAGGTCCCGCCGCAGCCGGTCCTCCTCGCGCAGCTCCGTGATGTAGACCGTCGGCACACCGTAGTGCACCGTCACGCGATGCTTCTCGATCAGCGCCAGCGCCCCGGCCGGTTGGAACTGCTCCTGGAGCACGAGCGACGCACCGGCCAGCATCGTCCCCAGGATCCCCGGCCCGAGACCGAAGACGTTGAACACCGTCGCCACACCGAACACCACGTCATCGGAGTGCAGCCCGATGGCCTCGACCGTCTCCGCCGCCACGCTCAGCAGATTGCCGTGGCTCAGCACCACGCCCTTCGGCTTGCCCGTGGTGCCCGACGTGTAGAGGATCGCGAACGTCGAGTCCGCGTCCAGTGCCGGCGCATCCAGCTCGCGGCCCTCGCCGCTCGACAGCAGGTCCTCGAACTGGTAGATCCGGTCGTCGTACCAGAGATCCTCCTCGCCGACCGTCACCACGTATTGCAGATCCGGCAGCGACGTCAGGAATCCCTCGAAGAGCTGCAGGTAGTCGACGCCGTTGAAGTTCTCCGCACTGATGACCACCGTGGCCTCCGAATGCCGCAGCATGTACTGCAGCTCGGGCACGGTGTAGCGGGGATTGAGCGGGACCATGACCGCGCCGAGCCGGGCCGCGGCGAACATCGAGATGATGAACTCGGGCCAGTTCGGCAGGTCGATCGCAATGCGGTCACCGGCACCCACGCCGAGCTCCTGGAGCGCAGCGGCCAGCGCCGTCGCGCGCTGATCGACCTGTCGGTACGTGATGCGGCGGTCGTCGAAGACGAGGAAGGTGCGGTCGGGCGTCGCCGCAGCGATCGCCTCCAGGATCTGGCCCACTGAGCGGCCGGCGATGCGTTCGGTCAACTGCATGGCGCCTCGCCCGAGCGGGAATCTCCGCGGCCCGGAACCGCTGTCACGCGCGTGTCAGGCACTCCTGCCAATCGATTCGAGGCCGGCATCACGGCCGGCCCTCAGGGCACAAAAGATACCGGCCCGCCGGGCACCCGTCAAACGATTGTCGCGTGGTCGGATACCGCTTCAGGCGGTCTCGGGCGACGCGAGCGCCGCCACGACCCCGCCGGAATCCACCGCCACCGTCCACGCACCATCCGGGCCCCGCGCCGCCTCGCCCAGCCGCGCCAGCAGCGCATAGCGCGTCCGCCCCGCGCGCGCCTTCTTGTCCGTCGCGGCAGCCGCCGGAATCGCCGCAGGGGCGACGTCGCCCGGCAGCGTCGCGGGCAGCCCGAGCGCGCGCAGCAGCGTCACCAGCTCCGCGTGCGTGCCCGGCTCCGAAATACCGAGCGCTTCGCCCAGACGCGCTTCCGCCGCCATCCCGATCGCGACCGCCTCCCCATGCGGCAGGGCGTAGCCGGAAAGCCGCTCGAGCGCGTGCGCAACGGTGTGGCCGAAGTTGAGCGTGGCGCGCCGTCCGGATTCCAGCGGGTCCTCCGCCACGACCTCCGCCTTGATCTCCACCGAACGGGCGACCGCGCGCGCGAGCGCCGCCGGGTCCTTTGCAATCAGCGCGGGCGCCTCGCGTGCGAGCGTGCGCGCGTACTCCGCGTCCGCGATCGCGCCGTGCTTCACCGCCTCGGCGAGGCCTTCCCGGATGTTGGACTCGGGAAGCGTCGCAAGAACGACGGGATCGCAGAGCACGACGCGCGGCCAGTGGAACGCGCCGACGAGGTTCTTGCCCGCCGGCAGGTCGAGCCCGGTCTTCCCGCCGACGGCCGCGTCGACCATCGCCAGCAGCGTGGTCGGCACCTGCACGAACGGGACGCCGCGCGCGTACGTGGCCGCCGCGAAACCCGCCAGGTCCCCGACCACGCCGCCGCCGAGCGCGATGACACACGCGTCGCGGCCGGCACCGAGCTCCGCCATCCGCTCGACCACGCGCGTCCACGTCTCCGGACTCTTGCTCGCCTCCCCGGCCGGAAACTCGATCGGGTCGGCCAGCAGACCTTGCTCGTGGAGCTGCGTGAGGACGCGCCCGGCGTGCAGCCGGTTCACGTTCGAGTCGGTGACGAGGATGTACCGGTGCGCGGGCGCGTGCTCCTTCAGCAGCTCCGCGAGCCCGTTCAGCGCGCCCGGCTCGACGATCACGTCGTAACCGCGGGCGTCCCCCGGCACGTCCACCCGTATGGTAGGCATCTCGTGCCGAAGCTAGAGATCTCGCTGCGGGCGTGAAAGTCCGGGTCAACTGCGGGGGTGGGGGCGGGTCGAGGGTACACGGGTGCGGGTGACATCGGGAGCACGATGGGCGAGGAAGCCGATTGCACGCTGTGACCGAGTTCTTCCGCCCGTCCAGTCGCAAAGCATGCAACCGATGCCGGATTCGCGCTGGATTCAATGGGCAGCAGGCGCCGGGTCTCACGGCGGCCGCGGCCGTCCTTATCGAACACGGCGGCTCCCCGGCCAAACTTCCAAGCGTGGCATGGCTCTATGCGACGCGCGGAAGTTCAGCCGCCGTAGAGCGTCGAACTTCCAGCGCGCCGAAGGTCCGTCGGCGAGCGTTGGAAGTTCGACCGTGTGGTGCGGCTCAACTTCCACCGGTCCCCCTGGCGCACGCCACGCCTGGAAGTTGGAGCACGCAGCCCACGACCGTCTCCGTTCGCCACCGGCAGAAAAAGAAGATCCTTCCGCGAGGTGTCGCGGCTCATTAAGTTGGAAGAGTCGCGAGGCGGCGGCGCCGAGCACCGCTCGCGAGCGGTACGAAAAACAGCGAAGCACCCGACAGACGCGTTCCCGTTCGGCGGGGGACGCGCTTTTTCATGGGGGTATGCGAAGTATGCGGATCGGTTTCGCGTTCAATCAGAAGCCCGCCGAGGAAGAGCAGGAGGCCGAAGAGCCTCCAAGTCGGTCGGCCGTTCCGGACGGGACGGCCGACGACCGGTTCGCCGAGTGGGATGACGCCGCGACGATCGCGGCGGTGGAGTCTGCGCTCGCGCGGGCCGGCGAGGTGATCCGCCTCGAGGCGGATGCAACCTTCCCCGAACGGCTGCGCGCCGCGCAGCCCGACATCGTCTTCAACATCGCCGAAGGTCACGCGGGGCCGAACCGCGAGGCGCACGTCCCCGCGATCTGCGAGTTCTTCGGCTTCCCTCACACCGCCAGCGACCCGCTGACACTCTCGCTCGCACTCGACAAGTGCCGCGCGAAGGAAGTGTTCCTCGCGCGCGGCGTCCCGACGCCGGCGTGGGTCGTGGCGAGTGCGCAGGACCCGATCGAGGAGCTGATCGGACGCGACACCGGTCCCTGGCTCGTGAAGCCGCTGTACGAAGGCTCGAGCAAGGGCATTCCGGAGAGCGCGTACTGCACGACGGTCGCACGCGTGCGCAAACGCGTCGCCGAGATCGAAGCCGCGTACGCACAGCACGCACTGATCGAGGAGTTCCTGCCGGGCCGCGAGTTCACGGTCGGCATCCTCGGCAACGGCCGTACCGCACGCGCACTGCCCATCGTCGAGATCCGCTTCGATGCGCTGCCCTCCGGTGCGCTGCCGCTCTACGGCTTCGAGGCGAAGTGGCTCTGGGACCGGCCCGACAAGCCGCTGCCGCTCTTCGAGTGCCCGGCCGCGCTGGATGCATCGATGACGGAGGCCATCGAGCGTGCGGCCCTTGCCGCGTACCACGCACTCGGCTGCCGCGACTGGGGACGCGTGGATGTGCGTCTCGATGTCGCAGGCATGCCGCAGGTACTCGAAGTCAATCCACTGCCCGGCATCCTGCCCGATCCCGACCAGAACTCGTGTCTGCCGAAGGCCGCGCGCGCCGCCGGCATGGACTACGACGCACTCATCCTCGCGGTGCTCGACGCCGCGCTCGAGCGCTACGGGATCGCGCGATGAGAGTGGCGATCGCGTTCGACGACGTCGCCGCACGGAATGCAACGGCCGACGAGATCGGTGTGCTCGCAGCCGTCGAGGCCGTCGAGCATGCACTTGCATCACTCGGCCACGAACCCGTGCGTGTGGCGATCGGTGTCGATGTCAGCACGTGGATCGAACGGCTGCGGTCCCATGACGTCGTGTTCAACCTGTGCGAAGGCATCGGCGGCAGCAGTGCACGCGAGCCCGGCTTCGCCGCGGTACTCGATCTGCTCGGCGTTCCGTTCACCGGCAGCGGCGCGGACACGCTCGCGCTGGCGCGTCGCAAGGACCGCGTAAATGCGATCCTGCACGCGGCCGGGTTGCCCGTTCCCGAATGGCGCTTCGTACCGAACGGCAGCGCGCCCGAGTGGAGCACGTGGCCGGCCATCGTGAAGCCCGCGGCCGAGGACGGCTCGGTCGGCATCGGCCGCGACGCGGTGGCCCGGAGCGTGCCCGAGCTGCACGGTGCACTCGACCGTGCGCGCCGCTGGGCGCCGCTGCTCGTTCAGCGATTCGTGTACGGTCGCGAACTGAACGCAGCCTTCGTCGGTGACGAAGCGCTGCCGATCGCGGAGATCGTGTTCGAGGATACCGCCTGGCCGGTCGTCGACTACCGCGCCAAGTGGGCGCCGGGGTCCGATGAGGATCTCGCGACGCGGCCGGTGTGCCCCGCCCCGCTGACCACGGCGCAGTCGGCGCGCGTCCTCGATGTGGCGCGTGCGGCGTGGCGCGCCGTCGGCGGCCGCGGCTACGGTCGTGTGGACCTGCGTCTCGATGAAACGGGTGCGGTCCACATCCTCGAGGTGAACCCCAACCCCGACCTCGCACCCGACGCGGGACTCGCACGCGCGGCCACGGCCGCTGGGTGGGGCTACGAAGCGCTCGTCGCACGCATACTCGCGGAGGCGGCATGACGCGCGCACCGCGACGGCCCCGCGCCGGAACGGGGATACGCATCCGGCGACTGAGACCCGAGCACCGCGACCGCGTGGAGGAGATCCTCGCGGACACGGGCTTCTTCCGGCGCGATGAAATCGATGTCGCACTCGAGATCATCGACGCCTACCTCGATGCACCCGGTCTGGACTATACCGCCCTGGGCGCCTTCACCCCCGGCGGCGACCTGACCGGCTACGTCTGCTACGGCCCCACGCCGCTGACGCAGGGGACATGGGATCTGTACTGGATCGCCGTGGACCCGAACGCACAGCAGCACGGGGTCGGCTCACGACTCCTCCAGGAGGTGGAACGAAGGCTTGCAGGACAGGATGCCCGACTCGTGATCATCGAGACCTCTTCGCAGCCGCTCTACGAGCCCACGCTGCAGTTCTATCTGCGACGCGGCTATGTCGAGGTGGCACGAGTCCCGGATTTCTACACCGACGGCGACGATCGCGTGATCCTCGTCAAGCGCATCCAATGAACCCTTGCAGGCCCTCCCATGGAAAAGTGGCAGGACATTCTCAGAGAGAGCATAACGACGGTCGATGAACTCGTCGCCCGCTTCGGCGTCGAGAACATCGACCGTGACGCGGTCCAGCAGGCGATCGACCGCTTCAACATGCGCATCACCCCGGCGGCGCTCGCGCAGATCCGTACGCCGGGCGACCGCTTCTGGCGGCAGTACGTACCGACACCGGCGGAGAACGACATCGTCGACGGCATCGTCGATTCCCTCGACGAGGATGCCGACTCCCCCGTCCCCAACATCACGCACCGCTACCCGGACCGCGTGCTCTTCCTCGTCTCGCCCGTGTGCGCGTCGTACTGCCGCTTCTGCACGCGCCGTCGCAAGGTGGGCGACCCGGAGAAGATCCCGCTCAACCAGTTCGACGCCGCGTTCGACTACCTCCGCCACCACACCGAGGTGCGTGACGTCGTACTCTCCGGCGGCGATCCCTTCATGCTCTCGGATCGCAGGATCGAGTACTTCCTGAAGACGCTGCGCGAGATCCCGCACATCGAGATCATCCGCATCCACACGCGCATACCGAGCCATCTGCCGCAGCGCATCACAGCGGAGCTGTGCGACATCGTGCGGCGTCACCATCCGGTGTTCATCAACGTCCACTTCAACGACCCGGTCGAGCTGACGCCCGACGCCTGCAAGGCGCTCGGCATGCTGGCCGACGCGGGCGCACCGCTCGGCTGCCAGACCGTTCTCCTCGAGGGCGTGAACGACGATCCTGGGGTAATGAAGGAGCTGATGCAGAAGCTCGTACGGAACCGCGTCCGGCCCTACTACATCTATCAGGCCGACGTGGTGGCGGGCGGCGAGCACTTCCGCACCCGTCTCGAGAAAGGCCTCGCGATAATCCGCGCACTGCGCGGTTGGACCTCCGGCCTCGCGGTTCCGCACTTCGTCATCGATGCGCCCGGCGGCGGCGGCAAGATCCCGATCCTCCCCGAGTACGTCGAGTCCGTCACCGATGACGAAGTCGTGCTGCGCAACTATGCGGGCGAGCTGTTCCGTTATCCGCTGCCACGCGAGCGCGTGCCCGCAGGTGCGTGCGGCAACGGCAACGGCTCCGGACTGGCGTTCCTCGACGTGTAGCGTCAGCAGGAAGGCGTCGAAGGATCGGTCACGATGCACGCGGGCGGCATCGTGACCTCGACGGAGTCGCGCGCGAGCACGGCGTACACGGCGGGCAGGGAGTCGAGCGGCAAGCGGTCGATGCGCAGGTAGAGGCCGAGGCGGGACGCCACGCGGCCGAGCGCGTCGACGAAGCGATCCGCGGACGCGGCGTCATCCCATACACTCGCCCAGAGCAGGATGTCGGTGCCGTAGCCTTCGATGAGCCGGTAGCGATCGCCGTCCCAGCCGTTGGCGGCTACGGAGTCGGGCCGGCCGAGGTGCTGCTCGAAGAGCAGGCGCGTTTCCAGCTCGCCGAACGAGTTCTCGTACAGCACGCGCCCTTCCATGTCTGCGAAGCGCAGCTCGGCCGGTTCATCGCGCGCGGCGAGGAATGCACGCTCGAAGTGCAGGAGCTGTTCGGTGGACTGCGGCAGCCAGTCGCCGAGCGGCGCCGGACGGTCGCGCTGCGTGCTCCACAGCGCCTGCACGAATGCCGACCCGGCGATGTACGGGAACAGCAGCGTCTCCTGGATGATGCGCGGCGCGCGGCGGAACACCGGGAACTGACTCTGCGGCGACTGGAGCGCGGGACGAAGCTGCGCTGCGGGATTCGGCAGCGTGAGCGGGTCCGCCGGATTCCCCTGCGAGTCCGTCGCGAGCAGCGCGAACATGATCAGCGTAGCATGCCCCTCGAGTGCCGCCTGTGCGGCCATCTGGCGGTCGTTGCCGCGTGCCGGGGAGATCAGTGAATCGAGATCGGCGCGCTGATCCTGGAGCGCGTGCACCAGCTCGTGCGTGACCACGGGCGTCAGCGCGTCCACGGGCACCGAGTCCACTACGTACAGCACATCGTCGCCGGGATGGTAGTAGCCGACGATCTGCTCGGTGTAGAGATCCAGCAGCAGCGCGCGCATGTCGAGCGTGTCGGGCACGAGTCCGAGCAGTGCGTACGTACGCCGGATCGCGTCCAGCCGTTCGGGCGGCAGCTCATCGGCGATCTGCCCTTCGACGTACGCGCGCACCTCGGTGGCCGAGCGCCGCTCGATGCGTACGGGCCGGAGCGACTGCATCCCTGACAGCTGCTCGATGCGCGGCAGCAGCGTGTCCACGACCGCTTCGAGCGCAGCGGCGTTGTCGGCGGCCGGCCGCGGCTCGGTGCACGCGGTCAGAAGGAGAACCAGGAGGACGATACGGCGCATCACCGCGCGTCGGCCCTGCTCACGAGCTCCGCACCCGGAAACAGCGGCACGGCCTCGCCGCGGGGGTCCGCCTGCACGATCGGCACACCCGTGCGCGGGTGGCGGAGTGAAGGATCCAGCTCCGTGAGCGGGCGCAGTACGAACGCGCGCTCCATCATGCGCGGATGCGGGATCTCGAGATCCGGAGTCTCCTGGACGACGTCGCCGTAGAGGAGGATGTCGAGGTCGATGGGGCGCGGGCCCCAGCGCGGACCTTCCACGCGGCCCAGCTCGCGCTCGATCCGTTTCAGCTCGGCCAGCAGCGCTTCCGGTGCGAGTTCCGTGCGCAGGCGCACGACGAGATTCCAGAAGCGCGGCTGGTCCGTCACACCGACGGCCTCGGACTCGTAGACGTTCGACAGCGAGTCGAAGGTGCCGAGCCGTGCGAGCGCCGCGATTGCGGCGCGCAGGTTCGCGCGGCGGTCACCCTCGTTGCTGCCCAGTCCGAGGTAGACGGTCGGCACGTCAGCTCCGTCCGTAGCGATCCTCGAGGCGGATCACGTCGTCCAGTTCGGGCGTCGAAGCCTCCAGGATGTCCACGTCCGTGACCGCCTCCATGCGATGCACGGTGCCGGTCGTCACGTGGAAGCTCTCCCCTTCCCCGAGAACGATCTCCTCGAGTGCGTCCGCGGCTGGCCCCGCCCAGAAGCGCATCTCGCCGCGCAGCACGTGGATCGTCTCATCCTTGCGCTCGTGATACTGGAGCGACAGCGCATGGCCGGCTTTCACGTGGAGAATCTTGCCCACGTACCGGTCGGTATGCGCCCAGATGAGCTCATGACCCCACGGCTTCTCGACGCGCCGCACCTCCACCTTCATCGATCTCTCCCGTACGATTTGCGAGCAGCCGGGAAGATGGTCCTGTGGGCGCACATGTGAAAGGGCCCGTCCGGCTCGAAGCACGGACGACCCTGAGATGGCGTCGGGTAGGATGTTAAAAGGGGCAGGCCTGAGGTACGACAGAGGGGTGGAGACCCACCCCCCTGCCGACCATCCTCAGTAGCCGTACGTGCCCGTCGGTGCGGCGGACGGACCGCCGATGCCTCCGAACGTGTACGGCGGGATGCCGAGCAGAT
>CAYUIG010000038.1:9265-34068 GCA_964444685.1 uncultured Gemmatimonadaceae bacterium | reverse complement strand
TCGCCCACACGCAACGCGAACAGTGCGTGGTCAATCACCTGGGGTTGCGGACGAAATCGTCCATGCGCTGTGTTCTTCAGGAACGGTGGCCACTTACGTTCGCGTAGCGAACACAATCGCCCTCGCTTCTCCGCATACAGAGGAGGTGTGGCCACTCTCGTTCGCGTAACGAACAAAACTGCCCACCCGTCCTCGAACCCTCGCCGCGTGGGCGATTTCATCCGCCCCCCGACAGCCACCCGCCGTGAGGTGTCCCGCAATAGCCGCCCGTAGTGAAGTCGCCCGCCGTGAGTAGCCCGCCGTGATGTCGCCCGTCGTGCAGTCGCCCGTCGTGCAGTCGCCCGCCGCAGGTCGCCCGCTGTTCGGTCAGGGCCCCGCCCAACCGAAAAGCGGGCCCCCCTTTTGCAGCCCAATACACCCCTCCCCGCGAATCGCGGAGGGTCCCCATGCGTTCCGTGGCACTGCTGTTCGTTCTGGTACTGGCCGTGCCGGTGGCCGGCCAGGAGCACCGCGTCGGGCTGTGGTACGGTGCAGATGTTTCCGCAGCCTGGGCCGGTGTGAGCTGCGACTATTGCCGCAATGTGCGAGACCTCGGGCCGCACGCCGCGGTGCGTGGCGGCATCACGGTGGCGCCGGGCGTGCTGCTCGGCCTCGAGGTCGGCGCATGGACGACGGACCGGCACGAAGTGCGGGAGATGCTGACCTCGGCGAGCCTGATTGCGCGGGCCTATCCTCGCTCGCGCGGCGGTCCGTTCCTCGAGGCCGGCATCGGACCGTCTTCTACCGAGCCGAGGACGACCTGAGCGCGACGACCGTCGGCGTGCACCTCGGCGCGGGCCACGAGATCCCCGTGGGCAGCCGCCTCGCATTGACCAACCGGATCGGCGTGACGGCGTCGGGGTTCGGGCGGCTGCTGGCGGACGGCAACACGCTGGCGGAGCCCGTCGGCTTCACACTCCTGCACGTCGGCATCGGCCTGGTCTGGCGCTGATCCTCGCGTGCGCGGGTGCGCGCAAAGTCTGAGCGTCCCGTGAAAAAAATTGCCGCACCACCGGGCCGGAGGCGCGCTCCGGCGCGCCGGCTCGGGTCGGCCCGGCGCGTGCCGCACAAGGCATCCGGTCCCCGCCGCGTCCCGGGCCCCGGGCCCGCCGGATCCGGCTCGATGTTTGCCCCTGACAGGAGATGGCGATGAAGCTGACGCATTCGGCACGAAGCGCCGTGCTCCGACTGGCCGCATCGCTTGCGGCCGATTCACCGGCCGGCGCGATGCGCCGGGCGGCGGCTTCCTTCTTTCTGCTGCTGCTCATCGGCTTCCTCGTCGCGGGTTGCGACGATGCCGTCCTGGCAGGCGGCGACGGCCCGAGCCGCGGCGATGCCGTGGCGTTCGGCATCTGGACGCCGGGGCCGAACGACAGCTGCACCGCCGAGCAGCACGACCGCTTCAGTGTGGTCGGCCCGGACGGCAGGCGATATCCGACATGGCATCCGCCGACGGATCCGGCTTCCGGCTGCAGCTTCGGCCACGAGCACGGTCGCGATCCGCGCGGGTCGGACCTGTTCGCCGAGGTCGGGATGATTCCGTTCGGCCTCGCGAACGAAGCGCTCGACGTGTACGACCCGAATACGCGCAGGCACGAGGACCACGTGGGACACAAGATCGAATGGGAGAACGACGTTCGGCTGAGCTTCGATGGCGCGGCCGGTGCCGTTCTCGCGATCACCTGCGACGTCCTCGCCAAGCTGCACCAGGGCACGCATTCGAAGGATGCGTTCACCAACAACCTGCACGAGCTGGTCTATCACATTCGCTGCAACGACGGCACGCGCATGCACGTCACGCTCATGGCCGCGATTGGCACACCGGGCGAATTCGTCGCTTCCTGCGACCGCGAGCGCCGCATCCAGGCGGGAACGGCCACACCGCCGAACTCGCCGTCGGGCGGCGGCAAGCGTGCGATCCCGGACCGCATCTGCATCGAGCGCCACATGCTGGTGCCCGAGGGGGTGCGCTCCAACTATGACGCTGCGCTGCGCGAGAGCTGGGAAACACACAATCAGATCCGGACGGTCGAGGGGCGCACGATCGCGTCGTTCGACCCGTACTTCCAGGCGCTGCATCCGTCGCGCTTCTACGATCCATCGAAGCCGAACGCGGTAGGCCGGCCGATGGATGTCTGCTACGAGGACCAGGGCGGCCGAGCCGCGCGCGACGGACTGTGCGAGGACGCCACCGGGAACGGCGCCGTCGCCGGTATCACGTTCGATGATCCGCGCTCGCCTTTCGACGGCGTGCGGCGCTTCGTCGACGTGAACTCGAACCGCATCGACAACGAGGACGGTCCGGAGGTCTGGTATACGGACCCGTTCGGCAGGAATGCGCGCAAGGAGCCGTTCCCCGGCTCGATCCGCCAGTGGATCGCGCAGATCGACAATACGGGCCGTGCCGGTCACGGCCCGGCCATTGGCCGGCAGCGCCACTATGGTGCGGCCGGTGTGCACCCACCCAACTGATCCAGTAGCGTCGCAGTGAAGCGACACCCGGAGTTCCGGCCATGACCCAGGTCCTGTATCAGCGCGTGCCTCTGCGCGCGCTCGTGCTTTCGATTGCAGCGCTCATCGTCCCGATTGCCGGCGCGTTTTCCGCCAGCTCGTCCCTCGGCGACTATGACGTTCTGCTGTGGCTGCTCGCCCTCATCCCGGCGTTCCTGCTCGCCTACTACCGCGGCTGGCGCGGTGCGGCGGCTGCGCTCGCGGGCGGCATGCTGATTCTCGCGCTTACACAGCTCGCGCTGCGACTGATGGGCATCGGCTTCCAGAACTGGACGATCCTGCTCGCCTGCCTGCTCGCGTTCATCGGCTGCTGCCTGGGCGCCGGCTGGGTGGCCGAGGCGCTGCACCGCGAGCGCGCCCTCGCACAGCGCAGCACGCTCGACACGACGCTCGTGCTGAGCGCGGCCGGCGAGTGCCGCTACGCAGGGACCACGCTCGAGAGCATCATCGGCCGCGCACCGGCCACGATCGTAGGCCGCTCCTTCGCCGACTTCGTCGATCCGGACGACTTCCCGCAGCTCGAGTCCCTGCTTGCGACGACGCCCGGCTCGCCACGAACCGCGGAGCTGCGTTTCCGGCACGGCGATGGCTCGTGGCGCATCCTCGAGATCACGGCGACCAACCACCTCGAAGATCCCGCCGTCGTGGGTGTCGTGTTCGGTGTCCGGGACCTGACCGATCGCAAGGTGCTCGAGCAGCAGCTCCGCCTGCGCCACCGCATGGAGGTGACCGGCAAGCTGGCTGCGGGTGTTGCACACGACTTCAACAACCTGCTCACGGCCATCGAAGGCCATGCGCGCCTCGTGCTGGACGGCGGGGCTCTGCGCGGTGACGACCGGAGCAGCATCCAGGAGATCGTGGCCGCCTCGGAGCGCGCCGCGACCATCACCCGCCGCCTGCTCGCGTTCAGCCGTCAGCAGGTGCTCCTGCCGCGCACGGTCCCGATCGCGGACGTGGTGCAGGAGGCCGATCCCCTCGTGCGCCGTCTCGCGGGCGAGGACATCGAAGTCATCACGTCGATCGAGGGCGAGCCCGGCTGGGTCCACGTGGATCCCACGCAGATCCAGCAGGCGCTGGTCAACCTCGCCGTGCACGCACGCGAGAACATGCCGTCTGGCGGGCGGCTCACCATCCGCATCGCGCGCCGCATCATCGATCCCGCATTCGCTGCGGGCTTCCCGTATCCCGTGAAGGTCGGCGACTACGGCGTACTCTCGGTTTCCGATGAGGGACACGGCTACGATGCGAACGAGATCGACCGCCTCTTCGAGCCGTTCGATCCATCGCTCGATCCCGACTTCGGCAGCCGGCTCGCCCTCTCCGAGGTCTACGGCATCGTGAAGCAGAGCGGCGGCTACATCTGGGTGGAGAGCGGCCGTGGCAAGGGCACGACGTTCCTGATTTTCCTGCCCATCGTCGATGCGCCCGAGCAGCCGCTCCAGCGCAACGACCGCAACGCGGATCGGCCGTCCGTGGAGGGGTCGGAAACCGTGCTCGTGGTCGAGGACGACGACCAGGTCCGCTCGCTGGTGCGCCGCGTCCTGCTCGGCGCGGGCTACAGCGTCCTGGAGGCGACGGACGGCAACGAAGCACTGCGCGTCGCACGCGAGTACCGCCGCACGATCGACCTCCTGCTCACGGATGTCGTCATGCCCGAGCTCACCGGCCTCGAGCTGGCACACCGCCTCGCCGAGTTCCGGCCCGAGATGCGCGTTCTGCTCGTGTCCGGATACACGGAGGCCGCGATCATGTCACCCGGATTCCTCGACCCGGAAACGCCGTTCCTCCAGAAGCCGTTCACGCCGACGGAGTTGCTGAACCGCATCCGCGAGGTGCTTGGCACCGCACACGTGACGGTCTGAACCGTCCTCGTACGTGCGGACGAAACGAGAGCCGCGGCCGATCCGGCCGCGGCTCTCGTGTTTCCCCCTTGCACCTCTGCGTCGTCGCCCCGACCATCCCGCCATGCTTCCGCCCATTCCGGACGGCTGGCGCATCGCGCTGCGCGCCGCGACGTCGACACCGTCGTGGCGCGAGCTCGAGCGCTTCGTCGACGCCGAGCGGCGGACGGGGACGGTGTATCCCCACGAGCGCGAAGTCTTCCGTGCGCTCGAGCTGACACCGCTGCGCCGCGTGTCCGTGCTCATTCTCGGCCAGGATCCCTACCCGAATCCCGATCAGGCGCATGGCCTCGCGTTCTCGGTGCGACCCGGCATCGCACCGCCGCGTTCGCTCCGCAACATCTTCCGCGAGCTCCAGTCCGATGTCGGCTGCCCGCCGCCCGCGAACGGCTCGCTCGAGCCGTGGGCGAAGCAGGGCGTGCTGCTCCTCAACGCGGTGCTCACCGTGCGCGCCGGGAAACCGAACTCGCACAAGGGCAAGGGCTGGGAGCTCTTCACCGACGAGGTGATCGTACGAGTCGCCGCGAAGAAGACGCCGGTGGTGTTCGTGCTCTGGGGCGCGGCCGCGCAGGCGAAGGCTGAGCTCATCACGCAGGGCCATCACACGATCCTCGCCGCGCCGCATCCGTCGCCGCTCTCGGCCAAGCGTGGCTTCTTCGGCAGCCGCCCGTTCTCGAAGGCCAACGCGTTCCTGGAGGCGGCTGGCCGCGAGCCCATCGACTGGTGCCTCCCGGGCGAGCCGACATGATCGTCATCGCCGGCGCCGGGATCAGCGGCCTCACGATCGCACATCACCTCGCCGCAGCCGGCATTCCACACATCGTGTTCGAAGCATCGGAACGTGCGGGCGGTGTGATCCGGTCGGGACGGATCGAAGGAAGCATCGTCGAATACGGCCCGCAGCGCGCGCGCCTGTCACCCACGCTCGATGCGCTCGTGGCATCGCTGGGGATTGCGCAGCGCGCGGTTTCCGCACCACCCGACCTGCCGCTGTTCGTGCTGCGCGACGGCCGGCTGCACGAGGCACCGCTCTCGCCCGGCTCGCTGCTGCGCACGGGCCTGTTGGGCACAGGCGCGAAGCTGCGACTGCTCCTCGAACCGTTCGCAAAGCCGGCGCGCGACGACGAGTCCATCGCATCCTTCCTCACGCGCCGCCTCGGCCGCGAAGCATACCTCCACTTCGCAGGACCGCTCTACGGCGGACTGTACGCCTCCGATCCGGAAGACATGATCGTGCGCGATGCGCTCCGACCCGCACTCGCGCAGGCCGGCATCCGCCGCAGCCTCTTGCCACGCCTCCTGCGCAGTGGCGGCCGCGTGCGGCTGCCGCCGGCGCTCAGCTTCGATGACGGACTCGAGGTGCTGACGAACGCGCTTTTCGAGCGGCATCGCGAGCGCATCCGTCTCGCCACGCCCGTGCGCGCGATCCACCGCGCAGCCGGCGTCTTCCGCATCGAGGCCGGCGACGACGTCGTCGCCGCCGACGCGGTCGTCCTCACCACACCGGCCGACGCAGCGTCCGCGCTCCTCACAGGCGACGCTTCGGAACGCCTGCGCGCGCTGCGCTACAACCCGCTCGCAATCGTGCATATGCACACGAACGCACCGCTGCACGGTCTGGGATACCAGGCCTCGCTGAGCGAGAACACGCTTACGCGCGGCGTGACATGCAATCACAGCCTCTTCGCGGGCCGGGATGGCGTGTGCACGGCGTTCCTCGGCGGTGCACGCCACCGCGACATCGCGGAGCGAGACGATGAAGAGGTCCGCTCGATTGCTGTGCGCGAGTTCGAAGAGGCCACGGGCCGCAGCGCCCGGGCACTCGCCGTCTCGCGCGCACGCATGCCGGCGTGGGATCGGTCGTGGCAGGCACTGCACGGCTGGTCGCCGCCCGAGGGCGTCCACATCTGCGCGAACTGGTGGTCGCGGCCCGGGATCACCGGAAGGCTCGCGGAAGCGCGCCGCGTGGCCGCCGCGTTACAGCGGCTCGGGCGGACCTGACGTTCGGAAGCGGTAGCGGTTGTAGCTCTTCCCGGATCGCTCGAGCAGCAGCAGCTCGGTTCCGAGCGGCACCGTGTTCACCATGATCAGTGAATCACCATACGCCTGGCGGATTCCTTCGCCCGGCGTGTGTCCGATCACGTGGATCGCCGCATCGAAGCGGTCGAGCACCGCGCGCAGCTCGGCGTTCAGCGAGTCGCTGCGCGCGTACCCGCGGTACCAGAAGACGCTGCGGTCATCGAAGAAGAAGTCGGCGCGCCGGAAATAGGACACCGAGTCCATGGGCGGCAGCGTGGCGGTCGTGTCCGCCCAGTAGTAGAACAGGTCCTCGGAGACGAACTTCGACAGGCTGTCATCGAAGCTGCGCAAAGTGTACGGGAGCTGGTCGGTCGAGACGCCGCCGTGCGCGATGAGCACATCGCCGATGCGGATCATGCCCGGCTTCGAGGTGAGCCACGCGCCGAGGATCGTGCGGCGCGGATCGAACATGCGGTCGTACGATACGCCGTGGAGCCGCGCGAGCGCGGCTTCCTTTTCATGTACGTACCGCAGGTCGGCGAGCAGCACCATGATCTCGTGGTTGCCCGCCACCATGTGCAGCGCGCCGCCGGCCTCGCGGGCCTGGTGCTCGAGCCCATAGAGGAACCACAGCACGCGCGTGACGTCCGGGCCGCGGTCCATCAGGTCGCCTGCGAACACGAGGTGCGCGGTGCCGCCCGACCATGCGTTCGTTTCGCCGATCAGTCCGGCGTTGCGCAGGACGGCGGTGAGCGTGTCGAACTCGCCGTGCACGTCGCTCATGATGAAGAGCGAGTCGACCGCCGACGCGGTGACGCGCGGCCGGCGCGGCCGCTCGAGATCGACACGCGTTTCGTGCAGCGCGCCCGCCGCGCCGTAGCGCAGCACGACCTCGCCGCGCCGCCGCGCAGGGAACACCACCGCGTGTGCGTCGCCTGACGGCGTGTCGAATGCGTGTTCGACACGGCCACCGCGCACGATTTCGAGCCGGCCGGGCGCGGCCGGGCTGGTAATCCAGCCCACGTGCAGCGAGTCCGCGCGCCAGGCCACGTAGAGCCCGTATTCCCCATCGAGCCGTCCATCGACGTCACCGGTGAGGAGGAATCCGGCCGCGATCGCGGCGGCACCGAGCGTCGCCGCGAGCAGGAACGATCGCTTCATTCGAAAACCTTGATGTCTCCTTCGTCGATGCGTCGCAGCAGCCGTGTGAGCCGGTTCCACACGTCGTCGATCTCTCTACGCGTGAGCCCGAACTGCACGACACCATCCTTGTTGCGCACGCCCCGGCTACCGTCGAGGCTCTCGCCGGGCGGGACCGCGACGAGTTCACGATCCCGGATCTCGAACTGGTAGAGTACCGCCAGCTTCGATTCGAGGTCCTCGCGCGTGATCGCCCGCAGCCGCTCGACCGTTGCCGCCGGCAGCCGGTCCAGCCGGATGTCCTCCCACGCCCAGCCGCGCTCACTCCGGTCGCTGCGGAAGGCCACGCCGTTGTCCACCGAGTACACGCGCGGCTCCGGTGCGTACGATGAGATCAGGTAGTTGCCCTGGTTCTCGTCGCGGTGCTGGATCAGGTGCGTGAGGATGTTGAAGTTGCCGAGGAGCCGCGCGTACAGCGTGTCCGTCTGGAAGCGCTCCGGCTGGTAGAAGTCGTCCGGTGTGACCTGGAACAGCCAGTACTGGAGCAGGAGCACGACGGACTCCGTGCCACGGAACGTCGGCTGCGTGGATGGCTGATGCTGCCGCATCCACTCCACGGGTACCGAGCGGATCACACTGGGCGGAACCACGTAGTCGATCGGATCGAGGAACAGCTTCTGGATCTCGTACGCGGCGGCCTCGTAGCGGGGCTCGTTGTTGAACGCGGAGCCGCCCTCGGGGGCGCGCACCCATTTCACGAGCATCAGGCTGTCGGACGGGTAGCGCAGCAGCACGACCATCGCGTTCGTTACCGTGCCCGGCCGCGCCGACCGTACCTGCGCCACGTCGAGCGGCAACTCGAGCAGGCGATGCTCGATCGCATCCGGAGCGAGCACAATGTTCGGATTCTGCGCTCCCGCGGCCGCCGGGAGCAGCAGGAAGGGGAGCAGCGTCCACCTCATGACCACCTCCTCACCCGGAAATCGGTGTCAGTGGCAGGAAGACCTCGGCCGCCGTGCCGGCGCCCGGCTCGCTGTCGATGTGCAGCCGGCCGCCGTGTCTGTCGAGTATCTGAAGGGTGATGAGCAGTCCGAGCCCCATCCCCATGCGCTGCCGTTTCGTCGTGAAGCCGGGTTCGAAGATCCGCTCGAGATGCTCGGGCGGAATGCCGACGCCCGTGTCGCGGATTTCGACCGAGACACCCCCATCCGCGGCGGCGGTGCGCACCGTGAGCGTGCCGCCCTCCGGCATGGCGTGCACCGCGTTCATGAGCAGGTTCATGAACACCTGTCCGAGCTGCTGCGGGTAGCACTCGACCTGTGGCAGCTCGCCGTACTCGCGCACGACGCGCACGCTCTTCAGCTCGTGGCCCAGGATCGTGAGTGCCGCGTCCAGGCTGTCGTGCACGTCGATGCGGTCCACCTCGGCCTGATCGGGACGTCCGAAGTTGCGCAGGCTGAGCACGAGGTTGCGCATCCGCTCGATGGCGAGGTCGTTCACGTGCAGCACTTCCGCCACGGCCGCCACGATGCGACGCACCTCGTCCAGCTCCTCCGGCTCGACGACCTCATCCGCGAGGATCGTTTGCAGCTTCCGCAGCGCACGCTGGAGCGTGTCGTGGTTGCTGTTCAGCGCGCCCATCGGCGTGTTCAGCTCGTGGGCGATGCCGGCTACCAGTCGCCCCAGCGTGGCCAGCTTCGCGGCGTTCACCGCCTCAGCCGTGGCGTGTGCGGTGTCGCTCACAGGAACGCGCGGATCAGGCGGCGGCGGATGTCGAACAGCTCTTCGTTCGCGTGCTCGAGCGCGCTGATGCGGGAATCCAGCTCATTGATCAGCGACGAGCGCTCCATGCCGTTGCGGATCACGAGTCGCAGATGCTCGTTGTCCCACGGCTTCTGGAGGTAGTAGTAGAGCCCCGCCTCGTTGATGGCCCGGATCGCGTTGCCGATGTCCGCGTAGCCAGTCAGCAGGATGCGCGTCGTGTGCGGCCGCTGCTCGCGAATGCGGCGCAGGAACTCGATGCCATCCAGCTCCGGCATCATGAAGTCCGCCACTACCACGTCCACCACTTCCTCGGCGAACGCCTCGAGCGCGCGCACGGGTGACGTGAACGTGAGCACGCGGTACGAGGTCTCCAGCTCGAGGAAGCCGCGCAGTGCGGCCGCCACCATTTCCTCGTCGTCGACGACGAGGACCGTCTGCTTGTGGGAAGTGCTCATCGCACCCTCACGCGACCAGCGTGCGTACGCGCCGCGCCAGCCCCTGAAGCAGCCCGATCGCGAGCTCCGGGTGGTCCACCACGAGGTCCTGGAAGGACTCGCGCGTGATGCGCAGCAGCCGGCCCGGTCCGGCCGCGCGCGCTTCCACAAGGCTCGGCGCGTCGTCGATGAGCGACCAGGTCCCGAACGCCGCACCATCCTCGAGCGTGAGCGTACCGCCCACACCGTGCAGGCTCACCTTGCCGCGCAACACGACGTAGAGCGCATCCGCCGGCGCGCCCTCGGACACCAGCACCTCGCCTTCCTTCACGTCGACTTCCTCCGCGATGCTAGCCAGCATTGCGAGGTGCGCGCTCTTCGCTTCCCGCAGCAGGTCCACGTTCTGAAGCAGGAACACTCGTTCGATCAGGTCCAATTCGTACCTCGCGTCTCTGGTGATCTCTCCACCGAGTGTAGCCGCGGCGCAGCGTGCGATCCACGCATCCTCATCCGCGGTGAGCGGCCGCACGGAAATCTCCAGCGGCTGCGCCTCCGCCGCCGCCCGGCCGTTCGTCGTGAGAAATTCGATCTGTCGGAACGCCGCATGCCCGAGCGTCGTTTCGAGCCACTCGATCGCGTTCGCCCGTGCACGCCCATCGTTGCCGCGCAGCGTCTGGAAGCAGCGATGGACGCCGTCGGGCGTGTGCACGAGGCCGAGCGCGCGGAACGCCGTTTCGCGCCGCTCCTCGACTGATTCGGAGAGCGCGCGCCGCAGCAGTGCAACGCGCGGCTTCGTGGCATCGCCCGCCGATGCATGGGCGGCCGCGTAGCGCCGTGCTGCCGCCACCTCGCGTGCGACCAGGCGCTCCACGGCCGGAACTGGGAAGGGCAACTCCGGGTGTGCGGCGCGCAGCTTTCCGAGCGCCTTGATCAGACGGTAGTCCAGTACCTGATCCGTCTCCGTGGCCAGGGCGGCCTCGAGCAGAACCTCGATCGTGCGTGCTGATGGGATGCGTGCAAGCACGGACGGGATGCTGCGCCGTACGACCGGGTCTTCGCGTACATCGAGCAGCCGCACCGCCAGTGCCGGGACGATCGCTTCGCCGCAGGCAGCGAGCGCCGAGCGCGCGGCCTCACGCGTTTCCGGTCGCCGCAGCGCCGACACCATGCGCGGTACCAGGGATTCCTCCCGCAGCCAGCCAGCCGCGCGCAGCGCCGCGTTGGCCACGCGCGCATCGGCATGATCGAGCAACGCACCGACCTGTAGGGCCGCATCGGGAACCCGGAGCGCTGCGGCCGCGAGTGCGTTCTCTACGACGGCCTCTTCATCGCGAGCCGCAGCAGGTGCGTACGCTGCGCGCGCGGCCGCGAGCTCGTCCTCCGTGGCGTTCGCGACCAGCCAGCCCAGCGCGGCCGTGCGCACCTGCGCATGCGTCGAGCGGAGCAGTTCGGCGAGGCGCTGTCCGCGTGTGCCGTCGTCGGAATCGAGAAATGCGGACACCGCGGCATCGCGTACCTCCGGGTCCGGATCCGCGAATGCCGCCTGCAGCGCCGTGCCTGTCTCCGGCAGTCGGCCGATCAGGGCGGCCGCGCGCGTCCGCAGCCCTGCATGCGGGCTTCCGAGCAGGTCGGTGAGCTCGAACTCGAGGCTGCGCAGTTCACTGGCGGGTGCCTGGCCGGCGAGGTCGAGCGCGAAGGCGGCACGCGCCGGGTCGCCGCTCGCGAGTGCCTTGCGGACGACCGGAAGGGTGGTGGCGTCGAGCAGCGATGCGAATACGCCGCGCAGGCTCGCGAACCGGCCTTCCATGGCCGCGCGCAGCGTGTGCACGTATTCCCGCTTCGAGCGGAGCGCAAGCGTCAGCCACAGCAGGGAAAGGCCCAAACCCACCCACGCCGTCTGGCGATAGTCCATGAACAGCAGCAGCAGCGGAATCAGCAGTCCCGATGCCGCCTTGCCGATCCCCTTCTCGACGGCCACGTCGATGTACGCCTTGGCCCGCAGCTTCAGGTCCTCGGGGACGGGCACGTACAGGATCTCGCGGCCCGCCCGTTCCGCGGAGTAGCGCAGGCTCGTTTCGGCGCCCTTCGCGAACACGGCCGCCCACAGCCCCCAGAAGAGGACCAGTCCGACGGTGGCGCCGACCATCATGGCGGGCAGCATCAGCACGGCCGCGACCATGCCGAAGCGGCGCAGCAGCGGCTGGAGCCCGGCCAGTGCAACGAGAGGGAGCCACTGTGTGGCCGCGTTGAACTTGCCCTGGAACGCGGTGATCGCATCGCGCTCCTGGAAGACCTCTTTCGTCAGCGTGTTGAACTGGTAGTCGACGAGCTGCTTCGCAAGCACGGTGATGAGCACGAGCGCGGCGATCAGTCGGATGTGCGGATTCGCCAGCAGCCCGCGCAGCTCGCCCGCCTCGAACCGGTCCACTCCCGTGCGCTTGCGCGCGGGCAGGGCCCGCGACTTCAGCACGTAGGGGATTCCCACCGCGAAGGCGAGAATCAGTCCGGCCGCGACGAGCAGCAGGTTCGGCGTGCCGACACGCGTCGCCATGAACCCCGTGAACCCGCCACCGAGCGTAGCGCCGATCGAACCGCCCGCGATCACGATCGGGTACGCGCTCTTCGCGCTGCGCGCGTCGAAGAAAAGCTGCGTCACCATGAAGAACTGCGTGACGAGCGCAGCGGCGAAGAGGTCGTACCAGCCGTAGAAGACGAGACCGAATACGGTGCTGCCATCGACGTAGACGGCACGCAGTAGCACGAGGTTCAGAGCGAAGAACACCGCGACGGCCGGGATCAGGCGATGCGAAGGCAGGCGGTTCGCCAGCCGGTTGTAAGCCGGCACGAACAACACGACGATCGCGCTGACGAGGTAGACCTTGTAGAAGTCGGTCGCGCCGAGGCCGTCGAGAGCGAGTGCGTTCTTGATGGGACGGAGGATGCCTACGGCGCAGACGACGAGGAAGAACAGCCCCATCATCGAGGCGAGCCGGACCAGCTCGCCGGACCGGTTGCGCGAAGCTGCGCTCGCTGAAGGCATGATCACGGGAACGAGGGGTGTGGGCTCGCACGGAATAGTGATCCGGCGCTGGCGCGCCGCACAACCCCCGGGAGGCCACCCGTCCGGGGCGGCCTCCTTTTCCCGTTCCGGGGCTCTATTCGGCGCGCAACGCCTGGTTCGGCGCGACACGCGCCGCCCGCCACCCAGGCACCGCGCTCGCCACCGCCGCGACCATGTGCAGCAGAACGATCACCGCCGCGAACGTGGCGGGGTCCCGCGGCGGGATCTCGAACAGCATTGTTTCCACCCGCTGCACGAGTACCAGTGCCGCCAGCCCGCCGGCCGCCACGCCGATGGCGGTCATGCTGAGTTCGCGGCGCACGACCAGTCCGAGCAGACGGTTACGCCCGGCACCCAGCGCGGCGCGCACGCCTAGCTCGCGCGTCCGCTGCGCCACGTCGAACGACAGCACGCTGTACAGCCCAATGGCCGCAACGACGAGGGCAAGGATTCCGAACACGCCCAGCATCGTCGCGCCGAGCGTCCAGGAACGGAGCTGCGGATCGATGAGCGTGGACATCGGCTCCACCGTCGCATAGCGGACGCGCGTGTCCAGGTCCACGATGGCGCTGCGCATCTGCGACGCGATGGCCGGCCCCCGACCGGTCGTACGGATCACGAAGAGGCTCGGCCGCGCGTTCACCTGCCGCTGCGCGAGCGGCACGTAATACTGGAACGAGACCGACTCCGTCACCGCCGTTTCGCGCACGTCCTCCACCACACCCACCACACGCGAACACTGCTGACTCGCATCGCTTTGACGCGACACGTACAGGCACATGCCCAGAGGATCCCGGTCCGGCCAGAGCGCGCGCGCCATGCTGGTGTTGACGATCGCCACACGCGGTCCCGTTCCGTCCGAACCCGTGAACGTGCGGCCGCGCAGCAGCGTGAGCCCCATCGCCTCGAAGTAGCCCTCACTCACTTCGTGCACGAACGGGCCGCCGCTCGCGGGGCGCGGAATCGAGTCCACCCCTTCCGCACGCAGGTACACACTGCGCCGCGAGTAGTAGGGCAGGGTGCTCGTCACACCCACCGCGCGCACTCCGGGGAGCGCGGCCAGCCGTTCACGTCCCTCCTCGTACAGACGGAGGATGGCAAGGCTGTCGAAACTCTCGCGCGGCGCGCGTGCCGAGGCGTAGTACAGGTTCTCCGCGTCGAACCCGAGGTCGAGGCCGCGCACGCGGTCGAGACTGCGCACGAACAGCCCGGCACCCACCAGCAGCAGCACCGAAAGCGCAGTCTGCGCAAGGGCGAGGGACGTCCGCACGCGCGCCGCCCCGCGCGTCACGCCGCCCGCACCCGCCTGACGCATCGTGTCCGCCACGTCGCCGCGCGCGGCCTGCAGCGCAGGAATCAGCGCCGAGAAGATTCCCGCTACGACGGACACCGCGATCACCATCCACAGCATGCCGGGACTGATCGTACCATCGGACCAGTAGACGCCCGGCAGGAGCACGTTCCGCAGCAGCGAGCCGCCCCATGCGGCCACGAGGAGCGCAGCCGCACCGCCCAGGAGCGCGAGTACGATGCCCTCGAGTACCATCTGTCCGATCAGGCGACGGCGCGAGATTCCGAGCGCCAGCCGGACCGCCACATCCCGGCGCCGGCGCAGCGTGCGTGCGAGCAGCAGGTTCGCCACGTTTACGCACGCGATCAGCAGTACGACCAGCGATACGGCCAGCAGCAGCTTCGCTACCACGCTCTCACCCGACGCGCCCGGACCTGCGGCCTCCATCACAGACGACAGCAGGACCTCGGGACTCTCCGGGATGTCACCGGCCTCGATCTGCACGCGATGACCCGTGACGAAGCGCGCCGTCGCCTCCGACTGCGCCGCCGCGGTCGTCACCCCTTCGTTCAGCCGCGCGATGAGGCGGATCCACTGCCAGCTCCGGCCGGCCGGCTCCTCGTACCATTCCGTCCCCTGGGTCTGTCCGGCCACCACGCGCAGCGGCAGCCACACATCCACCTGCGCCAGATCCACGCCCGTGAACCCCTGCGGAGCGACACCGATCACCTCGTACGGACCGTACCCGAAGTCGATCGTACGGCCGATCGCGTCCGCGCGTCCGCCGTGCGCCCGCCGCCAGTACCCGTGCCCGAGCACGGCCACACGCGCGCCGCCGACATCCTCCTCCGACGCGCCGAAGAACCGGCCCAGCGCGGGGCGGACACCCAACAGCTCGAACCAGTTCCCGGTCACGTGCACGCTCCGGATCTCCTGCACCGAAGCGCCGCGGCCGACGACAATGTCCGATTCGCGATACGCCGCGATGCCATCGAACGCGGCGACCCCGCCGAGATCGAGAAACGCCGGATAGCTGAAACTCGAACCGATGTCCGGCTCGCCGATGAACGGGTTGAGCTGCTCCACGTACACGCGCCGCAGCCGCTCCGCATCCTGGATGTGCGCAGGCGGCTTCAGCAGCAGTCGCTCCACGATCCCGAACATCGTCGCGTTCGCACCGATCCCCAGCGCGAACGCCAGCACGATGCCCAGCGACAGTCCCGGCGACCGCGCCACCGAACGCACCGCCGATCTTGCCAATTCTCCCGCCGCTTCCGACCGCTCCGACCATCGCCTCCGCGATGCCGCCTCGCGGTCGATCGACGCCAGCTCCCGACGCCACTGCCGCTCGTCACCGAACCGCGCGCGCGCTTCCCGTTCCGCCGACTCCCTCGACCGGCCCTGCGACACCAACTCCTCCACTGTCCGGTCGAAATGGTACGCCAGCTCCTCGTCCAGCTCCCGCGCTTCATCCCTCAGCCGCAGCAGCCGCCGGACTCCTTCGGGCAGCGTCATGCCGGTACCTCTCCCGCTCGCAGAACCTTGAACACCGCCTCGGCGTACCGCGACCACGCGCTCTCCTCATTCCGCAGCGCCCGCCGACCCGCCGCCGTCAGCGCGTAGTACTTCGCACGCCGGTTGTTCTCCGACACACCCCACTCCGTCTCCACCCAGCCGCGCCGCGACAGCCGATGCAGCGCCGTGTACAGCGCCCCCTCCTCGATCTCCAGCGCACCCTCCGTCGCCTCCCGTACCCACCGCGCCACCGCATACCCGTGCCGCGGCCCGAACACCAGCGCCCGCAGCACCAGCAGATCCAGCGTCCCCTGGAGCAGATTCAACGACCTGTCGGCCACAAGTCCTCCCATCAACTGTTGATGGGAAGCTCGCGGTCTCCGAGAACGTGCGCAACCCGCCGTCCAAACCCGCCCCAAGTCGCCCGCCCCAAGTCGCCCGCCCCAAGTCGCCCGCCCCAAGTCGCCCGCCCCAAGTCGCCCGCCGTCCGTCGCCCGTTGACACAACCCCCCCAACCCCCGCATTTCACCCGCGCCCATCACACCCCGAACGGAGGCACCCATGATCCCGGTGACGTCGCTGTGGCTGCCCATCCTGGTATCGGCTGTCGCGGTCTTCCTGGCGAGTTTCCTGGTGCACATGGTTCTGCCATACCATCGGAGCGACTTCGCGAAGCTGCCCTCGGAGGATCAGATTGCGGCGGCGATCGGACAGGCGAAGGTGCCGCCCGGTGACTACATGTTTCCGTATGGCGGTGGGCCGGAGGCGATGAAGGATCCGGTCTGGCAGGAGAAGGTGAAGCGCGGGCCGGTGGGCATGATGACGGTGATCCCGTCGGGTGAGCTGGGCATGGGTGCGCAGCTCGGTCAATGGTTCGTCTTCTGCATTCTGGTCGGGATCTTCGTGGCGTATGTGACCGGTCGTGCCGTCGGGGCAGGCGCCGAGTATCTGGGGGTGTTCCGCTTCGCCGCGACTACTGCGTTCCTTTCGTACGGTATGGCACAGTTCCAGGACTCGATCTGGCACCGTCGCAAGTGGAGCACGACGTTCAAGAACCTGTTCGACGCGCTCGTGTACGCGCTGATTACGGCGGGGATCTTCGGCACGTTCTGGCCGAGCGCGTGAAGCGTTTGGCGCACTCGGGAAAGGTAGGAACGTTCGCCGGCTGCGCGCTGGCGCTCGGGTCGGATTCCGGCTCGAAGCTGAAGATCTTCTGGCGCCAGACGAAGAACGTGCGCGTGCGCCTGGGTCTGGCGCGCCACGAGCCCGGCCGGACCTTCGAGATCGACACGACGTACGGCCGACTCCATCTCCGCGACAACTTCGGCGACATCACCAATGTGCCGAATCTGCTCTGGCGTGAGGTCTACCAGCTGCCGGCGCCGGTGTCGGAAGGTGCGATCCTGGATGTCGGTGCGAACATCGGTCTCGCCGCCGTCTGGTTCCGCACGCGCGTGCCCGGCCATCCGATCCACTGCTTCGAGCCGCTCGCCGAGAATACACGCATGGTGCGTTTGAACTGTCCGGAGGCCGTGGTGAACACGGTGGCGGTGGGCAGCGAGCCCGGCGAGGTGGAGCTGCAGGTCGATCGCGATGCCGTCATGGGCTCGAGCATCTCGACGCGCTGGGCCACGCAGCCACGCAAGGTTCCCGTCGTGACGCTCGACGATTACACGGACGAGCACGGTATCGAGAACGTGGCCGTGCTCAAGGTCGACACGGAAGGGATGGAGCTGATGGTGTTCGCCGGTGCGCAGCGCACACTCGCCCGCACGGCGCAGGTGGCGATGGAGACGCACGGCCGCGAACGTCACGAGCGCGCGCTGCAGATCCTGACGGAGTCCGGCATGCGCATCGCCCGCGAAGAATTCGACGGTGACACCGGGATGGTGTTCGCCGTGCGCGGATAGACGCTCCTATGTCTCCATGCCGTGGTAGCGCGCAGCCGCTTCGGCGCGCGAGCGCACCTGCAGCTTTTCGTAGATGTGACGGATGTGCGTGCGTACGGTGTCGAGGCTGATGAACAGCTGCTCCGCGATTTCGCGGTACCGGTAGCCCCGTACCAGCAGCTCGAGCAGCTCCCGCTCGCGCGGCGTCAGTTCGGCGGTCGCGTCGCGCGACGGTGGCGGCTTGTGAAACAGCTCGACCACACGGCGTGCGATCTGGCTCGACATGGGTGAGCCGCCGCGATGCAGCACTGCGATCCACTCGAGCAGCTGCGCCGGCGGCGTCTTCTTCAGCACGTATCCGGTCGCGCCCGCGCGCAGTGAATCGAAGATGCGTGCTTCATCTTCATACACCGTCAGCATCATCACCTGCGGCGCGCCGGGCCGTTCGCGGATGCGCCGGGTCGCCTCGATCCCATCCATGCCGGGCAGGCCGATGTCCATGAGCACGACGTCGGCGCCGATCCGCGCGATCTCCGCAAGCGCGCTCTCCGCATCGCGGAAGCTGCCGGCGCAGGCGAAGCCGGTCGCGTTGTCGACGAGGAAAGCGAGCCCGTCGCGGACATCCGCCCGATCCTCCACGATCGCGACGCGGACGTCCATCAGGCCTCCACCGTGATCGGAAGTGGCGCGTCGAGTTCGATCCGCGTCCCGCGGCCGGGCTCCGACTCTACCGTAAGGCGCGCACCGAGCGCGTGCGCGCGACGCGCCATGTTCGCGAGACCGTCGTGACCCTGCGCGCGTTCCGCGCCGGCGAAGCCAATGCCGTCATCGACAATGGCGAGACGCAGCCGATCCTCAAGAACTTCGAACTCCACGCGCACCGTTTGGGCGCGTGCGTGACTCGACGCGTTCGCGAGTGCTTCCTTCGCGATCAGGAATACGTTGCGACGGTACTCGGAGCTCAGCGTCACATCCGCCGTAGCACCGAACACGAGCTCCGCACGCAGGCCGGCGCTCTCTGCAATCTCCGCGGCGTATGCGCGCAGGTACGAGGACAGGTGCTCGGCACGATCGTGCGCCGGATTCAGAGCCCACACGATCTCGCCGATCGCGTCGAGCATTGCCCGCGAGCGAACCGAGATCTTCTCGAGGTCCCGCCGCGCCTGTGCGGCCTCCCCGTTTCTGCGGATTGCGAGGTCGCTCAGGATGGCAATCTCCGTGAGACTCGCGCCGACCTCGTCGTGCATGTCGCGCGAGATGCGGCTGCGCTCTTCCTCGAGCGCTTCGCGGTAGCGCAGCGCCGCCAGTGCGCGACGGTGCCGCTCGCGCTGCACCCATGCCGTGCCCGCCGCCACGAATCCGACCAGCAACAGCAGTGCGATTGCGCGGAACCACCTCGTCTCCCAGAACCAAGGCTCGACGATCACTTCCTGCGCAAGCACTGCGTCACTCCACAGGCCATCGTCGTTGGCCGCCCGCGCGCGGAACACGTAACGGCCCGGCGGCAGGTTGGTGTACGACGCGAAGCGGTTCGTCCCCGCCTGGACCCAGTGCGGGTCGAAGCCCTCGAGAACGTACTCGTATTGATTCCGCTCCGGGTTGGAGAAGCTGAGCGCCGCGAGCTCGAACGTCACCGTGTAGTCTCCCGGCTCGAGTACGATCGGCGCCGGCCCCACGTACGGGTCGATTCGCATCCCGTCACGGTTGGCGCGGTGCAGCGCCGTGATCACTACGGGGGGCCGCCACGGGTTGTCGCGGAGCGATGTCGCATCGAAGAAGGTGATGCCGCGGTCGCCGCCGAAGTGGAAGGTCCCGTCGCGCGTACGCAGGGCCGCGTTGCGGTTGAACTCGATGTTGCCCACGCCGCTGCGCGCGTCGTAGACACGCACGCGCTGGCCGGCCGGTGCGGTCGGATCGAATCGGACCAGGCCGCGGTTCGTGCCCAGCCAGAGCCGCCCATCATCGTCCTCGAGCATGGAGTAGATGACCGAACTGGGGAAGCCGTCTTCTTCACCGTAGTGCGTGAAAGTGGAGTCGGCCTCGAGCCGGTTCAGCCCGCTGTTCGTACCGGCCCACAGTCGTCCCTGCCGGTCCCGGAGCAGCGAGATGACCACGTCATGGCTCAGCGACCGTGGATCGCTCCGGTCCGATCGGAACGCGCGAACGGCGCCCGTCCGCACGTCCATCCGCAAGAGACCCGCACCGGTCGCGGCCCAGATATGGTCGCCCTCGGGAAGGATCTGGTTCGTTTCCGCCGCCACGGGCAGTGCGAAGCGACGCACGGAGCCGTCCGGCCGCCGATACGCTATTTCGCCGCTGTGTCCCATCCACAAGCCGCCGGTGGAGTCCGTTCGGAGCGCGAACACGCCGGGCGTCCATGGGGCTTTCACCGCTCCCACGTCGAATGTCCGCACGGTCCACGACGCCGGGTCCACGAGTGCCAGCCCCGTTTCCGTACCCGCCCACACGCGTCCGCTACCCGCATCGGCGAGGCTCCAGACCCAGTCGTTCGGCAGGCTCGTCGGATCGCCCGGGCGATGCGGGAAGTGGCGAATCTCGCCGGTCCGCCGGTCCACGCGGTTCAGGCCACCTCCCAATGTGCCGACCCAGAGCGCCCCCCTCTCGTCCTCGAGGAGTGAGAGCACGAGCCCGCTGCCGAGCGTATCGTCGACGTCCGGATCGTGGCCGAGGAAGCCGAAGGCATCGGCGAACGGGTCGTAGCGGTGCAGGCCCCACGGAGTGCCGGCCCAGAAGGCGCCGGAGCGGTCGCGCAGCAGTCCCAGCACCCAGTTCTGCGTACGAACCTCGCCCGGCAGATGCAGTGAATGCCGTTCGACCGTCGTCATGGCCGGGTCGAAGCGGTAGACGCCATCGAGCGTAGCCAGCCACAACCAGCCGTCGGGGTCCTGGATCATGTCGGCCGTGCCGACCGTATCGAGCGGCGAAACCAGACCGGGCGGCCGGACCAGCCGCGTGCGGTCGGGCGATACGCGCTTCAACCCGAGCCCCATGACCCACAACTGGCCGCGGTCGTCGCGGAAGAGGTCCGCTGCGCCTGACACCGACGGATTGCTCGGCCGGCGATCTTCATCGTCGAGAATGATCGCTGCGCCGCCCGGGTCGTGCCGTTCGACGTGGCCCTGGACATCACCGATCCACAGGGTCCCGTCGCGATCGATGCGCGCGGCGTTCGGTGGGGCGTGTGCGAGCCGTCCTGTGACGGCCGTGAAGCCGTGCCCGTCGTACCGTCGCACGCTGTCCCGATCGACGATCCAGGCGGAGCCCGCCGGGCCGATGAACGGAACCGCGTCCTCGAAGGGAAACCGCTCGACCCGCTCGTGGTCCGGCGCGGCCAGCCTCGCGACCCGCATCGGCATCCGGTCGTTGGGCTGCGTTGCAACCCAGATGTTGCCGGCCGAGTCCTCCACCAGCTTGCGCACAACGTTGCCCGAGAGTGCGTTCGCGTCGAACGGCGTGGCTTTCCACGTGCGCATCTGGTAGCCGTCCCAGCGGCCCAGACCTTCGCGAGTGGCGAACCACAGCAGGCCCCGCCGATCCTCGTGAATGACGTAGACCGAACTCTGGGGAAGGAACGGTTCGACCGCGGCGCGCTCGAACCGGATCGGCCGGTGCGGCGCCTCGATCTGTGCGCGTGCGCTGCCGGGCGCGAGCAACGCCGCAGCACCGACGCCGAGCAGCGGCAATCTCCGCATCGTCGCGCCTGTCCAGGAAAGAGAAGGGTGGGCCGCGCGCATGCCGGCCCACCCCACGGATAACCAACCGTCCGTGCCGGCGCCAGCGTCTACCGCCGCGCGACCAGCTCCACGCGCCGATTCAGCCGGCGACCCTCCTCCGTATCGTTCGTGGCCGCAGGCGAGAGTGGACCCACGCCGTATCCATCCAGCCGCGCTGAGGCCACACCGAACTGCTCGACCAGCGCAGAGACCACCGCGCGTGCGCGCGCTTCCGACAGCTGCTGGTTGTGTGCGAGGTCACCGGTCATGTCGGTGTGGCCCACCACGAACAGCCGCAGCTGCGGACTGTCGCGCAACACCTCTGCGATCGCCTCGAGTGCCGGTCGCGACTCCGGCTTCACTTCCGCACGGTCCGTGTCGAAGAAGATGCCGTACACGCTCACCCGGCCATCGCGCTCGAGCCCCGACTTCAGCGCCGCCGCGTCCGCAACCACCATGTCGCCTTCCATGGCCCTGACTTCCACCACGTCCAGCTGCGTACGCGCCCGGCCGACCAGCAGCGCTACGTACGCGGTGCCGGTGCGCGTGCGCACCACGCCCGCGATGTAGCGCGGATCGCCGTCGGCGGCGACGAACAGACCGTTGTACCGGCCCCACGCGCTGCGTGCGTACGCCGGGCCGCACGCATCCATCTCGCACGTGAACAGCGGCTCCATGTCCGCCGCCTCGAGCGCACTGCGATAGTTGCGGAAGATCTCGAGCGTCGAGCGGTCGGCTGGATTGCGGTAGACGATGCGCGTGACCTTCCCCTCGACCTCGCGTCCCTCGAATTCGTTCCCGTTCAGTCCCGTGATCAGCCGGTACTGCGCGAACTCCTCGACATCCTTCCGGTCCACCTCCGAGCCCTGGTAGCGCGACACGAGCGGGTGGTCCTCCTGCTGGCCGATGACCACGGTTGGGGACAAAAGCGTGACGAGCGCGCACAACGCGATACGTAGCATGCGCATCAGCCCTCGCCAGCCAGGTCGCGCAAGTCCAGCGCGCGCGCCGCGTCGCGCAGCGCATCGAGCTCGACGTTGCGTCCCTTCACCTGCACAAGGAAACGCTGCCCGACCAGGATGTTCAGCTCCGTGTGCACGTATCCGCCGGCACTCGACTGCGATTCCATCGCCTTCAGCCCGTCAAAACGTACGGTGCGCTCGAAACCACTCGACGTCGTGCGGTCGAACTCCGTCATCGACCACGCCGCCGCGCTCATCGCACCCATGCCGAGGCCGCCGAGATCGCTGATTACAATCGATGCCCGCCGGCCCTCCGTGCCCTCGTACTCCGCCGTGGTCATGCTCATCTTCATGCCCATCGCTCCCGACTCCGCCCGCTCCACACCCGTCCGCGCCAGCCCGTCCACCTCCTCGGGCAGCCGCGACTGGAGCTTCTCCGCCGACACCGGCTCGACGTCGCCCGTTTGCTGCTGGATGACCTGCGTCGCCTGCTCCATCGCTTCCTCGAGCGTCGCCGGCGGCGACGTCTCGGCCTCATCTCCGCCGCCGCACGCGACCACTCCCGCAGCCAGCATGAGGAACGCGAACATCCTCGTCATGGAGGGCCTCCCGTATCGTGTCCATGCCGCGGCCGCGACGCCGCGGCCGCCGCCTCCACGTTCGGTTGCCGGACGGTCCGGCGGTATCACACGAGAATGTGATTTCCGTCGCCGCGGCCCCCGCGCATCTTGAGGGCACTCCAGGACACGGAGAACCCATGCTCCCGCTTTTCCTCGCACTCGCGGCCGGGACCGCGTGCCGCTGCCCGCAGCTCACCATCGAGCAGTACTTCGATGCGGCCGAGATCGTCGTCGTCGCCCGCGCCGACGAGATCGTGCACGTCCAGCCGCCCGGCGCCGCACCGCACCTCGAGGTCCGCTTCACCCTGCGATTCCCGGTCTACCGCGGCCGGATCGAAGAGGTCCGCTTCGCGACGCCGATCGGTTCGGCTTCCTGCGGCGTCGACGTGCGTCCCGGCGAGACCTACATCGTCTTCGCTTCGCGCGGTGATCCCCGCGATCCGGCACTCGCGTGGTTCAACACCTGCTCCGGCAGCCGGCGCTACGAGGATCCGCCGTTCTCATGGCGGCAGGAGCCCTTCCTCGGACTGCCTCCGCTCCGCATCATCGCGCGGCTGGAAGAACTCGCGGAAGGGAAGCAGGAAACGTTCGACTTCCACACGTCACCCGCCTGTTGGAACGAGCCGCGTATCGCACACACGGGCGCACCCCCACGCGAGCTGCGCGATCGCATACGCATCGACACCGTCGCCGGCCCGCCACCGGACACCGGCGGGATCACTTCTCCAAACGGCGCATACCGATTCTGGACGGGATATCGCCCCGAAGGTGAGGTCGTCGGCTTCGCGGGCGGATTCGTCTTCATCGACAACGAACGACCGCATCTCCTTCGCGTCACCGCGATTGATGCGCGCGCCATGCCGCAGCCGATCTGGATCAGCGAGAAACTCCTCTTCGTGCGCGTCGTCTGGGGAACCGTGCAGTTCACCGACCTCATCATCGATGTCGAACGCGGCGTTCCCATCCACGAAGAGGCAGCCATCTACGGACGCAACGCGTTCGAGCAGTTCCACCAGGCCTGCAACGGCCGCTGCCCCTGCAACGGCGGACGGCGTCCATGAACGACACCGGACGCATCGTCTACGGCATCGTGCTCTCGCTCTCCCTCGGCGTGCTCGCCGCCTGCGCAGGTGCCATCATCGCCGGCCGCACCGGCAGCGACATGGGCTGGGATGCCCTCGCCGATGCACTCGGCGGCTTCTTCATCGGTGGGATCGGAGGTCTCTTCGCAGGTTGGATCCTGGCGCGGAAACTCCAGGTGGCCGCACTACGCTCCCTCGCCTGGGCCGGAGCCGTCGGCGTCGTGCTCGTAGTCGGCTACGTCATGCTCAACCTCTCGTAGCACTCCCACGACCCACGACCCTCGGCAGCCGGATGCACAAACCCCCGAGGCCGGCGAACCGGACCTCGGGGGTCCATGACACTGGCGAGAGCCGATCTCCGGTGGATTTCGGACCCACACCCGAAGGTGCGGCCGGATCCAACTCTCTGTACCTCGCCGCGCAATCCGGGCGGCTCGGTCTGCCCCCTCTCCGGGGGTCCTCGGTTGCGGCCAGTGACCTCGCAACCGGCTCTCCGGGTCCGAAATCCCGGCGAGCGGCCTCCGCAAAAAGCGTCCTTTTTCGGAGGCGACGTCCTCGACCTTCGGATCGCTCGGCCGCTGACGTCTGACTCAAGGATACAACCCCGCCATTCCGCCGTCAAGCATCTCGGCTCTGACGCAAGACATTGATACACAACGAATTACGAAATCAGACTGAAGTCCCGGAACTCTCTACCTCATCGCCGCGACGCATCTCGCGAACACACCACGACTTCCCCCGTTGTAACACCTTCAATCCACCATTTTTCCAAATTTTTCGACACGATTTCCACACGATGAACCCCCGTTGTCCACCATCCGCTGTGGATTTCCCCCACCCC
>CAYUIG010000038.1:6831-9165 GCA_964444685.1 uncultured Gemmatimonadaceae bacterium | reverse complement strand
CTCTCTTTCCTTGCCAACCAAGCCGCCCTTACCAATATTTAGACATGCGTCTAACTATTCTGATCGCGATGATGATCGCCTCGCCCGTGAACGCGCAGGTCATCGATCCCGCAGTCGCCGCTGCGGACTCCTTCCTCGTGCTGCTACGCGACCGCGACTTCGCCGCAGCGGAAACGAAGCTGGCGCCGGTCGTGAAGGCGCAGATGCCGGCCGCGGCGATGGAGGCGTTGTGGTCGCAGCTAACGACGATGGGTGAGCCGGGCGCGTGGACGGTAGCCGCGGTGCAGGATGCGCAGGGCCACCGCGTGGTCGACTTCACGACACGCTTCGGCGAGCAGCCACTGAAGCTGCGCGTGGCGATCGACGGGGACGGGCTCGTCGGCGGTTTCTTCATACTGCCAGAGGAGCCACCGCCGTACGTGCCACCCGCGTACGTCGACACGCTGCAGTTCCGCGAAGAGACGCTGACGGTGGGGACGCCGGAGTTTCCCCTGGGCGCCACGCTCACGATTCCGCACGGGCCGGGTCCACATCCCGCCATCGTGCTCGTCCACGGATCGGGGCCGAACGACCGCGACGAAACGATCGGACCGAATCGGCCGTTCCGCGACCTCGCGTGGGGACTGGCATCGCGCGGCATCGCGGTGCTGCGCTACGACAAGCGCACGTACGTGCACGCCGCGCGCATGGACGCGTCCGTCACCGTTCAGGAAGAAGTCATCGATGATGCGCTGTCGGCGCTCGACACGCTGCGCGCGCATGCGGCGATCGATTCGCGACGCATCTTCGTACTGGGCCACTCGCTCGGCGGGATGCTCGCGCCGGAGATCGCGTCGGTCGATGCACAGACGGCGGGGATGATCTCGCTCGCAGGATCGCCGCGCACGCTCGCGGGGCTCATCATCGAGCAGCTCACCTACCTGGGAACGCTTCCCGACAACGCTTCGGAGCAGGCGCAGGCGCGCATCCTCGAGTTCAAGCAGGCTGCGGAACGCGTGGCGAACCGCACCGCTGCGCCGGATGAACCGGTCATGGGTGCACCCGCCTCGTACTTCTACGACATGGAGGATCGCCGCCCCGCCGCACACGCCGCGGTGCTCGAAGTGCCCATGCTCTTCGTCCAGGGCGGCCGCGACTATCAGGTCACGGAGCGCGACCTCCAGCTCTGGCGCGAACTGGTTGGCGAGCGCCCCGATGTCCGGTACGAGTTCTTCCCCGACCTGAACCATCTGTTTATCACCGGACAGGGACTGGCCACGCCGACCGAGTACGTCACGGGCAGTGGGCATGTGGACGAGCGCGTGATCGATGCGATCGTGTCGTTCGTGGACCCGTTGCGGGGTTCGAACCGGAGCCGTTAACGTCGAAGAGGTGGCCGCTCGGCCGCCGGATCCTCAGGCCCGCAGGGGCCCGTTCCCCGGAGGACCAATGACGGCTCCTCGCCTGGTCCCGCTGGCGGTGGCGGTCGCATGCTCGGTCGCGGCCGCGCCAACCCGCGGCCAGATCATCGACAGGATCAAGCAGACTGTGGAGGACGCGCGCGAGACGCTGGGCGATGCGCGGGCGCTGCGCTGTGACGTGCAGGGCGTGTGCGGCGAGGTGAAGAAGTCGCCGCTGTTCGAGGCGTCGGCGTACGAGAGTCTCGCAGTCACCGTGTTCGACGGGACGCGCCGCTTCAACGATGCGGGCCTCCAGGGACAGGTGCGCGATGCGTTCGAGAGCGCCGTAATCGAGAACGGGTATCTGCTGGCAGCCGAGACGCAGGTCGACGCGGTGAAGGACCGTCTCGGCCGGCAGTCCCCGACGGATGCGCAGCTCGCGCAGCTCAAGGAGTTCGTGGACGGTGTGGATGCGGTGGTCGTCGTGGACATCCGCCGTGTCGAGAATAGTCGCTGCGAGATCACCCGTGATGGCCGCAAGCGGTACGGCACCGAAGCGACGGTGCATCTGTCCGCGCGCTGGCTGAACGTGGATGCCGGGGACGTTCCCTGGGTGGCGACGCACAAGGCGGCCGTTTGCGCAGAGGGTGGCGGTCGTGAGGTCTGGAACCTCGCCCTCCAGACCGCCGCCGATCAGCTCGCGACCACGCTGCCGGAGCGGCAGCCGAAATGACGCGTGCTTTCCTCGCCGCGCTGCTGGTCGGGGCGCTCGCACCTGCGGGCGCGTCGTCGCAGTGCGCGTTGTCCGTGCGGCCGAAGCCGGGCGACACGGGCTACCGCGAGCGCGACCAGCGCTGCGAAGGCATGTACGTCGGTCTCCAGAGTGCGCCGCTCAACGTCCAGGTGATCTCACTCGTGAAGGGCGGGCTGTCGTACCGTCTCGACTCGGAAATCA
>CAYUIG010000038.1:0-6731 GCA_964444685.1 uncultured Gemmatimonadaceae bacterium | reverse complement strand
GAGAGCCGGATGAGCGACGTGCCGGAGCACCTCCGCATCTTCCGCTGGTGAGCCGGGCGAAGCCCCCGAAACCAAGGCCGCGCGTGGTGCCGCGGCCCCCCGGTCTCCTTCGCAGCCTCGCGCTCCAGGGGCTCAAAGCCGAGCGCACCGCCGCACTCCGGCGCTGGGTCCTGCACATCGTCATCGCGGCGGGCGCCGTTGCGGCTGCGGTGGCGTCCATCGCGGCGGTGCTGCCGATGGTCGGCGATCCGGAAGTCATCGTCGATGCACGCAGCGATGCCGTCGCGTTCGTGCCGGCGTCGAATCTCGAGATCGTACGCCTCATTCGCCCACGCCACGGACTGCACGCGGATCGAACGCCCTTCGTCGGCATCCGCTTCCAGTCGCCGCTGCCTGCCGATTCGGTGCCCGTCGCGCTCGGCGGTGCGGATCCCGATGCCGCGGGGTCGGCGGCACCGCGCTTCGCGAGTGTGCTCCAGTTTCTCGAGGTCACGCCCGGCTGCCTCGTGCGCATCGAGCGGCTCGTGGCCGGCTGGATCCGACTCGGCATCCTGCCCGTCGGTGACGATGAACCCTGCCGCATCTTCGGTGAACTGTTCTGGGAAACGGGAGCGGGCGGAGAACTGGCAGAGTTCGGCGGCGACATCGACGCGAGTCATCCGCTCAACCTCAACTTCCAGCCCTCGGAGCCGCTCACCTTCCAGCGATTCACCGTCGCGCGTCTGGGCTTCGAGAGTCAGGAAAGCGGCGAGTGGCGCAGCTCCATCCTCGACGGCCTCGTCCGGCTCCCCGAATTCGGCGACGACGAACGCCGCTTGTACCTCGCCGATGGCCTCACCCTCGGCTCCCTCGAGGGCGAGGTCGTGACGCTGGCGGTCGGGGACAGTATCCGCACACTCTACCGCGGCACCGCCGAAGGCCCCGCCATCTCCGGACGCTCGATCCAGCCCACACTGCTGCGACAGCTGCTGCACTCCGACGGATTCCAGATCGGACTCGCCGTCGCATTCGGCCTCGTCACGCTCATCGCCGCCATCCTCCAGGCCGTTCTCGCGTGATGCTGCGCACCGTCGTCGTCACGTTGCTCGTTCTCGCCGCCCCTGCTTCGGCGCAGCGCCAGTACGTACACAACACCGTGCGCGTCGAGGCGGGTGGCCGCACCGGTTTCGGCTTCATAGTCGGCCTGCAGGGAGCGAACGTGCTGATCGCCACGGCATGGCACACGCTCGACGGCGTCGACGGCGATCCGAGCATCTGCTTCGCGCACCGGCCAACCGACTGCGCACGCGGCCAGATCGTGCATGTGGCCGATGCGATCGGCGCCCTCCCCGCACTCGACCTCGCCATCGTCAGCGCTGCGTATCCCGCCGGGCTCGCTTGGCGGCCCGACGCGCAGGCCACGAAGCAGCGCGGGGAAGACGTATGGTTCATCGGGCGTTCCCGCGAGTGGTACCTCCCCGATCATCCCGGACGCATCACCAGCGACGTTTTCGAGCGCAGACTCCTCGAGTACCGCGGCCTCGACGTGGCCGAAGGTGTGTCCGGGGCGCCCATCGTCACGCGCAGCGGCATCGTCGCGATGCACGTCGAGAGCGAGGGCGAGACCGCGCGCGGCATCGCGATCGACGCGATCCGCGAACGCGTCGTCGAGCATGTGCGCGCACACTGGGCTCTCGTGCCGCGGCCGCAATGCGATGAGCGCCGCGCGCAACGCGCCGCACTCGAAGGACGTGATGTCGCCGTGTTCTTCGATCCCGCACGGCCGGCCGCCGCACTCGATGCCGCCGCGCTCCTCCTGTGCGTCGGCGCGCGCGTCATGCTGCAACCCGCCGCCGAGTGGACCGGCGTTGGTATTACCTACCCGCGCGGTGAGCTCCTCTCTGCCCGCGCCATCCAGTCCACACTCGCCCCCCTCGGCCGGCTCGACACTGCGCTCGGCTCCACGTTCGAGGTGCGCGTCCGCTGATCCCTTGACGTCATGCCGGCCATCGGGCCATTCTACGGAAGAACCCGTAGATCGGAGATCGACATGCGACGTTTTCGCCTCAGCCTCGCCTGCTTGTCCGCTGCCTGCGCGGCGGCCGATGCGCCTGCGAATGTGACGCGCACCGACAGCGCCGGCATCGAGATCGTGACGCACACGGCATGGCCGGATGCGCGGTGGAGTGTGGAGGGCCCGGTGCTGGACATCGGCACGGCGGAGGGTGAGGGCGCGACGTCGCTGTTCCGGGTCGTCGGCGCTGCGCGGCTGAGCGATGGGCGGATCGTGATTGCGAATGCGGGCTCATCGGAGCTGCGCTGGTTCGATGACAGCGGGGCACCGATGATGTCTGCGGGCCGGCGTGGTGAAGGTCCGGGCGAGTTCACGCGCATGCAGCGTCTGGTGCGCGGGCGCGGCGACTCGGTGGTCGTGTACGATGCCGGGACGGCGCGCGTGTCCGTGTTCGCACCGGATGGCGCGTTCGCGCGTGACGTGATCCTGAACACGAGTGGCCGGCCCGCGGAGCTGGTCGGTCTGCTTGGTGACGGCACGATGGTGGCGCAGTCGTCGCTGCTCGAGACACTGGAGAATCTCGCGAGCGGCCGGCAGCGGCCGCCCAAGGCGGTGTACACGACGGCGGCGAACGGCGCACCCGCGGATACGATCGGTGTGTTCCCCGGCGATGAAGCGTATGTGCATTTCGGAGAAACGTCCGGCGGCGGGCGCTCGGTGGAGATCTCGCGCACCCCGTTCCACAGAGCTACGGCGCTGCGAGCGGGTGCTTCGGGCCTGTGGGTAGCGCTTCAGGATGCACCGGAAGTGGACCTGTACGTATCCAGTGCGCTGGCGCGCAGGGTGCGGCTGCCGATCGGCGGCCTCGCGATCACCGACGCGATGGTCGACGCCTGGGTGGCTCGTTCGACCGGCGACATGCCACCGGAGCAGGCGGCGGAAGTGGCGGCAGGACTGCGCAGCATGCCCCTGCCGGAGCAGCGTCCGCCGTTCGGATTGTCGTTTTCGGACGAAGTCGGCAACCTCTGGCTCGCGGATTTCGACGACATGGTGCCGCCGCAGGAATCGTGGAGCGTGATTGCTCCGGACGGTGATGTGCTTGCGCGTGTGACGCTGCCGGAGGGTTTCGCGCCGTACGCTGCGGGCGATGACTGGATCCTGGGCCGTGAACGCGACGACCTGGATGTCGAGCACGTGACGATGTACAGGCTGGTGAAGGGCTCGAACTGATGCGGTGGCCCCGTTCTTGACTCCGATCGCTGCACACTCCATCGGAGGTGAACGCATGCAGCAGCGGCAGAAGGGCCGAGAGGCCGAGCGCGAAGATCCCACCAAGTTCAAGCCGAAGCGGCGCGACGGCGAGGAGAAGGATGCGGTCGACGAGGCGAGCCGGGAGAGTTTCCCTGCGAGTGATCCGCCGGCGGTGACGCCGGCTCCGGAGCCGCCAGCGGAGCGTCGCGAGTCCTGATTGTCCCTTGCGGCCGCTCGGCCACGCAGTTCATCTCCGGGGCTTGAATCCGTACGCGCCACGTGTGCGTAGGGGCACCGTCCCTTCGAAGATCCGTACACCCGGAGCTGCGACGATGCATTCGACTCTGAAGCTGTTGGTAGCCACGGCCGCACTCGCATTCGCGAACCACGCCGCCGCGCAGACCTTCGCCGTTCGCGGCGCGCGCGTGTTCGACGGCGAGCGCGTGATTCCCTCCGCCAACGTCGTCGTGCGCGACGGCCGCATCGCGTCGGTCGGTGCGGATGCGGCGATTCCATCCGGCATCGAAGTGATCGACGGCGCCGGGCGTACGCTGCTGCCCGGACTCCTCGACGCGCACACGCACAGCTTCACACCCGAGGTCCTCGAGGCGGCGCTTTCCTTCGGCGTGACCACCGTGCTCGACATGTTCACTGCGCCCGACATGGCGGCCACATGGAAGGCCGAGCAGGCGAACGGTGCGAACGGCCGCGCGGACATCTTCAGCGCGGGCGTGCTAGTGACCCCTCCGCGCGGCCACGGCACGCAGTTCGGCATGCCGATCCCCACACTCACGCGGCCGGAGGACGCGGACGCCTACGTCGCTGCGCGCATCGCAGAGGGATCCGACTGGATCAAGCTCGTTCACGACGACGGTCGCGTGTACGGCTTCGACCCGATCCCGACACTCGACTCCGCCACGATTGCGGCGGTTGCGCAGGCCGCGCATGCGCGCGGTAGGAAGGTCGTGGCGCATGTCGGCACACTCGCAGGCGCACGCCGTGTCATCGGCGCCGGTGTCGACGGTCTCGTGCATCTCTGGGTGGACAGCGTTCCTTCGCCGGCTTTCGTGGCCGAGATGAGGCGGCGCGGGACGTTCGTGGTGCCGACGGCGACCGTGTACGAGGGCTTCGGTGCGAACGGTGTCGGTGAGCCGGTGGTTGCGGACGAGCGCACGGCGCCATGGCTGGGGCCGGAGGAGCGCACCAACCTGCGCGGCGGACTGCAGGCACGGCCGAACGCGGACGCCAGCTTCGACGCGCTGATGCGTTCGCTGCGCGTGCTCGCGGATGCCGGCGTCCCGCTGCTCGTGGGTTCGGATGCGCCGAATCCCGGGACGACGCACGGCGCGAGCGTGCATCGCGAGCTCGAGCTGTTCGTGCGGGCGGGCGTGTCGCCGGTCGAAGCACTGCGCGCGGCCACGTCGGTCACCGCGGATGCGTTCGGCCTCGAGGGGCGCGGCCGCATAGCACCGGGCATGCGTGCGGACCTGGTGATGGTCGAGGGTGATCCCACGACGAACATCACCGACGCGCGAGCGGTTACCGCGGTGTTCAAGGGGGGTGTCCGTTATGATCGCGGCGCGCGCCGGGATGTCATTGCAGGCCGGGTCGCGGCCGCGAATGCACCGGTTGCCGCGGTCGAGATCCCCGAGGGCGGACTGCTCGTGAGCGGATTCGATGAGGGCACCGCGAGCGTTGCGATCGGCGCGGGCTGGGGCACGACGAACGACGGCATGATGGGCGGGAAGTCGACCGCGCAGCAGGAGGTGGTCGAGGGAGGTGCGGCCGGGACGTCGCACAGTCTGCGCGTGCACGGCGAGATCGCATCGGGTCTGCCGTTCGCGTGGGCCGGCACGATGGTCTTCCCGGGTGCGCAGCCGATGGCGCCGGTCGATCTTTCGGGCGCTTCCGGCTTCGCGTTCCACGCGCGCGGTGGTCCGGGCGAGTGGCGCGTGATGCTGTTCACGCGCTCGGGCGGTCAGATCCCGGCGACGGTCGCGTTCACGCCCGGCGACGCGTGGGCCGAGTACACGTTCGCGTGGTCCGACTTCAACGGCGCGAACGGCGCCGATGTGATGGGCATCGCGATCACCGCGGGGCCCGCACCCGGGCCGTACGAGATCCGGATCGACGAGCTGCGTCTCGTGCGCTGATCACTCGCGCCGGATCGCGTCGGTCGGATCCACACCGGCCGCGCGCCGTGCGGGCAGTGCGAGCGCGAGCAGTGCGATCGTACCCAGCACGAGCGCGGCGGCCGTGTAGGACAGCGTGTCCCCGCGTCCGACGCCGAAGAGCTGGCTGGCCAGGATGCGCGTGGCGAGCAGCGCGGCGGGAACGCCGATCAGAATGCCCGCGAGTGCTGCGCCGCCGCCCTGGCGAAGGACCATGCGCACGATCTGCGCAGGCGCCGCACCGAGAGCCATGCGGATGCCGATCTCGCGCGTGCGCAGCCGCACGATGTGCGAGAGCACGCCGTAGATCCCGATCCCTGCGAGTGTGGCGGCGAGCGCCGCGAACGCAACGAGCAGCGTCGCCACGAAACGTTCGCGTGCGATCGAGTCCGCCAGCAGCTCCTCCGCCGTTCTCGCCTCACTCACGAAGACGTCAGGATCGATGCCTGCCACCGTCCGTTCGATCGTGGCCCGGAGCGGCTCGGCACCCGCGCGGGCGCGCACGAGCACCGCGCCGGCGCCGGCGTGTGCTTCGCGCGGCACGTAGAGCTGGAGCCTTTCCTCGGTGTCGGCCAGACCGCTCGGCTTCACGTCGCCCACCACACCCACGATGGTGTTCCACTGACCGCTCATGCGTGCCCGCCGACCGACTGCGCTCTCGTTCGGGAAGAGGCGGCGCGCGGTGGTCGCGCTCAGGATCCAGACGTTCGCACCGGTCGCGATTTCCTGCGCCGTGAATGCGCGTCCCTCCAGCAGCGGCTGCCGCAGCGTCTCGAAGTAGTGTTCGTCCACTGCGTTGCCGAAGAAGAAGTCATTGCCGCCGAGGTCCGGCTGCGGGCGTCCCTCCAGCTCGAGCTGGCCGATGACGATCCCCATCCTCGGCGGGGCGCCGCCCGAGACGGAGACGTGCTCCACCGCGGGCAGCCCGCGCAGCGCCCCGGCAAGGCGCTCGAAGTACGCCGCGCGCCGCGCCGGGTCGTCGTACTTCCACGCCGGCGGCGTGACCTCCATCACGGTAAGGCCGGCGGCTTCGAAGCCGGGATCGACACGGTTCATCTCGCTGACGCTGCGTACGAGCAGCGCGGCGCCCGCGAGCAGCACGAACGACAGCGCGACCTCGGCGACGACGAGGCCGAGCCGGAAGCGGCGCGCGACCTGGCCCGGCCCGGTGCGCACGCCGGCGCGCAGGGCTTCGAGCGCATCGCGGCGCGCCGCCTGGAGCGCCGGCGCGAGGCCGAAGAGCAGACCCGCCCCGACCGAGATGAGCGTCGTGATCGCAAGCACGCGCCTGTCGATGACTATGCGGTCGAGCAGCG
>CAYUIG010000037.1:21228-35637 GCA_964444685.1 uncultured Gemmatimonadaceae bacterium | reverse complement strand
CGCGGCGACGGAGTCGATCACGACGACATCGACGGCGTTGCTGCGGATGAGGAGCTCGGCGATCTCGAGCGCCTGCTCACCCGTATCCGGCTGGCTGACGAGGAGGTTCTCGACATCCACGCCGAGCTTGCGCGCGTACTCGACGTCGAGCGCGTGCTCGGCGTCGATGAACGCGGCCACGCCGCCGTTGCGCTGCGCGTTCGCGATCACGTGCAGGCACAGCGTGGTCTTGCCGCTCGATTCGGGGCCGAAGATCTCGGTGATGCGGCCGCGCGGGATGCCGCCGATGCCGATCGCGGCATCCAGGTTCATCGCGCCGGTCGAGATCGCATCGACGGCGATCTTCGCACCGTCGATGCCCATGCGCATGATCGAGCCCTTGCCGTACGCGCGCTCGATCTGCGAGATCGCGACGCTGAGCGCCCTGCCCTTCTCGTCCTTCACATCGACGGTTGCCATGCTTCCACCTGCCAGGGGATCGGTTCACGCCCGACCGGACGCATCACGAAGATAAGGCCTCGGTCCGACAGCGCGAAATCTGAGGGGCCACCCCGCGCGATGGAAGGGCGGGATGGGACGATGTCGTGTCGGGATGCGTCAGCCCGCGAGATCCCGGAGGATCGTCCCGGCGGTGCGGATGTCGTCGTCGCCGACGTCCCGGTGCGTGACCGCGCGTACGCGCGTGGGTGTGAACACCGTGATGAGCACGCCGTGTTCCGCCGCGCGCGCCACCAGGGCCGGTGCATCGAGGCCGGGAGCGGTGATCTCGCACATGACGATGTTGGTCGCGGGCGCCACCACATCGAGGCCGGGCGCGTCGGCCAGGAGCCCGGCCAGCGCGCGCGCCCGCCGGTGGTCCTCGGCCAGCGCGTCGCGGTTGTGGTCCAGCGCGTAGAGCCCGGCGGCGGCGAGGATCCCGGCCTGGCGCATGGCGCCGCCGAGGCGTCGTCGCACGGTGCGGGCGCGGCGGATCCGCTCCGCATCCGCGGCCAGCACCGAGCCGGCCGGACAGCCGAGCCCCTTGGACAGCGTGACCATCACGGTGTCCGCGCACTCCGCCCACGCGCGCTCCGGAATGCCGGTGGCCACGCTCGCATTCCAGAGCCGGGCGCCGTCGAGATGGACGCCCAACCCTCGCTCGCGGGCCACGTCGGCCACGCCACGCGCGTTCTCGAGCGGCAGGATCCGGCCGCCGGCCGCATTGTGCGTGTTCTCCAGCGCGACCGCGCTCGTCTGCACCTGATAGGGAGAGGGAGCGCGGATGGCACTCTCGACGAGCACACGGTCGAGCGCACCGCCCGGCGCGGCCACGGGCCGGAGCTGGATGCCGCCGAGCACCGCGGGCCCGCCCAGCTCCCAGTCGAAGAAGTGCGACGTAGCCTCGACGATGACCTCGCTGCCCGGAGGCGCGAGCAGCAGCAGCGCGATCTCGTTGGCCATGACGCCGCTGGGCAGGAAGAGCGCGGCCTCCTTGCCCAGCCGCTCCGCAATGCGTTCCTCGAGCCGTCGGACCGTGGGATCGTCGCCGAGCGTGTCGTCGCCGACTTCGGCCTCCGCGATCGCGTGACGCATGCCCGCGTCGGGGCGCGTGACCGTGTCGCTGCGCAGATCGATCATGCCGCGCCGGGCCCCGCGAGCGCTCGGCCGCAGTCGGCGCAGAAACGCGCGCCGTCGCGGTTGGCGCGCCCGCAGCGGCGGCAGAGCGTACCCGCGCGCAGCGCCGCGCGGTACTGCCGGATCTCCGTTTCGAGCGACGCGTCATCGGCAGCACCGGACTCGGCTCTCCGCCTGCGCATCAGCGGAAGCATCACGAGCGCGAGCGCGCCAACGACGGCACCGACGAGTATGGCGGTTTCCACGGGCGGCGAATGTACCGGACGCGCTCAGGCCGCGCCACGTCGCCGGGTACGCGCGGCCAGGGCACAGGCGGAGAGGAGCGCAGCGGCGGCGCGGGCGTCCGCGGGCGCACCGCTGCCGTCGAGCCGCTCCGGTACCTGGCCGAGCATGGCGCAGCGCAGCGCCTCGCCGGCGATCTCGAACAGTTCGCGCAGCCGCGGGGCCGCGCCGGCACCGTGGACGCGTACGAGCGCGCGTGCGTAGTCGTCGAGACGCGCGGCGGGCAACGAACGCGGGTCGACGCGGATGGCATCCGCAACGTGCGCATCATCGTGCAGGGCCGGACGACCGGGCTCGGCCACGACGGGGAAACTCGCGCCCGAAGTGCGCGGCGCCACTTCGCGCAGTCGTTCGGCATCGTGTGCGAAGCGCTGCGCGAGCGGATGATCGGGCGCGAGTACGCGCGCGGCCAGCAGCGCCTCGTGCCAGAGCTCGTTCAGCCCCGCGCCTTCATCATCCCGCAATCCGCTCGGCCCTGCGCGCGACGCGCACATCTCGAGCGCGCGCCGGACCGCCGGCAAGAGCTCGCCACTTCCGATGCCTGCACGTGCGAGTGCCGCGGCCGCTGGCACGCAGCGCAGCAGCGCCTCCGTATTCCCGGTGGTCGCGCCGCGTCCGAGCGTGCGCCGCACGAAGCCGCGCAGCACCGACGCACCCTCGCGTGCGCGCCCCGTCGCCTCGAGGAGCGCCGGTATTGCGGCGAGTGCATCCGCGGTCCGTTCCTGCAACGATGGGAATCCGCACCACAGTGCGCGCCCGGTGGGGCGCTTCACGAGCCACGCATCCAGCGCGAGCGCGAGACGCGGGGGCAGATCCGAGATCGTCGCGTCAGCGAAGTGCACGGTACAGCGCCGTGCCACCTCTTCGCGCCGGCGCAGCTCCGCGGCAATGAACTCGTGCAGCGCGGCGGGCTCGATCGGCGTACGCGCGCACGCAACCATCGTCCACTGCCCATCCTCGAGCGGAAGCCGCAGCACGCCCGGCGCGTGCAGATCCTCCGCCGTGCCATCGCGCGGATGCAGCGTGTTGCGATACACATCCGGCGCGGACTCCCAGTTCCCTTCGGCGAACGACAGCACCACCGCTGGTCCGCCCTCCGGCGCGCATCGAAGTGCGCGTTCATCCAGACGTACGGGGAGGAATGGAGGAAGCGGCCCGGACTCGTGCACGTTGCGCGCGGCGAGCAGTGGCCGCAGCTCGAGCGTACCATCCGCGCCATCGAGGCGCCAGCGCACGATGGTGGCGCGCGCCTCGCGCGCGACCAGCACCTCGCGCACGAGTGTCACCGCCTCGCGCTCGTAGTGCCACGACGGCCATGGATCGAGCGCGAACGAGCGCAGGAAGCGATGACCCTGCGGGTGGATCGCGTCCGGGTAGAAGTTGACGACGGGCTCGAACGCGTCACCGTCTGGCAGGACGATCCGTTCCTCGAAGCGCGCGAGCAGCAGGAGCGGCCAGCCGTCCGCAACGATCAGAAGGCCGTGCTCGCGGCGTGTGGCCGCGCCGAGCGCGGTACCGGCAGCACCGCCGCCGCGGCCGTCCGATTCGAACCACTCGAGTCGCGCGGCCGCGTCGACGTCCCGCAGTACGTCGCGCGGTACGACGAGTGCGGGCGGCAGCGCGACGGGTGTCACTGCATCTCGCGCATCAGCAGGAGGGCGGCGGCGATGCCCGCCGCATCCCACACGAGATCGCGCAGACTCGCCGCACCGCCGCGACGCGCGTCCAGCCACTCCTTCCCGATCGACGCCGCCACACCCGCGGCCGCGGCCAGCGCCAGGGTGGCTCCGTCATCATCCGTCACACTGCGCACGACCGCATGCGTGAACGCCGTCACCGCGTATGCGCCGGCGAAGTGACGCAGCTTGTCCGATGCGACCCACGCATCCTGCGCCTGTCGCGGCGGCTCGATGCAGCGAGCCGCGGTGTGCGGCTGCGCGCACAGCAGGAGGAGCGATGCGACGAACGTCATGCGTCGGCCGCCCACGCGAGCGCGGCGCGCACCGCGCGCTGCCAGCCCGCGAGCAGGTCCTTGCGCTGCGCTTCCGGCAGCGCTGGCTCGAAGCGGTCCGGCTCCGGCCGCGCGTGCAGGAACGCCGCAGCGTCCGCCCAGATTCCCGCCGCAATGCCCGCGAGCCCCGCAGCGCCCGCCGCAGTCGTTTCCACCATCTGCGGACGACGCACCGGCAGCCCGACCACATCCGCCTGGAACTGCATCAGCCAGTCGTTGAGCGATGCGCCGCCGTCCACCGCGAGTTCTGTTGCGACGACGCCCGAATCGCGTTCCATCGCGCGCAGCACATCGTGCGTCGCGTACGCCATCGATTCGAGTGCCGCGCGTGCGAGGTGTGCCACCCCCGCGCCACGCGTCAGTCCCACGATCATTCCGCGGGCTTCGGGCTCCCAGTGCGGGGCGCCGAGGCCGACGAATGCGGGCACGAAATACACACCATCGTTCGCGGCGAGCCCGCGCGCCATCGGTTCCGTCTCGTTCGCCGCCTTCAGCACCTTCAACTCGTCGCGCAGCCACTGCACCGCCGCACCCGCGATGAAGATCGCACCCTCCAGCGCGTACGCCGGTTCGCCGCGCGGGCCGCACGCCACGGTGGTCAGCAGTCCGCTCGAGGATGCCACCGGCCGGTCCCCCGTCTGCATCAGCAGGAACGCGCCCGTGCCGTACGTGTTCTTCGCCAGACCCGGCTCGACGCAGCCCTGCCCGAAGAGCGCCGCCTGCTGGTCGCCGGCGACGCCGCCCACCGGCACCGCCGAGCCGAAGAACTCGCTGTCCGTGCTGCCGAAGTCACCGCTCGAAGGCCGCACTTCCGGCAGCAGCGCGCGGGGCACATCGAAGAGCGCGAGCAGCTCGTCATCCCAGTCGCGCGTGTGCAGATCGTAGAGCAGCGTGCGGGATGCATTGGTCGGATCCGTCGCGTGCACGCGTCCGCCCGTCAGCTTCCAGATCAGCCAGCAGTCGATCGTGCCCGCGGCCAGCTCACCACGCTCCGCCCGTTCGCGCAGGCCATCCACGTTGGACAGCAGCCATGAGAGTTTCGTGGCGGAGAAGTAGGGATCGAGCACGAGCCCGGTCTTTGCGCGCACGTTCGCCTCGTGACCGGCTTCCTTCAGCTCGCGGCAGTGTCCCGCCGTGCGGCGGTCCTGCCAGACGATCGCGCGGTGCACCGGCCGCCCCGTGCGCCGCTCCCACACCACGATCGTCTCGCGCTGGTTCGTGATGCCGATCGCGCGCAGGTCGAGCGATGCATGCGCGGCGCGTGCCGCAGCCACCGCCTGACGCGCGACGCGCAGCGTCACCTCCCAGATCTCGTCCGCGTCGTGCTCGACCCAGCCGGGACGGGGATAGTGCTGTGTGAATTCGGAGTAGCCGCGGCCGAGGATCCCGCCGTGTTCATCGAGCACGAGACAGGTCGAGCCCGTCGTGCCCTGGTCGATCGCCAGCACCGCCGTCATGCCACCGGCTCCAGTCCCGTGAAGGTGTAGCGCCAGCCCGCTTCCTCCAGCAGCGCGAGCGTGCGGACGACCGGCAGCCCCATCACGGCGAAGTAGTCTCCTTCGATGCGTCGCACGAGGGCGGAGCCCATTCCCTGGATGCCGTACGCGCCCGCCTTGTCCAGCGGTTCCCCCGTGGCCGCGTATGCCTCCGCCAGCAGGCGGTCGAACGGACGGAACGTGACCGCCACGGTCTCCACGCCCGACCGCAGCGCACCGTCCGGTGATGCGACCGCCACGCCGGTGGCGACGATGTGGGTACGCGACTGAAGACGCAACAGCAGCGACACCGCCTCCGCCTCATCGCGCGGCTTTCCGAGCACCGCACCATCCAGGATCACGACCGTGTCACTGCCGATCACCAGCGCGTCCGGCCGCTGCGACGCGACCGCCGCCGCCTTCGCGCGCGCGAGTCGCTCCGCGTGCACGACACCCTCCTCACCCGGCGTATACGTCTCGTCGACGGAAGTCGGCATGACCTCGAAGTGCAGCCCGAGCATGCGCAGCAGCTCCGAGCGGCGCGGCGAGGACGAGGCGAGGACGAGAGGCGGAGGGGTCACCGCTCGAGGATAAGCGTCACGGGGCCGTCATTGACGAGCTCGACGTCCATCATCGTGCCGAACTCGCCCGTCTCTACGGGCCCCGGCGCCGCGGCGCGCAGCGCCGCCACGAACGATTCGTACAGCGGGATCGCGATCTCCGGCGGTGCGGCATCGATGAAGCTGGGCCGGCGGCCCTTGCGTGCATCGCCGTACAGAGTGAACTGGCTGACGACCAGCACGCCGCCGCCGATCTCCTCGAGGCCCACGTTCATGCGTCCTTCGTCATCCGGGAAGAGGCGCAGAGAGAGGACCTTCTCCGCCATCCAGCGGACGGCGTCGTCGCCATCGGAGGCGTGGAAACCGACGAGAAGCAGAAAGCCGCGCTCGATCCGGCCGGCGATCCTGTCGCCAATGCGGACCGAGGCGCGGCTGACGCGCTGCAGTACGACGCGCACTACTCGACCGTTACCGACTTCGCCAGGTTGCGGGGCATGTCGACGCTGCAGCCGCGCAGGACCGCCACGTGGTAGGCGAGCAGCTGGAGCGGAATCGTCGTGAGCACCGGCGTCAGCATGTCGATCGTGGGCGGCACGGGGATCACGTGGTCCACGAGCCCGCGCAGGTCGCCGTTCCCATCCGTCACCACCGCGATGATCCGGCCACCACGCGCCTTCACCTCCTGCACGTTCGACAGCACCTTCTGATACACCGCGTCGTTCGGCGCCGCGATCACGACCGGCATGTTCTCGTCGATCAGCGCGATCGGCCCGTGCTTCATCTCCGCCGCGGGCAGACCCTCCGCATGGATGTAGCTGATCTCCTTCAGCTTGAGCGCACCCTCGAGCGCCGTCGGGAAGTTGTAGCCGCGGCCCAGGTACAGGAAGTTCGATGCGTCCTTGTAGATGCGTGCGAGCTCGCGGATCGCATCGTTCAGCTCGAGCACCTGCTCGACCTTGTCCGGAAGCGCCTGCAGCTCCTTCAGGATCGCGCGCCCCTGCTCTGCCGTCAGCTTGCCGCGCAGCCGGCCCATGCGCACGGCGAACAGTGCGAGCGCCACCACCTGGCTCGTGAACGCCTTCGTGCTCGCGACGCCGATCTCGGGCCCCGCGTGCAGGTAGATGCCGCCGCCCGCCTCGCGCGCGATCGACGAGCCCACCACGTTCACGATGCCGAGCACCTTCGAGCCGCGCTCCTTCGCTTCGCGCATCGCCGCCAGCGTATCCGCCGTCTCGCCCGACTGGCTGATCGCCAGCACGAGCGTCTTCTCGTCCACGACCGGCGAACGGTAGCGGAACTCCGACGCGTACTCGACGTCGACCGGCAGCCGCGCGACCTCCTCCAGCATGTACTCGCCGATCAGCCCGGCATGCCACGACGTGCCGCACGCCGTCACCGTCACGTTCTCGAACGCGAGCAGCTCTTCATCGCTGAGATTCAGACCGCCGAACTTCACGGTGCCGTCCGCCTCGAGGATGCGGCCGCGCATCACGTTGCGGAGCGTCTCCGGCTGCTCGAAGATCTCCTTCAGCATGAAGTGCTCGTGGCCACCCTTCTCGATGGCATCCAGGTCCCACGAGACGTGCTTGATCTCCTTCGTTACCTCCTCACCCCGCAGCCGCATCGTGCGGTAGCCGGCGGGCGTCAGCACGGCCACGTCGCCATCGTCGAGGTACACGACCTGACGCGTCTGCGCGAGCACGGCCGCCACATCGCTCGCAACGTAGTACTCGCCGTTCTCGCCGATCCCCAGCAGCAGCGGGCTGCCGTGGCGCGCGACTACGATCTTGTTCGGATCGTCGCTCGACATGATCGCGAGACCGTAGGCGCCCTCCACCTGGCGCAGCGCGGCACGCACCGCCTCCTCGAGGTTGCCGTTGAACGCTTCCTCGATCAGGTGCGCGAGGACTTCGGTGTCCGTTTCACTGCGGAACGTGTGGCCGAGACTCTCCAGCTGCTGGCGCAGCGTCGTCGCATTCTCGATGATGCCGTTGTGCACGAGCGCGATCGAGCCGTGACAGTCCGTGTGCGGATGCGCATTGAGCATCGTCGGCGAGCCGTGCGTGGCCCAGCGCGTGTGCGCGATCCCCACCGTCCCCTCCGGCCGACGCCCGTTCTCCAGCAGCTTCTCCAGCTCGGAGATCTTCCCTACCGCCTTGCGCGTCTCCAGGTGACCGTTCACCTGGACCGTCACACCCGCCGAGTCGTAGCCCCGATATTCCAGCCGCCGCAGCCCCTCCAACAGCAGAGGCACCGCCGCACGGTCACCCACGTATCCTACGATTCCGCACATGCCCGATTCCGCTCTCCTCTTACCGGCCGCCCGCCTGACTCCCCACGCCTGCGGCCAATGCCTCCCGCGCCGCTCCCACGAGCTCGCGCGCTTCCTCCTCCGTCGGTGCCTCCGCGATGATCCGCAGGATCGGCTCCGTCCCCGACGCCCTCAGATGCAGCCACCGCCTCGAATCCGGCCACGACAGCCGCAGCCCATCCTGCCGGTCCGATTGCGGAGCCCCCAGCTCCTCCTCCAGCCGCCGGTACGCATCCTCCAGCGACCCCGCGTCCCGCGGCAGCTTGTCCTTCACGATCTTGTACACCGGCATGCCCGCGACGATGTCGTCGACCGGTGTGTCGAGCTCCAGCAGCAGCTGCAGCACGAGCGCCGCAGCTACCGCCGAATCACGCGTCAACTGCACGTCTGGAAGAATGACGCCACCGTTGCCTTCCCCGCCGATCACGGCGCCGGCGGCCTGCATCCCACGGGCGACGTTGATCTCGCCGACGGGCACGCGCCGGAACGGCACGCCGGCATCGGCGGCGACGTCCTCAACGACTCGGCTGGTGGAGAGATTGGTGACCAGCGGCCCCGAGCGGTGCCGGAGCACGAGCCGGGCCGCGAGGGCCAGGGTCAGATCCTCGCCCAGCGCCGTGCCGCCGTTCCCGACCAGGGACAGGCGATCGGCGTCCGGGTCGGTGGCCATCCCGATATCGGCTCCGCTGCGGCGGACCAGCACCTCGAGCTCGCCGAGGTTCTCGGCGACCGGCTCGGGCGGCCGGTGAAATCGGCCGTCGGGCTCGAGGTGGAGGCCGACGACGTCGCAGCCGAGACGCTCGAGGAGGGGAGGCAGCAGGACCGCGCCGGCGCCGTGGCAGCAGTCGAGGGCTACGCGGAACCGCCGGCGGCGCAGCGCGGCCACGTCGAGGAACGGGATCGCGAGCACGGCCTGGAGATGGGCATGCAGCGCGGTCTCGTCCTCGCTCACCGTGCCCAGCCGGTCCCAGGGTGCACGCGGGATCGGCCGCTCGTTGACGAACGCGCGCATGTCCGCCGCCTGCTCCGCGTCGAGGAACATCCCATCGCCCGACGCGAATTTGAGCGCGTTCCACTCGACGGGGTTGTGGCTGGCGGTGACCACCACGCCGCCCGCCGCGCCGTGACGCTTGATGGCGAGCAGGGCCGTCGGCGTCGGCACGAGTCCGAGCGAAATGACGTGGCAGCCGACGGACTGGAGCGCCGCCGTCGCCGCACTCACGAACATCGGTCCGGACGTGCGCGAATCGCGCGCGAGGATGACGCGCGCGCCGGGACCGCCGCGCTCGCGCGCCCAGGCGCCGAATGCGGACGCGAAGCGCGTCACGAGTTCCGGGGTGAGGCCCTCGCCGACGCGGCCTCGCACCCCGGAAACGCTCACCATCAAATCGGGCGGTATCTCGAACGCCATTCTGCTCCGGCACGGAAAGAAGCCCGGCGCACGGCTGCGCACCGGTCGGAGAGACGGCCAAAAGTACGGTTCCGAAGCTTTGGGGTCAACGCAGATGGGTGGAAAAAAGCTCCAGCAGCGCCCCCGGATTGTCGGCATTCACCCAGTGCCCGGACGCCACTTCGTGCCATGCGACGCGACCTGTCGACTCCGCAGCGCGCGCCCGCCGTTCGTCCTCCTCCGAGAGCACCGACGACTGGTCCGCCTTCACGATGTGCACGAACGGTCCGTCCTCCCGTTCGATGACGTGCCAGAGGTCGGTGCGGAAGAAGTCGAGGAGGAGTGCCTCCATGGCGTCCAGCTGGAAGCGCCAGCGCAGTGTGTCACCGTCGCGTTCGAGGTTGGTGGCCATCCAGCGCGCGACCGCCGGCTCGAATCCGTGCGTGACGATCGCCTCGACCGCCTCGTCACGCGACGCGAAGCGGTCCGGCATGGACTTCACGGCCGCGAGCATCTGCCATGCACTGCCGCCCGGCTCGCGCGCCGAAGGTGTCGAGTCGATGACCCACACCTGCTCGAGTCCCGCCGGCACGGCGGCGGCGTACTGGAGCGCGACCTTCCCACCGAACGAATGACCCAGCACCGCCGCAGGCTCGAACGTGGCGGCTGCGAGCCGTTCGAGATCGGCCGCGGCGGCGGCGAGGGTGTGTGGAGGCGGGAACCCCTGCGATGCGCCGTGCTGCCGCAGGTCGATCAGCACCGCGCCCCATTCGGGTTTCTGCTGCACGAGCGCGCGTGCGACCGAGCCCCAGTTCCGGCCCGCGCCGTAGATGCCGTGCAGTACGTACAGCCACCGCTCGGGATCCGCGCCCTCGGCCGTAACCCGCTCGTTCGCCAGCAGCCGTTCCATTCCCTTCCTCCCTTCGTGAGCGGGGTCTATCTTGAGGATTCACCCCTACACGGGCCAGAGGACGCATGAAACAGGACCGCTTCGGAACGCGCGCCGTGCACGCCGGCCAGACACCCGACCCGGTAGCGGGCGCGGTGATGCCGCCGGTCTATCAGACGTCGACATACGTGCAGCCGAGACTCGGCGAGCCGCTGCACGGTTACGAGTACGCGCGCGTGCAGAATCCGACGCGCGAGGCGCTCGAGGCAAACGTCGCCGCACTCGAGAGCGGACGTCACGGCATCGCCTTCGCCAGTGGCATGGCCGCGATCGAGGCGGTCGTGAAGCGGCTCTCCGCCGGCGATCACGTGATCTACGAGGAGAACGTCTACGGCGGCACGCACCGCATGTTCCAGCAGGTGTTCGCGCGCCTCGGCCTCGAGTTCACACCGCTCGATACGCGCGACCCGGAAGCCGTGCGCGCGGCGCTGCGTCCGAACACGAAGCTCATCCACATCGAGACGCCGACCAATCCGATGATGCGGCTGTCGGACATCCCGGCCATCGCCGCGATCGCCAACGAGGCCGGCTGCCTGCTCGCCGTCGACAACACCTTCGCCTCTCCCTACAACCAGCGGCCGCTCGAGCTGGGCGCGCACATCGTGCTGCACTCGAGCACGAAGTACCTGAATGGCCATTCCGATGTGGTCGGCGGCATCGCCGTTACGAACGATGACACCGTCGCCGATGAGCTGCACTTCATGCAGAAGGCCACGGGCGGCGTGCCGGGGCCGTGGGACGCATGGCTCGTACTGCGGGGCACAAAGACGCTGCACCTGCGCATGGAGCGGCACAACGCGAACGGCCAGGCGGTCGCGGAGTTCCTCGCGACGCATCCCGCCGTCGAGCAGGTGTACTATCCCGGACTCCCGGACCATCCGCAGCACGCGCTGGCGAAGCGGCAGATGCGCGGATTCACGGGGATGGTGAGCCTCGAGCTGGGCAGCCTCGACCGCGCGCGGACCTTCGCGGAGGGCACGCGTCTCTTCGCGCTGGCCGAAAGCCTGGGCGGCGTCGAGAGCCTGATCGGCCACCCGGCCATGATGACGCACGCGTCCGTCCCGAAGGCGATGCGCGAGCGCATGGGCGTGTCCGATGGACTGGTACGCCTCTCCGTCGGCATCGAGGACATCGACGACCTGCTCGAGGACCTCGATCAGGCGCTCGCCGGCCTCGGGGAAACCGCCGCGCGCCGGCGCGCGTAGGGTCGCCCGGGTCCCTTCCTACGGAGAGCTGCCGACATGGCCACCAGCAATCTGCCGCGCTCACGGCGCATCCTGAAGAACATCGATCCCAGCACCTGGGAGCATCCGGCCGACCGCGCGGCCCTCGCCGCGCTGCGCCGTGTGCCGGGATTCGATGAGGTCCTGCGCAAGGTGTTCGGCCTCTTCGGCGAGAAGCCCATCCGCCTCGCCTTCCAGGCCAACGCCGTGAAGGTCTCGCCGCGACAGTTCCCGCGCGTCCACGAGCGCTACGTCGAAGTGCTGGAGACGCTCGACAGCCCCGAGAAGTACGACCTCTTCGTGTCGCAGACGCCGCTCGTCAACGCAGGCGCGTACGGCATGGACAAGCCGTTCATCGTCCTCAACTCCGGCGCGCTCCGCCTGCTCGACGATGACGAACTCACGTATCTGCTGGGTCACGAGCTCGGGCATATCATGTCCGGCCACGTGCTGTACCGCACGATGACCGTGATCCTGCTCCAGCTCGCGCAGATGGGATTCCCCGTCGTCGGGCTCGCCGCGCGTGCCGTGCTGATCGCGCTGCTCGAGTGGAGCCGCAAGTCGGAGCTCTCCGCCGACCGCGCGGGTCTGCTCTCGCTCCAGCACCCCGAGGCGACGCTCCGCGCCTTCATGGTCCTCGCCGGCGGCGGCCACCCGGCGGAGAACGATCTGAACGAGTTCCTGATCCAGGCCGACGAGTATCGCCTCACGGGCGACGTCGCGGACGTCGTGTTCAAGGTGCTCAACATCCTCGGTGCGACGCATCCCTTCCACGTGCTGCGCGCCGCGGAAGTGCGCGACTGGATCGAGGCCGGCGAGTACGACCGCGTGCTGCGCGGCGAGTACCGCCAGCGCGGCGAGCCGAACACGTCGTACCGCGACGACCTGGCCGCGGCCGCGCGTGCATACAAGGAAGATGCGCAGACGCTCGCGCGCCAGTTCGGCGACGCGTTCCGTGAGGCGCGCGAGAAGTTTGCCGGCGGCTTCCGCCGCCCCTAGTTTCCCGGCCCCGCGCGCGGGGCGCTCCGCCGCGGCGACTCCAGCACCGGCGAAGCATGAAGATCCTGGTCGTAGGCCACGGCGGTCGCGAGCACGCACTCCTCCACATCATCCGGCGTGACGCGCCCGCCGCGGAGCTGTTCATCACGCGCGGCAACGGCGGCACGGCCGCACTCGCCACGCACGTCCCCCTCGATCCCTCCCGCGGCGACGAAGTAGCCGCATGGTGCGCGGCCAACGGCATCGATCTCGTCGTGGTCGGGCCCGAGGCGCCGCTCGCAGCCGGCATCATCGATGTCCTGACACGGCGCGGCGTTGCTGCGTTCGGGCCGTCCGCCTCGGGCGCGCGCATCGAAGCGTCGAAGGCATTCGCCAAGGCGATCATGACGCGCGCGGACGTGCCGACGGCGTCGTACGCGCGGGTCACAGATTTTTCCGATGCCGAGCGCCGGCTGCGCGCGATGAACGGTCACGCCGTCGTGAAGGCATCCGGCCTCGCCGCCGGCAAGGGCGCGATCGTGTGCACTTCGCTGGATGAGGCGCTGGATGCCGCGCGCCGCATGCTGAGCGATCGCGAGTTCGGCGACGCAGGTGCGGAAGTCGTGATCGAGGAAGTGCTCGAAGGCGAGGAGCTTTCGGTGTTCGCGCTGACCGACGGCACGGACATGCTGCTCATGCCGCCCGCACAGGATCACAAGCGCATCGGTGAGGGCGATACGGGTCCCAACACCGGCGGGATGGGCGCGTATGCACCCGTGCCCGGCATCGAGGCGGCGCTGATCGATCGCGTACGCGACACCGTCTTCGATCCCACGCTCGCCGAGCTGCGTCGCGCAGGTTCTCCGTTCCGCGGGCTCCTGTATGCGGGGCTCATGCTCACCGCGGACGGGCCGAAGGTGATCGAGTTCAACTGCCGCTTCGGCGACCCCGAGACACAGGCGCTGCTGCCGCTGCTCGATTCATCACTGCTCGAACCGATGCTGGCAATCGCGCGCGGCGGCTCGCTGCGCGACATGGAGCTGCGCTGGAAGCCCGCGTACGCGCTCACTACGGTGCTGGCTGCGGGTGGATATCCGGGGCCGGTTGCGAAGGGGGCGCCGATTTCGATGCCGTCGACGTTCGAACCCGGTGTCACCGTCTTCCATGCGGGCACGCGGCTCGATGGTGATCGGCTCGTTACGGATGGTGGCCGCGTGCTCGCCGTCACCGCACTGGGAGAAACGCTCGAGGAAGCCGCACGTCGCAGCCGCGCTGCCGCGGAGTCCATCGAGTTCGAAGGCCGCCAGTTCCGGCGCGACATCGGCTGGCGCGCGCTCGCCCGTGCCTGAGCTGCCCGAAGCCGAGACCATCGTGCGCGACCTGCGCGCGCGCGTCCCCGGCGCGACCATCACGGGCGCGCGCGTGACGCACGCCGATGTGCTCGAGCCGCCGCTCACCCCGCGCCGGCTCTCGACCGGGCTGCGCGGCCGCCGCATCACCGGCGTCTCACGTCGCGGCAAGAACGTGATCATCGAGCTCGAAGACGGGTTCCGCCTCGCGATCAACCTCGGGATGAGCGGACGCGTCGTCACCAGCGACGCATCCCGCGCCGGTGA
>CAYUIG010000037.1:0-21128 GCA_964444685.1 uncultured Gemmatimonadaceae bacterium | reverse complement strand
CTCCAGGTTGCCGTACGCGATGTCCTGGCCGAAGCCATCGAAGCGCGCGGCACCACCTTCAGCATGTACCGCGATGCCAGCGGCGAGGAGGGCGGATACTTCCCGCGCCTGGCCGTCTACGACCGCGAGGGCGTGCCCTGCCCGCGCTGCGGTTCCTCGATCAAGCGCATCGTCCTCACCAATCGGTCGGCCTTCTACTGTCCGCACTGCCAGCGCTAACAACAGTCCACCGAGCCGCAGAGAACGCAGAGGACAACTCGTTGTAGTTGCTTCATCGCTTCGTGGCCTTGCCGGGATTCCTCAGCTCGCTCGTGATCCCATCTTCTTGTCCTTTCTCCGCGATCTCTGCGGCTCTGCGGTGAAACACTCCGTTCACTGCCCGTCCGACTTGCACAGGATCGCGCTCAAACCCATTCTGGAGATCTTCGGCAAATCTTCGGAGGCGGCCATCGACCCGACACCAGCAGGCGAGCTGCGGAACCACGTCCGCGCGTCGGCGGAGAACCGGCCGGGCATCTATCGCATGCTGGGCCCGGGCGGCGTGCTGCTGTACGTCGGCAAGTCGCTGCGGGTGCGGGGCCGCCTGCTCTCGTATTTCCGCTGCAAGCCGGGTGAGAAGGGCGAGGAGCTGATCCGGCACACGCATGCGATCGAGTGGACGTACATGCCCAGCGAGTTCGCGGCCACGCTCGAGGAGATGCGCACGATCCAGCGGTTTCGCCCGCCGTTCAACGTCGAGCACAAGCGGGATCGCGCCTTCTGCTTCGTGAAGATCACGCGCGAGGCGGCGCCGCGGCTCCTGGTCGTGCGTTCGGTGCAGGATGATGCGGCCCGGTACTACGGCCCGTTCCGGGGCGCGCCGCGGGTGCGCGCGGTGATGAAGGACGTGACGGACCTGCTGTCATTGCGGGACTGTGCACGCGGGACGCCGATGCGCTTCGCGGATCAGACGGAGCTCTTCGCGGTGCAGCGGCAGCCGCTGTGTGTGCGGCCGGAGCTGGACCGCTGCCTCGCGCCGTGCGCATCGGGCTGCACGAGTGCGGAGTACCGCGAGCGCGTGCAGCTCGCGGCGGAGTTCCTGGACGGGGATACCGACGGCCCGCTGCGCGTACTGGACGGTCGGATGCGTGCGGCGGCGGCGCGGCTGCAGTTCGAGTATGCGGCGGAGCTGCGCGATCGTTCGCGTCGCCTTGCGGAAGCGCGCCACGAGCTGGTCTCGCTCCGCGGCCTCATCGATTCCCTCACCTTCCTGTACGCGGTACCCGGGCACGACGGCGATGACCGCCTCTACGTGATCCGCCGCGGGCGCGTTCACGAGGAGCACCGCATGCCGGTCACGGGGACGGAGTGGAGCGCGCTGCGCGAGCGGGCGGCGCGGCTGTTCCGACGCAGCGGGCCGGGCGCCCTCCGGCCGATCGAGGCGGCCGAGGTTCTGCTGCTCGCGCGGTGGTTCCGCAGGAAGCCGGAGGAGCTGGCGCGCACCTTCGCGCCGGACGAGCCGGTTCCCGCCGGTCCGATCCCTGCAATGTCGGCCGCGAACGCATGAACCCGAGGGAGGCGGCCATGGCAGTGTGCGAGGTGTGCGGCAACGACTACGACAAGTCGTTCGAGGTCCGCATGGCGGGGCAGTCCCACATCTTCGACTCGTTCGAGTGTGCCGTGCACGCGCTCGCGCCGAGGTGCGAGCACTGCGGCTGCCGCATCATCGGGCACGGCAACGAAGCCGACGGCCGCATGTTCTGCTGTGCGAACTGCGCGGAAGCACAGGGCGTGACCGGCGTGACCGACCGGGTCTAGTCCTCCGGAAGCGGCCGCTCCTCTACTTCGGCGACGTCGCCTTCCAGCCGCAGGATCGCGACCGACGGCTTCAGGCGGAAGCGCGCCGGACCCGCAGCACCCGGATTCACCACCAGCACACCCTCCGACCGCTCCACTTCCGGCCGGTGCGTGTGACCGAACACGATCACATCCGCATCGGGAAAGGCCGTGCGCAGCGCCGGCGGCGTGGGTGTTCCGAACGTGTGCCCGTGCGTCAGGACGATGAGTCGCTCGTCGACGGTTAGCCGGCGCACCTCCGGATGCAGCGAACGGATGTCGAAGCCGTCGGTGTTGCCGTGCACGGCCTGTACGGGCGCGATCACTTCCAGCTCGGTGATGATGCCGGGGTGGCCGATGTCGCCGGCGTGAAGGATGAGCTGCACGCCATCGAGCGCGGCGAAGACGGAAGAGCGCAGTCGCCCGTGCGTATCGCTGATCAGGCCGATGCGCACGTCAATCCGGCTCGCCGCTCGCCCAGCGCGGGCCGAGCCCGTGCTCTATGCCGAGCTGCGAGAGCACGCGCCCGGCCACGAAGTCGATGAGCTCGTCGATGCGTGTCGGGCGGTGGTAGAACCCCGGCGACGCCGGCAGCACGACCGCGCCCGCGTGCGTGAGGCGCAGCATGTTCTCCAGGTGGATCAGCGAGTAGGGCGTCTCGCGCGGCACCAGCACCAGCTTCCGCCGCTCCTTCAGCACGACATCGGCCGCGCGCTCGATCAGCGAACGCGTCGTCCCCTGTGCAATGCTCGCGAGCGTGCCCATCGAACACGGCACGATCGCCATGCCGCGTGAAGGTGCGGAGCCGGATGCGGGCGTCGCGCCGCGGTCGTCATCCTCGTAGACCGTGACCCCGTCCCACGAGCCCGTCCGCTGCCGGAGCGCAGCCACCGAGTCGATGTCCAGCTCTTCGCGCAGCAGCCGCCACCCCGTCTTCGACACGATCAGCGAAACTGGTACACCGCTGCCGATCAACCCCTCGAGTACACGGACGGCGTACGCGGCGCCGGAGGCGCCCGTGATCGCGAGGGTGACCGGGTCGCCCATCATCCCGCCAGGACGCGGTCGATCAGCGTGAACGCGAAGAGCGCCATCGATACGCCGACGTTCGCGTGGAAGAACGCGCGGTCGATGCGCGGCAGATCGATGGGACCGTCCCGTGCCCCGGCCACGACCGCGTGCTCGTACAGCAGCAGCGCCAGCATCACCGCGACACCGACCACGTACCAGCGTCCAACAGGAAATGCATCCAGAACGGCGAGAGCGCCGAACAGCAGCACGGACAGCAGGTGGAACACGCGCGCGGCGCCCACGGCGCGTGGTGCACCCAGCCGCGCGGGAATGGAGCGCAGCCCGTGCTCGCGGTCGAAGTCGAGGTCCTGGAGCGCGTAGATCACATCGAACCCTGCGACCCACGTCATGACCGCGGCCGCGACGAGCGGCAGCGCCCACCACGGATCGGTCCATTCCCCCGCGAGCGCGAGGTAGCCGCCCACGGGCGCGATGCCCAGCGCCAGCCCGAGCGCAAAGTGCGAGAGTGACGTGAAGCGCTTGGTCCACGAGTAGAAGAAGATCCACGCGAGCGCGACGGGGGACAGCATGCCGCACAGCGGATTGAGCATCCACGCGGAGCCGACGAACACGATTGCCGACACCACGACGGCGGCTGCCGCCTGAGACATCGAGAGCCGCCCGCTCGGCAGCTCGCGCGCGCGCGTCCTCGGATTCTGAGCATCGACGTCGCGGTCCACGATGCGGTTGAAGCCCATCGCGGCGAAGCGGGCGGCGGTGAACGCGAAGACCGACCACACGACAATGCCGGCGCGCAGCCGGTCCGCGTGCTCGAACGACGCGAGCACGAGTCCCAGCCCTGCGAACGGCAGCGCGAAGAGTGTGTGCGGCAGCTTGACGAAGCTGGCGTAGCGCGCGGCGAGCGACTCGCCTGCGATGATCTGCCCTTCGCGGCGCGGCGTACTCACTCGATGCCCAACTTCGACCACAGTTCGTCCACCCGCTGCACGACGTCGGGGCTCATGCGCACTACTTCCGGCCATTCACGGTCGTGCGCCTCGCCCGCCAGCTTGCGCGTGCCGTCGATGCCCATCTTCGAGCCGAACGCGGGCGCGCGCGCCGCGTGGTCCAGGTCGTCCACCGGACCCAGTGTGAAGCGCACGTCGCGCTGCGGATCGATGTTGTTCAGCGCGTACCACCACGCCTCGGCCGGATCCTTCACGTTCACGTCCGCATCCACGATGACCAGCACCTTGGCAAGGCTCATCAGCCCCTGCCCCCACAGGCCGTTCATCACCTTGTGCGCCTGCCCCGGATACTCCTTGCGGATCGCGACGAACACGAGGTTGTGGAAGATCCCTTCGGCCGGCATGTGGTAGTCGACGATCTCCGGCATGGTGAGGCGCAGCAGCGGCAGGAAGATCCGCTCCGTCGCACCACCGAGGTAGAAGTCCTCCATGGGCGGCCGGCCCACGATCGTGGATGGGTAGATCGCGTTGCGGCGGTGCGTGATCCGCTCGACGTGGAAAATCGGGAAGAGATCCGCCGGCGTGTAGAAGCCCGTGTGGTCGCCGAACGGACCCTCCATGCCGACGGGTTCCGATGGATCCACGTATCCCTCGAGCACGATCTCCGCTTCGGCGGGAATGCGCAGATCGCTCATCGTCGCGGTCGTCGTGAGCAGCGGCTTCCGCCGCAGAAAGCCCGAGAACAGGAACTCGTCGATGCCGGGCGGCAGTGGCGCGGTGGGCGTGTACATCGTCGCGGGGTCGGCGCCGAGCGCAACGACGACCGGCATGCGCTCCGCACCGCGCTCGATGTACTTCCGCCAGTGTGCTGCACCGCCCTTGTGACGCTGCCAGTGCATGAACGTGGTGCGCGGCCCCGTGACCTGCATGCGGTACATGCCGACGTTCTGCACGCCCGTCTCGGGGTCCTTCGTGATCACCATGGGCATGGTGATGAACGGCCCCGCATCGCCGGGCCATGATGTCATGATCGGGAGTTTGCCGAGGTCGACCGCGTCGCCGTCGAGCACGACCTCCTGGCAGGGCGGCGCACCCTTGTGCTCGCGCGGCGGGACGCGTGCGAGCTCGGCGAACTTCGGCAGCAGCTGCACCTTCGCCCAGAAGCCGCGCGGCACGTCCGGCTGGAGCAGCTCCGCAATGCGCTGCGCGTGCTCCTCCACGTCGTCGACCGCGAGCGCGATCGCCATCCGCTTCCACGAGCCGAAGAGGTTGATGCCGACGGGCAGCGCGGATGGGCTGCCATCATCGAGGACGGGACGCTCGAACAGCAACGCCTTCCCGCCGCCCGGCATCTTCATGACGCGGTCGGCGATCTCGCACATCTCGAGACGCACCGCGACGGGCTCGCGGATGCGCACCAGCTCACCCTGCCGGTCCAGCTCGGCCAGGAAAGCGCCGAGGTTGTCCAGCGATGTGCTCACGCCGTGGGGACTCCCGCCCTGGCCTCGCGTGCCGCTTCGATCGTGCGCGCCGCCCGCCGCTCCGCCTCCCGCAGCGGCGACTCGCCGCGTGCGGCTGCCGCGGTCAGGATTTCGAGCATTGCCGGCTGGATCTGCTGCACGCGCACGGTCACGCGGTCGGTGTCCCAGCCCAGCATCTCGAGTGCGCCGTGCCCGATCGCGCCGCCCGCATTGATCACGAAGTCGGGTGCGTACAGGATGCCGCGATCGAGCAGGCGCTGCGCATCTTCAGCGGTCTCGAGCTGATTGTTCGCCGACCCGCCGACGATCGTGCAGCGCAGCCGCGGAATCGTGCGTGCGTTGAGGACGGCGCCGACCGCGCACGGTGCGAAGATGTCGCACGGCGTATCGTACGTGGCGTCCGGCCCCACGACTTCTGCGCCGAGTTCTTTCGCCAGGGCGGCGACGCGTTCGCCGACGGCATCCGTGAGCTTGAGCTGCGCACCGGCTTCCGCGAGCCTGCGCGCCAGCGGGCCGCCCACGCCACCCACGCCCTGCACGAGCACGGTCTTCCCTGCAACCGATGGCTCGCCCCACACGTGCTCTGCGCACGCGAGCAGGCCGTGGAACACGCCGAGTGCGGTCCATGGGCCCGGGTCGCCGGCGCCGCCGTTCTCCGGTGTCCGCCCGAACACGTAGCGCGTCTTCTCACCGACGACGTTCATGTCCTGCGGCGTCGTGCCGAGGTCGACACCGGTGCCGTAGATCCCGCCCAGCGACTCCAGCAGTTCACCGAAACGCTCGAGCAGCGTGCGGCGCGTCGTCGCATCGATGCCGGGCGGTGCGGCGAGCACGGCCTTGCCACCGCCCAACGGGAAGTCGATGGCGGCCCACTTGAGGGTCATCCCCTGCGCCAGCCGGAGGGCGTCGCGCAGGCCATCCGCGGGTGTGGGATAGGTCTTGAGCCGGCAGCCGCCCATCGCCATCCCGAGGGTGCGGTCGTGCACCGCAATGAAGATCCATGCGCCGGTCGCGCGGTCGTACCGCGCGATCACGCATTCGCCATCCCATCCGAGAAGGACTTCTTCCATGGCCGTTCAGCGTGAAGCATCAGGCGCCGCACGCGCGGCGGGTCCGCGCCCTGCGGAGCCGGCGGAAAGGTGCCCCTGCGGGCGCACACCCCGCAAGCGGCGGCGTTGCCGCGCCCCGGCGCGCGCCCTATCCTGTGCGGCGCTCCCGGGGGACGCACCGTACATCCGCAGTGGAAGCGACTCGTGTCCACCACACAGAACAGGATCGTCACCGGCTTCCTTTTCGCGCTCGGCGCGGGCGCGTTCTGGGGTACGACAGGCCCTCTCAGCACCGCACTCTACGCCGAAGGAGCCGAGCTCACCGCCGTCGGCTTCTGGCGCATCCTGCTTGCGGTCGGCGGCTTTCTGATCTACGGCATAGCCCGGCCCGGGATCTTCCGCGCCGACCGGCAGGCCCTGCTGATCGTCGGCCTCGCGGGCGGGTTCTTCGTCGCGCTCTTCGAGCTGGCGTTCCAGTTCGCCATCGCGGGCGTCGGCATCGCCCCGGCCGTCGCGCTCCTCTACACCGCGCCCGTAATGGTCGCGGTGCTCGCGCGCGTGATACTGAAGGAATCGCTCACCGTCGGCCGTCTCTTCCTCGCCGTCGTCGTGATGATCGGCGTGGCCCTCACGGTGAACGGTGCGACCGGCGAGACGCCGGGCGAGGCCGCGGGAACGTCGACGCGGCTGATGGGAATCGCGGGTGGGCTCCTCGCGGCCGCGAGCTTCGCGGGCACGACGCTCATGGCGCGCTGGGCCGTGCCGCGCTACGGCAGCGTGCGCGTGCTCTTCCTCGAGCTGGTCGGCGGCACACTCATCCTCGCCGCGCTCCTGCCCATTTCCGGAAACACGCCTGCGGTGCCCACCGGTGCCGCGGCGTGGATCTACATCCTCGGGCTCGGCATCGGCTCCGTGCTCGCCGCCAACTTCTGCTACTTCGCCGCGGTGAAGCGCATCGATGCCGCGCCGACCGCGGTGGCGGCGAGCATCGAACCCGTGGTGGGCGCGCTGCTCGGCCTCGTCCTCTTCAGTCAGGGCCTCGCATGGTTCGGCTGGCTCGGCCTCCTGCTCGTCATCGCCGGCGTGGCCGGCGAGTACGGCCTCGAGTCTCTCCGCCGTCAGGTCGTTCGCCCGCCCGGCACCGCCTGAATCAGGCGGAGGGCGGCGCGGCGTAGGCGCGCATCAGCACATCCGCGACCTCCGGCCGCGAGAACTCCGCGGGCGGCCGCTGCCCGGACGCGAGCAGCTCGCGCACCTTCGTGCCGGACAGGAAAACGTGGTCCTCCTTGCCGTGCGGACACGTCTTCTGCGACACCATCTGGCCGCAGCGCCGGCAGAAGAAGGCGTGCTCGAACTTGAGCGGCTGGATGCCGAGCTTCGCGAGGTCGATCTTCTCGAAGATCTCCTGCGCCTCGTACGTGCCGTAATAGTTCCCGACGCCCGCGTGGTCGCGGCCGACGATGAAGTGCGTGCAGCCGTAGTTGCGGCGCATGACGGCGTGGAAGATCGCCTCGCGCGGACCCGCGTAGCGCATGGCGGCGGGCAGCACCGACAGCAGCACGCGATTCGCCGGATAGTAGTGATCGAGGATCGTCTTGTAGCACTCCATGCGCACCGCGGCCGGCACGTCGTCCGACTTCGTCTCGCCCACGAGCGGGTGCAGCAGCAGGCCATCCACGATTTCCATCGCGCATTTCTGCAGGTACTCGTGTGCGCGGTGCACCGGGTTGCGCGTCTGGAACGCGACGACGGTCTTCCAGCCGCGTCGCTCGAACTCGGCACGCGTCTCCGCCGGCGTCCGGTTGTGCTCCGGGAAGCCGCTGATGTCACGCTCGTAGACGTAGTGGATCGGTCCCGCCACGAGCCGGTCACCCATCGAATCGAGCTTGGCCACGCCGGGATGCGCGCGCTCGGTCGTGCCGTACACGTGCTGCGCTTCCTTCTCCCGATCCCACGCGTACACGTCCTCGACCTGGACCACCGCGATCAGCTCGCCCGCATCATCGACGAGCGCGAGCTCACTGCCCGCACGCAGGCCGGCAGCGACATCGGTACCGACCGGCAACGTCACCGGCACACTCCACGGCAGCCCGTTCGCGAGCTGCATGTGCTCGACCACGCTCTCGTAGTCGCGCTGCCCCATGAACCCCTCGAGCGGGCTGTAGCCGCCGACGGCGAGCAGGTAGAGATCCGAGATCGTGTGCTCGCTCGCACGCACACGCGGCAGCGACCCGGCGCGCGCGCGCAGGTCGTCCGCCGCCGCGCCGCGTACCACGCGATCCACGAGTTTGCCGCCGTATGCTGCAATCGACATTCTTCCGCCTTCCTTCCAGGGGTTTCGTTCGTTTACCAGCGCAGCGCCGTCACGCCCGTAATCGTCGCAATCACGATGATCGTGAGCGGCAGCCCAACCCGGGCATAATCGCCGAAGCGGTAGCCGCCCGCTCCGTACACCATGGTGTTCGTCTGATAACCGATCGGCGTCAGGAACGATGCCGAGGCTGCCACCGCCACGGCCAGCGCGAATGCGCGCACGTCCGCACCGATGCCCACGGCCGCGTTGATTGCAATCGGGAATATCAGCACCGCCGCCGCATTGTTGGTGATCAGCTCCGTGAGCGCCACGGTGGCGAGCACGATGCCGAGCAGCACGCCGATGTCGCCCAGCCCGCCGAGCCCGCTCACAAGCACGCCGGCAATGCCGGCGGCGAGGCCCGACGTCTCGATGGCCGCGCCGAGGCCGAAGGAGGCGGCGATCATGATCACGACATCGAGGTCGATCGATGCGCGCGCCTCGCGCGCACTCAGGATGCGGAACACGACGAACAGCAGCGCGCCGAGCAGCGACGCCTTCACGATGTCCATCGCGCCCGTGGCCGCGACGGCGATGATGCCGAGGCCTACGGCCGCGACGAGCGGCGCCTTGCGGCTGGTGAGCGGCGGCGCGCCGCCAAAGCGCGACACGAGCAGGAAGTCGTTGCGGTCCGCCCAGCGCTCGCGGAATCCCGCGTCCGCGAGCAGCAGCAGCGTGTCACCGACACGCAGTCGAACCTGTCCCAGCTTGTCCTGCACGCGCTGCCCCGCCCTGTGAATGGCCAGCACCGCGGCCTGATAGCGACCGCGGAACGCGGCTTCCTTCAGCGTCTTCCCCACCAGCGGCGACGCCTCGCCGACGACCGCCTCGAAGAAGGTGTGCTCCGGACTGTCGAACTGGAGCAGGTGCGGCGCCTCGGTCGAGGTGAGACCGCGCATGCGCTGGAGCTCGACCACGTCGCCGGCACGACCGACGAACGTCAGCCTGTCCGTGCCGCGGAGCACCGTGGTCGGTCCCACGGGCGCAATGACCTCGCCAGAGCGCGCGATTTCCACGAGGAAGAGGCCGCGCAGGCTGCGCAGGCCGGCCTGTTCGACGGTGCGGCCATCGATCGGACCGCCCGGACGCACCTCCATGCCCACCACGAACTCGCGCAGCTGCACTTCCGCCTGCCGTCTTGCCGGTATGCGATCGGGCAGGAGCCAGGGGGCCGCGATGATCAGCACGATCGCGCCGACGATCGCCACCGGCAGTCCGATGGGTGTCAGCTCGAACATGCCGAACCCAGGGCGCCCGCTGGCTTCGAGCAGACCGGAAACGACGAGGTTGGTCGAGGTGCCGATGAGCGTGATGACGCCGCCCAGGATCGCGGCGAACGAGAGCGGCATCAGGAACTTCGAGGGTGACTGGCCGTTGCGTTCCGCCCATGCCGAGATCTGCGACATGAGCATCGCCACGATCGGCGTGTTGTTGAGGAACGCCGATGCACCCATCGTCGGCACCACGATGCGCGCGAGCACATTGCGCGCACCCGTGCCACGTCCGAGCAGGCCGCTCACGATCGGCTGAAGCGCGCCCGTCTTCTCGACCGCCGCCGCCAGCACGAACAGCGCAGCGACCGTGATGGGTGCGGAGTTGCTGAAGCCGGCGAACGCCTGCGTCGTGTCGATCACGCCGGTGACGAGCAGCACGATCACGCCGACGAGGATCGTGATCGAGGGCGCGAAGCGGTCGCGTGAGAGGACGAATACGACCGCGCCCACGACGGCCAGTGTGATCCAGGCGCGCCAGTCCATCGACCCGGCCGCCCGTCCCTCAGCGCCCTGCGGGCGCGGTGCGCGAAACCAGGCCCTTCTCCTCCATGAACGCGATCAGATCGCCGACACACTGCGCGACGTCGCGCGTGCTCGTGTCGATCCGCAGCTCCGGATTCAGCGGCTCCTCGTATGGTGCGGAGATCCCCGTAAACTCCTTGATCTCCCCGCGTCGGGCCTTCTCGTAGAGTCCCTTCACGTCGCGCTGCTCGCACACCTCGAGCGCACAGTCGACGAAGACTTCGATGAAGTCCCCGGACTCCATGAGCGCGCGCACCGCATCGCGGTCTTCACGGTAGGGTGAGATGAACGCCGTCAGCACGAGGACGCCCGCATCGGTGAACAGCTTCGCCACCTCGCCGATCCGGCGGATGTTCTCCGTCCGGTCCTCGGGGCTGAAGCCGAGATCGCGGTTGAGACCGTGACGGATGTTGTCGCCGTCCAGCACGTACACGCGGCAGCCGCGCTCGAAGAGCGCGTGCTCCAGCGCCAGCGCGAGCGTGCTCTTCCCGGAGCCGGAGAGGCCCGTGAACCAGAGCGTCGCGCCCCGGTGCCCGGCCGATTGCTCGCGGTCCGCGCGCCGGATGCGTCCCTCCACCCGGAAGATGTTCTCGCTCTTCGGTCCCTTGTCCATCGTCACGAGGTCAATTCCTCCGCTCGGCTTCGTACAGTCCGGCCACCGTGGCCAGCGCTGCTTCCGCTCCCGGTGCGAACACGGCGATGCCGTGAGGCTGCACGGGATCCTCCTTGTTGTAACGAAGCGGCTTGCCCGCACAGTCCGTGATCGTGCAGCCGACCTCGCGCGCAATCACCTCGGGGGCGCACGTGTCCCACTCGCGCAGGTATGGCGCAGGGTGCACGTAGAGGTCGCACTCGCCTTTGGCGATCAGTGCACACTTCAATCCCACGGAGCCGGACACGCGCGTATCCGTGACACCGAGCTCGGCCGCGATGCGGCCGACCAGCCCTTCCGCATGGGATCTGGATCCCACCATGCGCGGCGGCGCGGGAGCGGGTGCACGCACGATCGTCTGCACCGCTCCGCGCGCATGCCGTCGCAGTCCACTGCCCTCGAACGCCGCCAACGTCTCACCCCACACGGGGGCGTGCACGACGCCGAGCACGCTCGCGCCGCGGACCGCGAAACCGATCATGATGGAGAATTCGCCGTTGTGAGCCAGGAACTCCTTGGTCCCATCGAGCGGGTCGACGACCCAGACGCGCTCGTCTTGCAGTCGCGTCCGGTCGTCGCGTGACTCCTCGGCCAGCACCGCCTCGGCCGGGTACGCCTCGCGGATCGCGCGGACGATCAGCCGGTTCGCGGCGAGGTCCGCTTCGGTGACGGGCGACCCGGGCGCCTTCAGCTCGTGCGCGGTCGCGCCGTAGCGCGCCAGCACTTCGCGTCCGGCCGCCTCCGCGATATCGACCGCGAAGGCGAGTCGTGCCTCGAGCTCGGCGGTCGCAGCGTCGCTCAACGAACGATCAGGCGGGCCTCCATCCCGCGCGCGCGGTGCGCCTCCTGACCGTCCGGCGTTTCGGGACAGAAGACCGTGTACGTCCCCGGCCCGAGGCTCATGCTCATCAACGCGCTGCCGCCCGGCGGGATCGGCGCGGAGCGCCAGCGTCCGGCGTACTCCCCCGTGATCTCGATCACGTGCGGCATTTCACCCTCGTTGCGCATTTCGATCGTCACGGGACCGGACGTGATCGCGCTGTCCTGGACGGCGATGCCCCACTCGCTCGCGGTGACCGTCACGCCGATCGTCTGGCTCGGATCCAGAATGTCGCCCCGGCGCGACACCGAACCGGCCGGCCCCGAGGTCGTGTCCGGCTCCGGCTCGGCCGCGACAGTATCCGCCGCGTCGGCGGGCTGGCCCCCGTCCGACGCATCCCCGCACGCGAGCATGGCGGCGGTCAGGAACGCCGCGATCCACGCAAATGCACCCTGCCTCATCGATTCCGTCGCTCCGATATCGGTTTCTTACACGCCAAGATAGCGCACGACCGGGCCGCGTCCCACCGCTGCGTTTGCGGTGCACGGCCCGGGACCGGCAAGATAGCGCCGCCGCGCGAAACTTGCATAGCCGGGCGGCGGACGCAGACGGGGGTGGTCCGGGAGGACATGGCGCGAGCGCGAATCCAGACGGACGAGGCGAATCGGCGGGTCATCATCGAGGGGGTGACGCCGCGCGTCGATTGCGGGCGGTTCCCCGTCAAGCGTACGCAGGGCGACCTCGTCGCCGTGGAAGCCGACATCTTCGCGGACGGCCACGATGAACTGGCCGGCCGCCTCCTCTACCGCCATCACGCCAGCCGCCGCTGGCAGCACGCGGCTCTCACCCCGATCGGCAACGACCGCTGGCGCGGCCTCTTCACCGCCGAGAAGCTCGGCCGCTACCTCGTCACCCTCGAGGCATGGGTCGATGCGTTCGGCACATGGCGCCGCGACATGAAGAAGCGCCTCGCCGCCGAACAGGATGTCACGGTCGATCTCAGGATCGGCGCCGACCTTCTCGATCAGGTCGCCGGGCGTGCCCGGGGCGCCGACGCGCGCCGACTCACCGCCGCGGCGGCCACTATCCGGTCCGCGAAAGACCCCGCCGCGGCCGCGACCGTCGCGATGGAGGACGCACTCTACGAGCTCGCCTCTCGACACCCGGATCTCGCGGCAGGGACGCGCTTCCCCGAGGAGCTCGAGATCGTCGTGGATCCGCCGCGCGCCCGATTCAGCACGTGGTACGAGCTCTTCCCGCGCTCCACCGGCGCCCCCGGCCGGCACGGCACGTTCGCGGACGTCGAGGCACGGCTGCCCTACATCCGCGACATGGGATTCGACGTCCTGTATCTGCCGCCGATCCATCCGATTGGGCGCGTGCGCCGCAAGGGTCGCAACAACGCCGTCGAAGCCGCGGCCGGAGATCCCGGCAGTCCGTGGGCCATTGGCTCCGCCGAGGGCGGTCACACCGCCATCCACCCCGAACTGGGGACGGAAGCGGAGCTGCGCCACCTGATCGACGCGGCGCGCGCCGTCGGCATCGAGGTCGCGCTCGACATCGCCTTCCAGGCCGCGCCCGACCATCCGTGGGTGAAGGAACACCCTTCCTGGTTCCGCTGGCGCCCGGACGGCACCGTGCAGTACGCAGAGAATCCGCCCAAGAAATACCAGGACATCTATCCGCTGAACTTCGGTACGGATGACTGGCGAAAGCTGTGGAAGGCGCTCGAAGATGTGTTCCGCCACTGGATCGGTATCGGCATTCGCACCTTCCGCGTGGACAACCCGCACACGAAACCGTTCGCGTTCTGGGAGTGGCTGATCACCCGCATCCGGCGCGATGAGCCCGACGTCGTCTTCCTGTCGGAAGCGTTCACGCGCCCGCGCACGATGTACCGGCTCGCCAAGCTCGGCTTCACCCAGTCGTACACGTACTTCGCGTGGCGTCACACGAAGGCGGAGCTCGAGGCGTACCTCACGGAGCTGACCGGGACCGAGGTAGCCGACTACTTCCGTCCCAGCTTCTGGCCGAACACGCCCGACATCCTGACGGAAGCGCTCCAGACCGGAGGCCGGCCCGCATTCATGCTGCGGCTCGTGCTCGCCGCCACGCTCGCTGCGAACTACGGCATCTACGGTCCGGCGTACGAGCTCATGGAGCACGTCCCGCGCGAGCCCGGCAGCGAAGAGTACATGGACTCCGAGAAGTACCAGATCCGCGAATGGGATCTGGACCGGCCGGACAGCCTCCGCCACTTCATCGCGCGCGTGAACCGCATTCGCCACGCGCACCCGGCATTGCAGATCGACCGCACGCTCCGCTTCGTGCGCACCGACAACGACAAGCTCATGGCGTACACGAAGCACGCGCCCTGGCGGCCTGCACCGCCGCCCGACGAGCGCGCCGAGCCGCCCGAGGATGTCGTGCTGGTCGTGGCAAACCTGGACGTGCGCAACACGCAGTCGGGCTGGGTCGACGTGCCGATCCACGAGTGGGGCATCCCGGTGGACCGGTCGTACGAAGTCGTCGATGAGCTGGGCGGCGCCGCGTACACGTGGCAGGGCCACTGGAACTACGTGCAGCTCGATCCGCACGTCGTGCCCGCGCACATCTTCCACGTCCGCATCCCGGCCTGACGACATGCCTCCGCGCGACCGCCGCCCACCGGCCGATCCGCTCTGGTACAAGGACGCCGTCATCTACGAGGCGCACGTGCGCGCCTTCTACGACAGCAACGGCGACGGCATGGGCGACTTCCGCGGCCTCACCGCGAAGCTCGACTATCTCCGCGACCTCGGCATCACCGCGCTCTGGCTGCTCCCTTTCTATCCCTCGCCCTGGCGCGACGACGGCTACGACATCGCCGACTACACCGCCGTGCACCCTGCGTACGGCACGATGCAGGACTTCCGGCGGCTGCTGCGTGCCGCGCACGAGCGCGGGCTGCGCGTCATCACCGAGCTCGTCATCAACCACACATCCGATCAGCACCCGTGGTTCCAGCGCGCGCGGAGGGCGAAGCCGGGCACGCGCGAGCGCGACTTCCACGTCTGGAGCGACACGCCCGAGAAGTACCGCGAGGCGCGCATCATCTTCAAGGACTTCGAGACCTCCAACTGGGCATGGGACCCGGTCGCGAACGCGTACTACTGGCATCGCTTCTACTCGCACCAGCCCGACCTCAACTTCGACAATCCGGCCGTGCACCGCGCCATCTTCCGCGTGATGGACTTCTGGTTCCGCGCGGGCGTCGACGGCATGCGGCTGGACGCGATTCCCTACCTGTACGAGCGCGAGGGCACGAACTGCGAGAACCTGCCGGAGACGCACGCGTTCCTGAAGAAGCTGCGCGCGCACCTGGACGCGCACTTCACGGACCGGATGTTCCTTGCCGAGGCGAACCAGTGGCCCGAGGAGACCGTCCCCTACTTCGGGGATGGCGACGAGTGCCACATGGGGTTCCACTTCCCGCTGATGCCCCGGCTGTTCATGGGCATCCAGATGGAAGACCGCTTTCCGATCATCGACATCCTCCAGCAGACGCCGCCGATCCCGGACAACGCGCAGTGGGCCACGTTCCTCCGCAACCACGACGAGCTGACGCTCGAGATGGTGACGGACGAGGAACGCGACTACATGTACCGCACCTACGCGCACGATCCGCAGGCGCGCATCAACCTCGGCATCCGCCGCCGCCTCGCACCGCTGCTCGGCAACAACCGGCGCAAGATCGAGCTGATGAACGCGCTCCTCTTCTCGCTCGTCGGCACACCCGTGCTCTACTACGGCGACGAGATCGGGATGGGCGACAACATCTATCTCGGAGACCGGGACGGCGTACGCACGCCGATGCAGTGGTCGGCGGACCGGAACGCGGGCTTCTCGCGCGCCAACCCGCAGCGTCTCTACCTGCCGCCCATCGTCGACCCGGAGTACCACTACGAGACCGTCAACGTCGAGGCGCAGCAGGCGAACCCGAACTCGCTGCTCTGGTGGACGCGCCGGCTGATCGCGCTGCGCCGCCGCTTCAAGGCGTTCGGCCGCGGCTCCATCGAGTTCCTCTATCCCGACAACCGCAAGGTGCTCGCGTTCCTGCGCCGCTACGAGGACGAACACGTCCTCGTCGTCGCCAACCTGTCCCGCTTCGTGCAGTACGCGCGCTTCGAGATCCCGCAGGCGCGGGATTGCGTGCCCGTCGAGTTGTTCGGCCGGACCGAGTTCCCGATGGTCACGGACCAGCCCTACTTCTTCACGCTCGGTCCCCACGCCTTCTACTGGTTCCAGCTCCGGCCCGCACGCGTGCCGGCCGCGCACGTCGAGCCGGCCGCACCCGCCCGGCTGCCCGCGCTGTCGATCGCACAGATCGGGGACTCGCCGCCGCGCGAGCTCGAGCCCGTCCTTGCGGAGCATCTGCTGCGTGCGCGCTGGTTCCAGGGCAAGGCTCGCCGCGTGCGCGCCATTTCACTCTCCGCGCTGCTGCCTGTCGACGCCGCTGCGGACACGGGACGGCTCGCCCTGCTGCGCGTGGACTATCTCGACGCCGATGCGGAGACGTATCTCCTCCCCCTCGCAGTGGCCACGGGTGAACGTGCCATCGCGCTGCGTCGCGAACGGGCGGGTGCTGTGATTGCCGAGCTGGAAGGAGACGGGCTGCTCATCGATGCGAGCGCCGAACCGTCGTTCCGGCGGGCATTGCTCGAGGTGGCCGTGCGCCGGCGCCGGCTGCGCACCGCGCTCTATGAGCTGAGCGGGCGTTCGGCCGGCGAGCTGCGCGGCTTCGCGGACAACCTCGAGGATACCGCGGGCCGGCTGCTCGGCGCGGAGCAGTCCAACACATCGATCGTGTACGACGACACGCTCATCCTGAAGCTGTACCGCCGCATCGAGGAAGGGACGAGCCTGGACCTCGAGATCGGCCGCTTCCTGACCGACCGCGGCTTCGCGCACACGCCCGCCGTTCTCGGCGCCATCGACTACCGCCCGGCGGACGAGCCCACCCGCACCCTCGCCGTCGTGCAGCGCTTCATTCCGAACGAAGGCGACGCGTGGGACCTCACGCGCGACTCGCTCGGCGAGTACTTCGAGCGCGTGGCCACGCTCGGCGCCGACGCGCCGGCCGCCGACACATCCACCGCCGGACTGCTGCGCGCAGCCGCGAACCCCGAGTCCGAAGGCGTCCGCGAGCTGATCGGCACATATTTCGAGTACGCGCGCCTGCTCGGCCATCGCACCGCCGAGCTCCACTTCGCGCTCGGCACGGGCTCCGCACCGCCGGACTTCGCGCCCGATCCGTTCACGATGTTCTACCAGAGGTCCCTCTATCAGTCGATGCGCAACCTCTCCGGCCGCGTGCTCCAGGCGCTCTCCACCCGCCTGTCGCATCTGCCGACCGCGGTGCAGCACGACGCGCGCAAGCTGCTCGCGGTGGAGGACCGGCTCATGGAGCGGTTCCGCCGGGTCATCGCGGCGAAAGTGAGCGGCAAGCGCATCCGCTGCCACGGCGACTACCATCTCGGCCAGCTGCTCTTCACAGGGAAGGACTTCATCATCACCGACTTCGAGGGCGAGCCCATCCGCCCGCTCGGCGAACGCAGGCTAAAGCGTTCGCCGCTGCGCGACGTGGCCGGCATGCTCCGATCGTTCCACTACGCGGCCTATGCCACGCTGTTCGAGTCGGGCGAGACCGGGCGCACCAGCCAGCCCACCTCCCTCGAACCGTGGGCGCGCTTCTGGTATGCGGCGGTGAGCGCTGTCTTCCTGCACCACTACCTGATCCTCGCGCGCGGCGCGGACATCCTGCCGGAGAGCGATGACGAGATCGCCGTGCTGCTCGATGCGTACCTGCTCGAGAAGGCCGTGTACGAGCTGGGGTACGAGCTGAACAACCGGCCCGACTGGGCCGTGATCCCGCTCGGCGGACTGCTCCAGCTGCTGAACGCATGAGCGCGCGCCTGCGTGTGCCCGGCCTCGGGCGGCTCGCCCGCGCGTGGGGCGTGCAGACCTCGTATCGCGATTACCGCGGCCGGCGCCGCACCGCTTCCCCGGACGCGCTGCTCGCCACGCTGCGCGCGGTCGGAGCGCCGGTGTCGGAGCCGCGGGACGTCGCCGATGCCGTGCGCGCCTGCGACGATCCAACCTTCAAGCCACCCATCGACCCGGTAGTCGTGGCCTGGGAAGGCCATCTCGATTCGGTCCTCGTGCGCTCGGCGTCACCGCCGCGCGACTGCCGCATCCACCTCGAAGATGGCGCGATCGGACGGCCTGCGCCGCTCCGCACGCGGCGCGTGCAGCACGGCATCGAGCTCCTCCTCGACGTGAAGCTGCCCATCGGCTACCACCACCTCGAGGTCGAGCTCGCCGGTACCACCGCGACCGTGCACATCCTGGCCGCGCCGCGTCGCGCGCCCGCCGCCGCCCGCTCCTGGGGTGTCTTCCTCCCGCTCTACGCGTTCCGCTCGAAGGACTCCGACTGCACCGGTGACTACGGGGATCTCGCGCGCGTGCTGGACTGGACGTCGTCGCTGGGTGGCCGCTTCGTGGGCACGCTGCCACTGCTGCCCGTGTTCCTCGACCCGCCTGCGGAACCGAGTCCGTATGCACCGGTGAGCCGGCTCTTCTGGAACGAGCTGTTCGTCGACCTCCGCAGCGGACCGGAAGCGCAGGAAGTTCGTGAACGACGCCCATGGCAGAAGCAACTGCGCGGCTGTCTTGCGGGAGACTACATCGACTACGAGAGCGCAGCGCGCGTCAAGCGGATGCAGCTCGAGGCGGAAGCCCACGCATTCTTCGGCGCGAACGGTCCCGACGAACCGGCGTTCCGCGCGTGGCTCGATGAACGGCCCGAGGTCGTCGAGTACGCCGCGTTCCGTTCCGCGGCCGAGCATCAGGGCCGCGACTGGCGGAAGTGGCAAACGCCGGTGCGCGCGGATGTCGCCGCGCTCGACGACGCGGGCCGCTACCACATCTACGCGCAGTGGCTGGCGGAGGAGCAGCTCACGGCCGCCGCAGCGGGACGCGCCGGCCTCTACCTCGACATGCCGCTGGGCGTGCACTCCGACGGCTACGACGTCTGGCGCACACCGCATCTGTTCGCGGGCGAGGCGAGCGCCGGCGCGCCTCCGGACCTGCTCTTCCGCGGAGGCCAGGACTGGGGTTTCCAGCCGATGCGTCCCGATGCCGCGCGCGCGCAGGGGCACGTGTACTGGCGCGCGTCGCTGCGCCATCATCTCCGCCACGCGGCCGTGCTCCGCCTCGACCACGCGATGTCCCTCGAGCGGCTGTACTGGATCCCGCGCGGGTTCCCGGCCACGGAAGGTGTGTACGTCCGCTACCCGACCGATGAGCTGATCGCCGTGCTGACGATCGAAGCGCAGCGTGCCGCCGCGGCCATCGTAGGCGAGGACCTGGGTACGGTATCACGTGAGCTGCGGCGCACGATGTCGCGCCACGGCCTGCACCGCATGTACGTGTTCCAGTTCGAGACGGATGCAGCCGCGGAGCAACCGCTGAAGCCGCAGCCGTCCGCATCCATGGCGTCGCTCGGAACACACGACCTCCCGACCTTCGCCGCGTTCTGGAAGGGTCTCGACCTGGACGTCCTGCGCGAGCTCGGCCTCGTCACCGAGGAAGAGCTCGATGCGACCCGGTGCGATCGCCGCGCCCTGCGCGCCGCAATCGGCCGAGCACTCGGCCTCCACGGCGGCGACGACGGCCCGTCCGCACACGACGTGGTCGTGCCGCTCCTGCTGCGCATGGCCGCGGGCCCCGCGCACATGGTTGTGGTCGACCTCGAGCATTTGTGGCACGAGGAGCGGCCGCACAACGTTCCGGGCACGGGCAGCGAACGGCCCAACTGGCGCCGGCGTGCCACTCGCTCCCTCGATGACGTCTTCGACGCCAGCGACCTGCGCCGCGTCCTGCACGCGATCGCACGCACCCGTGAAGAGTGACGGCATGAACCGACCGACCGCCGACGACCTGCATCTCTTCAACGAAGGCACGCACCTCCGCATCTGGCAGATGCTCGGTGCGCATCGCGCCACTGTGGCGGGCAGGGACGGCGTGCGCTTCGCCGTCTGGGCACCCAACGCGCAGGCCGTCTCGGTGGTCGGCGATTTCAACGGCTGGCAGCCCGGCGAGGCACCTATGGAGCCGGTGGCGGCATCCGGCATCTGGCAGACCTTCGTGCCCGGCGTCGAGCAGGGCGCGCTCTACAAGTTCCACATCCGCCGCGGCTCCTACCGCGTGGCCAAGGCCGATCCGGTCGGCACCTTCCACCAGGTGCCGCCCGAGACCGCGTCCGTCGTATGGGACCTCGGTTACGACTGGAACGATGAGGCGTGGCTGGAGCGGCGTGCAGCGGTGAACGCGCTCGACGCGCCCATCTCCATCTACGAGTGCCATCTCGGCTCGTGGATGCGAAACGAGCAGGGCCACTCGCTCTCGTACCGCGAGATCGCGGACCGGCTCGGCACGTACATCGGGCGCACCGGCTTCACCCACATCGAGTTCCTGCCGGTCATGGAGCATCCCTTCTTCGGCTCGTGGGGATACCAGACCACCGGCTACTTCGCGCCCAGCAGCCGCTTCGGTACGCCGCAGGACTTCATGGCGCTCATCGATGCGCTGCACGCCCGCGGCATCGGTGTCATCCTCGACTGGGTCCCGTCGCACTTCCCCGGCGACGAGCACGGCCTCGTGTTCTTCGACGGCACGCACCTCTACGAGCACGCCGATCCGCGCCAGGGATACCATCCGGACTGGAACACCTGGATCTTCAACTACGGCCGCAACGAGGTGCGTTCCTTCCTGCTGAGCAGCGCGCTCTTCTGGCTCGAGGTGTACCACGCCGATGCGCTGCGCGTCGACGCCGTCGCTTCGATGCTGTACCTCGACTACTCGCGGAAGGCCGGGGAATGGATTCCCAACCGCTTCGGCGGCCGCGAGAACCTCGACGCGATCGAATTCCTGCGCCGCATGAACACCGACCTGTACCGCGAGGTGCCGGGGGTACAGATCATCGCGGAGGAGTCCACGGCATGGCCGATGGTATCGCGGCCCACCTGGATCGGCGGTCTCGGTTTCGGGTTGAAGTGGGACATGGGCTGGATGCACGACACGCTCGCCTACATGGCCCGCGATCCGATTCACCGCGCGTATCACCACGGGCAGCTCACCTTC
>CAYUIG010000036.1:34267-35693 GCA_964444685.1 uncultured Gemmatimonadaceae bacterium | reverse complement strand
GCCTTCTCGCGGCGGATGTGCTGCTCGCGCGTCTGCAGCGCCATGCGCAGCGCGGGATTGCCCGCAGAGTCGTGCGAGAGCCCGATGATCCGGCCCGGGATCTGGCGGCGGTAGTCGTCGCGGGTGGCAAGAAAGGCGGCGTGCGGGCCGCCGTACCCCATCGGTACGCCGAAGCGCTGCGTGTTGCCGACGACGACGTCCGCGCCCCACTCGCCCGGTGCGGGCAGCAGCGTGAGCGAGAGCAGATCGGCCGCGACCACCACCATGGCACCCGCCGCATGTGCGCGCTCGACGAACGCGCCGTAGTCGGGCACGGAACCGTCCGTTGCGGGATACTGCAGCAGCACGCCGAACTCGCCATCGAACTCGAACGACTCGTGGTCGCCCACGACGATCTCGATGCCGCGTGCGTCCGCACGCGTGCGCACCACGTCGATCGTCTGCGGGTGGCACTGCTCGGAAACGAAGAAGCGACGCGTCGGCGTCCCGCCCTTCACCGCGAGGCAGAGCGCCATCGCTTCCGCGGCCGCGGTGGCTTCGTCGAGCAGCGACGCGTTCGCGATCGGCAGACCGGAGAGGTCGATGCACATCGTCTGGAAGACGAGCAGCGCCTCGAGCCGCCCCTGCGCAATCTCCGCCTGGTACGGCGTGTACGCCGTGTACCAGCCCGGATTCTCCAGGATCTTCCGCTGGATCACCGGCGGCGTGAACGTGCCGTGGTACCCCATCCCGATGTAGGAACGGAGCACGCGGTTGCGACCCGCCATGTCCGACAGCTCGCGGAGCGCTTCCAGCTCCGACACGGCGGGCGGCAGGTTCAGCGGCTTGCGCAGACGGATGCGCTCGGGAATCGCCACGTCCACGAGGTCGTCCAGCGACCCGTAGCCGAGCGTTTCCAGCATCGTCGCGATTTCGGAGTCACCGGGGCCGATGTGCCGGCGCTGAAACGGATGCGCCTCCGCCGGCGCGGTGTGGTTCGGCTCTGTCATCACAGCAAGGTGTGTGTGGGGGAAACGGCTGGGTAATTCTAGGGCCCCCGTCAACCGCTTGGTACTGCGGGGGCGGGGGCTTGGGCGGGCGCGGTGCGAGGTGGGAACTGCGGGGGCTTGGGCGGGCGCGGGCGCGGTGCGAGGTGGGAACTGCGGGGGGGTGCGGTCAACCTTACCCCGGGAGGGCAGGCGGTAAGAGCGGGGGAGACTCGACCGCCCATGGCGCGGTCGGAGCGTCTCCGGCAGCCGGGGTGCTGCGGCCGGGGCTGCGTTGGCCGCGCCTCGCGCCGTGAAACCGGCCCCAAGTCGGGCCGTGGGGCAACACTCACGGCGTTTCGGGAACGATGGAACGCCAGGAAGTGGGGGAAAAAGCGCTTCGAAAGCGCGCGGATGAAAAAGCGCTCCGGAATGCGACCCGGAGCGCTCGAAACTCCCGC
>CAYUIG010000036.1:15398-34167 GCA_964444685.1 uncultured Gemmatimonadaceae bacterium | reverse complement strand
GCGCGCGGATGAAAAAGCGCTCCGGAATGCGACCCGGAGCGCTCGAAACTCCCGCGGCAGGACTCGAACCTGCGACCCGACGGTTAACAGCCGTCTGCTCTACCAGCTGAGCTACGCGGGAATGGCAGACAACAAAACTAACCGGCGCCGCGCCCAATGGTCAACCGCCTGCGACGCACGCGGTTGCACCGCCCGAAGCACGCCGCCGGGACCCATCTCGCACCGCGGAACGCGGCCCTTTCGCGCCGCAAATGCGTCAAACGCCGCGCCGTCAATGCGTCGAGCGGCGGGTTTGCGGCGCATATCGACGCAAACGCGTCAACGGCGGGATCTCGGGCTGCGCGATTGACCGAATTGCGGCGGAGGCGCCGGAAGTGAGCCCTCGCGCCGCAAACGCGTCAAACGCCGCGCCGCAAATGCGTCGAGCGGCGGGTTTGCGGCGCATATCAACACAAAGGCGTCAACGGCGGGATCTCGGGCTGCGCGATTGACCGAATTGCGGCGGAGGCGCCGGAAGTGAGCCCTCGCGCCGCAAACGCGTCAAACGCCGCGCCGCGAATGCGTCGAGCGGCGGGTTTGCGGCGCATATCGCCGCAAACGCGTCAACGGCGGGATCTCGGGCTGCGCGATTGACGGAATTGCGGCGGAGGCGCCGGAAGTGAGCCCTCGCGCCGCAAACGCGTCAACGGCGGGATCTCGAGCTACGCGATTGACCGAATTGCGGCGGAGGCGCCGGAAGTGAGCTCCCGCCGCAAACGCGTCAACCCGCCCGCGCCCGCCGCGCCCGCCTGCGCCCCCGAATTTCCCATCTCGTTCCGCGCTCGCGCCCGCCCTCGCCCGCTGTTCAGTGCGTCTCGGCCACCTCGTAGATCGGGCCGGACGGCAGGGTAACGACGAGCACCAGCCCGCCGTGGAGGGCGGATCGCAACGAATCGATGCGTTCGGATGTGCGGGGCAGATAGAAGCCGTGCTCGATACCGAGGACGTAGTTGGGCGTGCGCGCCTCGACCCATGCGCGCAGCTCATCCGGTGACGCGGTTTTGGGCAGCTCGATGGTCGGTCTGCCCGTATAGAAGTGCACGCCGGACGCGAAGTCGGTCATGATCACGGCGTCGTCGGGCAGAGATTCGACGACGGGAAGCACCTCGCGGATGGAGCTCCCGCTGGTGACGCGCGTGCCGGCCACGTTCGCGCCGGCGGTACGCACGATGGACACCGCGCCGGCGGCGACGTATCCGACGGTCCAGAGCGTGAAGAGAATCGTCGCCGATCGATGGCTCGACAGCGGTGCAACGAACGCGGGCCGGAACGCCGCCACGAGGCCTCCGACCGCGAGCGCGGCCCAGAACAGACCGAACGCGCCGTCCTGCCGCCCGTACGTACCGGACCGCAGCTCGAGGTACAATCCCGCGACCGAAACCACACCCACGCCGGCCGCCGCGAGAGCGAGCGTGCGCGGCCGCAGCGAACCCACGAAGCGCACCAGAGCGGGCGCCCCGCGGATGGCGAAGACGAGGAGCAACGGCAGGAGCGGGAGGATGAAGCGTCGCTCCTCACTGAAGGGCCAGAGCAGCACGACGCCGGCGTAGGCCAGCGCATACCACGCGGCCAGCGGATTCTCGCGGCGGAACTCGCGCACCCAGCCCGCGCCGACCGCGAGTGCCGCAGCCCACGCCAGAGGTGAGAACCAGCGCGGCTGCGCCCAGCCGATGTTACCGAGCAGCTCAGCCGTGTGGGACAGCTGCGCGCGCAGGTTCACGAGGACGCGCAGTGCGATTCCGCCGAGGCCGGCGCGCGGCACGTCGATCTCGCGCGCGTCGCCGAGTGTGATCAGATCGAAATAGGACGGTCCGCCACTCTGCTGCTGGAGTACCCACAGGCTCCAGGCCACGAAGAAAACGGCCGCCGGCAGCGCCACGACCGCGAGCGTAACCGGACGCGGGCCGGTCGCAGACTCACGCCGCCAGGCACGCACCACCGCCGTGGCGAACACCGCAGCGGGCAGAGCGATCCCCACGGAGCGCATGAGGACGGCGGCGAGGATCAGGTACGCGGCGAGGGGTGCGCGGAGCAGTCGCCAGAGAGAGGGCCGCTCCGGCCACGTCTCGATCAGCAGCAGCGCCCCCAGCGTCACGACGACGTACGCGGGCTCGGAGCGGACATCCGCAGTGGCCAGGGCGAACCATGCGCCGGAGAAGCCGAACAGCGTGGCGGCGAGCGCGGGCGAGACGTCCCCGCGGGCGCGCGCCCAGAACCAGACCATGAGGACGGCCACGATGGCGAGGGCGGCCACCACCACCTGCGCGGCCGCGACGCTGGGTCCGAACAGCGCGACGACGGGCGCCAGCAGCAGCGGGAAGCCGGGCGGATAGTGGACGTGCGGCTGGCCGTTGAAGAGGTAGCCCTGTCCGGAGCTGAGGGAGCGCGCCAGGCCGATGTAATACGCAGGGTCGCCGTTGACGATCTGGGACCACGCGATGGGGATCGCGTAGGCCGCGAGGGCCAACGGTACCAGCAGCAGCAGACGGCGCTGGACGGGTCGCATGGCATTCAGGATTCGGGACGCAGCCTGAAATCTAACGCCGGCCCGCCCGTGTGGGATGCCCCCTCTCGCGTGAGGCGACCCGGGGGCGCATGATACCGGCATGCGACCCATGCGATCGATGCTGCTGTGGGCGTCCACCAACCGCTGGATCTCGGAGCGGCTGCCGCGGCGCCGGTTCGCGCAGCGCGCGGTGAAGCGGTTCATGCCGGGCGAGCGGTTGGAGGATGCGCTCGCGGCCGCCCACGAACTGCGCCGTGCCGGCCTTGCTACGACCATCACCGAGCTGGGCGAGAACGTCGACGCCGAGGGCGCGGTGCAGGTAGTGAAGGGGTACCTGCGCGCGCTCGAGCGGATCGAAGCGGAAGGCCTGGACACGCACGTTTCCGTGAAGCCGACGCATCTTGGCCTGGACGCAGGCATGGAGGTGTGTCGCGATGCGCTGGCCACACTCGCGGAGCGATCGGCGCAGACAGGCACGGCGCTGTGGATCGACATGGAGGGCAGCGCGTACACGGATCGCACGCTCGAGTTGTACACGACGCTGCGGGCTGCATTCCCGCATGTCGGCGTGTGCGTGCAGGCGAATCTGAAGCGCACCACCGACGACATCGCGACACTCGCGCCGCGCCTGCCATCGATCCGTCTCGTGAAGGGCGCGTACCTCGAGCCTGACGCAATCGCGTGGGGTCGCAAGAAGGATGTCGATCGCAACTACCTCGATCTTGCGAAGACACTGATCGGAGATCTCGGCGGTTCACCCGCGTGCCGCGTTGCGATCGCGACGCACGACGTGCGTCTGATTCGCGCGATCACCGATGAAGCGGAAGAGCTGGGCCGGCCCCGTACGAGCTTCGAGGTGCAGATGCTCTACGGGATCCGGAGCGAGGAGCAGGTGCGTCTGGCCGAGGAGGGATTCCGCGTGCGCGTCCTGATCTCGTACGGCGAGTCCTGGTTCCCGTGGTACATGCGCCGGCTCGCGGAACGCCCCGCGAACGTCTGGTTCGTTGCGCGCAGCCTCGTCGCGCGCTGAAAAAAAACGAGCCCCGCTCGCGCGGGACTCGCTGACACTCTCCTCGGCGCGAACTTCAGCGCAGCCAGACGGCGCCGGTAAAGACTTCCTCGAGTGTGGGCGGCGACGAGGTCTCCTCCCGCTCCGGTTCGCTGGCGGCCGCTTCGTCGCTCGCAACGATCGGCTCGGGCTCCAGCTCCACCCCCGACGAAGGCGAAGGGGTGGGCTCGAGTTCCGCGGCGGGCCGGGCTGCCCCTGCCTGAGACGTGGTCGGCAGCGCGTCGCGATAGTGAACGCTCAGGCCCTGATCTCCCGAGTCGACGAACTCGTAGTGCTTGTTCCAGTAGCCGGGCGGCGCCCATTCGATGAGGCCATCCGCACCGACGCGCCGGCACAGCACACCTTCCGCGACGCCCACATCGTTCCAGAAGGAACCGGACGCCTCATCGCTCAGCGACCAGTCGCCGATCGTGCGGCCGTTCTGCCACACGCCATTGTCGATCAGTCTGCGCGCGCAACGCGCGACGAAGGCGCGATCGTACCCGGTCCGGCGTGCCAGCCGGTCCACGTTGTGGCCCCATACGGAGCCCGCGAGCAGCAGCACCGCTGCGCGGAAGCGTGGGGAATCGGGATCGATGTCGGAGTTGTAGCGGCGGACGCGCTCGCGCAGTGCCTCGAGCGTGATCGGCCCGGCGCCGTTCTGCGGCCGTAACGATGGGGCAGGCGTAGGTGAACACCAGCGGGCGCCGAGCGCCTCGGTATCGGGAAACGCGAACGTCACGTCGGAACCTTTGCTGTGGGGAACACGTCGCAGGACTGCAGGCGAGAGCCGTGCCGACCCTGCGGCGTACCGCGGCCGCACCGGAAACGGCAAGGCGGACCACAACTTAGCATGTTCGACCGGATCCGTCGAGGCACGGCGGAACGACGCCCGATCCCGTGCCATCTGCAAGGGTTCGGGCAAGCTGCGAGAACTCAGCCGGCCGTCACGCTCCGCCCGGGAAGCGGCGGCGCTCCGGCCACGTCCGGCGCCATCACGATACTGAAGGTCGACCCGACGCCTTCGGTGCTGGCGACGTCGAGGCGATAGCCGAGCAGCTCGCACAAACCGCGCGCGATGGAGAGGCCCAGCCCCGTTCCCCCGTACATGCGCGCGGTGCTGGTATCAGCCTGCTCGAACGCATCGAAGATGCGCTGGAGCCGGTCTTCCGGGATGCCGATGCCGGTGTCCGTCACGTCGATGCGCGTGGGCTCGTGCGACACCGGATCGGTCTCGACGGAAACGGTCACGTCGCCGCGCTCGGTGAACTTGAGCGAGTTGCCCACCAGGTTGATGAGGACCTGACGCAGCTTGTGGCCGTCCGAACGAACACTGGCGACCCGGTCGGGGATGTGCGTGCGCAGCGCGACTTCCTTCCCGGCCGTGCGGCCCTCGAGCTGGGCGGCCGTCTCGCGCACGAGCGCCGCGATGTCCACAGTGGCCAGCTCGACGGTCATGCGGCGCGCCTCGATCTTCGAGAGGTCGAGGACGTCATTGATGAGGCTGAGCAGGTGCTCGCCGTTGGCCGCGATGCGCTCGAGGTAGGTCAGGTCCGACGGCAGCAGGTTGCCCGCCTTGTTCTTCCCGAGAATGCGCGTGAAGCCGATGACGGAGTTGAGCGGCGTGCGCAGTTCGTGGCTCATCGTCGCGAGGAAGTCGCTCTTCGCGCGGTTGGCGGCTTCGGCCGCGGCCATTGCCTGGCGCAGTGCTTCCTCTGCGCGACGTCGCTCGGTGACATCCGCGGCCACGATCAAGTAGCCGGTGGACCGCCCGCCCGCGGTGAAGAACGGCGCGGTGGCAATCGAGATGGCAACCGGATCTCCGTCGCGGCGGCGGCGGGTCACCTCGAAGCTGGACGCCTGAGCGTCACTGAGTGCACGGAGCAGATCGGAGTTCTCGAGGTCATCACCATCGAGCAGCGGCAGCCTCCGTCCGAGGACCTCGAAGCTGGGCCAGCCCAGCATGCGCTCCGCGGCCGGGTTCCACGACTGCACGGTGTGCTGCGCGTCGAGCGTGATGATCGCGAGCGGCGACGCCTCGATGATCGCTTTCAGCCGCGCGGCCGTTTCGCTGCGCTCTTCTTCCGCGCGTTTGCGGTCGGTGATGTCGCGATAGATGCCGTAGACCGCGATGTGCCCGCCGATGCCGCGGATCGGTGTGCCCAGGATGGACACGTCGACGAGCGTACCGTCCTTGCGACGCCGTACCGTCTCCCACGACACACCCTCGCCGCTCGCCACGGCGTGGGACAGCGCGGCCGCTTCGATGCGGCAGTGGTCCGGCACGATGAGGTCGGCGATCGCGGAGCCGATCGCTTCTTCGGGCGTGTAACCGAACAGCCGCGTGAACTCGGAGTTGATGCGCGTCACGCGATCGTCGGCATCGAGCACGACGATCGCCTCGGGGGCGCTCTCGAAGAGCTGCTCGAGGTACGCGGTGCGGATGCGCAGCTCGTTCTGCGTCTTCTCGCGATCCGCGGCTTCCTGCTTCAGCGCCGCGTTCGATTCCGCGAGTGCGATGCGGCTCTGCTCGAGGTGGCGGTACGTGTAGTACACGCTGGCGAGCAAGCCGATGAGCACGCACACGTAGGCGAGGAGCTTGAGCGCGTGTGCGGCATCGTGGGACGCGTCGAACGGATCGCCGGAGCGTGCGGCGAAGAAGAGCTGTACGCCCGCGTTGATGAACAGCGACAGTACGAGCCAGTGCTCGAAGGCGTTCTCGCGCCAGCCGCCCGCACGCAGGTTGATGATGGCGGCGACGAGGAAGAGTGCGCCGACCAGCAGGTCGATCGGGCGGCGGAAGAAGAACTCCGGGTAATAGACCTCGACGACCGGGTAGATCGAGAAGCCGATGAAGATCGCGATCGCGACGATCGCGGCGGTCCCGTACACGGCCGTCTCGCTCACCTTCGCCATCCGCCGGGGACTGGCGCGCACACGCGAAACGAACGCGCGGCGGACCAGGAAGAAGGCGAGGAAGAAGCGGGAACCGAGCCAGCTCCATGATGCCAGCGCGCTCTGCCGCTCGGGATCGAGCCCGCCGGCGATGGGCGCGGCGGTCACGGCCGCATGGTACGCATCGAGGAAGGCCGTACCAAGGAACGCGGCGCCGATGAAGAGAAAGAGGCTCTCCTTCCGGCTGTAATAGCGTACGAGGGAGAGGATCCCGACGATCAGCGCGAGCAGTGTGGCCGCGACTTCGAGCAGCGTGTGGAAGCCGGGGTCACTGACGCCGTCGCCGCGCAGGAGGCCGGCACCGGCGAGCATGGTGATGACGACGATGGCGTACAGCGCGGCGCGGCCACGCACTTCCGCGGCAGGTGACATCGGCATGGCGCCAAGATAGGCCGAACTTCGGTTGCGTGGGTAGAGTCGGCCTTGCCGGAGGCGCGCCGGCGGGGCAACCTTGGCGGCCCGACCGGGAGGCGCGATGGAGAACGCGGCAGTACCGTTGCTGAACGACCCGATGGCGGTGTTCGCGTACTGTGCGGCCGTCCTCGGTGTCGTCTTCTGGCTGAGCGGCCTGCCCGCGCTCCGCAAGCTCTTCGAGTACCTGCCGCCCGTCATCTGGGCGTACTTCATCCCCACGCTGTCCACGACGGCAGGGATCCTGCCCGCCGCGTCGCCGACGTATGCGTGGATGACGCGCTACCTGCTGCCGCTCGCGCTGCTGCTGCTCATGATCACGGTGGATCTGCCGACGATCGCGAAGCTGGGCGGCATGGCGCTCGTGATGATGCTCGCGGGCACGTTCGGTGTGATCATCGGCGGGCCCATCTCGCTGCTCGTGTTCGGCCGCTTCCTCCCCGACGACATGTGGATGGGATTCGCCGCGCTGTCGGGAAGCTGGATCGGCGGGACCGCGAACATGGTGGCGATCGCGGAGAGCGTGGGCACACCGGAGCCGATCCTGGGCCCGATCATCGTCATCGATACCGTGGTCGGCTACGGCTGGATGGGCGTGCTGCTGCTGCTGTCCGGATTCCAGTCCCGCTTCGACCGCTGGATCGGAGCGGACACGACAGGGCTGACGGCGGCGACCCGTCGCGCGGCCGAAGCGGAAGTGGAGCTACGCCCGATCGAGCTGCGGCACCTGGCGATGCTGGTCGGCCTCGGCTTCGCAGGGTCGGTGCTCGCCGTGGCCGCAGGAGCGCGCCTGCCCTCGCTCGGCGATCCGACGATCATCAGCTCGACGACGTGGGCGGTGCTGATCGTCGTGACCGGTGGACTGATGCTGTCGTTCACGCGGGTGCGCGAACTGGAGAGCGTCGGCGCGTCGAAGCTGGGGTACGCCGCGCTCTACCTTCTGCTCACCGGTATCGGCGCACAGGCCAATCTGCGCGCGGTGCTGGATGCACCGATCCTGTTCGCGGCGGGCGCACTGTGGATCTCCATCCATGTGCTGATCCTGCTGGTTGCGGCACGGCTGCTTCGTGCGCCGCTGTTCTTCGTGGCGACCGGCAGCATGGCCAACGTCGGCGGCGCCGCATCGGCACCGGTCGTTGCCGGTGTCTACCACCCGGCGATGGCGCCGGTCGGCCTGATGATGGCCGTGGCCGGCTACGTGCTGGGCATCTACGGCGGCCTGCTGTGCGCCTGGCTGCTCAGCCTCGTCGGTACCTGACGCGCGTCAGAACGTCAGCCGGTAGAGCAGGCGCACGTCACGGCCGGGTCCCGGCATCAGGTCCTTGATGCGCGAGAGATGGTCGCGGTACTCCGTGTCGCCCGCGTTTTGTACGCGCACGGTGATCGTGTGGAACCGGTCCCCATCGAAGAAGCGCACGCCCGCGTCGGCATCGGCGATCGCGTACGCGGCGGTCGGCGTCTCGAAGTCACCGATGCGGTCCTGTTCCGAGGCCCAGCGCACACCGAACCCCGCGAACCAGCGCGTGCGCTCGTAGCGCAGGCCGACGCGCCCGTGCAGCGGCGGAATCAGCGGCGGATGCTCGGAGGCCGCGATGAAGGTGGTGTCGGTGCCGGTGATGACCGGAATCGGCGCGCGATCCGATGTGAACTCGGCGAGCACGAGCGAGGCCGTGGTCTCCAGTGACAGGCGCGGCGTGAGTGTGATCTGCAAGTCCGCTTCCGCGCCGGTGAAGACGGCGTCCTCGTTCGTGTACTGGAAGCGCGGACGGCCGCTGCCGTTGCCCAGCTCCGCGCGCGCGCGGCTGGACGGGAAGATGTAGTCGTCTAGCTGGTTGCGGAACACGGCCAGCTCGCCGCGCACGCGGTCGTGGTCCACGCGGGCGAAGACGTCCACACCAAATCCGGTTTCCTCCGAGATCGACGGGTCCCCCACATCGTACGAGTTGGCGGCCAGGTGCGGGCCGTCGGAGTACAGCTCGTTGAAGTCGGGCGTGCGGTACGCGCGCGCCACACTGGCGCCGACGCGGAACACGTCGGAGAAGACGTGCAGCACACCCACGGAACCGGAGAAGCTCCCGAACGTGCGTTCGCGCACGGGGATGTTCTCGCCGCCGATCATGATGCGTGCGGTCGTGTCGCGCGGGACGTAGCGGGCCCAGTCGTAGCGTGCGCCGATCTGGAAGCGCGTGGGGCCCGCCCCGATCTCCTCGACGAAGAAGACGGCGAAGCCGAAGTCGTACGTCGACGGGGTCTGAAGTGAGCCGCCCGTCTGGATGTCGCGATAGTATCCGCGCAGCCCGAGCGCTCCCTGTGCGAGCGCGCCGCGCGGGGCGTGGCGCGCGACGAGATCGACGGACGCGAGCTCCTGGTGGAAGCGCGTCCCCACATCGCCTTCGTGCTCCTCCTCCTCGTCTTCGTCGTGATGGTGGTGCTCGAGCTCGCGCTGGTCGAAGTCGGTGAACGACAGGCTCGCTTCGATCTCCTCGAGGAAGCGCTCTTCCCGGTGCAGCTCGCCTTCCGCGCGCACGGCGTGACGTGTCATCTCGACATCGACACCGTCGTCGTGACCGCCGACGAAGCCGCCCGGGATGCCGTACTCGTTTCTGTAGAACCGGTAGGCTGCGCCGGCGTGGCCGTGGTCGCCGATGCGGGCAAGGCCGAGCGCGCCGCCGAAGGTGCGTGCATCCGTGTTCACGAGATCGCCGACCGGCGTGGCGACATCGCCCGACCGGCGCGCGCTGAGCTCCGCGCGCAGCGCCCATGGGTCGGAGCCGGTGAGAACGGAGCCGGAGGTGGAGAGGCCCGCGTCGACCGTCGATCCCTGGAACGTGGCGCCGCCGGTCGCGTGCTCGGGGACCGAGCGGGGAATCTCGTCGCGGATCACGTTGACGACGCCGCCCAGCGCGCTGCTGCCGTACAGCAGCGACATCGGCCCGCGCACGACCTCGACCTGCCTCGCAGTCGACGGGTCGATCGCGACCGCGTGATCGCTGGACAGCGATGACATGTCGCCCGTGCGGAAGCCGTCCTCGAGGACGAGGATGCGGTCCCCGCCGAGGCCGCGGATCACCGGCCGGCCGGTGGCCGGGCCCAGTGCCGTGACCGAGATGCCCGGCTCGTCGTCGAGCGTGGCGGCCACGGTGGCGGCCAGCTCGCGGTCCAGCTCGGCTCCGCTCACGATCGAGAGCGGGCTCAGGACGTCGCGGCCGGCACGCCGGCCGAGTGCGCCTGTCACGGTGATGGAGGACAGCTCGATCGCGGCGACCTCGAGCTGGATCTCGATCTCGGAAGTGCGGCCGGCCTGCACGTCCACCTCACGCTCGGTCGTGCGGAAGCCGATGTGCTCGGCCACGACCGTGTAGCGCCCGGGGGTGAGTGCGTCGAAGTGGAAGGATCCGTCGCGGTGCGACATCTCCTCGCGGTGGCTCTCCAGGAGCCGCACGCGCGCGGCGGGAATCGCCGTTCCTTCCTTCGTGACGACCCGGCCCTCGATTCCGCCGGTCTGCTGCTGGGCTGCGATCGAACCGGCCCCGGCCATGAGCAGCACGGCGGCCGCGAATATGACGATACGGCGTCTCAACAGATCTTCTCGTTCGGGGTGCTTCCTGAACCACGGCCGGGCGAACCCGCGGTACCTTCTATTCCCGAAGGGCCTCCTGAGGTCCGAATCCCGTCGGTGCGAGGATCCCGAGGATCCGGATCCGGCCGGCCGGCCGTGGTGAGGCGAGGTTCAGCGCCTCGATCTGGACGCAGAGACGGTCGGCATCCGTTGGCGGGTCGCGCAGCATGCGGCGCAGGTCGCTCTCGCGGGCCGCTGATGCCCCGGCCGCGAGCGCGGACAGGAGTGTTTCGCAGCGCCGGATCAAATCGGGGGAAGGGCGTTGGGTCGCGGCGAGGGTGCGGAGCAGCAGCCGGCTCATCGCGGCAGCAGGTCCGCCGCTGTCCGGGACCACCGGGGCGTTTCGGACGATGCCGCGGGCGGCCCGAACGATTGCCACGGTTCGGGCCTCGTCCGGCGTTGGCCCGTGGTCGGAGAGCGCGCGGCGCAGGACATCCTCCGTACGTTCCTCGGAGGTCGTGAGCCAGGTCGTGATTCCATCGGCTTCGACCGCGACCATCACGGCCTTTGTCACCGTGGTCGTTGCGACCGGAATCGATCCGCACGGGAACGGGTCGCTCGTGCTGCTTCGCAGGGCCCCCATCGGGTCCTCGACGTCATCGAGCAAGGCTTCATCGCCCTCTCGGATGCGGGCGACCAGCTCCGCCAGCCGGTCGGGGTCCGGGCATTCGAGGACGGCCGGCTCGCCTCCGATCGCGCGGTCGATCGCGCCGATCTTCGCCCGCAGCCGGCGCAGCAGTCCGAGCACGGCTTCCAGCCCGTCGGCCGGCATGAAGTTGAAGATGTCGATGCGATCGTGCGGTGAACCGATGCGATCGATACGGCCGATGCGCTGAATCAGGCGCACGGGATTCCACGGCAAGTCGTACGACACGACCGCATTCGCTCCCTGCAGGTCCAGGCCTTCCGCGAGCACATCGGTGGCGATGAGCACATCGGCATCCGTCAAGGCGTGGCGCGCGGCCGAGGGCGCAAAGAGTGCGAGCGCCGCGGCGCGCGTGGCGGGTCCGCTGCCGATCCATGCGCCGCCGCCGTGGACGAGCGCAACGCGGAAGCGATTCCGCAGTTTCCGCCACAGCTCTTCCGCCGTATCACGGAACTCGGTGAAGACGAGCGTTCGGCGGCCTCGCAGCTCCGTTCTCAACAGATCGACGAGTGCGGTGCACTTGGGATCCCGGTCATCGTCGTGGTCTTCGGCGAGCGCGCGCAGTTGCTCGAGATCCCGGAGTGCCGCGGCTCTCAATGCACGTGCATCCAGCAATGAAGGAAACGGCTTCAGCAGGAGCGCGCCGAACGCGAGCTGCGCGCCGTCCGCGAGGGAACGACGGTCGGCCGGGGTGAGAAGCCGGCCCGCGTCGAGCTCGTTCACGAAGTCCGCGTGGAACTCTGCCAGTCGATGCACGGTGGCGTGAAACGCGGCACGTCCCGACTCGAGCCGCTTGAGCAGGAGGAGGCGTACGATCTCGCTGGAACCGCGACGTGCGGCCGTTGCACCTGCCTGCAGTGCCGCGAACTCCAGCGACGCGATCCTCCGCACGCCCTCGGACCATCGGCCGGCGTGCGGCCGCCACTCGATGGCGCGCGGCGGCGCGCGCTGCGGGAAGCGGAGCACGGATCCCGCGGCGGCACGCGCCTCTGCACGGCTGCGACGGACCACGACCGCACCCAGTACCGCATCGGCCGCGGACGACCATTCGCCGCGCGCCGCCGCATGGAACGCGTTGCGCAGCGACGCCACGCCGAGGAACGCGAAGGTGCCATCGGCTGCGAAGAGACGGATCAGGTTGTAGACATCGAGCGGCGAGTTGTTGACGGGCGTGGCGGTGAGGAGCAGCACGCGCGGACCGCACGATTCCGCGAGCGCGCGGTAGCGCCGCGTAGTCGGATTGCGGAACGCATGGGCCTCGTCCACGACAACGAGATCGGGTCGCGCGTGCAGCGCGCCGTGTCGCGAAAGCCAGGCGTGTGTGACCCACACAATGCGTCGCCGCGCTGCGATGGTGTCGAGGCGCCGGGCCCAGTGTGCCCGCAGTGACGCGGGCGTGATCAGTGCCACGCGCAGATCGCTTGCGAGTGCCTCGGCGATGATCGCGAGTGCCACGTGCGTTTTCCCCGTGCCTGTGGCATCGGCCACGATCGCGCCGCGCCAGCGCTCCATGCTGGCAACGGCGCGGTGCACGGCTTCTTCCTGGAACCCGGGCAGGCCGGTTCCGTGATCCGTGCCGGATGAGCGCCACGCAGACCGCGCGAGTACGGAACGCACCACATCGGCCGGCGTCGCCGGTATGACGCGTTCAGGCATCTCCCCGCAGCCATGCATCGAACTCCGCCAGTGCCGCGACGTCCGCGCGCGTGAGCCCGTACAGATGGGCGACGAGGTCGTCGAGCGTTCGGCGCGCGTCGTCGCCGATCGATCCAGCGCGGTGCGCGCTGCGCGAGATCTCGAGCAGGCCCTGCGCAGTTCGCCACGTGGGCGGCAGCGGAATCGATGCGACGGTCCACGCGAAGAAGCGGAAGCACGCATCCTTTGCTCGCTCGGCGATGGCGCGCGCGAACGTACGCACGGGAAGACTGTTCAGGATCGCCGCGAGCACGAGGGCATCGTCGTCGCGCTCGACTGGAATGAAGTAGACGGTGTTGAGCGGGATCACGGGACTGCGGCCGCCGAGTCCATCGGGAATGGACGCGGGAATCGCAACGGCCTCCAGATCGCGGGCGAGGTCCTGCCAGGCGACCTTGGGTGCAACGGTGGACGCATCGACCCGGAAGATCGCACCGGGCCGGTCGTGCCGCGCGCCCGTGCGGCGATCCAGCCGGTCGGCATGACGCTCGAGGTAGCGAGCCGTTCGAGGCGGCGGCGGTACCGGTGCACCGCGCGCGTCGTGCAGCCAGAGCACCCAGCCTTCGGCATCGAAGCGCCATGGCGAGATGCCCGCGCCGCGCAGCACGGGTCGGAGTGTGCTGCTCTCGATCACATCCTCGTAGGACGACGCGGCGCCCTTGCGGCGACCTGCCGCGCGAATCGTGGCGAGGCCGCCGAGCTTCGGTTCGGCGCGATCGATGAGCAGGACATCGTTCGCGCCGGTGAACACACCGCGTCGCACACGCAGCCGTTCGTGGCGTCCGAGAGGCGGTCCCGCGCGCTGCATCCTGCGGAGCGCTCTGCGCGCGGCGGCGGGCGCGATCAGCCAGGGCGACCTCGTGTCACCGGGCACGAGCGGCAGTTCGTGCGCGGGTGCGTCACAGTTGAGCGGTATGGAATTGCGTGCGTGCATGCGGATGCGCACGGGTCTCCCGGAATCCTCGGGTCGCATCGGACGGCAGGCCACGACCGTGCCCGCGAACGCGTCCGCACGGAAGACCGCGTGCTGGTCCAGGCCGTAGTCGTGAACGGCCTGGATGTGCGTTTCGCGGAGCAGGAGCGCGCGCACGCCGGCGCCGTAGAGGGAGCGGAAGGTCTTGGCGGGAACGACCGCGCCGAGCGCGCCGCCCGGTGCCAGGAGCTGGATCGACTTCTCGATGAAGAGCTGCGACAGATCCACCTGTGCGCCGGCGGCTGCGGGCGCGCCGGCGAGCCGCGCACCTTCCGGCCAGCCGGCTTCGCGGCACACGGCGAAGCGTGCACGCGCGATTCGTCGCAGCGGATCGGGCCAGTCGTGCGCACGGATCCACGGCGGATTCGAGAGGATCAGATCGAATCCGTGCTCGAACGCTTCCGCGAAGTGCACCCGGAAGCTGAAGAAGGGCAGCTCACGATGCCGCGCCATGCGGCGTCGCAGCGACTGAAGCGCATCGATGGCGCGCTCCGTGGAATCGACCCCCGCGCGTGCGCGCAGCGCGTCATCGGTCGGTTCGCCCCAGAGGTCGCGATCCGCTGCCGTGGCGCGCAGCTCGGCTGCCGTTCGGCGCAATCGCTTCGACTGCGCCGCAGCCCAAGCCCGGGCGAGGGAGCGCTCCGCAGCCGCGAGTTTCCGTTCGAGCGCCGGCCGCGACGCAGGTTCGGAGACCAGGTAGCGTGCGGACAGTTCGGGGAGCTCGCGGAGTGCGCGTCGCACGTCCGAGTCCGCGTCGGCCGGCGCGCCGAGGTCGAGCGGATCGAGGAGCGCGTCTCCCTGACGGATGCGACGGTCCAGATTCGGCAGCGGCGGCAATTCGCCGCGCACGTCGAGCGTGAGTGCGAGCCAGAGCCGGAGCGAGCACAGTCGCGCCGCGTCACTCTGCACGTCCACACCGTGCAGTCCGCTGCCGACGATCCGGCGCCGCGCATCGGGGTCGGGTGCGAGGCGCGCAAGGCGCGCGAGTGCACCGATCAGGAACGCACCCGAGCCGCACGCGGGATCGAGCACGCGCAGGTCTCGTGCAGCCGCCGCGGCAGAAGGGTCCGGGTCATCGATGCGCTGCCGCGCTTCTTCCGGATCGATGCCGAGACGCGCACCGAGACACGCGGACAACGCGTCGGCCACGATGTCGTCCACGAGCGTGGACGGCGTATAGAACGTGCCCGTCCGACCGCGCCGCTCCGGATCCATGATCCGCTCGAATACGCGCCCGAGCATCTCCGGATCGACCGACACCGGTGCCAGTCCATCCATCCGGTCCTCGCCCGACTCGCGCGGCGCGAAGCGGTACCGCTCGAGCAGGTCACCCAGAATCGATGCGACGACTTCATCCGCGAGATCCAGGCGCGGATGCGCCCGCTCCGCATCCACACGCTCGAACAGTCCGCCGTTCAGGTACGGCAGCGCGCCGAGCGCGAGCGCCCGCGGCGAGCGCTGCCCGGGCCGGCGGTTGAGCGATTCGAAGAACAGCGGCACGAGCACGTTCCGATACAGTCCGGTGCGCTGCGAACGGAATCGGTTCGAGAGGAAGGCGCGGTCGCCGTCCAGACGGCCGGCGCGCTGAAGGAAGTAGAGGAACATCAGCCTGCAAAGCAGCAGGAGTGCGAGCTCGTCGCGATCCGCCGCGGCATCCTTCGGGATGCCGCTCCAGTTCGTAGCTACGCGCGCGCGCAGCGACCGGAAGTCCTCGAAGAAGCGGTCGGTGACGCGGCCACGATCGAGCGCACGCGCATGCCGCAGCGCGACCGCGAGTCCCGGTTCGTCCGGCGGCGCGGCCATCTCGGAGAGCGTCTCCGTATCCGCCGCCGTCACGGCCGCCGGCTCGATGCAGGCGTGTCTCAGCTCGCCTTCAAGGCCTACGCACGCGAGCAGCACGCGGCGCCACGTTCGGTCGGCGGCGATGAAGAGGTGCTGGATGGTCAGGTCGCGTGCGCGTACCGCCCGGGCGATTCGGCCGACACGTACGGCATCCACCGAATCCTCGAACTCGAGCAGGACCGCACGCGCGCCGGGTCGCTCACCGACGATGCGCGCGTCGTGGCCCGGCTCCGCCGGCATGCGCTTCGACGCACGGCGGAATCCAAGTGCGGCGACGAGCGGACGGAGCGCATCGCGTCCGTCGAGCGCGCGCAGCAGCGCCGCGAAGTCGTGGTTGGGGGTGTCGTGCACGGCGCCCAAGAAGTCGCGGGCGCCGGGGCACTGGAATGGCGCGACGGGACGACTTGTGCCGCCCCGTCGCGCGCATCAGGCGTGTGCGTCGGCGAGCACCGTCGTGATCGAGGTCATGTTCACGATCTCGTTCACCGATGAGTAGTGGTTGAGCACGTTCACCGGCTTGCGCAGACCGACCAGGATCGGGCCGATCACGTCCGCGCCCGCGAGCCGCTGCACCAGCTTGTACGCGATGTTGCCCGACTGCAGGTCGGGGAAGATCAGCACGTTCGCATCGCCCGCGACGCGCGAATGCGGGAATGCGGTCTCCGCGATCTCGGGCACGAGCGCGGTATCCGCCTGCATCTCGCCGTCGATCACCAGCTGCGGCGCCTTCTCACGGGCGATCTCCACGGCACGCCGTACCCTGGCCGTGAAGGGATGCTTCACCGAGCCGAAGTTGCCGAACGACAGCATCGCAACCCGCGGCTCGAGCTCGAAGTGCTTCTTCGCCACTCTGGCCGCCATGATCGCGATCTCCGCCAGCTCCTCGGCACTGGGCTCGATGTTGACGGTCGTGTCCGCGAAGAAGATCACGCGGTCCTTCAGCACCATGCAGTACACGCCCGCTGCGCGGGTCGCGTCCGCACGCAGCCCGATGATCTGGAGCGCAGGCCGGATGGTCTCGGGATACGATCGATTGAGGCCGCACACCAGCCCGTCCACCTCGCCCAGGTGCACCATCATCGCGCCGAAGTACGCAGGGTCCTGGAGCAGCCGGCGCGCGCGGCGCGGCGTGACGCCGGAGCGCTGGCGTCGCTCGTACAGCGCATCGGCGTAGGCATCGAGCCGGTCCGAGCGCTCGAAGTCGATGACCTCGACACCTTGGAGTTCCAGGCCGAGGGCGCGCGCGTTCATCCGCACACGATCAGGATCGCCCAGGAGCACGGGCTGGGCGATGCCCTCGTCGAGGGCGACCTGGCACGCGCGCAGGATGCGGTCCTCCTCGCCTTCCGGAAACAGGATGCGGCGACGCTTCGATGCCCGCGCCTTCTGCACGAGGGAACGCATGACCTCGTGGCTCTTGCCCAGGATCCTTCGCGCGAGCGATTCCGCGTACTCCTCCCAGTCCTCCTTCGGTTCGCGCGCCACGCCGCTCTCGACTGCGGCGCGCGCAACCGCCGGTGCCACGCGTGTCAACACGCGCGTGTCGAACGGCTTCGGGATGATGTACTCGGGGCCGAAGCTGATCGGGTCGCCGCCGTACGCGGACACCACGGACTCGGGCACGTCCTCGCGCGCCAGCTCGGCCAGCGCGCGCGCGGCTGCGATCTTCATCGCCTCGTTGATGGCGCGCGCGCGTACGTCCAGCGCGCCGCGGAAGATGAACGGGAAGCCCAGAACGTTGTTGACCTGGTTCGGGAAGTCCGAGCGACCCGTCGCCATGATGACGTCCGGACGCGCTCTGCGCGCATCGTCCCAGGAGATCTCGGGGTCGGGATTCGCCATGGCGAAGACGATCGGGTTCTTCGCCATCGAGCGCAGCATGTCCGGCGTCACGAGGTCTTTGCCGGATACGCCCACGAATACGTCCGCACCGTCGAGTGCCTCCGCGAGTGTATGCCTGTCCGTCGAACGGACGTACTTCTCCTTGTACGGGTTCAGCGCGTCGCCGCGGCCCTCGTAGAGCACGCCCTTCGAGTCGGCCATCAGCACCTTCGCCGGATCCACGCCGAGCGAGATGTACATGTTCGCGCACGCGATTCCGGCCGCGCCCGCGCCCAGGAACACGACGCGTACCTGATCGATCGGCTTGTCGGCCAGATCCAGCGCGTTCAGGAGCGCCGCGCTGCTGATGATGGCCGTGCCATGCTGGTCGTCATGGAAGACCGGGATGTCCATCTCGCGCTGGAGCGTCTCCTCGATCTCGAAGCACTCCGGCGCGCGGATGTCCTCGAGGTTGATCCCGCCGAAAGTGGGCTCGAGCAGCTTCACACAGCGGATCAGCTCCTGCGGATCCGTCGTGTCCAGCTCCAAGTCGAATACGTTGACATCCGCGAAGCGCTTGAACAGCACGCCCTTGCCTTCCATCACCGGCTTGCCGGCAAGCGGGCCGATGTTGCCGAGCCCGAGCACCGCCGTCCCGTTCGTGATCACCGCGACGAGATTGCCGCGCCCGGTGTACTGGAAACCGTCGTTCGGGTTCTCCTGAATGCGCAGACACGGCACCGCCACACCCGGCGTGTACGCGAGGGCGAGGTCGCGCTGGGTCAGGCACGGCTTCGACGGCACCACCTCCAGCTTGCCCGGCGTGTCGCCGTTGTGGTAGCGCAGGACTTCGCTCTCGCGGATGATCACCTTGCCCCTCCCTCATGCATGTTCGGCCGTTGAAATAGAGGCGCCGGGCCTCCACCGCAAACGGACGTCACTGCCGGGAGGAGGACTACGACGACCCGCGTGTCCGCCCGTTCGCCGCAAAGCAGGCAGACTTTCGGTTCGCCCCGTTCCGCTGGACAGGTTGGAGTCATGGCGCCGCAAAGCGGTCAAACCCGGGGCACGATGTCCCGCCATTGACGCGTCTGCGGCGCGTACCGCCGCAAAGCCGCCCACCGACCGACTTGCGGCGCGGCGGTTGACGAGTTTGCGGCATGGCGCCGCAAAGCGGTCAAACCCGGGGCACGATGTCCCGCCATTGACGCGTC
>CAYUIG010000036.1:0-15298 GCA_964444685.1 uncultured Gemmatimonadaceae bacterium | reverse complement strand
CATGGCGCCGCAAAGCGGTCAAACCCGGGGCACGATGTCCCGCCATTGACGCGTCTGCGGCGCGTACCGCCGCAAAGCCGCCCATCGACCGATTTGCGGCGCGGCGGTTGACGCGTTTGCGGCACGCCGCCGCAAAGCGGTCAAACCTCGGGCACGATTGCCCGCCATTGACGCGTCTGCGGCGCCTGCCGCCGCAAAGCCGCCCATCGACCGATTTGCGGCGCGGCGGTTGACGCGTTTGCGGCGCAACCGGCGGCCGCGTGAACTCCACCCCTCACCGCGAACTCCACGCCCGCCGTGCGCCGGACGCGCCCCCGCAACAAAGCCCGCGATCACCCGTAGAGGGAGGTGGCATTTGATGCCGTGCCGTAAGGCCGCCATCTTCCAGAAGCCGATCGAGCCACCCCGATCCCGGAGCGCGCGATGCCTTGCCTGGGCGTGCTGTTCGCACTGATCACACCGCGGCTGCTCATTGTCCTCCTCTGGTTCTTCACCGAGTGGTTCACGGGGATCTTCGACACGCTGCTGTGGCCGATACTGGGCTTCATTTTCCTGCCGACGACGCTGCTCTGGTACACGGCGGTGCAGAACTGGTGGGGCGGCGACTGGCAGGCGCTGCAGGTGATCGGGTTGATCATCGCGCTGGTCATCGACACGTCGCCTGCGGCGGGAAAGCGGAGGGATCGCCGATGATCGCAGCCACGAAGCTCTTCGACCCCGAAGTCCGCGCAGACCTCGCAGTTACCTTCCTGACGCGCAGGCTCCCCGCGTTGGCGACGCTGCTCGTAGCGGTCGCGGCGTGCACGACCCCACCGGCCCCGCCGAGCGCGGTATCGCCGGCGCCGCCCAGCGCGGGGACGGTCCGGGCCGCGAACGGCATGGTGGTATCCGCGAGCGCGATCGCGAGCGAGGCGGGCGCCGCGGCGCTGCGCGCGGGCGGGAATGCCGTCGATGCCGCGATCGCCACGGGCTTCGCGCTGGCGGTGACGTATCCGGCCGCGGGCAACATCGGCGGCGGCGGGTTCATGGTAATCCGCTTCCCGGATGGCAGGACGACGGCGATCGACTTCCGTGAGAAGGCGCCGCTGGCCGCGCACCCGGAGATGTTCCTTGATTCGACGGGTGCGTACTCGAGCCGGATCCATCACTACAGTCATCTCGCCGTGGGCGTGCCGGGCACGGTTGCGGGCTTCGCGCTCGCGCACGAGCGGTACGGCCGGGCCGACTGGCGAACCCTGGTCGACCCGGCCGTGAGGCTTGCCGCCGACGGCTTCGATCTGCCGCCCGGCCTCGCGCGCTCGCTGGCCGGGTCGCGCCGCGGCTTCGAGGCGTATCCGGCCACACTCGCAGCATTCACGAAGAACGGTGCGCCGTACGCCGAGGGCGAACGGTTCCGACAGCCCGACCTCGGTCGCACGCTGGCGCGCATCCGGGACCAGGGTCGCGACGGCTTCTACCGGGGCGAGACGGCCGGACTGATCGCAGCCGAGATGGTGCGTGGCGGCGGGATGATCACGGAAGCGGACCTTGCGCGCTACGAGGCGAAGGAGCGCACGCCGATCCACGGCACGTACCGCGGCTACGACATCTACAGCATGCCGCCGCCGAGCAGCGGCGGTGTCGCGCTCGTGCAGATGCTGAACATCCTCGAGGGCTGGGACCTCGCCTCACTCGGACACAACAGCCCGCGTCACATCCACGTCCTCGTCGAAGCCATGCGACGCGCCTTCCGCGATCGCGCGCGCTTCCTCGCGGACGCGGACTTCGCGGAGGTGCCGGTCGCCCATCTGACGAGCAAGGAGTACGCGGCCGAGTTGCGCGCGGAGATCGACACCGAACGTGCGTCGGAGTCGTCGCCGGAAGATGTTGCGCTCGCGTACGAGAGTCCGCAGACGACACACTACTCCGTGGTGGATCGGGATGGGATGGCGGTATCCGTGACGTACACGCTGGAGGCGGGCTACGGCTCACGCATCGTGGTGCCGGGCGCGGGCTTCCTGCTGAACAACGAGATGGGCGACTTCAACGCGCGGCCGGGCCTCACAACCGAGAACGGTCTGATCGGAACGGAGCCGAACCTTGCGCGGCCGGAGCAGCGCATGCTGTCGAGCATGACGCCGACGATCATCGCGAAGGATGGCCAGCTCGTGGCGGTGATCGGCAGTCCGGGCGGCCGCACGATCATCAACACCGTGCTGCAGGTTGCGCTGAACCTGATCGATTTCGATATGGGGGTGCAGCAGGCTGTAGACGCGCCGCGCATCCACCATCAGTGGCTGCCCGACCGTGTCTCGATCGAGAACGAAGGCGTGAGCGAAGAAGCCGCTGCAGCGCTCAGTGCAATGGGACACGAGGTACGCGTGGGCGGCCGTCAGGGCAGCGTACACGCGATCCTCATCGACTCTCGAACCGGCGAACGTGTCGGCGCACCGGATCCGCGCGATGCGGACGCCGGCGCGGCCGGTCACTAGCTAGTCGTCCCAGCTCACGGTGTCGCCGACGGCGATCTCGCCGTCATCGAGGACTTCGCCGAACGCGCCGCCGTTCCAGTGGGGGCGGAGCGCTTCCTGGAGTCCGGGCAGCGACTCCTCCATGATGTTGCAGGGTCGCGTCTCGCCGTAGATGCGGAGGCGGCAGGGTCCGATGCGCAGCGTACGTCCGCGTGCTTCGCGGAGACCGATCCCGCTGATCATGAGATTCGCGCGACGCGTCGCGGGATCTGCGTCCGCGCCCAGCTCCGCCATCACGCGTTCCCACGCTTCGCGCTCGATGATCGTCACCTGCCGCTTCCCACCGCGGTTCGCGTTGCCCGCAATGCCCTGACCCGCCTCGAGGCGGGCGGCGGTGGCGGGATCCATGGGACCACCCTTGAACCGCTTGATCCAGATCGCGTCGAGCCGGCCCATCATCCTCCTTTTGCGAGTGCATCGGTGCTGCCCGCGTGTGCATCGCTGCGTCCGAGGTGCGCACGCAGCGCCGCAGACGCGAAGCGGTAGCGGGTGGAGATGTCGCCATCGGGGCGGTCGGCCATTCCGAGACTGACCAGTGCGCCGGCGCGCACGGCGATGGCGAGTGTGTCCTCAATGGCGAGCTCATCGCGGCCGGTCCGCTCCGCGACGTCCAGCGCGTCGAACTCCTCCGTCAACGATGCGGCAACGCGCAACGCCGACAGGACAGTCTCGGGCAGTTCGGGCGTTTCGATCCGTTCCGCAACGGCCTCGATGTCGAACGGCTGCAGCCGGTGGCGCACGAGGCGTCCGCCGCCGATGTAGCGGTCGAGCCGGTGTACGGGCGCGGCGGGCGCTCCGACCGCGGGCGTACGTGCGGTGCCCACGACGAGAAGTCGCACACCGGTCTCGGCTTCGGTGATGAGCTGCCGCAGCCGGTCGAGCGCATGCTCGTCGCAACGGTGCAGGTCGTCGATCAGGATGGCGAGCGGCCGGCGGCGTGCGATGCGGATGAGCGATTCGACATCCTCGGGCAGCCGCGTGCCCTGTTCCGCGCGGCTGCGCTTCCGCAGGATGGCCGCGGTTTCCACGATGGCCTCGAGCACATCCCCAACGCCGGGAATCGCGCCGAGCCACTGCGGCAGCAGCCGGCCGGCCGCACCGCCGATGCGACGCCGGCCGCCGAGCCGTTCGTAGATGCCGTAGCGCGCGACGGCACGTGCCAGCAGCAGCACCGGGTCTTCGTTGCCGTCGTGGACGTCGAGGCGCACGACGCGGATGCGGCCCGCGCGCAGCTGCGGCGCCCCCACGATTTCCGCAAGCAGTGCGCTGCGCCCGACGCCGGCCTCGCCCTCGAAGATGAGCAACCGCGGCAGCCCCTGCGCGGCTTCACGAAGGCAGCGCGTGAACAGCTCGCGTTCTGCCTCGCGTCCGGGGAGCGCTTCTTCGCGCGAAGCGGTCACTGCGAAACGTGCCAGCGGCTCGCGGAGCCGAACGCTCCGTTCAGATCCGGCTCGACACCCTGGAGCCGCGGCCCGACGGCCAGCATGCGCGGCGCGTACACGGTGTAGATCATCGGCGCATCCATGGAGACGATCCGCTGGAGCTCGGAATAGATCTCGCGGCGGCGTTCGTCGGGAATCACGCTCGCCAGCTCGCGCAACAGCGAGTCGACGATCGGATTCGAGTACGACGCGAGGTTGCTGCCACCATCGGTAGCGAGCTCATCCGTGGGGTCGGGAAGCACGAGCTCGTCGGGTGCGAAGGCGAGGGCCATGAAGCCGGGTCGCCGATCGGGGTCCTGGAGCGCGGCGATGTACGCGGCGCCCTCCATCAACTGAATGCGCGCGTCCATCCCCGCCGTGCGCAGCTGCGCCTGCACGACCGTGAGCAGGTTTTCGTACGCGCGCGGGCCGACGATCGTGAACTCGAGCGGGCGTCCGCTCCCATCGACGCGGATGCCGTCCGAACGCGTCTGGCCGAAGCCGGCGCTGTCGAGGAGCGCATCGACGAGTGCGGGGTCCGCATCGGGCTGGAGCCACGCGCGGTCGAGCCAGCGCGAGGACGCGGCCGGCATGAAGGTGCCCGCCGGCTGCGCGAGTGGCGAAATGGATGCGGCGATCTGTTCGCGCACGAGTGCGGCCGAGATGGCGCGGCGCACGCGGCGGTCGTCGAACGGCGCCTGGCGCGTGTCGAGCGGCAGCACCTGCACGGCCGCCGGCTCGAGCGGCAGCGCGGTCAGGTCACCCGCGGTCGCGACATCGCGAGCACTGGATGAGCCCAGCTCGCACAGATCGACGCCACCGGTCCGCAGTTCGATCACCGCCGTGGCCGGATCGGGCAGCAGCCGGAGCACGAGGCGCTGGAGCTGCGCGCGGCCGAGGTCCTCCGGGAAGTCCGGGTTGCGCTCGAGGACGATCGAGCCGTCCGCGTTCCGTGCCGCGACACGGAACGGCCCGCTCCCGACCGGCTGCCTGTGATACGGCGCGATGCGGAACTCCTCGGGTGACAGTTCGGCCAGGAGATGCCGCGGCAGGATCGGCAGCGCGATGAACGGCTCGAGCCCCGCAACGAACGGTGCGGAGAACGTCAACGAAACGGAGCCGTCCGCAGCCGAAACGGATGTGAGCGTGGTGAAGTCGAGGCGTCGCCAGTACGGCATGGTGGAGTCCGCCGCCGCGCGGATCGTCCACGCCACGTCCTCGGCCGTGACCGGCGTGCCATCGTGCCAGCGGACGTCCGCGCGCAGGTCGAAGCGGAGCGCACGCGCGCCATCGGACCATTCCCACGAGCGTGCGAGGTACGGCCGGACGCTACCGTCGTTGTCGTAGAGCACGAGCGGCGTGAAGAGAATCGGCCGCAGATCGGCCGCGCCGAGGTCGGGAGACACGAAGGCGACGACCTGGTCCGGCAGCTCCGTCGCGCAGTAGACCGCGGTCCCGCCCGCGACGGACGGACCGGGTTCGCCACCGCACGCGGCGGCAAGGAGGACGAGGACGAAGAGTCGTTTCATCGCGGCACTTCCATCGCTTCGAGACAGTGCGCCGCCCGGCGCACGAGCGGTGTCGCGCCCATGCCGGCGAAGGTTTCCAGTGCTTCGCGGATCATCGTGCGCGCACGTTCGCCGGCCGATTCCATGAGCAGCTCTCCGTGCTGCAGGCGCGCGACCGCCCAGAGATAGCGGTCACGCGAGGCGAGCGCTTCCTCCGCCGATGACAGCAGTGAATCCGCGCTCTCGACATCGCCCTTGTGTGCGGCCAGTCGCGCGGCGAGGAGCGTATAATCCGTTCGGCCGTCCGACCAGCCGGCGTCGTCGGCGAGGCCCGCGGCGGCGGCGCGCGCGGCTGCGGCTGCGGCGTCGATGTCGCCCAGTTCGAGGTGGCAGGTGCCGGCGCCCGCATGTGCGACGACGGCAAAGTCCGGATACCCGGTGGCCGTCGCGTGCTCGAGCAGCCGCTGCCACTCCGCGAGTGCGATCTGCGGTCCCGCACTCGCCTGGCGGAGCCGGGCCTTGTTCTCGAGCGGGGTGAGCAGCCACGCACTCGCATCCATGCGCAGGTTCAGCCGGATGGCCTCGTGCAGGTTCGACTCCGCCTCCTCGAAGCGGCCGAGCCGCGTGAGCAGTGCGCCGAGATTGCTGCGCACGTGTGCCTCACTGGCCGGGTCCGCAATCGCATCGAAGATGGTGGCCGCCGCGTTGAACTCGGTGGCGCCGCCGTCGTAATCCCCGCCGAGCGTGAGCAGCACACCCAGCAGGTTGCGGCAGTTGCCGGCGGCGTAGCGGTTGTCATCGCGCTCGAAGATGTCGAGCGCCGCACGGAGATGCGGTACTGCGTCGGCCGTTTCACCGGCGAACACGAGGATGCGTCCCAGGTTGTAGTGCGCCTTGCCGAGGAGTGCGGGCTCGCCGAGCTGCTCGCACACGTCCAGCGCGTCGCGTGCGCGCTGCATGGCCGCTTCGTCGGACGCGGTGCCGTGCAGCCCGTTGAGCAGCCACACCGCCTCGCACAGCTCGACGCGCGCATCCGCGCGCCGGCAGTCCTCGATGAGCTCGAGCAGCCGCGCCTCCAGGTCGGCGCGCGGCCGGCTGCCGTGCGTGCCCTCCACATCGATGATCATGCGGCGCACGCGGATGGCGGAGGCATCGTGCGGCGGATGGAGTGCGAGTGCGTCGCCCAGTGCCTCGAGGGACTCGACGTGGCGGCCGGCGAGGCGGAGCGAATCACCCAGACGCTCGAGCGCGACCGCGCGCGCGGCATCGTCCTGCGCGTTGCGGAGTGCGCGCCGGATGAGCTCGATCGCGGCCTGGTGCGCGAACACCGCACCCGCCTGCTCCGCACCGATGAGCGCGAACTCGTACGCGCGCGCGGGCTGGCGGCCTTCGTCGAAGTGGAGTGCGAGCCGGTGCGCGATGGCGTGCGTCGCACCCGCGTGCACCTGCTCGAGGATCTCCGCCATGCGGCGGTGCAGCAGGATGCGCCGTTTCCCCTGCAGTCCACCGTGCAGCACCTCGCGGATGAGAGAGTGCGCGAAGCGGTAGATGCTGGCCAGCTCGCCGTTCGGCATCTCGCGCGTGTCGACGGGCTGCACGAGGCGGTGCACGCGGACGAGCGGGTCGATCGCATCCTCGAGCTGGAGCTCATCCATGTCGAGCAGCAGCGCGAGCGTCGTCGAACCGAATTCGTTGCCCTCGACGCTGGCGTACTCGAGGATGCGCAGCACGTCCGGATCGAGCCGCTCGAGACGGCGCTCGATGGCGCCGGCGGCGCTGCGCGGCACCTCGACCGACTCCGGCACGTTCCCCAGCTCCCACGTACCGAAGCGCTCGCGCGCGAAGCCGCGGTCCACGAGCCAGCGCAGCAGCTCGAGGAAGAACAGCGGATTCGTCCCCGCGTGCTGCTGCAGCCATGCGAGCAGCTCGGGTGCCGGCGGCGCCTGCAACTCGGACGTGATGAGCGCACGCAGCGCGTCGGTCGGCAGCGGATCGAGCGCCATCTCCGCCGCGACGCCGTAACGCTCGAGTTCGAGCCGAGCCTCGCGGATCGGGTGCTTCGCCACGTCGACATCCGCGGCGCGATACGTCCCCACCATGAGCACGCGCTCGGTGCCGATGCGGCGCGCGAGGTGCGCGAGCAGTGAGACCGTGGCGCGGTCCGCCCAGTGGAGATCGTCGATGAACAGCAGGAGCGGCGCATCGGCCGCGGCTGCGAGGAAGAGCTCCGTGTACTGGAAGAAGAGGGACTCCTCGCTCGGGGCGCCGGAGCCCTTCCGGATCTCGGCGGCGGTACTGATCGTGGCCGAGATCACGTTACCCGCGACCGGGATGGCGCCGAGCCAGTGCGGCGCGACCTGCGCGGCCAGGTCGCGGAAGCTGCGCCAGCGCGAGCCGCCGGTCTCCGGCCCCGTCTGCACGAGGGAACGGAACGCTTCGACGAACGGCTGATACGGCTCACCGGCGCCGTACTGCTCGGAGCAGCCGGCGCGGAGAATCCGGAACGATGGTGCGAGGGTGGCGGCGCGTTCGAGGAACTGCGAGGTCAGCGTGCTCTTGCCCGCCCCCGCGTCGCCGGTGATGAAGATGACGCGACCCTTACCGCGGTCCGCCTCATCAAGGTAGCGGTGCAGCTGCGCGAGCTCGGTTTCACGACCTACGAAGGCTGCCATGTCCCGTGCCGCTGCGGCAGGGGACGCCGGCCGTCGTGCGGCCGGCGCCCCCCGCTGCCTACAGCCCCTTCACCGACCAGGTGCCGTCGTTGCTGTCGCCGATGCAGGTCCCGTTGTTCGGTACCTTGCGGAACAGATAGGATGACGAGGTCGCGTTCTTGTTCGGCGGACGGGGCAGATTCGCGCCGTTCGGTCCCTTCGCCGACCAGAGCAGCTTGTCGTGCGCGGGGATCCCCGTCAGCACCGCCTCGACAAGCACGTGACCCGCGTTCGCCGGATCCGGCGCGAAGAAGAGCGCCAGACCCTGCGGGTTCCCGCCGCCCGTGTGCTTCACGCCGTTCACCACGCAGCTGCCGTTCGTGCAGGTGAAATCGGCCGTCGACTTCAGCGTGCCGCCCACCAGCTTGTCGGTCGTGAACGTCACGCTGTACTTGCCGTTCGCACGCACTGTGACCAGAGCGGATGCGGTCGTGAGGTCCAGCACCTTGGGTGACTCGCCGTTCGCGACATCGCCGCGCAGGAAGCCGTAGCCCCACTCGGCCATGCCGAACTTCGAATCGGTCGCCGTGTCCGTCTCGATCGCGCAGCGCGAAGTCTCGACGGTCAGCGTCGCGCTGGCCGGCACTTCGTCACAGCTGTTGCCGAGCTCGAGGCTCGCCACGCGGTTCACGCTCTTCCCGGCGACCTGCACCGTCTGGTACAGCTCGACCGTGAAGTTCGCATTGAGCGGGCACAGGATCGTCGCGAAGGGCGAGCCGGCCGGCACGGATGCGGTCGAGACCAGAGACGACTGCGACGGCGCGCTGGCCAGCGAAACGAGGGACACGAAACCGAGCACGCCGCGCTGGAGCCCGGGCACCGGATCGTTGTCACCGATCCCAAGCAGCGTCTGACCGTCCGCGCCGATCACGCCGTAGACGGGGTCACCCGGGCTCGAGCCGGGAAATGCGATGTCGACTTCCGTGAAATCACACGAGCGGATGTCCACGTCGAACTTGATGACGTCGTCGTACTCCGGAGGAACCGCGTCGATCGGCAGCGTCAGCGTCTGCGCGACGTTGTCGCCGGTCGCGCACGCCCACTCGTCCTCGCCGCCGAGGAACACGATCGGTACGAAGGGATGCGGGACCTCGACGAGGCCGACGAGCGCCGGAACCGGAGCGACGTACTCGAGCGTCTGTGTCGGTACGGGGATCGCCTTGATCATCGCACCGTACGAGCCCTCGGGTACCTTGATCTTGATTTCGCCCACGTCGCCGTCGAGATCGCCGGTTGCGTTGTCGTTGAAGATGCCGATCAGGACCGTCTCGTCGTTCTCGAGGCCGTACAGCCAGAGGGCCGCACCCGCCACGGCGGCGTCGCCCTGGTCGGAGTCAAGGATCCTGAAGCGGAGCACGACGTCTTCCGTCTCCATGACGTCGGCGGACGGACCTGCGATTTCCTGGGTCGGCCGCTCGCAGGCGACCAATGCGGTGATGAGGAGGGTGGTGCACACCGCGACAATGCCGCGGGTACTGCGCGCCCACATGGATTCCATGCCAAGGCCTCCGGGATGATCAGGCGGCTTGCGCCGGCTGTCGGGGATTCGAGGACATACGGCAATGCACCCGAACGGGGAGCCGGTGACTGAATGTCACCGAACCCGTGGCAGGGCGTCAAGTGGACGGGGCTGTGACGATCAGTCCGGCTTTGCGCTGTCCAGCCACGCCGACCACCACAGGTCGCGCAGCATCGCGGCACCAAACGCCAGCCGCTGTACGACGAACTCACGGTGCCGCGCCGACGACGTCTCCTCGCCGAACGGCTCCGCCGCCTCGAGCCGGTAGAGCGCCTCGAGGTGCGAGTGGGACTCGCGGATGTAGGCGAGGATGTCGGCGCGCGGATCCGTCAGGGCCCGTGCTTCGCGGCGGACGTGGGGCAGCACGTCGTCCAGCAGGAGGTGCGTGCGCACGTACACGCCCTCGAAGCGCCAGTGCAGCGTCCGGTCGGTCGGGAATCCGTGCGGGTTCGCGAAGTCCTCGTTCCAGCCGTTGTGGTGCACCGAGGTGTGCAGCGGGTTGGCCGCGTCGGCCACGTAATGGCCGAGGATGCCCGCGTCGTTCAGGATCCGCTGCTCGATCCAGGGCCGCGTGCGGTTGTCCGCCTCGCGCCACTGGCGGAACCCGGTCGTGAGGCGCTGATACAGCTCGAGCATGCGGAACGGGAGCAGGCCCGCATCGCGCTCCGGCATCTCGAGGCCCGCCTGCTCCAGAGCGCGCAGATAGTGGAAGCGGTCCACTGCGGACAGCGCGCCTTCGGGCACGACCTCGATGTCGATGTAGTGGTCGTACTTCCACGCGCGGTCCATCACGGCGAGGCTGTCCGAGCGCCAGCGGTCAGGCTCCGGGTTCAGCCACGCGAGATGGTCCGGTTCGGCACGGAAGAACGCCGGCATAGCCTCCGGCAGCGTGCGCGCGGCCGCACCGCCGCTGATCATGTGACCTTCGGCACCCCAGCGTGTGCCGGCGGGCGCCGCAGCCAAGGCGAGGAAGAGGAGCGGGAACCCCGCTGCGAAGTACGACCGATGGGAATTCATGGCGCGAATCGTCGCCGCGGCAGCGGCGGCGGTCAAGCCGGGGGTCAGGCCCCGGCGGCTTCGTCCGCGATGAGTTCGGCGAGGACGCGCGCGCGCAGCTCGGCGGGTGCGGCCGCGCCGGGTCGGGCGCGCAGGAAGTCGCGGAACGCGCGCTGGAAGTCGTAGTGCGGCCAGCAGTTCCGGCATTGCTCGAGATGGTTGAGCACGCGTTCCGCCTGATCCGGCGGCAGCTCGCCATCGAGGAAGGCCCAGAGCTCCTCGACCGCTTCGCGGCAGCTGATGGGCTGGATCATGGGAGGTACCCCATCTCGCGCGCGTAGTCGTGCAGCTCCGCGGCGAGCAGACGGCGTCCGCGGTAGATGCGGCTCTTCACGGTACCGATCGGCACGTCGAGGACCTCGGCGATTTCGGCATACGACAGACCCTCCAGGTCCGAAAGCACCACCGCGGTGCGAAACTCCGCCGGCAGCCGGTCCACCGCCTCCGCGACTTCGCGATCGACGATCGTTTCGAAGAATGAGCGCTCCGGGTCCGCATCCCTGAGCTGGTCCAGGGTGCGGGTGGAGGCGAGCGCTTCCGCCTTGTAGTCGAGGACGCTCTCCGGCACCTCGACGCGCCGCCCCCGCTGCTCCTCCCGCCGGAGGAAGGCGTTGCGACAGATCGTGAACAGCCATGCCCGGCAGCGCGTGCCGGGAGCGTAGGTGTCCCAGTGGCGATAGGCGCGGAGGAAGGTCTCCTGCACGAGGTCGTGCGCCTCCTCCTCGTCGCCGGCGGCCAGCCTCAGCCCGAAACGGTATACGGCGTCCAGCCATGGCAGCGCTTCCTCGGTGAAGCCTGCCTTGCGGAGCCGTGGCTCGGCGAGATCGCCCACCTTCCTCCAACCGCGCACGCCGCCAACCATGAAGCCGCGCGCGCACCGCAGAGTTCCCGGGTTCCGTCCACGCTGGCCGGTCGGTAAGATAAGCCATCCCCTGTTCGCGCAAGGAGCCGCTCTGATCCGCACCTTTCCGACGCTCGACACGCCGAACCTCCGGCTGCGCGCCTTCGAGCCCGCGGATGCCCCCGCCGTCCAGCGGCTGGCGGGCGCGCGCGAGATCGCGGACACGACACTCAACATCCCGCACCCGTACCGCGACGGCATGGCCGAGCAGTGGATCGCGACGCACGCGCCGTTGTTCGAACGCGGCGACGCGGTCATCCTCGCCATCACGAACCGCACATCCCGCGACGTCGTCGGCGCGACCGGGCTCACGCTGGATGCCGAACACGACCGCGCCGAGCTCGGCTACTGGATCGGTGTACAGCACTGGGGGCGCGGCTACGCGACGGAGGCGGCGGCCGCACTCGTCGCCTATGGTTTCGAGCATCTCGGACTGAACCGCATCTACGCGACGCACCTGCTGCGCAATCCGATGTCCGGCCGCGTCATGGAGAAGATCGGCATGCGCGAGGAAGGTGTGCTCCGGCAGTACGTAAAGAAGTGGGGCGAGTACGAGGACATCGTGGTGCGCTCGATCCTGCGCTCGGAGTTCGCGCAGCCGCGCACCGGCGTGGACACGTTCGCATGAGGCTCGCCGCCATCCTGGTCGCGGCCGTGACCGTCGCCGGTGTGGCGACGTGGGCATACGACCGCCCGCAGGCCTCCGTCCTCGCGGCGCCCGCCGATACCACGTTCGCGGGACTCGTCGATGCGCTGTCGGAGAACGGCGGCTACTTCGACACCGACAACCTGATCTCGAACGAGTCATCCTACCTGCACGCGGCCGGCGCGCTCGATGAGTACGCCCGTGCGGGCGGCGCGTACATCGGCGTCGGGCCCGACCAGAACTTCTCGTACATCGCGATCGCGAAGCCGGCCGTCGCGTTCATCATCGACATCCGCCGCGACAACCTGCTCCAGCACCTCTTCTTCAAGGCGCTGTTCGTGCAGGCGGACGATCGCCTCGAGTACCTCTGCCTCCTGCTCGCGCGTGTCTGTGGCGACGACGCCGCGTCCGGCATCGATGCCATCCTCGCCGTCGTCGACTCCGCAGCCGTGGATCTCGACGCGGCGCGCAGCCGCATCGAGCCCGTCCTGAATTCGTTCGGCGTGCCGCTGGACGAACAGGACCTCGAAGTGATCCGCTCCATCCACGCACGCTTCGCGGCGTCGGGCCTCGAGCTCCAGTTCGAGAGCCACGGGCGGGCTCCGCGGCCGTACTATCCGACGCTGCGCAGGCTGATCCTCGAGACGGACCTCGACGGGCGGCGTCGCAACTATCTGGCGGATGCGGACGCGTTCGAGTACGTGCGCGGGATGCAGCTCACCGACCGCATCATTCCGGTCGTCGGCAATCTCGCGGGCGACCACGCGCTGCGCGCGATCGGGGCGGAGATCGCACGCCGCGGTCTCGTCCTGTCCGTGTTCTACGCGTCGAACGTGGAGGCGTACCTGATGCAGGACGGTACGTTCGACGAGTTCATCGGGAACGTGGACGTACTCCCGGACGATGGCGGCGCGCTGATCGTGCGCAGCTTCTTCCACAACGCGGGCGTGCTGCCGACGAGCGTGGCCGGCTACGCGAGCACGCAGATCGTTCAGCGGATTTCAGACCTGCGCACCGAAGAACGGCGACGCCCCCACGCCTCGTACCACGACCTCGTCACGCGCGCGCCGCTGCCGCGCTCCTGAACTTCAGCGACCCGCCCACCTCGCGATGCGTCCGTTCGTCCCGGCCGCCCATGCGGCGCCGGGTCCGGCTGCAACGACCGTATTGAACGGATCGCTGCCTGTGGACTGCCAGGTCATGCCTGCGTCCCGTGAAAGCCCGGTTCCGGGCGGGCCGGCGGTCAGGAAGACGTCGGTACCCGGGACCCACGCGCCGCCGTAGATGACACCGACGGGCTGGCCCTGAACCAGCTCCCACGTTTCGCCGCCATCCGTCGTGCGCATCACGTTCGCGCCCGGCGCGCGCGCGTCCGTGTAGTTGCCGCCCACGGCGATGCCGTTGCGCGCATCGCGGAAGTCGATGCCGAACAGGCCGCTCGCTTCACCGCCGGCCATGGGTGTGGCCAGCGCGGTCCAGCTCTCGCCGTAATCGGTCGTCCGGAGGAGACGTGCGACGGCGCCGCCGCCCGTCGCGATCCAGCCGAGACCCGCGTCTTCGGTATCGATCATCCGCCCACTCGCCGCGAACGCAGCCTCACCTTCCAGCGGCTGGGGCAGCCGGTCGGCGGGTACGCGACGCCAGCTCGCACCGCCGTCGGAGGTGAGGAGGATCATGAATGCGCCGTCCGCCGGGTCGCCGAACGCCACGCCCCTCCGTTCGTCCCAGAACGCCAGGCCATCCATGAACACGCCGGCGCCCGAGACTTCGTGCGCCATCGTCCATGTGGCGCCGCCGTCGAGTGTCCGGTAGAAGCGCGAGAGGCCGCCGTTGAAGTCGGTGCCCAGCACCACGGCGGTGTCGGAACCGAGCGCGGCCACATCGACGAGGAAGAGATTCGAGGCGCCGGGGATGGAATCGGCGCGCCACGTGGCACCGCCGTCGGCGCTGGTTGCGACCACGCCGCCGGTCCCCGTGGCCCATATACGAGCCCCGGAAACATCGAGGCCGCGGAACTCCGCGCGCGTCCCCGTGTCCTGTAGCTCCCACTGCGCGGCCGCGCGCGTGGGGAGGATGAGGGCAGCGAGCGCGGCGAGGATCAGGAATTTCCGCATGGGTCGCGAGGGGATCGGCGGGTTGCGAAGGGAATCGAGAAACGTATCGTGCCGGACGCGTATGCGCCAGACGCCCCCCAACGTTCCGGGGCCATGATGCGTCATCCTGAACAGATGGCCGAAAGCGATGCCGTGCTCGTCGAGCGCGCCCGGTCGGGCGATGGGGCAGCGTTCGAGGTCCTGGTGCGCCGGCACCTGCGCGCGGCTTACGCGATCGCGCTGGGCATCCTGCGCAATCCGGCGGATGCGGAGGATGTGAGCCAGGATGCCTTCGTGCGGGCGCTGGAGCGGCTGGATGAGTGTGATCCGGAGCGCTTCGCAGCCTGGCTGCTCCGGATCGTAAGGAACACGGCGATCAGCGCGCAGCGGCGACGGCGGGTGCGGCAGGCGATGCCGCTCGAGTGGGCGAATGGTGCCCGTTCGCTGTCGGATCCGGCGAAGGACGCGGAGCGGTCCGCGTTGCGGGAGCGGCTGATGGAAGCGATGGAGCCGCTGCCGGAGAAGCAGCGGGAAGTGCTGCTGCTGCACGATCTGGAAGGTTGGCGCCACCGGGAGATCGGGGAGGCGCTGGGGATGCCGGAAGGCACGGTGAGATACACGCTCTTCCAGGCGCGGCGCGCGATGCGCGAGCGACTGGGCCATGCGAGCGAGGAGGAGTGAACATGTCGCACGATCCACTGGATCTGACCGCGATCGACCCGAGCCGTGATGCGGCCGGGTGGGAGCGCATGGTGCGCGGCATCATGGCGCGGGCGCAGCCCGAGCTGGCGCGCCGTGCGGCGGGTGCAGGTGTGCTGACGCTGCTGGGCCGGTGGATGCGGCCCGCGCTCGCGGCCGCGGCCGTGCTGGCGCTGGCGTCGGGGGCGGCGCTCACCTCCGCGAACAGTGAGGCCGCGGCCGCGCCCGCGACGC
>CAYUIG010000035.1:23404-35914 GCA_964444685.1 uncultured Gemmatimonadaceae bacterium | reverse complement strand
AGCAGGAGGCGCGGCAGGGAACGGAAGCGGGCCGGGGACCAGCGCAGCGCGTTCTTGATCGGCTCGGCCTGCTGCTTCCGCAGGTCGCCGAGCCGCTGGCGCGCCCGCGCAAGGCGGTCATCCCGCTCCGGCCCGTCCGGCAGTGCCAGGATGCCATCGATCTCGGCGATGGCCGCGCGCGAGGCGTCGACGCGCCCGATCAGGTCGGCGGCGGCCTCGGGCGTGATCACGCCCCGCTCCGCCATCAGGCGAGCGAGCCGTTCAGTGGCATCGTACGTGGCGGCGACGATCTCTTCGCGCGTCATCGCCGTGCTGTCGTAGTTCAGGATGTGCTTCCAGGTCGGCAGCGTGAGTGCGCGGCGATGGTCCTCGAGCGTGCGCCACCGCAGCCGGTAGCCGAAGCGGTCAGGGTCCTCGAACGCGGGGCTGCCCGGATCTAGGAAGGGCGCGAGCGGCGCGACGAAGAACCAGAGCCGGCCTTCGGCGCCGAACCGGTCGAGCAGGTGCCGCGCGTATTCCACACAGCCCACGGCATCGTCGTACGTCTGGTGCGGGATCCCGACCATGAAGAACACGTCGATCCGGCCGGCGCCGTTGCGTAACGCGCTTTCGATCGTCGCCTCGATCTCCGCATTGCTGCACGGGAACTTGCCGTTCAGCCGGCGCAGACGCTCGTCCTGGGATTCCAGCGTGAGCTCGAGCGAGTACTTCGGCACGGCTCGCCGGATCGCTGCGAACCAGTCGTCGCCTGCGGGGAAAAACAGCTCGAAGATCATCTCATCGTGCCCGCCCGCGGCGGCGAGCCGGTCGAGAAAGCCGTACGCATACTCCTCCCCGCCATGACGCAGGTCGTGCACGAGGAAGATCGGTGCCCGGCTGAACCTGCGGATCTGCCGGACGTCCTCGACCAGAGCGTCAGGCGAGCGGAACGCCGGGCTCTCGCGGTTGCAGATGCGGCGGTAGGACGCGCACGAACCGCCGCATACGGCACAGTCGAGGCTGCAGCCGCGCGACGTCAGGAGCGCGGTGATCGGATAATCGAGCCAGCTCAGGTACGGGACCACACTCGCCAGGCTGCCGTACTTGAACACGGACCGGATGACGTAGAGGTAGTTCGGCAGCGCGATGCCGTCGAGCGACGCCGGCACGTGCGACAGGTCATTCTCGACCACGATGCCGTCGCGCTTCCAGGTCAGGTTCGGCACGTCGTCGAGCGGCTCGCCCCGGTGCAGGGCGTGCATGAGCCGAACCATCGGCTCCTCGGTCGAGTCGCCGCGCATGACCAGGTCCACCTCGGGCCGCTCGGCCAGCTCGCGATGGTAGTACGAGGAGGAGAGCCCGCCCAGCACGACCGGCGTGGCGGGGTGATGCTTCTTCACGATGCGCGCGAGTTCGAGTGCGCCGTGGGCGTGCGGCAGCCAGTGCAGGTCGATGCCGAAGAGCATCGGGTCGAGGCGGGCGATCTCGGCTTCCGCATCGTAGTCCGGGTTGCGCAGCATCCGGTAGGCGATGTTCAGGATGCGGACGTTGAAGCCCTCCTGCTCTAGCCGCGCCGCGATGGTGGTGAGGCCGAGCGGGTACATCTCGAAGACGGGGGTCGACGGGATGACGTCGCTGATGGGGCCGAAGAAGCTGCGGCTTTCCCGGAAATCGTAGACGCTCGGCGGGTGCAGCAGCACCAGGTCCCTCGCGAACAGCCTCATGGTGGCACGATGCGCCGGCGCGGCGGCCCATGCTGTCGGGAATTCCCCGCTCGCAGGTGGGGAATCGCGCGCGTGTAGGGCGTCCCCCCGGCGCAGTTCAGCCGATCCCCTACCGGATTATCCCGGTACTCCTGACAGATCGCCTCCCCGCCGCGCTCCATACTGGCTTTGCGCGCCGCCCGCCTGCGGGATCGGCGAGCCAGCGCGAAGCCGACGACGGGAGGTGGTCCCGCCGCCGGTCCCGTTACCGCGGACCGGAGGGTTTCGACAATGATGGTTCCTTCCCCACGCCCGTGGTCCGAGCGCGAGACTCTGGGCGAACATCTCGAGGGCCGCGGCGTTACGCGTCGCGACTTCCTCACCTTCTGCGCAGAGATGACGGCACTGCTCGGGCTGAGTACCGGGCTGACGCCGAAGGTCGTGGAGGCGCTCCAGGCGCTGAAGCGGCCGAGCGTCATCTGGCTCCAGCTCCAGGAGTGCACGGGCTGCGTCGAGAGCGTGATCCGCACGGCCGAGCCGACGATCGGCGACCTCGTGCTCGATGTCGTGTCGCTGGACTACCAGCACACGATCATGGCCGCGGCCGGGGCGGCGGCCGAGAAGGCGCTGCACGACTCGATGGAGGCCAACCGCGGCAGCTACCTGCTCGTCGTCACGGGGTCGGTCCCGCTGAACGAGAACGGGATCTACACGATGATCGGCGGCCGCACGGCGAAGGAGATCCTGGAGGAGGCGGCGGCGGGCGCGAGCGCGGTGATCGCGATCGGCGCGTGTGCGCACTTCGGCAGCGTGCAGGCGGCGCGCCCGAACCCGACCGGAGCGGTCGGCGTGCGCGACATCGTCCGGGACAAGCCCGTGATCAACATCGCCGGCTGCCCGCCGATCAGCGACGTCGTCACGGCGACGATCGTGCACCTGCTCACCTTCGGGCGGGCGCCGGCGCTCGACGGCGAGGGCCGGCCGCTGTTCGCGTACGGCGCGCGCATCCACGACCAGTGCCCGCGGCGTGCGAACTTCGACGCGGGGCAGTTCGTGGAGGAGTTCGACGATGATGCCGCACGCCGCGGCTGGTGTCTGTACAAGGTCGGCTGCAAGGGCCCGGCGACGTTCTCGCCCTGCCCGATCACACTCTGGAATCTGCGCACGAGCTGGCCCATCGGGGCGGGGCATCCCTGCATTGGCTGCACGGAGCCCTACTTCTGGGACACGATGACACCGTTCTACGCGCGCATGCCGAACGTGGCCGGCTTCGGGATCGAGTCGACCGTGGATACGATCGGTGCCGCGCTCGCGGTCGGCGCCACGGCTGGAGTCGCGGCGCACGCGATCGCGACGGGAGTGCACCGCGTCCGCCAGGGCCGCCGCGAGCTGCCGGTCCTGGGCGAGACGCCGAAGGGCGGGGAGGAAGACAATGGCTAGGATCGTGGTCGATCCGATCACGCGGATCGAGGGTCACCTGCGCATCGAGGTGCAGGCCGAGAACGGGCGCATCCAGGACGCGTGGGCGAGCGCCACGCAGTTCCGCGGACTGGAAGTGATCCTGAACGGACGCGACCCACGAGACGCGTGGGCGTTCACACAGCGGATCTGCGGCGTGTGCACGGTGGTGCACGCGGTCGCTTCGTGCCGGGCGGTCGAGGATGCGCTCGACATCCGCATCCCGCCGAACGCGAACCTGATCCGCAACCTGATCCACGGGATGCAGTTCATCCAGGATCACGTCATCCACTTCTACCACCTGCACGCGCTCGACTGGGTGGACGTCGTGAGCGCGCTCTCCGCCGATCCGGCGGAGACAGCGACGGTGGCGCGCTCGATCTCGCCGTGGCCGAACAACTCGGCCACGTACTTCAAGGAAGTGCAGGACCGCGTCGCGCGCTTCGTACAGAGCGGGCAGCTCGGCATCTTCACGAACGGGTACTGGGGCCACCCGGCGTATCGGCTGCCCCCGGCCGTCAACCTGCTCGGCGTCGCACACTATCTCGAGGCGCTCGACTGGCAGCGGGACGTGATCCGTCTGCACACGATCTTCGGGGGCAAGAATCCGCACCCCAACTTCCTCGTGGGCGGAATGGCGTCGGCGATCAACCTGGACGACACCGCGACGATCAACGCGGAGCGGCTCACCGATATCCACGACATGATCCGGCGCGCGAAGCGGTTCGTGGACGAGGTCTACTGGCCGGACCTGCTCGCCGTCGCCTCCTTCTACAAGGACTGGGGCGCCATCGGCGGCGGTGTCGGCAACTACCTCGCGGTCGGCGAGTTCCCCGCGACGGACGTGCGCGATCCGGGTTCGCTGTACCTGCCGCGCGGCGTGATCGTCGGGAAGAACCTGAACGAGGTGCTGCCTTACGACGAGGCGAAGATCCGGGAGTACATCTCGCACTCGTGGTACGAGTACGAGGGCGGCGACGAGGTCGGTCTGCACCCGTTCGAGGGCGAGACCACCGCGCGCTACACCGGTCCGCAGCCACCCTGGGAGTACCTCCAGGATCAGGAGAAGTACACCTGGATGAAGGCGCCGCGATACGACGGTATGCCGATGGAGGTGGGTCCGCTCGCGCGCGTGCTGGTCGCCTACGCATCCGGGCACGACGACGTGCGGCAGCTCGCAGGCGAGGCGCTGGGCCGGCTGCAGGTGGGTCCGGAGGTGCTCTTCTCCACGCTCGGACGCGTGGCCGCGCGCGGGCTCGAGACGGTCCTGCTCGCCCGCCAGATGGAAGTCTGGTACGGCCAGCTCGTCGAGCGGATCAAGGGCGGTGACGTGCGGACGTTCAACGGCGAGAAGTGGGAGCCGTCGCGCTGGCCCGATCGTGCGCAGGGCTACGGCTACCTGGACGCGCCGCGCGGCGCGCTCGGCCATTGGATCCAGATCGAGAACGGCCGCATCGCGAGATATCAGGCGGTCGTGCCGACGACGTGGAACGCGTCGCCGCGCGATCCGCAGGGCCAGCTGGGGCCGTACGAGGCGGCGCTCACCGACAACCACCCGCTCGTGGACCCCGAGCGGCCGCTCGAGATCCTGCGCACCGTGCACTCGTTCGACCCGTGCATCGCGTGCGGCGTCCACGTGCTGGACGCGACGGGCCAGGAAGTGGCCAGGGTGAAGGTGCAATGAGAACGCAGATCGAGACGCCGCCACGCGGGATCTCGCTCAGGCACCCGGTCCCGCCGCCGCGCGGCGACTATAAGTGGGTCTATCTCTGGCAGTGGCCCATCCGCGCGATGCACTGGGCCGCGGCCGGCAGCATCGTGGTGCTCGTCGTCACCGGCTTCTACATCGGCGCGCCGTACTTCATGACGGGCGGCGAAGCGACGCCGCGCTTCGCGATGGGCTGGATGCGGTTCCTCCATTTCCTCGCGGCCGCCGTGTTCGTCACCACCGGCATCGTGCGGGCCTACTGGCTGTTCGCCGGCAACCGGTTCGAGCGCTGGCGGGCACTCTTCCCCGTCCGCCCGCGCGACTGGGTCAACCTGTACCGGATGGTGAAGTTCTACCTGATGATCCATCCCGAGCGGGCGCCGCGCTATCTCGGGCACAACCCGCTCCAGCAGCTCTCGTACACGGCCATCTACGTGGTGGCGATCGTGATGGTCCTCACAGGATTCGCGCTCTACGGCCAGGCGAATCCGGACGGACTGATCCGCGCCCTGTTCGGCTGGGTGATCCCGCTGCTCGGCGGCAATCAGGCGGTTCGTTTCGTCCATCACGCGCTCACCTGGGCGTTCCTCATTTTCATCCCGATCCACGTGTACCTCGCGATCCGCGCGGACAAGGTCGAAGAGACCGGTACGATCTCGTCGATCGTGAGCGGCGGCCGGTTCGTGCCGGCGGATGAGGAGTTCGAGGACGGCTGACGTCGCGGCGCAGGCCGGCGGCCTGCGCCTTCGCTTCGGAGGAGGGACCATGGAGCGGAACGGCAGGACTGCGGTGATCGGCGTCGGCAACCCGATCATGGGGGATGACGGCATCGGCCTCGCCGCGCTCGCGCGCTTCGCCGAGGAGTGGGAGCTGGACCCTGCCATCGACCTCATCGACGGCGCGACGTGGGGCCTGAATCTGCTGCCCGTGCTCGAGGAGTCGAAGGCCGTCCTGTTCCTCGACGCAATCGAGTTCGGGCGGGCGCCCGGTTCGCTGGTCATCGTCGATCGCGAGAGCCTGCCGCGCACCCTCGAGCGCACGAAGACCTCGCCGCACCAGCTCGACCTGCGCGACATCCTCGCACTCGCCGAGCTGCGCGGGACCATGCCCTCACGCGTCATGGCCATCGGACTCCAGCCCGCGAAGGTGGAGCCGTCGGCGGAGCTGTCGCCGACGGCCGCGGACGGCATCGACACGATGGTCGAGGCCGCGGCCGCGCGGCTGCGTGCGTGGGGACTCGGCTGCCGGAGGAGGGAGCCGTCGCATGCATGAGATGAGCATCGCCCAGGAGGTGTGCAGGATCGCCGAGCTCCAGGTCGGACGCGGCCGCCTGGCGGCCGTGACCGGTGTCGGCCTCGAGGTCGGAGATGAAGCCGGCGTCGAGTTCGAGAACCTCGAGTTCTGCCTCGACACGCTGCTGTCCATGCCGCCGTTCGGCGGCGCTACGGCGCACATCGACAGGCGCAGCGGGGACGTGCTGCGCGTGTGCTGGCTGGAGGTGGACGAATGACGGTACGACGCATCGACGTGCGCGAGCGCGTCATGGAGAGGAACGACGAGATCGCGCGCGCGGTCCGGCAGCGTCTGCTCGGCGCCGGCGTCACCACGCTGAACCTCGTCTCCTCGCCCGGCTCCGGTAAGACGTTGCTGCTGGAGCGGACCCTCGCCGAGATGGGCGACGAGCTCGGCATGGCGGTCGTCACGGGCGACGTGCAGACCCAGAACGACGCGGACCGGCTGGCGCGCCATACCGACAGACTGGTACAGGCCGTGGTCACGGGTGGCGCGTGCCACCTCGATGCGCGCCAGGTGCTCGACGCGATCGACGCGCTCGACCTCGAGGAGATCCATCTGCTGTTCATCGAGAACGTGGGCAACCTCGTGTGCCCCGCGAGCTGGGACCTGGGCGAGGACGCGAAGGTGGTGGTGCTGAGCGTCACGGAAGGGGAGGACAAGCCGCTCAAGTATCCGAAGATGTTCCGCGAAGCGCAGTACGCCGTGATCAACAAGATCGACCTGCTGCCGTACGTGCCGTTCGATCCGGATCTGGCCGTGCGCTACGCGCTGGAGGTGAACCCTGCACTCCGGTTCTTCGAACTTTCCGCCCTCACGGGCCAGGGAATGGAGACATGGTACACGTTCCTGAAGCAGCGGGTCGCGCGGTCGACGGCCGCATAGAGGCGGACGCCCTGCGGCTGCACGTCACGGGCGTCGTCCAGGGCGTAGGCTTCCGCCCGTTCGTGCACCGTCTGGCGCTGCGGCACGGTCTCGCGGGCTGGATCCGCAACCGTGCGGGCGAGGTCGAGATCGAGGTGGAAGGTTCGGCGCTGGCGCTCGACCAGTTCGTGATCGAGCTGGAAGCCGGCGCGCCGCCGCTCGCACGCATCGACGGCCTGGCGCGGGAACGTTCCGTCGCGGAGGGGCACGCACAGTTCCGGATCCTGGAAAGCGTGGACGACCCGGACGGGCGGCAGCCGGTGTCGCCGGATGTGGCGCTCTGCGCCGCGTGCGAAGCCGAGATGCGCGACCCGTCGAACCGCCGCTACCGCTATCCGTTCATCACCTGCACCGACTGCGGCCCGCGCTACACGGTCATCGCGGCGATGCCGTACGACCGGGAGCGCACGAGCATGCGTGCGTTCACGCAGTGTGCCGCGTGCCTGTGCGAGTACAACACGCCCGGCGACCGGCGCTACCACTCGGAGACCAACAGCTGCCCGGTGTGCGGGCCGCAGCTCCGCTGGGTCGACACGCGTGTCGGGGGCGGCGCCGTCAGCGCACAGCCGGGTGGCGAGATCGAGGCCGCGGCGTGGGCGCTCGCGCACGGCGACATCGTCGCGATCCGCGGCCTCGGCGGCTTCCATCTCGCCGTCGACGCCACCGATGAAGGGGCGGTTCGCGAGCTGCGCCGGCGCAAGCAGCGCGAGGCGAAGCCGCTCGCCGTGATGGTCAGGAACGTGGCGGAGGCTCGCCAGCTCGGAATCGTGGGCATGGACGAGGAAACACTGCTCCGTTCCGCGGAGCGGCCGATCGTCCTGCTCGAGCGGCGCCACGGGTCGCGGCTCGCGCCGGCGGTGACCGAGGGCCTCGATACGGTGGGCGTCATGCTGCCGTACACGCCGCTCCACCATCTGCTGCTCGATGCCCTCCGCCGTCCGCTCGTGATGACGAGCGGCAACCGCAGCGAGGAGCCGATCGCGATCGGCAACGACGAGGCGCTGCGCAGGTTGACCGGCATCGCCGACGCCTTCCTGCTGCACGACCGCGAGATCGTATCCCGCTACGACGACTCGGTCGTGCGTGTCGTGGACGGAGCGCCGGTCGTGCTGCGGCGCGCGCGCGGGTACGCGCCGCTGCCGGTTCCGCTGCCCGAGCCCGCACCGGTGCCGCTGCTGGCAGTGGGTCCCCACCTCAAGAACACGTTCACGCTCGCGCACGGCCGCGAGGCCTGGGTGAGCCAGCACATCGGGGACCTCGAGAACCTGGAGACCCTCGAACACTTCCGGGCCGCGCTCGACGCATACCGCCGCCTGTTCCGTGTCGAGCCGGAGCGCGTCGTCTGCGACCTGCACCCCGGGTACCTGTCGTCGCGTGTTGCGGAGGAGCTGGGCCTGGGTGCGCCGCTCACCGTGCAGCACCATCACGCCCACATCGTGGCGGTTGCGGCGGAGCATCGCGTTCGCGAACCGGTGATCGGGCTTGCGTTCGACGGGACCGGCCTCGGCGAGGATGGCTACATCTGGGGGGCGGAGTTCCTGCTGTCGGATGCGGGCTCGTACCGCCGGCTCGCGCATCTGCGCTACGCGCCGATGCCGGGCGGCGACATCGCCATGCGCTCGCCCTGGCGCGTGGCGCTGGGGTACCTCTCGCTCGAGCCTTCGGCGCGTCCCGCCTTCCAGCATGCCTTCGCTTCGGTTGCTGCGCGCGATCGAACAATTGCCGAGCAGCAGATCGAACGACGCATCAACAGCCCGCTCGCATCCTCCATGGGCCGCCTGTTCGATGCGGCCGCCGCCGTCCTCGGTGTGGCCACGGAGTCGCGCTTCGAGGGCGACGCGGCCATGCGGCTCGAATCGCTCGCGGGACGCCGCGCCGCGGATCCTCTGCCGTTCCCGATCGAACGGTCGGGCGACGGCTGGCGGCTCGATCCGCTGCCCCTGCTCGTCGCTCTGGGGGAGCGCCGCAGTCAGGGGTACGGGCTGCCGGACCTTGCCGCGGCGTTCCACGAGAGTGTGGCCGCGGCCGCGACGAGCCTCGCGCGCGCCATTCGCGCCGCGACCGGTGTCCACACGGTCGCACTGGGAGGCGGCGTGTTCCAGAACGCGCGACTGCTGCACACGACGCGCACGTCCCTCGAGCCCTGGGGCTTCCGCGTCCTCACACCGCTTCACCTGCCGCCGAACGATGGCGCGATCAGCTACGGCCAGGCGGTCGTCGCGATTGCACGGCTCAACGGCTACTGACGCCCGCACGGAGGATCGCCATGTGCCTCGGAATACCCGGCCGGATCGTCGCGCTGCACACGGACCGCGGCCTCCCGATGGGCATCGTCGATTTCGGCGGCGTCCAGCGCGAGGTATGCCTCGCCTACATCGCCGACCAGATCGCGGTCGGTGACTATGCCATCGTTCACGTCGGCTTCGCGATCTCGAAGGTGGACGAGACGGAGGCCCGGCGGACGTTCGATGTGCTGCGCGAGATGAGCGAGCTCGGCGACCTCGAGTTCCTGCGCGAGCTCGCCGACAACGCCGAGGCGGTGGAGCCATGAAATACCTGTCCGAATACCGCGACCCCGCGATCGCGCGCGCGCTCGTCGACCGGATCCTGCACACAGCGACGCGCCGCTGGACCATGATGGAGGTGTGCGGCGGCCAGACGCATACCATCGTGCGCCAGGGACTCGACGAACTGCTCGCGCCGGCCGTCGAGATGATCCATGGCCCCGGCTGCCCGGTGTGCGTCACCCCCCTCGAGCAGATCGACCGCGCTCTGTACCTGGCCGCGCGGCCCGACATCATCTTCACCTCGTTCGGCGACATGCTGCGGGTGCCCGGCAGCGAGTGCGACCTGCTCCAGGTGCGCGCGCGCGGCGGCCGCGTACGCATCGTGTATTCCCCGCTGGACGCGCTGGCGCTCGCGCAGCAGAACCCCGACTGCGAGGTCGTGTTCTTCGCGGTGGGCTTCGAAACGACGGCGCCCGCGAACGCGATGGCCGTGTGGCGCGCGCGCGAGCTGGGCATCCGCAACTTCAGTGTGCTCGTCTCGCACGTAACGGTGCCGCCCGCGATGCAGGTGATCCTCGACGCGCCGGACAGCCGCGTGCAGGGATTCCTCGCCGCGGGTCACGTCTGCACCATCATGGGTTGGAAGGAGTACGAGCCCATCGCGCAGCGCTATCACGTGCCGATCGTGGTCACCGGCTTCGAGCCGCTGGACCTGCTCGAGGGCATGCTGATGGTCATCCTCCAGCTCGAGGCGGGCCGCGCCGAGGTGGAGAATCAGTACGTCCGTTCGGTGCGCCGCGACGGCACCGTGCCGGCGCGCGAACTGGTCGAGCGCGTGTTCCAGCTCGTAGATCGCAAGTGGCGCGGCATCGGCTCGATCCCGGCGAGCGGCCTCGGGCTCCGGCCCGAGTTCGCGGAGTTCGATGCGGAACAGAAGTTCGAGCTGGACCGCATCCGCGCGGACGAGCCGGCGGAATGCCGGGCGGGTGACGTGCTCCAGGGTCGCCTCAAGCCCTTCGAGTGCCCTGCGTTCGGCGGCGCATGCACCCCGGAGTCGCCGCTCGGTGCGCCCATGGTGTCGTCCGAGGGGGCGTGCGCCGCGTACTACAACTACGGCCGCTTCCGCGCCGCGGCCGCCAGCCGCTGAGGTAGAGATGAGCACGGTCGAGCAGGCACCGTGGCGCGCGGCGTGTCCCGCGCCCCTGACCGACGGCGAACGCGTCCAGCTCGGTCACGGTTCCGGCGGGAAGATGAGCGCGCGGCTCCTGCGCGAGCGATTCCTGCCGCACTTCACCGGCCCCGCGCTGGCGCAGCTCGGCGATGCCGCGGTCGTGCGCCTCGGCATCGAGGAGGTCGCCATCTCCACGGACACGTTCGTCGTCACTCCCCTCGAGTTTCCCGGCGGCAACATCGGCTCGCTCGCGGTGCACGGGACGCTCAACGACGTCGCGATGATGGGCGCGCGGCCGCTCTGGCTCTCCGCCGGCTTCGTCCTCGAGGAAGGCCTGCCGCTCGATCTGCTCGACCGCATCGTCCGCTCCATGGCGGCCGCGGCGCGGGATGCGGGCGTCGAGCTCATCACCGGCGACACCAAGGTGGTCGAGCGCGGGAAGGCAGATGGGATCTTCATCAACACTACCGGCTTCGGTGCGATCGAGCCCGGCTTCCGGCCCCGTCCCAATGGCGCGCGGCCCGGTGACGTCGTGATCACCACCGGACCGATCGGCCGGCACGGCATCGCGATCATGGCCGCGCGCGAGGAGATCGGCTTCGCGACGCAGGTGGAGAGCGATGCGGCCACCCTCCTGCCGCTCGTGCGGCTGCTGCGCGATGCGATCGGCCCCGAGCGCGTGCACGTGCTGCGCGATCCCACGAGGGGCGGTGTCGCGAGCGCACTGAACGAGATCGCCGGCGCGTCCGGAGTCGGCGTCGTGCTCGATGAGGGTGCGGTGCCCGTGCCTGCGGCCGTGCAGTCGGCGTGCGAGATGCTCGGACTCGATCCGCTCTACGTCGCGAACGAGGGCGTATTCCTCGCCTTCATCCCCGCCGCCGCCGAGGCGCTGGCGCTCGCCGCGCTCCGGTCGCATCCGCTCGGCGCGGGAGCCGCCCGGATCGGCGGCGTCGTGGAGACGAACCCTGGCATGGTCGTGCTGCGCACCGGACTGGGCGGCACGCGCATCGTCGACATGCTGCCGGGCGATCAGCTCCCGCGCATCTGCTGATCCGGATCAGAAGGTCGACGCCTCCCCCAGGAAACGCACGATCAATTCGAGCGTATCCGCACGCAACCCGGCGCCCAGCACCTGCTGCATATGCTGATCCATGCGCCGCGCCACGACGTACCAGTCGCCGGCCGCATGCTGTGCGGGATCCGGCAGATCGTGGCAGCGGCTGCAAGTCCGCTCGAAAGCCATCCGTCCGGGTCCCTCGGGCAGTGGACGCCGACTCACCTGCATGGCGTTCTCCGTCAGGTACTGCAGCATCGTGAGACGGGTAGCCAGGTCCGGCACCGGGACGCCGAATGCCGGGTCGAGGTTCTCCATGCGCAGCCACATCCGACGCGCCACCACCGGCCAGTCCACGGCCGCGTGCATTGCGGGGGTGGGCAGAGCATGGCACGCCGTGCAGTAGCGGACCATCTGTCCCGCAGCCTGGGATCCGGCAGCGGGTAGAGCCTCGGGTGTGACGCCCTCCGGGGGTAGCCCGACGCGTGCCGAGGCGAGCAGCAGGGTCTCGCTCGGGACCGCGCCCGCGAGCGCCGCGGTCGTCGTGGTCGCTCTATCGTCCTGCGCGGGCGCATTGCCGCACGCGGTTGCGAGGAAGAGAAGCGTCGCGATGGGGGGCAGAAGGTGGGTGCCCATAAGGCCTCCCGGCGGCCGGTGCGCCGCCGACACAAGACGTGCAGCCATGCGCGAAATCGCGCCATCTCCCACATAGC
>CAYUIG010000035.1:0-23304 GCA_964444685.1 uncultured Gemmatimonadaceae bacterium | reverse complement strand
ATGCACGGCCTCGAGTACCGCTACGTCGGTCCCGACCGCGGCGGACGTGTTACCGCCGTGGCGGGACACGCTGCGCAGCCGCGCACGTTCTGGATGGGCGCGACCGGCGGTGGCGTGTGGAAGACCGACGATGCCGGTCAGAGCTGGGAGAACCTCTCCGACGGTTTCTTCGCCGTCGGCTCGATCGGCGCGATCGATGTGGCGGATTCCGACCCGAACGTGATCTGGGTCGGTACCGGCAGCGCCGCGATCCGCAGCAACGTCTCCACCGGCGACGGCGTGTACCGCACCACCGATGGCGGCGAGACCTGGTCGCACGTCGGGCTCCGGGGGGCGGGACAGATCGGTTCGCTGCTCGTGCATCCGACGGATCCGGCTACCGCATGGGTCGCCGCGGTTGGCAACGTGTTCGGGAAGAACCCGGAGCGGGGGGTGTTCCGGACACGCGACGCCGGCGCCACCTGGGAGAAGGTCCTGTTCCACTCGGACAGCATCGGCGCCGTCGATCTCTCGATGGACCCGCGCGATCCGGACGTGATCTATGCGGGCCTGTGGCGGGCCGAGCGCAAGCCGTGGACGGTGATCTCGGGGGCCGATGGAGAGGGCGGCATCTACAAGACGACGGATGGCGGCGACACATGGACGCGGCTGACGAACGGACTGCCGCAGGGTATGATCGGCAAGATCAGCATCTCCGTCGCACCGTCTCTGCCGGACCGGGTGTACGCCTTGATCGAGGCGCCCGACTCGATCGAGGGCGTCTACCGCAGCGACGATGCCGGCGCCACGTGGTCGCTGATCTCGACGCAGCGCGGGCTCCTCGACCGCCCGTTCTATTACACGTACATCGACGCCGACCCGCAGAACGCAGACCGGGTGTACGTCAACAACGTCGCGTTCTTCCGCTCGGACGATGGCGGCCGCAGCTGGCAGCGCCGGCGCACGCCGCACGCGGACAATCATGGGATGTGGATCAACCCGGACGATCCGCGCATCATGATCCAGTCGAACGACGGCGGCGCGAACGTGTCGCTGGACGGCGGCGAGACCTGGTCGACGCAGTTCAACCAGCCTACGGCGGAGCTGTACCAGGTCGACCTCGACGATCGCTTCCCCTACTGGCTGTACGCCGGCCAGCAGGACAACACGACGATCGGCGTTCCGAGCGTGGAGCTCGGCCATCCCGCGGGAGACATCGGCAACTGGCGCGAGGTGGGCGGCTGCGAGACGGGCCCGGTCGTGCCGAAGCCCGGCTCGAACGGCACGATCGTCTACGCGAACTGCAAGGGCCGCTTCGGCCGCTACAGCGAGCTCACCGGGCAGGAGAAGCAGTACTACGTCGGTGCGGCCAACATGTACGGCCACAACCCGAAGGATCTCCAGTACCGCTTCCAGCGCGTGAGTCCGATCGTGGTGTCGCCGCACGACCCGGGGATCGTATACCACGCGTCGCAGTACCTGCACCGCACGCGCGACGAGGGCGTGACGTGGGAGATCATCTCGCCCGACCTCACCGCGAACGATCCGCGCGGCCACGTGATCAGCGGGCAGCCGATCACGCGCGACATCACGGGTGAGGAGTTCTATTCGACGATCTATACGGTCGCGGAGTCGCCGATTACGCCGGGGTTGATCTGGACGGGGTCCAACGACGGTATCGTGAGCGTGACGCGCGACCACGGCGCGACATGGTCGAACGTGACGCCGCCGGAGCTGCCGCAGGGAGGGCGGGTGCAGACGGTGGAGGCGTCGCCGCACGATCCAGCGAAGGCGTACGTGGCGGTGCTGCGCTACATGTTCGACGACTGGGAGCCGTACATCTACAGGACGAACGACTATGGTGCGACGTGGACGCGCATCACGGCCGGCATCCCGGCGGATCATCCGACACGGGTCGTGCGCGAGGATCCCGAGCGCGAGGGGCTGCTCTACGCCGGCACCGAGTTCGCCGCGTTCGTCTCGTTCGACGATGGCGCGAGCTGGCAGCCGCTCCAGCGCAACCTGCCGGCCGTGCCCGTGACGGACATGAAGGTGTACCGCGGAGATCTCGTGCTCGCCACGCAGGGCCGCGGCTTCTGGATCATGGACGACCTCTCTGCGCTGCGTCAGTGGACGCCGGCTGTGGCGGCCGATGACGCGCACCTCTTCACGCCCGCACCAGCGTACCGGACGCGCGACGGCGCGCGCGGCGCGCGCCTCTATCTCTGGCTAGCGGATGCGCCGCAGGGCGAGGTCACGGTCGAGGTGCTGAATGCGGGTGGTGACGAGATCAACGAGTTCTCACGGTCGGCTCGGGCGGGTCTCAACCGTCTGGTGTGGGATCTTTCCTGGCCGGGTGCGTGGTCGGAGCGCGGCGGTCCCAGCCGGGGACCATTGGCAGTACCGGGTGAGTACCGCGTGCGTATCACGTCGGCGGGCACGACTCTCGAAGCGCCGCTTACGCTGCGCATCGATCCACGCGTCGAGGCGGACGGAGTGACGGTTGCCGATCTCCGGGAGCAGCTCGACATCAGTCTCGAGATCCGTGACGCGCTGAGCCGGGCGCGGCAGCTCGTCGCGCGTGTGGAGGATTTGCGCGGGCAGACGCGCGGTGCGGAGCTGCGGCGGCTCGAGGCAGTGCACGCGGCACTCGTGACGGCGGACGAAACGTACCCGCAGCCGATGCTCGTGGATCAGCTCTCGTACCTGTACTCGATGCTACAGCGCGCGGATCAGAAGCCAGGCCGCGATGCGTACACGCGGCTGGCAGAGCTGCGCGGTGCGCTGGAAGGACTCGAGGCTGCCGTGTCGGCGGTCTCGGACAGCAGGCGAGGCCGCTGAAGCGCGCGCCGGTGCGGTGCAGCATGAGCGCGATCCGCACCGCATTGAGCGCGCGGTTGCAGCGGAAGCTCAGGTGCTCATCGGACCGGCGATGTCCTCGACGGCGATCGTAACGTCCGGGAAGGCGATCGGTCGCACCGTTTCACCGCGTGAGAGCCGCTGCACAACCTGGTACCCCGACGCCGCCGGATCGCGGAAGACTTCCAGCATGCCGTGCTGGAAGTCCACGATCCAGTACTCGATGATCCCGGCCACTGCGTAGAGCGGCGCTTTCACGTTGCGATCGACTGGCAGTGACGCATCACCTGCCTCGATCAGCAGCAGCACGTCTTCCGGCCGGGGGTGAGCCGAGGAGTAATCGTCATCGCGCCTCGTCGCGATGATGAGGTCGGGTTGCGGTTCGGAGATGTCGCTTACGCGGACCGGGTTCTGGACCGCTATGGATGCGCGATCACCGACCGCTTCGAAGAAAATGCGGGTGAGGCGGTTCACACAGCCGGCGTGCCGGATCCCGATGGGACTCATCTCGACGATCTCGCCCTCGATCAGCTCCACGCGATCGTCCTCGCGGAGGACACCCGCTTCGGCCATCCGGTAGTAGTCGTCCACCGTGAACCGGCGTCTGCGCAGATCGGTGCTCATCTTCACCTCGCATGGATGCCGCCCCGGGCGGGGCACTGCCATAGCAGGACGAGACTACCTCAGTATAGCTGTTCACGCGTCATCAAGCGCGCGCGGCTCGATGAGTCCGAGGATCCGGTCCACCTCGGCAAGGACCGCATCGAACTCTTCGACGATCAACCGCTCGGGGCTGGGGCATGCGGATTGGGGACGCGGTTTCGGCGGAATCCTCAACTTCTTGTCACGTGAGCCATGCACCGCGGTGCGCCACGAAAGGACTGGGGCGACATTCACCACTCGTGACGCTGTCAGCGTTGCCCCGGCGGTCGCGGCGGAGTTAGTGGGGTAGGTTTCACAGCGCATCGCGCTGTCAGGTTTGCCCTGCAGTCAATTCTCAGGCGACCGGGGCAACATTGGCGTTCCAGGCCGGCAGCGAGAGCGATAACTCATGAGCTCGTTGAACCGACGATATCCTCGACTGCGATCTGGAGGTCCGGGAACGCGAGGGGATGCACGGTGTCGCCACGCGCGAAGCGCTGCACGCTCCGGTAACCTGACGGGGACGGGTCGCGGAACACTTCGAGTGCGCCGTCCTCCAGGTCAACGATCCAGAACTCGCTGATCGCGGCAACGGCGTAGAGTGGGGCCTTCACGGTGCGGTCGACCGGCAGTGACGAGTCGCCCGCTTCGATCACCAGGAGCACGTCCTCGGGCCGGGGGTGAGCTGACCTGTAGCTGTCCTGGCGCGGCCGAGCGAGGACGAGGTCGGGTTGCGGCTCGGAGATGTCGCTCACGCGGATCGGGTTCTGAACTGCGACCACCGCGCGGTCCTGGAGCGCTCGAATGAAATGGTGAGCGAGCCAGTTGACACAGCCGGCATGCCGGCTCCCACTGGGGCTCATCTCGACGATCTCGCCCTCGATCAGCTCCACGCGATCGTCCTCGCCGAGGACACCCGCTTCGGCCATCCGGTAGTAGTCGTCCACCGTGAACCGGCGTCTGCGCAGATCGGTGCTCATCTTCACCTCGCATGGATGTGGCCCCAGGCGGGGCACTGCCATAGCAGGACGAGACGAAATATAGCGGTGCCGCGTGCGGCTGCTACCGACCGGTTCCGCCTGCAGAGCGCAGAACTACATGCCTCGTTTGCCACGCCGAATCAACGGTCGCTGCCGCGACGCAGGCCAGGCGGGGCTGCAAACGGCGTGAATGGTACGGGGTCCCGCTCGGGCACGCCGTACTTCACGCGCAGCTCGACAAGCTGCTGGCTTAGCGCCCTGATGACAGCGGCGTAGGACGGGTCGTCGTAGACGCTACGGAGCTCCTCGGGATCGCGGGCCAGGTCGAACAGCTCCCAGCGGCCAACTTCGTAGTAGTGAATCAACTTGTAGCGATCCGTGCGGATGCCGTACTGCCGCCGGACCATGTGCCAGCCGGGGTACTCGAAGTACTGATAGTAGATGGCCGTTCGCCAGTCGGCCGGCGACTCGCCGTGCAGCAGCGGCACGAAGCTCTCCCCGTGCATCTCTGGCGCTTCGGCACCTGCGATCTCGATCAGCGTGGGCGCCAGGTCGAGGTTCATCACGAGCTCGTGACGCACGCTGCCGGGCTCGGTAACGCCGGGCCAGCGCACGATGAGCGGCGTGCGCAGCGACTCCTCATACATCCAGCGTTTGTCGAACCAGCCGTGGTCGCCGAGGAAGAAGCCCTGGTCCGAGGTGTAGATAACGATCGTCTCATCGCTCAGGCCCATGCGCTCGATGGCGTCGAGGACGCGGCCGACGCTGCTGTCCACCGCGGCCACTACGCGCATGTAGTCGCCGATGTAGCGCTGATACCGCCAGCGCAGTTCTGCGACGCTGTCTGTCGCCGCCGCGGCGAACGCCTCGTTCTCCGCGCCGTACGCCCGCTGCCATGCGGCCTGCTGCGCGTCCGTCAGGCCCGCGGGCGGCTCGAGCTTCAGATCGCGCGCGAACAGATCCAGCGCGAGTGTCATCTCCGGCTCGCGCGCCGGGAAGACCCGGCCAGCGCCGTCATCCCACAGCGTCGCGGGCTCCGCGAGCACCGTGTCGCGGTACAGGCCGAGCTGCTGCGGGCCCGGATCCCAGTACCGGTGCGGCGCATTGAACTGGAGCATCAGCAGGAACGGCGGCTCCTGCGCGCCGCGCGCGGCCAGCCAGTCGAGTGCACGGTCCGTGACGATGTCGATCGTGTAGCCCGTGTGACGCACACTGTCCAGGGCCGACGTGAGTACCGGGTTGTAGTAGGGCCCCTGGCCGGTGAGGATCTCATAGTGGTCGAAGCCGGCCGGCGTGCTCTTCAGATGCCACTTGCCGAACAGCGCGGTCGTATAACCGGCGTCGTTGAGTGCGCGCGGGAAGGTGAAGGTCGTGGGATGCAGCGCTTCGGCGTTGGTCATCACGCCGGTGAGGTGTCCGTAGTTCCCCGTGAGCACGGCCGCGCGTGCCGGCACGCAGATCGAGTTCGATACGAACGAGTTCACGAACAGCATGCCATCGCGCGCGAGCCGGTCCAGATTCGGCGTATCGGGAAGTCGTGCGCCGTACGCGAGGTGGGCACGGTAGGCCGAAACGGCGTGCGCGGCGTGATCGTCCGAATAGATGAAGACGATGTTCGGCCGTTTTTGCGCCATGACGGGCGCGCTCAGCAGCAGCGCGATCACCCCGAACATGAATCTCATTGCGCCGCTCCTTCGAGTAGCTCGATTGCGCGCTGAAGCGCCGCCGTCAAACGGGCGCGCGCCCGCTGGAGCGCCGATGCGTCGCCGGACTGGAGCGCCTCCACGATGGGTGCGAGCGGCAATGCGTCGTACCCGGTGTCGTGGCCGGGCGCGGACAGCACGTGACGGTACCATGGCCGGCCCGGCAGGCCCTCCGGATCGAGGAACGCCTGCTCTACGCGCGGCAGCACGGCATCGATGGCGTCAAGCGTCGCAGCATCGCCGGCTTCCAGTGCCCGTTCCTGTAGCGCCTCGACAGCGCGTGCACGATTCTGCAACACGCCCACGAGTTCGCGTTCGCGATCGAGTCGCACCTCGAAGCGCCACTCGACGCCACGCAAGTGCAGATCGATGCGTAACGCGAGGTCGGAATATCGGAAGAGCAGTCCATCCGCGTCGGCAAGGCGGAGCGCAGCCAGCCCCATCACCGAGGCAACCACCGGCGTGTGCACGAACGCGCTGTCGGCCCATTGCTCATAGTAGGACAAGTCATCCAGTACCGAGTGATACACGCCGTAGGCGCCGCGCCCGTTCATCGTCCACTGGAGCGATGGGATGCCCGCGTGATGCAGGAACGCCGTCCAGTCGGAGCCCGCACCGATGTCCGTGAGCCGCGGCAGCGCTTCCGTCGAGTCCGAGCGCGTGGCGAGCTGGCGTTCGCGCCACAGCGCAGCGAGCGGCCGGCCTGTCACCGGATCGCTCACCTCGCCGGCAGCCCAGGCGACGAGGTCGCGCAATGCAGGCGCGCCCGACACATCGAGAGTGCCCGCGGTGAACATGTCGATGTTGAAGTAGGCGATCGCGTTCTCGCGCAGCTCGGCGATGTGCTCCTCGACCCATTCGCTGGAGCCGACCACACCGAACTCCTCGGCATCCCAGAACGCGATGACGATGCCGCGCTCGGGCTGCCAGCCGGTGCGCCGGAGCGCGGCGAGTCCGCGTGCGAGCTCGAGCGTCGCGGCCGTGCCCGTGTGCGGGTCCACTCCGCCCTTCACCCACGCGTCGTAGTGGTTTCCGATGACGAGGTACGCCGGTGAGCGTCCGGGAATCGTCGCAACGACATTGCGGATCGTGCGTACCGCGTAATCCTGCGAGACCGTCAGCCGTACGCGCAGCGGCCCCGGTCCGGTGCGGTACGACACCGGCAGCGCACCCTGGAACGATTCCGGGGCGTCGCCCTCCATGTGGCCGAGCAGACGTGCGGCGTCCGCGTAGGGAATGGGTGCGACCGGGATGCTCGGCAGATTCGTCGCCTGTGAAGGATCGAGGCGGTCGACGCCGTCGATGGAGGGCGTGCCGGGCGTGAGAGGGTCCCCGGTGTAGTTCCACATGTACGCAACGGTGCCACGCTGCACGGAGCGCGACGGGCGCCACGGCCCCGCGGGCAGTGTGTCCCCGGCCGCGTAGCCGTCTCCGGCTGGGTCCGGGAAGAGCAGGAGTCCGACGGCACCGCGCTGCTCGGCTTCGGCGGCCTTCACGCCGCGGTACGCGCGCCCGTAGCGCGCCAGCACGATGCGACCGGCTACATCGATGCCGAGCCGTTCGAGCTCTGCGTAGTCATCGGGAAGTCCGTAGTTCGCGTACACGACCTCCGCTTCCGCACGGCCGTTTGCGGAGTACGCGTGCCACGACAGCAGCTCTGGGGATTCCGGATCGACGATGCCGTACGCGGGCTCGCGCGAATCGAGAACCTCGCCACCCACGATCTCGACGTGCACGCTCCCCGGCTGCGGCAGCCACACGTCGTACGCGTCGATGCGCGTGTCGAATCCGTGTCCGCGCAGCCAGTCCACGAGCCACTCCGCAGTGGCCTCGGCGCCGGGCGTACCGGACAGGTGCGGCTGCGTGGTGAGTGCACGTACGTGTGCGCGTGCGCTGTCGGCGGATGGCACGGACAGGAAGAGCCGCTCCGTCTCCTGTTGCTGCGGCCAGCGCGTGGCCGTGAAGCCGGGCACCTGCCCGGCCGCGGGCGCGGCGACGAGCAAGACCAGGAGGCCGGGAAGTCTCACCGTGAGAGTCCCGGCAGCTCCCAGATCGCGGGATCCTCGGGGCCGAGCACCCAGACGGAGAAGCCGCGCAGTTCGCGGCGTTCGATGAGATCGAGCTTCGCGCGGAAGCTGCGCGCGTCCTCGAGGAAGATCCATTCGAACGTGCCGCCGACCGGGAAGTAGCTGTACGCCACCTTGTGCTCGTCGTCCCATTGGAGTGTGCCGCCGTGCCGCTCGATGGTGCCGAGCGCCCACGCGTGACTGAGCTGTCTGCTGTACGATCGTGCGAGTTCGGGCGTGATGCGTTCCTCGTACGATGTGTACCAGTGCTGCGAGCCCGTCGCGATCCCGAGCGACAGCTTTTCGGCCGGCACGTGTTCCAGGAAGTAGTCGACCACTTCCTCGGTCCACGGCAGGCCCGCCTGCGGCCCGGGCGGTGTCCTGCGCGTGTGCTGCGAGTACGTCATGATGCTGATGAAATCCCCCGCCTCGCCCAGCGCGGCCAGGTCGTAGCCGCCGCGCCAGCTGTCGAACAGCCACTCCTGGTACGCGTTGACGCCGGCCAGCTCGTCGGGGCGGTGCACCACGGCCACGCTGATCTGAAAGCCTGCACCGTGCAGCGCCGCCGCAGCCTCGCGGTAGAACGTGGTGAACGCGTCGCGATCGTGGAGGCTCAGGTTCTCGAAGTCGATCTGGATGCCCCAGTAGTCGTTGCGGCGGCACAGCTCGACGAGGCTCGCGATGACACGCGTGCGTGCAGCTTCGTTCTGAAGGAACAGTCGCAGTTCGAGCTGATCGAAGCCGCGGTTGACGAGCAGCGGCATGACGGCCACGCCGTTCGACGCCGCGAGCGCCAGTACGCGCCGATCGACGTCGCCGTAGACGACGCCATCCTCATCGATGAAGTAAGCGGACGGCCCGAGCACATCGATGCGGCCGATGTTCTCGACCAGGCTCTCGTAGCTGTCCTCGGAGTCCATGTAATAGAAGAGCCGCTCCTGTCCCTGCAGCGACCCTGCCGATGCGAGGACCGCGAGCAGGGCGGCCCGCGCGCCGCAAAGCGCGCGGGCCGGCCCCCGGATCACTGCGTGATGCCGCACAGCGCGGGCGGCGTGTTCGAGTTGCGCTCGCATTCCGGCTCGGAAACCATCATGAACTGGTACTTGAGCGGCTTGCCGAAGCGGCGCAGGTCCGACCAGCTCACGGCCTGGAGATACAGCTCGTACTGGCGCTCGAGCAGAATCGCATCGAGCATCGCCTGCTGGGTCGAGACCTGTCCCGCCGTGAGCGCGGGCAGGCAGGCCGTCGGTTCGTCGAACGCCGAGCTGCACTGTGTGCGCACCTCGTTCACGAGGGTGAGCGCGGCCGGCAGGTTGCCCATGCGGGCGTGCACTTCCGCCATGATCAGCCGCATCTCGTCCGGATAGTACGCCGCGAAGTTGGCTTCCCGGTCGCTGTATTTCGCATGCGCGTCGAGCGGGGCCGTGGATCCCGTCGTCGCCGCTTCGCTCACCCAGTATGCAACCCGCGCATCGCCCGGCTGCGCGTTCAGCCGGAAGGCATCCTCCGGCAGCAGTCGGAACGCGTTGCCCGAGCCGAGCATCATCACCCAGATCGAGTTCGGATCGGTGGCGGAGAAGCGGAACTCGGACAGCACGTCGAGGTCGACGCGCTGCGCTGCATCCATCGCCTGATCCAGGTCTCCCGCGATCAGCGCGAAGCGTGCGATCATCGCATCGATCGTGTTCTCGAGGTCGAAGCCTTCGGCGAGCACGCGGTCCTCGAACTCGGATCCCGGCGGTGTCGTCTGGAGCTGGGTGCGCGCTGCATTGAGCAGCCGCAGCACCTCGGCCCAGCCCTCGTCACGCGTGGCGAACTCCGGGTCGAGGTTGTCGAGGCCGACGTCGAGCGGAATGCGCTCGTACACCTGGAGCAGATTGCCGAACGCCATGGCCTTGAACAGCTGCGCCATGGCCAGGATGCCGCTCTTGGTCTCGTCGGTCATCGGTGCGCCGGGCACGTTGGCCAGCAGGACGTCGGCGACGAGCACCACGTCGTACATGCCGGCCCACGTCTCCGTGGACGGTCCCAGATCGTTGGTGATCGGGTCTCCCGCATCGACGAGGCGGTAGCTCTCGAACGCCTGCGGGATGGCGCCGATGCCATCGGTCGCCAGTGCCTGGATGTAGACGGGGTCGACGAGCTGGTCGCCCCATTCCGCCTGGAGTCCGACGGCCACTTCGATCAGGCCGTCCGCGGTGGTGATGATGTCCTGTTCGTTCGGCGAATTCGGGTCGGTCAGCTCGAGGTCGCACGCACCGATCACAAGTGCGGCACCGAGCACGAGGAGCCCGAATATACGGTTCGTTCTCATTGGGCTGTCTCCTGTCCGCCGCATCAGTAGGTGAGCCGCACGCCGAACGAGATCGTGCGCGGGTTGGGGTAGACCGCGAAGTCGGTTCCGCGTTCGACCGTGCTCAGGCCGAACATGTTGACCTCCGGGTCGTAGCCACTGTAATCGGTCCACGTGATGAGGTTGCGGCCGCTCACCTCGAACTGGGCGCGGCTCGCGCCGATGCGGGCGAGCCACGGTGCGTCGGTGGAGTAGCGAAGCGTGATGTCACGCAGCTTCACATACGAGGCATCCTCGAGGTAGGACTCCCAGATCGACTGCATCCTCGTGCGGAATGCCGGCGTGATCTCTCCCTTCAGCAGCTGATCGTAGAGCGGGCCCGCGCCGAAGATGTCCATGATGCGACGCGTCTGGTTCCACAGCTCGGCGCCGAACGATCCATCGAACAGGACGCTGGCCGACCAGTTCTCGCCGACGCGGAACTCATTGAAGAGCGACATCGTGTAGTCGGGCCACGGGTCGCCCACGATGACACGGCCGGGGGTGACGAGCGGACCGATGCTGTCGCTCAGGATGTTGCCGTTCTCATCGCGCTGGTAGCCGGCCATGTAGTGGACACCGAGCGGCTCCCCCTCCTGGATGAGATTGGTGTAGCCGACGAAGAAGGGGTCGAAGTCGAGCTTTTCGAGCTCGTTCCGGTTGCGCGAGTAAATGAGCCGGGTGTTCCAGCCGAAGGACTCGGTGTTGAAGTTCACGCTGCTCAGCTCGATCTCGATGCCCTTGTTCCGGAGCACGCCGACATTGTCGAGGATCGTGGCGTAGCCTGCGCTCGGTGTGAACACGCGCTCGAGCAGCAGGTCCTCCGTGCGCTGGTCGTAGTAGGTGAAGCCGACGCCGAACCGCTGATCCACGAATGATGCGTCGAAGCCCGCCTCCCACTCGCGCTGGCGCTCCGGCTTGAGGTCCGGGTTCGCCACCTGCGCAAATGGAACGAGACCGAGCCTGTCGATGTTCGTGACCTGCGTGTAGCGCGGCGCACGCGCGTACGCGGCCGAGAGCGGCGGCTGGTTGCCGGCGAAGCCGAGTGCACCGCGCAGCCGCAGCTCGGAGAGCCAGTCGGGTCGTGAGCCCTCGAAGAACGGCTCCTCCGACAGGACCCACGAGCCACTCACCTTCGGGTACAGCTGCCAGCGCTCGTCCTCACCGAACGTCGACGACGCATCGAAGCGCACGGCGCCCGTCAGGAAGACGCGGTCGTTCCACGAGAGCTGCTCCTGGCCGAAGAAGCCGATCGTCACGAGTTCGATCAATGCCTCGGAAGCCCCCGGTACTGCGCCGCGCACGAGACGTGTTCCCGGCGTCAGGTCGGACGCACTGAGGTTGAGCTGCTCGAGTCGCTGATAGGTGTGGTTCATCCCGGCGGAGGTCGTGAGTCGCAGCGCGCTCGATGGATAGAGATTGTGGCTGGCCACGATGTCGTTGTTGAGCAGCGTGCTCCGCCGGTTGAGAGACTGCGCGCTGCCGGTCTCGGCGCTCGGGGAGCCGCGCGGGATCGACTGCTCCGTCTCCATCTCGTAGCGGTCGTATCCGAGGCGGTACTCGAGATTCAGGTTCGCAATCGGATTCGCACGCGCCTGGAACGATCCGACGAAGCGGCTGACCTGCTGCCCGGTGTGCCAGAGCTCGAGCACTTCGAGCGGGTTCGGGAACGCCGCGCCCGCGCGGTTGAGCAGTTCGCCCGTGACCGGGTCGCGTGCGGCGAGGTCGAGATCGGTCGGCGTGAACACGATGGCGGTGAGCAGGCCGCCCGCGCCCTGCTCGCCGTTGATCTGAAGATCGCTCCAGCTGCGGATGTAGTTGGCGCCGACACCCACATCCAGCCACGATCCGATGCGCTGGTCGAGGTTGGCGCGGAAGTTCAGCTTCTGATGGTCCGAGCCGCGCATGATGCCGTTCTGCTCGACCCAGTTGCCGGACACGTAGTAGCGCGTGTCCGTCGTGCCGCCCGCCACCGACACGTAGGAGTCGTTGCTCCACGAGTCGCGGAAGATCAGGTCCTGATGGTCGAAGCGGGTGACCGGGTCTCCATTCAAATCGACCGGCGTGAGTGCGAAGTCGATCTCCTTCGCGAGGTCGCTGCGCTGCACACTGCTCGACACCGTGATCACCGGCGCTCCTGGCAGTCCGCGCTTGGTGAAGATCTGCACGACGCCGTTGTTGGCGCGCGAGCCGTACAGCGCCGATGCCGCCGCGCCCTTCAGGATCTCGATCCGCTCGATGTCGTCCGGATCGAGGTCGGCGAGGCGATTGCTCGCGTTGGAGCGATAGCCGAGGTTGATCTGCTGGTCGGCGTTGTTGTCGATGATCACACCGTCGACGATGTACAGCGGCTCCGCGCCGCCCGTGATCGAGCTCGTGCCGCGCAGACGGACCGATACGCCGCCGCCGGGCGTGCCCGTGTTACTCACGATCACGGCGCCGGCGATCTTGCCCTGGAGCGCCTGGTCGATGGTGACGGCGGGCGCCTGCGTGAGCCGGTCGCCCGATACGGTTGCGACCGAGTTGCCCAGCGCCCGCCGCGATGTGGGCGACGCGGTTCCCGTGACGACGACCTCCTCGAGGGCGAGTGCCGTCTGGCGCATCGCGAGGTCCGGCACCCGCACGAGCGAGTCCGCACCCAGCGTGATGCGGCCGCTGCTTCCTTCATGACCGATGAACGTGGCTTCAACGAAATATTCGCCCGGCGTGAGCCGTGCGCGGATCGTGTAGATCCCGTCCGTGCCGGTGAGGTCTCCGGCGCCGGTGCCACGCAGAGTGACCTGCGCGCCGGATATGGCGGTGTTCGTGACGGCATCGATCACGCGCCCGGTCACGACATACTGCTGCTGGGCCTGGAGGCCCTGCGCTGCGGCGAGGGGTAGGACCGCGTACAGACACACGTGTGCCCATGTCCTTCGTCTCATGGGAAGCTCCTGCGGCGGAGGTGGTGTGAGGAGCGGCAATCGTAGACTGCCGCGCGGCTGCGAGGCAATGACGGGCCCTCAACTCGCGTCGTAACAAGCTCTTGGGCGTCTTGACGGGACCCCGGGCGCGGTTGTTGCAACCCCGCCGCGCCAACGACCGCCGCGGACGGGCGGTGGTCGCATCGGGTACCGAAAGTGGAGGAGGACGCCGATGACGTTCCCGCGCAATTGGATGGCGCTCGCGGTCGCAGCGTTGCTGCCGCTCGCAGCCTGCGACACGACGCAGGAGGAGGTCCCGCCCGCCGACGAGATGGGTGCGGACGCTCCGATGCCTGCGCCGGAGCCCGCGCCGCCGGCTCCGACGACGGCCGAGCAGACGGCGATGTTCGAGCCGCTGAACGAGTCCGGGATCAGCGGCCAGCTGGTGGCATCCGCGGAAGGGATGCAGACGCGCGTGCAGGTGATGCTGGCGGGTGCGCCGTCGAATGCGACGCTCCAGGGCCACATCCACGAGGGCACGTGTGACGCTCCGGGCGCCGTGATCATGCCGCTCCAGTCCGTGGAGACGGATGATACCGGCAGTGGCGAGTCGACCTCGACGGTCGATGTGGATCCGGCGACCGCGTTCGACGGCAACCACATCGTGGCGTACCACGAGCCCGGCGGCGACCCGGGCGCGACGGTGACCTGCGCCACGCTGCCGCGCTCGAACTGAGTGATCGCAGTCGTCTGAACCTTGCGGGCGGGCCTTCGGGTCCGCCCGCTTTCGTTCCGTCCCGGACCCGCGAACCCGGCGTCCGGCCCGGTGTAGAGCAACCCACACGCACACGAAGGGATCAGTTGAACGGGGGCGTTGCCGTCCCCTGTGTGAACGCCGGACAGGAGGTTCAGAGTGTCATTCGTACGCCGACTGCCCTGGGTCGGCGGTCTGGTTGTGGCCGCGGTCGCGGGGGCGACCGGGCTCGAGGCCGTTCGGTCCGGGCATGCCCAGCAGGAAGCCACGTCCCAACGGCCGCGTCCGACCGTCGTGTCGCACGTAGCCCCGGCCGCCGCCGAGCTGAGCACCGCGTTCCGCGACGCTGCCAGTGCGGCTTTGCCTGGCGTCGTCCGCGTCCAGGTCGAGGCGCCGCCAACCACGGCCGCCAACCGCCCGCAGATTCCGCAGCAGTTCCGCGGCACTCCCTTCGAGGACCTGTTCCGCAACGGCCCCATGCCCAACATCCCGCAGGAAGGTGCGGGCTCCGGGTTCGTGTATCGCGAGGATGGGTACATCGTCACGAACAACCACGTAGTGGATGGTGCTGCGCGCGTGGTGGTCGTGCTTCCCGACGGCCGCGAGTTCGAGGCGCGCGTCATCGGCCGCGACCCCAACAGCGACCTCGCCGTCGTGAAGATCGAGGCCACGGGTCTGCCCGTGCTCGCACTCGGTGAGTCGGATCCGCTGCAGGTGGGTGACTGGGTGATCGCGCTCGGCTACCCGCTCCAGCTTGGATCCACGGCGACGGCCGGCATCGTCAGCGCGAAGGGACGCAGCCTGAACATCCTCGCCACCGACCAGGCGATCGAGAACTTCATCCAGACCGATGCCGCGATCAATCCGGGCAACTCGGGCGGCCCGCTTGTGGACCTGAGCGGCCGCGTCGTAGGCGTCAACACCGCCATTGCGACGCGCACCGGATACTACAGCGGCTACGGCTTCGCCATCCCGGTCGACCTCGCGCGCAGCGTGGTGGAGGACCTGATCGAGTACGGCGAGGTACATCGCCCGCGCATCGGTGTGGCAATCAATGATGTGACGCCGACCGACGCCGAGGTCTACAAGCTCCCATCGATCGAAGGTGCGGAGATCGTCGAGGTACAGCCCGGCACGCCGGCCGAGCGCGCGGGTCTCCAGCTCGGTGACGTCGTCGTCGCAGTGAACGGCGTATCGGTGAAGACGGGCGGCGATCTGCTCGAGCGCGTGGCGCGTCTGAATCCCGGCGACCGTGTACGCCTCGACGTCATCCGCTACGGCGAGAAGCGGAAGGTCGAGCTCGAGCTCGGCGCGTTCGAGCCCACGGTGGCAGCGGTATCGGGCGAGCGCCGGGCGAACGAGCGCGGCGTCGGCCACCTCGGCTTCGACGTCGGCCCGCTCACCTCGGAGATCGCACGTGAGTTGAATATCGACGACGACAAGGGCGTCGTGATCACGGGCGCAGAGCAGGGCAGTCCGGCCGCGCGCGCCGGCCTCGGCCGCGGCCTCGTCCTCGAGCGCATCAACGGCACCGCGGTGGCCAGTGTCGATGATGTCGAGCGCGTCGCGGGCACGGTCCGGCCCGGTGACCCCGTGTCGGTCATCGTGCGCACGCCCGATGGCACGCGCCGCATCGTGAACTTCCGGCTGCGCGGCTGAGCGCTCCGCTCGGGCGGTCCGCCCGGCCCCGTCGTCCTCGTGGCGGCGGGGCCGGCGCACATCCGCCCCTTGACCCGCTCCTCACACGTGCCGATCCTCCCCTTACCCGTCGTACATCCCACCGGAGGCAACACTATGCGACGTCGACTCCTCGCGTCCACCGCGCTCGCGATCTTCGCGGCGGCCGCACCGCTGCACGCGCAGCAGGGACCCGCGCCCGCACCGGATGCGGCGAACAAGCCCACGGTCCGCGTGGAGGACTACGGCCGCTTCGAGAACCTCGGCTCGTTCACGTTCTCACCGAACGGGCAGTGGGTGGCATGGTCGATCGCGCGCGTGGACCGCGACGTCGAGCTCCAGTGGCGCGCGAGCCGCGGCGCCGACAGCGTGCGCGCCATCGCGTACGCATCGCGCCCGACTTTCTCCGCCGACAACCGCTGGCTCGCTTATTCGATCGGCCACTCCGAGAAGGAGCGGAAGGCCGCGGAGAAGTCGAAGACGACGCTGCACTCGAAGCTCGCGGTGGTCCGCCTCGCGACGGGGGAGACGACGGTGATCGACGACGTCGCCAGCTTCACGTTCGATGGCACGGGCCGATTCCTCGCGCTGCGCGGCTACCCGGCCGAGGGTCAGTCGGGTGCGGCCGGACTCGTCGTGCGCGATCTCGACTCCGGTCTCGACACGCACTTCGGCAATGTGTCGGCGTTCGAGTGGCAGGATGACGGCGCGATGCTGGCCATGATCATCGAGGCGCCGAACGGCGTCGGCAACGGCGTGCAGCTCTTCGATGCAGCGAGCGGCCGGCTGCGCACACTCGAGTCGGATACGGTGAAGTACCGCTCGCTCGCGTGGTCCGAGGATGGCGATGATCTCGCGTTCCTGCGCATCGTGCCCGGCGGCGACCGCGAGGGGGACAACCACGTCGTCATCGCATGGCGCGACCTGGCCCGCGGCGGCGCGCGCGCAGAGCTGGATCCCGCGCAGCGCGACGGATTGCCGAACGGCCACCGCATCGTCGAGCACAGGGAGCCGTCGTGGTCCGAAGATGGCGCCACCGTGTTCTTCGGGATCCAGGAGTGGCGCTGGAAACCCGGCAAGGAGAAGGTGGAGCCGGCGGACTCCGCCGCTGCGGATTCGACTTCGGCGACGGCCGATGATGAGGAACAAGCGGGCGTCGAAGTCTGGCACGCGGGCGACGTTTCGATCCTGCCGCAGCAGAAGGTGCGCGCCAACACGGATCGGCAGCGCAATCATCTCTTCGCGTGGCACGTCGCGAACGATCGCATGGTGCAGATCGGCAACGACCTGACCGAGAACGCCGATATCGTCGATGGCACGCGCCTGGCCTTCGGTACGGATGAAACGCCGTACGAACGCGAGGCGATGTTCGGGCCGCAGTACGTGGACCTGTACGTGATCGATGTCGCTACGGGTGAGCGGACGCTCGCGGTCGAGCGCGTGCAGTACCACAACCGGCTGAGCCCGGGGGGGAAGTACATCGCGTACTACCGCGGCGGCGACTGGTTCGTGTACGACGTGGCCCGCCGCACGCACACGAACGTGACGGAGGGTGTCGAGACCTCGTTCGCGGATGTCGAGGACGACCACACGGTGCCCGAGAAGCCGCCGCACGGGTTCGGCGGCTGGACCGCCGGCGACCGCTCACTGCTGCTGTACGACAAGTACGACATCTGGGAAGTGTCGCCGGACGGGCGGCGCGCCGAGCGTCTCACGGACGGTGCGGCGTCAGGGCTGCGGCATCGCCTGGTACGCATCGACAGCGATGAGCCGTCGTACGACCTCTCGAAGCCGACCTACCTGGCCCTGTACGGCGAGGACACGAAGCAGTACGGCTACGGCCGGCTCACGCGCTCCGGTGCGGAGCGGCTCGTACTCTCCGATGCCAACGTCTCGCGCATCGAAAAGGCGGAGAACGCCGAAGTGTACGGCTACGTTGTTCAGCGCTTCGACGATTCACCCGATCTGTTCGTCGGGTCCGGCCGGCTGGCGGACGCTGTGCAGCTGAGCCGGACGAATCCATTCGTTTCGCAGTATGCGTGGGGGCGGGCCGAGCTGATCGAGTTCCAGAACCGGCAGGGCCGTGACCTCGACGCGGCGCTCTTCTATCCGGCGGATTACCAGCCCGGCCGGAAGTACCCGATGATCGTCTACATCTACGAGACGGTATCGAACACGCTGCACAACTGGTCGTCGCCGTCGGAGCGGAGCGTCTACAATCCGACCGTGTGGACGCAGCAGGGCTACTTCGTGCTGCGACCCGACATCGTGTACCGTGACCGCAATCCTGGTCTCTCCGCCGTGGATGCGCTCGAGCCGGCGGTCGATGCCGCGATCGCGACCGGCATGATCGATCCGGAGCGCGTCGGCCTGATCGGGCACTCGTGGGGCGGCTATCAGACCGCGTTCGCGGCTACCGTGTCCGACCGGTTCGCTGCCGCCGTGGCGGGTGCACCGCTGACCGAGCTGATCAGCATGTACCTGTCCATCTACTGGAACAGCGGCAGCACCGACGCGCGCATCTTCGAGATCAGCCAGGGCCGCATGGAGGTGCCGCCATGGGAGGACCTCGAGTCCTACATGGCGAACTCGCCCGTCTTCAACATCCAGAAGATGCAGACGCCGCTGCTCGTCGCCTTCGGGACCGAGGACGGTGCCGTCGACTGGGATCAGGGCATCGTCATGTACAACGCCGCCCGCCGCGCCGGGAAGGACATGGTGATGCTCGTCTACGAGGGCGAGAACCACAGCCTCGCCAAGGAGCCGAACCAGATCGACTACCACAACCGCATCCTCGAGTGGTTCGGCTACTACCTCAAGGGCGACCCGGCACCCGGCTGGATCACTGACGGTGTGCGCTTCCTGGATAAGGATCGCGTGCCCAGGCCGGGGCGGACCGTGACGACGACGTCCGACGGGAACGGTCACTGACGATTTCGTAGTGGCGCACGTACGACCGCGCTTCCGGAGTGGCCGGGATTAGCGTGGTTTGATCCACCCCCGAGTCATCTCTCGGTCGAGTGTCTGGTCGAGAGTCGGGGGTCGAGAGGGCGGATCGCCGAACGTAGTGCCGCAAGGTCGTCAACCGGTGCATCGTCTTCGCGCCGGTTGACGCGTTTGCGGCGTGCCGCGCCGCGAAGTCGTCAATCGGCGGGTGCGCCTGGATGCCTTTGACGCGTTTACGGCGTCTGCCGCCGCGAAGTCGTCAATCGCGGGTGCGCCTGGATGCCTTTGACGCGTTTGCGGCGTCTGGCGCCGCGAAGCCGTCAATCGCGGTTGCGCCTGGATGCCTTTGACGCGTTTGCGGCGTCTGCCGCCGCGAAGCCGTCAATCGGCGGGTGCGCCTGGATGCCTTGACGCGTTTGCGGCGTCTGGCGCCGCGAAGCCGTCAATCGGCGGTTGCGCCTGGGTGCCTTTGACGCGTTTGCGGCGTCTGCCGCCGCGAAGCCGTCAATCGGCGGTTGCGCCTGGATGCCTTTGACGCGTTTGCGGCGTCTGGCGCCGCGAAGCCGTCAATCGGCGGTTGCGCCTGGGTGCCTTTGACGCGTTTGCGGCGTCTGCCGCCGCGAAGCCGTCAACTGGCCGATTCGCTCGGACGCGCATGGCGGGTTTGCGGCGGATCGAGTGCCAACTTCCCAAATCGCGATTGCTGGTTGGGACTTCGGGACGTTGATCGAGTACAGGGCGTTAACTTCCCAGGCTCCATGGAGCGCGTCGCCCGACGCGGGAAGTTGACCGTCCCCCCAAGCGGCCAGCCTCCCAAAGTCGCATCAAGCCATTTGAATCCGGGAAGTTCACCCCGTTTTGCGACGTCGCCCGTTACCGTCCGTCATCGGCCCCGACCCCCCCGACGACTCGGAATCCGAACAGGCAGGTGCAACCCCCCGCCCTTCGGAGGCGACCTGTGAAGTCGAGCATCTCGCCGCTGCGGGTGATGCGAGGTCCCTCGCAGCAGCGCATCCACGGGCCGAATTGGATCACGGCTCGGACCTGCCGATCACCCCCGCGCAACCCCGATTCAACCCGCCGTTCGACGCCCGCCGTCCGACGCCCGCCGTTCGACGCCCGCCGTCCGACGCCCGCCGTTCGTCGCCCGCCGCCTGTCGCCCGCCGCCTGTCGCCCGCCGTTCGTCGCCCGCCCCAGGTCGCCCAAAGCTGGTCGCCCGTCGCCCGTCGGTTGCCGCACCGGCTGTCCCCCCGATCCAGGCCCTTGCGCATCCCCGACAACCATCATCGAGGGGAACAACCATGTCACGAGTCCGTGCCGCTGCACTGTCGGTGCTGCTGCTCGCGGCGCCGGTTGCGGGGCAGCAGCCCGCCGCACCGCCGGCCGCGCTGCGCTTCGCGAATGTCGATCTGTCCACGGGGATCCGGATGCACTACGGCATGCAGGGCGAGAGCGGGAGCAGGACGGTGATCCTGCTGCACGGGTACACGGACTCATCGTACTCGTGGACGCGCGTTGCACCGCTCCTCCCGGAGAGCTGGCGCGTCTTCGCGCTGGATCTGCGCGGCCACGGGGACACGGAGAAGCCGGAGAGTGGCTACACGGCGCAGGCGATGGCGGCGGATGTGGTCGCATTCATGGACGCCATGGGCGTTGAACGCGCCACGATCGTCGGGCATTCGGGCGGCGGGCTGATCGCGCAGCGTGTGATGCTGGATGCGCCGGAGCGTGTGGAACGTGCCGTGATCATGTCGTCCATTGCCGCGGGCGCACACATCGTCGACTACGGCCCGTTCATCGACGCGATCATGGCACTGAGCGACCCGGTGGACCCCGCGTTCGCGCGTGCGTTTCAGGAGAGCACGGTCGCGCAGCCGGTACCGGCGGCGTTCATGGACCGCGTCGTCGCGGAGAGTCTGAAGCTGCCCGCACGGGTGTGGCAGGCCTACGCGCAGGGTGTGCTGACTGCGCCGGTTCCCGAGGGCCTGAAGTCCGTGCGCATCCCCACGATGATCATCTGGGGCGAGCTCGACGCGATCGTACCGCGCGTGTCGCAGGATGTGCTGTTGACGATCCCGGGCTCGAAGCTCGTGGTGCACGAAGGCATCGGCCATGCGCCGCACTGGGAGGATCCGGCCCGGGCCGCGCGCGACCTGATTGGCTTCATCGGAGGCTGAGACTGGAGTCGGGATTCGGGAGACTGGAGTCTGGTTTACGGCCCGCCGTCAACCAGACTCCAGACTCCAGACCCCAGGAACCAGACTCAGCGCACGCGAAGGATCGGATAGCCCCGCGAACCCTCGAGAGCCCGGTCCAGCACGTTCCAGGCAGCGAACCCATCATCCGAGCGGGGCTCGAGCAGAGTGAAGATGAGTCGCGCGAGCGGCTGGTTCATTGGCACGATCATGGACCCCGCCGGCACCTGGGTCGACGACGCGGCCTGCCATGCGCCCTCGATCGTGCGTTCGCGATGGCCCTGGAACTCGCGCGCGGCCACGAATGTGGTGTCGATGCGGAACGACTCGAGGTTCATCGTCCGGTCGGCGTCCACGCGCTCCATCCTCACGCCGTGCGCACTCAGCCGTGCAATCACCTCGCCGAGCGCGGGCGGCACGACGTAGGCGGAGGGAACGGTCTCGCGCACGGTCGCCTCGAAAGTGCCGTACTCGGCCATGGTGTCTGGGCGCACGACGTCGAGCCGCTCCAGCATCACGGCGCCGCTGTACGGATTGCGGACCTGTGCGACGTCGCCCATGAGGATCACGCGGCGCGGCTCATCGAGATGGTAGTCCGCGCGCACCGCGAGCTCCTGCCCGACTACGGACGTGCGCTCGGCCTCGGCGATGACGCTCGTGATCCGTTCGCGATGGGCGAGCGCCCAGTCGAGCACTTCCTCCACGAAACGCGATGTCGCCGCGATGCGATCCGGGAACGTAGCATACGAGTAGGCTTCGCTCAGGATTGCGACGCGGTTGCGCAGGCCGATGTAGTTGTTGTTGAAGCGGGGCCGGTGGTCGAAGGTGTACCAGCCGCGCTGCGCGCCCTGGCCCTGAAGGTTGCCGTAATAATAGAAGTGCCAGCCGTCCTCCTCGAGGATCGTGCGCGTCACGTCCGGCAGCCACGCGCCGCGCAGCAGCTCGATGATGGCCGGGTGTGTGTTCGGGTGGAGCGGCGGCGCATACGTGAGATGGTAGGCGTGGCGCGTGCCGTTCGTCGTGTGCAGGTCCATCGAGACGGACGGATCCCACTCGTTCAGCATCAGAGTGAGCGCGTGCGCCTCGGGCGACTCCAGCTTCGTGTGGTCGCGGTTCAGGTCGTAGTCCTGCGCGTTCGGCCGCTGTCCCATGCCGGCGATCGGGCCGTGCTGCGGCCCGCGGTTCGTCAGCCGAATGCGTTCGTTGCCGTCCGCGTTGTAGATCGGCGCGACGAGCAGCACCATCGAGCGGAGCCAGTCCGAATGTTCGCCGTCCGCGATCGCGCGGAGCAGCATCAGCAGCGATTCCTTTCCCTCGACCTCGCCTCCATGGATGTTGCCCTGGAGGTACACGACCATGCGGGACCCGACGTCGGCGCGGCTCGCGGGCGGTGGTTCGCCGACGATGGCGAGCGGGATGACCCGACCCTCCATCGTGTAGCCCATGGTGTCGAGACGGATGCGCGGTGAGCGGGCTGCGACCTCCTCCATGAAGGCCACCACATCCGCGTGTCGCGTGGTCTCGCGATAGTCCGTTCGTTCGGGCGCGGTGAGCTGCGCGTGGGCGGGTGTCGCGAAGAGGAGTAGGGCGAGTGCGAAGCGTCGAGTCGGTGCCATTGGCTCAGGGGGTGAAGGAGCGGGTTGCCTTCTTTCCGTCTGCGAGCTCGATCGTAACCTCGTAGCGGACGCCGGGCGTCAGCGTTTTCTCTGTGTCCACGACTTCAATGGCGCCATTCGGCACGTTGCCGTGCACGACCGGTGAGGTGATGGCGGCATTGGCGATGTCGGCGATGGCCCATGCGGGCGTCACGCCGCCCTGACGGAATACGTCCACGACTTCCGCTGGCCCGCCTACCCAGGAATAGGAGGGCTTCGTGCCCGCGCCCACCGTGATGTCGAAGTCGCCCTGGGAATTGTCCGGGCCGAGGCCCGCGTCCTCGCACGCGGCGAGCGTGGCAGCCGCCGCAACCGCGACGAAAACCGATCGCATTCTGAACATGTCCGCCTCCGGGTTGCGGGAATGGTCGGCGCCGCTGGCGCCTTCGTCAAGCGGGGCGCCACTGGTGCGATCCTTGCCCCCGATGCGCGCGCCATGACTACTCCAATGGCAGCGACGAAACGGCCCGGCCGCGACACGCGTGTGGCGCGCCGCCTTCCCATCGGTGCCGAGCCGCTGGCTGGTGGCGGCGTGCACTTCCGCGTGTGGGCGCCGGCCGCGAAGCGCGTCGAGCTCGTGATCGAGAACGGGCCGGGTCGCATACCGCTCGA
>CAYUIG010000034.1:0-36813 GCA_964444685.1 uncultured Gemmatimonadaceae bacterium | reverse complement strand
CTCTCGAAGAAGAAGGCCGACTTCCTGCGCGTCTGGGAGAAGATCAAGACGGCGTACGAGGAGAACGAGAAGGTTCCGGGCACGCTGGTCCGCAAGATCAAGGGCGGCGTGACGGTGGACCTGATGGGCGTGGACGCGTTCCTGCCGGGCTCGCAGATCGCGCTGCGTCGCGTCCCGAACATCGAGGACCTGATCGGCCAGGAGTACGAGTTCAAGATCATCAAGCTGAACAAGCGCCGTCGCAACATCGTGGTGAGCCGGCGCGTGATCCTCGAGGAGGAGCGCGAGGGCAAGCGCGAGCAGCTCGTGAAGGAGCTGCTGGTCGGCCAGGTCCGGAAGGGTGTCGTGAAGAACGTGACCGACTTCGGCGCGTTCATCGACCTGGGCGGGCTGGACGGCCTGCTGCACATCACCGACATGAGCTGGGGCCGCGTCGGCCATCCGTCGGAGATCGTCGCGATCGGTGACGAGCTGGACGTGAAGGTGCTCGACATCGACTGGAACCGCGAGCGCATCTCGCTCGGACTGAAGCAGCTCCTGCCGTATCCGTGGAAGGACATCGAGCGGAAGTACCCGGTCGGTGCGCGCGTCCGCGGGAAGGTCGTGTCGATCACGAACTACGGCGCGTTCATCGAGCTCGAGAAGGGCGTCGAGGGTCTGGTACACATCAGCGAGATGTCCTGGACGCGGAACGTGAAGCACCCGTCGAAGCTGGTCGCGATCGGCGACGAGATCGAGGCGGTGGTGCTGAAGGTGGACCGCGACGACGAGAAGATCTCGCTCGGCATGAAGCAGATCGAGGAGGACCCGTGGCTCGCGCTGCCGGAGAAGTATCCGGTGGGCACGCGGGTCGAGGGGAAGGTTCGCAACCTCACCTCGTTCGGCGCCTTCGTCGAGATCGAGCCGGGTATCGACGGCCTGATCCACATCTCCGACATGAGCTGGACGAAGCGCGTGCAGCATCCGTCGGAGATCGTGAAGAAGGGCGACGACGTGCAGGTCGTCGTGCTGGGGGTGGACCCGGAGAACAAGCGGATCTCGCTCGGGCTGAAGCAGACCACGGAGGACCCGTGGCCGGAGCTGTCGCGCCGCTTCTCGGCGGGCGTCGAGCAGGACGGCAAGGTGGTGCGTCTGCTCGAGGACGGCGTCGTGATGGACCTGGGCGACGACGTCGAGGGCTTCGTTCCGCGCAGCCACGTGGCGGTGCCGCCGGGCAAGGACCTGAGCGCGGTGCTCGCCGAGGGCCAGACGGTCGGGCTGCGCGTGCTCGAGGTGGATGCCACGAACCATCGGATCGTGATGGGCATCACCCAGATGCCCGAGCCGCCGGAGCACCCGTCGCCGGTTCACCCGGCCGAGGGCGTGCCGTCGGGGGACGAAGCGGCCGATGCGGGTGAAGGCATGGCGGCCGCTCCGGCCGACGCGGAAACGGACGAGCCGGAGCCGGCGCAGCCGATCGACGACTCGGCACCGGAGGACTCCGAGTCGGCCTGATCCGGCCATGAATCCTCGCCGCCTCGGATTCCTCGTGCTCGCGCTGGCGGCCGCCTGTACACCGGCGGCGCCGCCTGCGCAGCCGGACCCGGTGCCGGAGCCGCCACCGGCCGAGGCGAGGCCCGCGGCCGCGCTCCGCATCGGGCTGCTGCTGCCGGGTGATGCTTCCGCGGAACTCGCGGAGTACGGCCGCCTCGTACGCGAAGGCATCGAGCTCGCGCTCGAAGAGCATCGCGCTGCGGGCGGCCGTTCCGTCGAGGTCGTGCTGGCCGAGGACGCCGGGCTGCCCGCACGCGCCGCCACGGCGCTGCGCGAGCTGGAGGCGGACCGCGTCGTCGCGGTCATCGGACCGCTGCTGAGCGAAGCGCTCCGGAGTGCCGGCGGTGCACGGGCGGGTGCGGTTCCAGTACTCAGCCCCACGGCCTCCGATCCTGCCGGGATTCCTTCCGTCTACACACTGAATGCGACGGATCCGGGCGGCGCCGCCGCGCTCGGCCGCTACGCGGCTTCTCAACGTCTCGCGCCCGTTGCGTTGCTCTACGCCAACGACACCGAATTCGAGGCGCAGGCCACGGCGTTCGCGGCTGCCGTGCGCGCCGCGGGCGGCGCCATCGCCGCCGACGTGCCGTACGCACCCGGGACGACCACGTTCGGAAACGCGCTGGAGCGGGTGCGGACGAGCGGTGCGCGTGCGGTGTTCATTCCCGCTTCGGAGCGCGACGTGCGTCAGATCGCGCCGCAGCTCGAGTACTACGGCCTCGGTTCCATCCGTGTGCTGGGCAACGAAGCATGGGTGTCGGATGAAGTGCTGCGCACGGTGCCCGCGCGTCAGCTCGAGGGCGTCGTCGCATGGACGCCCTTCCATCCCGAAGCCACGGCCGCGGGTTGGCCGGATTTCGTTGCGCGCTACGAGGCGCGCTACCGCCGCACGCTCGACACGCCGTATCCCGCGCTGGGCTACGATGCGGCGAAGCTGGTGCTGCGCGCGATCGAGTCGGGTGCCGACGATGCATCCGAACTCGCGCGCGCACTGCGCGACCTGCCGCCGTACCGCGGTGCCACGGGTGTGCTGACCGTCGGCGATCGCATCACGCGCGAGCCGTCGCTGGTGCTCGTACGCGGCGGTTCGGTGTCGACGATCCAGGAATGAGCGTCCGACAGAAGCTCGAGCAGCTCGCGGAAATGCGCCGCCGCGCGGAAGAGGGCGGCGGAGCCGAGCGGCTGAAGGCGCACCACGAGCGCGGCAAGCTGTCCGCGCGCGAGCGCCTCGATCTCCTCCTCGACCCCGGCTCCTTCGTCGAACTCGACCGCTTCGTCACCAGCCGCACCGATGGTACCGCCGCCGTTCTCGGCGACGGCGTCGTGACCGGCTACGGTGCGATCCACGGCCGGCTGACGTACGTGTTCAGCCAGGACTTCACGGTGTTCGGCGGTTCGCTCGCCGAAGCGCATGCCGAAAAGATCGTGAAGATCATGGAGCTCGCGCTGCGCAACGGTGCGCCGGTCGTGGGGCTGAACGACTCGGGCGGCGCGCGCATCCAGGAAGGCGTGGTGAGCCTCGGTGGCTACGCGGACATCTTCCTGCGCAACACGCTCGCGTCCGGTGTCGTGCCGCAGATCAGCGCCGTCCTCGGTCCCTGCGCGGGCGGCGCCGTGTACTCCCCGGCGATCACCGATTTCGTCTTCATGGTGCGCGGCACGAGCTACATGTTCGTGACCGGCCCGAACGTCGTGAAGACGGTGACCCACGAGACGATCGACATGGAAGGGCTGGGTGGCGCCGACGTACACGCCACCACGTCCGGGGTCGCGCACTTCGCGCACGACAGCGAGCCGGAATGCATCGCGGCAATCCGGCGCCTCTTCGGGTACCTGCCGCAGAACAATCGCGAGGATGCGCCCGAACGGCCGACCGACGACCCGTTCGACCGCGGCGACGAGGAGCTCGTCTCGATCGTGCCCGACGAGCCGTCCCGGCCCTACGACATGACGGAAGTGATCCGCCGCATCGTCGATGACGGCGAGTTCCTCGAGGTGCATCGCGACTTCGCCGCGAACATCATCGTCGGCTTCGCGCATCTGGGCGGGCGTACGGTCGGCATCGTGGCGAACCAGCCTGCCGTGCTCGCGGGCGTGCTCGACATCAACAGCTCCGTCAAGGGCGCGCGCTTCGTGCGCTTCTGCGATGCGTTCAACATCCCGCTCGTCGTCTTCGAGGACGTGCCCGGCTTCATGCCCGGCGTCGCGCAGGAGCACGGCGGCATCATCCGCCACGGTGCGAAGCTGCTGTACGCGTTCTGCGAGGCCACCGTGCCGCGCGTGACCGTGATCACCCGCAAGGCCTACGGCGGTGCGTACGACGTGATGAACTCGAAGCACATCCGCGGCGACCTCAACTTCGCGTGGCCGACGGCCGAGATCGCCGTGATGGGGCCGAAGGGCGCCGTCGAGATCCTGCACCGCCGTGAGATCGCAGCCGCGGCGGATCCGGCGGCCGAGACGGCGCGGCTGGAAGCGGAGGACCGCGGGCGTGTCGCGCATCCCTACATTGCCGCGGCGCGCGGCTTCATCGACGATGTAATCGATCCGCGTGAGACGCGGCCGCGTCTCATCAACGCGCTCGACTCGTTGCGCAACAAGCGCGACACGAACCCGCCCCGCAAGCACGGCAACCTTCCGCTGTGACGGCTCGTACGCTGCGCAAGGTTCTTGTCGCCAACCGCGGTGAGATCGCTCTGCGCATCATCCGCGCGTGCCGCGAGCTCGGCATCACCTCTGTCGCCGTCTTCTCCGATGCCGACCGCACCGCACCGCACGTGCTCGCGGCGGACGAAGCGTACCACATCGGCCCGCCCGAGCCCGCACGCAGCTATCTGCGCGCCGATGAACTCGTGCGCGTCGCGCTCGATGCCGGCTGCGATGCGGTGCATCCGGGCTACGGCTTCCTTGCCGAACGCGCGCACTTCGCTGCGGCCGTCACCGACGCGGGACTGACGTTCATCGGCCCATCCGCGGACGCCATTGCCGCCATGGGCGACAAGACGGCCGCACGCCGCCGCATGATCGAGGCGGGCGTCCCCGTGGTCCCCGGCACCGCCGAACCGCTCCCCGATGCCGCGGCAGCCGCGCAGGCCGCGGAGGAGGTCGGGTACCCGGTGATGCTGAAGGCCGCAGCGGGCGGAGGCGGGAAGGGCATGCGTGTCGTCGCATCACCGTCCGAGCTCCCGCGCGCGTTCGAGGCCGCCGCGCACGAGGCGGGCGCGGCGTTCGGAGACGCGTCGATCTACGTCGAACGCTGGCTCGAGCGGCCGCGACACATCGAGATCCAGGTGCTGGCCGATGCGCACGGCCGCGTTCTCCACCTGGGCGAGCGCGAGTGTTCGATCCAGCGCCGCCACCAGAAGATGATCGAGGAATCGCCCTCACCCGTGATGACGCCGGAGCTGCGCCGGCGCATGGGCGCGGCGGCGGTGAACGCGGCGCAGGCGGTGGGCTACGTGAGTGCGGGGACCATCGAGTTCCTGGTCCAGGACGGCGAGTTCTTCTTCCTCGAGATGAACACGCGGATCCAGGTCGAGCATCCGATCACCGAGCTGGTGACGGGCCTTGACCTGGTCCAGTGGCAGCTCCGCATCGCGGCGGGAGAGCCGCTGCCGTTCGGCCAGGAGGCCGTTCGCCTGAACGGTCATGCCATCGAATGCCGGATCACGGCCGAGGACCCCGCCCACGGATTCCTGCCTTCCACGGGACGGATCGAGCGGCTCACCGTTCCGGGCGGTCCCGGCGTCCGCTGGGACGCCGGTATTTCGGAAGGGGATGAGATCTCGTTATTTTACGACCCTCTCCTCGCAAAACTCGTCGTGCACGCTCCGGACCGGCCGGGGGCGATTGCTCGCATGGGCCGGGCGTTGCGTGAACTCGAAGTGGTCGGAGTCGAGACCAGCACGGGCTTCCATCGGCGCGTGCTGGCCGAGCCCGACTTCATCGCTGGGGAGGTAGACATCCGCTACATCGAACGACATCCCGCCGTGATGGCCCTCGAGCCGGAGGCTGCGCAGAGGCGCGCCCTGGCCGTCGCGACCGCGTTGCTCGAGGACGAGCGGCGGCGGCGGCGCAGCGTGAGCCGGCTGTCGAACCGCGGTCCCTCGCGCTGGGTGGATCGTGACTGGCGCAATCCGGGGTGGGGCCGATGAGCGATCACTGGCTGGTGACCGCGCTGCGCCGGGGCGGCGTAGCGGGTGCGGACCGATTGCGGATCACACCGGGCCTGACGGTCGCACGCGCATGGCGCGAAGCCGCCGCCGCGCTCGACACGGCCGAAGGCGCGCTGGCGGGTGCCGTCGCCAAGCATTTCCGGCTGGGTGTCGCCGATCTCGCCAGCATTCACGAGTCCGCCCTCAAGCTGCTGCCCGCGTCGGTGGTGCGGCAGTACCACGTGCTGCCGCTGCGCCAGACCGACCGCGAGCTCGTCGTAGCCACGAGCGACCCGGCCAATCTCGATCTCGAGCAGACCCTCGGCTTCGCATCCGGCCGCCAGCCCGTGTTCGAGGTCGCACCACCGACAGCGCTGCTCGAGGCCATCGAAACCCGCTACCCGGAGGACCGGCCCGCCGCCGAGATCCTCAAGCGCCTCGAGCCGAAGCAGGCGGAGGACGGCGACGTCGTCGATCGCCTTGCGGGCGACATCGAGGCGGCGCGCGGCGGCAAGACGGCCGCGGCCGTACGGCTCACCAACGTCATCCTGCGCACCGCCGCCACCGAGGGTGCATCGCGCATGGAGCTGCGGCCCGGCGATGGTGGCGGGCGCATCAGCCTTTGGGTCGGTGGCGTCGAGCGTCACATGATGCAGATGCCCGCCGCCGCGCTGGCGAGCGTGGTGAGCCGCCTCGGCATGCTCGTGCACATCGGCTCACTCCACAGAACGCGAAGGCAGACGGGATCGACGCGCATCCAGGTAAGCGGGAAATCGTACGACGTATCCGTCGTCATCCAGAGGCAGGACAACGCGCATCGCGCGGTCGTGAAGTTCAGCGACGCGGCACCCGCGGGTCCCCTGAGCCAGCTGGGCCTCACGGACGATGCGCTCTCCCGGATCGAAAATCTCCTCTCCGCCCAGAGCGGACTTGTGGTGATATCCGGTCCGCCAGCCTCAGGAAAGACCACCCTGCTCGCATCGATGGCCGCAAAAGTCGCGGCCACGCGCCCGACGGCGCTGGTCACCGAGACGGTCGAGCGCGCGGTACCGAACGTGACCAACTACCGGCCCGAGCCCGCGCGCGGCATCGATGCAGTCCAGGCCCTCGAAGGGGCGACGGCTGCACGTGCCACGGCACTGTTCGTCGACATGCCGCCCGAGTCCGCGATTCTCGGCCGCCTCCACGATGCCGCCACGGACGGGCGCCTCGTGGTGATGACCGTGGAGGCCTCCGACCCTGTCACCGGGCTCGAGCAGCTCGCGGAACGCGGGCTCGGCGGCCCGGAGCTGGCCGGCATCCTGCGCGGCGTCAGCGTGCAGGGCCTCATGCGCCGCCTCTGCCCGTCCTGCGCCACCGCCGTGGCCGTGCCTACGGCCGAGGAGACGCGGCTCTCCGGACAGCTCGGCGTTGCGCCCGTGCGGCGCCCGGTCGGCTGCGCGGCCTGCGGGGAGAGCGGCTATGCGGGTCTCGTGATCGCCGTCGATGTCGCAACGGCCAACGAGGAGCTGGCCACGCGTCTGCGTCAGCGCGCCTTCCACGACCTCCGTCCCGCCCTCGCGTCAGCGGGCGGACGCGGGCTCGCCGGTGCCGCCGCGGACCAGATCGCGGCCGGTGCATCCACGCTCGACGAGATGGACCGCCTCCTCCGCTCGACCGAGGACAGGAAGCCGCTGCCGCGCGTGCTCGTCGCAGACGACGATCCGGAGACGGTGCTGCTGGCCCGAACGGTCCTCGAGAACGCCGGCTTCGAGGTGGCCGATGCACCCGATGGCGACGACGCGCTCGCACGCATCGAGGCCGAACCGTTCGCACTCGTCATCCTCGACCTCAACATGCCGCGCCTGGATGGTCGGGACGTACTCAAGCGCCTGAAGGGACGCGTCGCCACGGCGGGCATCCCCGTGGTCGTCCTCACCGGCTCCGACAGCGTGGACGACGAAGTGCTCGTAATGGAGGAGGGTGCGGCCGACTACATTCGGAAGCCGATCGATCCGCCGCGCTTCATCGCGCGTGTGCGGGCGGCGCTGCGCCGGGCGAGCGCGGGATGACCGAAACGGCCCCGCGACTCGACCGCACGGCCATCGAGAGACTCCAGCGCGTTGGCGGAGACAAGCTCGTGCGTGGTATGATCGACCTGTTTCTCGAGCATACGCCCGCACGCATCCGGTCGGCCCGTGAAGGCGCCGCTGCGGGCGACCACGACGCGGTCCGGCGTGCGGCGCACTCGATGAAGTCGACAGCCGGCAACCTCGGCGCGGCCGCCCTCCAGGAGATCGCCACGCGCGTCGAGCACCTCGCCGCTGCGGGTGATGCGAGCTGCGGGCCGCTCATCGATTCGATCGAGGAAGAGTACAACATCGTTCGCGGGCTCCTCGAGAGGGAGCGGGAAGGACTCGGGACGTGAAGAAGATCGCACTGGTCGAGGACAACCCCGACAACCGGCTGCTCGTGCGTGCGATTCTCGAAGACCTCTACGAGATCGTGGAGTACGAGACGGGCAATGATGCACTTGCCGGGCTCCAGCAGGAGCGGCCGGAGCTCGTCCTGCTCGATATCTCGCTGCCCGGCATGGATGGCACCGAAGTGCTGCGGCACATTCGCGCCGACGAGGGGCTTCGCTCCCTGCCGGTCATCGCACTCACCGCGCACGCGATGGCGGGTGACCGCGAGAAGTTCCTGTCGGCCGGCTTCGACGACTACCTGACCAAGCCGATCGTCGACGAGAACGTGCTGATCCACGCGATCGCACGGCACATCGCCGGCGAAACCTGATCCGCGCGGAGGTGTCCGCCACCGAGCGCGTCCGCATCACGGCCATCGCCGCCGGCGGCGCGGGCGTCGGCCGCCTCGCCGATGGGCGGGCGGTCTTCGTGCATCGCACGGCACCGGGTGAAGACGCCGAAGTGCGCGTCGTGGAACGGCGCCGTCGCTTCGCACGCGCCGAGCTCGTGACGCTGCACTCACAGTCGGCCGACCGCCGGTCCGCCCCCTGTCCGCACTACGAGCGCTGCGGCGGCTGCACGATCGAGCACCTGACCTACGACGCGCAGCTGCGCATCAAACGCGACATCGCCGGCGATGCGCTCCGCCGCATCGGCGGCTTCGATCCGCCGCCGATTACGGTGGTCCCATCGCCCGACGAGTTCCGGTATCGCAATCGCCTCTCCATCACGCTCCTGCGTTCCGGGGGCTCCGTACACGCGGGTTTCCACGCGCTTCACCGGCCCGGCACGATCGTCGAGATCGATGGCCGCTGTCTTCTTCCGGAACCGGCCGTAGCCGAGGCGCTCGACCGCCTGCGCGACGCATGGGGCCCCGGAGCACGGCGTCTTCCGCCCGGGCACCGGCTCCGCCTCACGCTGCGCGCAACGAATACAGGACGCGCCACACTGTTGATCGAAGGCGGCCGCAGCGGGGGCGACGCGAAGTCGCTGCTGCGCGAAGTTGGCCTCGACGCGGTCTGGCAGCGCGCGATGCCCGGGGACCCGGTCGTACTCCTCGCCGGCGCCGCGACGCTCGAGGAGGAGTGGCGCGGCGAGCGCATCCCCGTCACCGGGGGTATCTTTCTCCAGGTGAATCGGAACGCGGCCGAGAAGCTGGAAGAGTACGTGCTGGAGCGCACCGGCGATGTGCGCGGTCAGCGCATCGTCGATGGTTACGCGGGGGTCGGCACGCGCGCCCGTGCGCTCGCGGCCCGTGGCGCCGACGTCACCGCGATCGAGCTGGACCCGGACGCGGTGAATGCGGCGCGTGCACTCGGTGGAGACGTCGCATGGATCGAGGGCCGCGTAGAGGAGCGGATCGCGGAAACGCTGCCGGCCGATCTCGTGATCGTGAACCCGCCGCGCGCGGGCATGGATGCAGCCGCCGCGACGGCGCTCGCGGCAAACCCGCCGCGCCGACTGCTGTACGTGAGCTGTGATCCAGCCACGTTGGCGCGCGACCTGAGTCGCCTCGCCGGCTCACTCGGGTTGCGCTCGATCCGCTGCTTCGACCTCTTTCCGCAGACGAGCCACGTCGAGACCGTGGCGGAGTTGGAATGCGCTACTACGTAACCATCGAGGGAAGGGAACACGTCGTCGAGCTCGGACCCGACGGCGTGCGGATCGACGGCGACCCGGTGGATGCCGAGCTCGCCGCCGTGGCCGGGTCACCCGTGCGTCACCTGCTGCTCGATGGCCGGTCGTACCGCCTCTCAGCCGATCACGCGGGCGACGGGCAGTGGTCACTCCATCACGATGGGCTCCGGGTCGAAGCACACGTGCTCGACGAGCGCACGCGCGCCATACGCGAGATGACGGCCTCCGCCGCACCACAGGCCGCAGCGAAGCCACTCAAGGCGCCGATGCCCGGGCTCATCGTCCGCATCGAGGTCGAACCCGGGGTGCACGTGACGCCGGGGCAGGGACTGGTCATCATCGAAGCCATGAAGATGGAGAACGAGCTGCGCGCCGAGGCGGTCGGGTGTGTCGCCAGTGTGCGGGTCGCGGCCGGTCAGGCCGTCGAGAAGGGGCAGGTCCTGATCGAGTTCCAGTCGGCGGAAGGTGGGGCGTGAAGCGCGACGACTGGCGCAGGGACGTGCTCGATCCGACGCTCGCGCGCATGCCCGAGCGGAAGGCGTCGTTCAGGACGACGGACGGCATTCCGGTCGACCCGGTGTACGGTCCCGACGACGCCACCGAATGGCCGGGTGTCTTCCCCTTCACACGCGGCATTCATCCGGGCATGTACCGCTCGCGGACCTGGACGATGCGCCAGTACGCGGGCTTCGGCACGGCCGCGCAGACGAACGAGCGGTACCGCTACCTGCTCGAGGCGGGACAGACCGGACTCAGCGTGGCGTTTGATCTCCCCACGCAGATGGGCTACGACGCCGACCATCCGATGGCGCACGGCGAGGTCGGGCGTGTGGGCGTCGCCATCTCTACGCTCGACGACATGCGCACGCTCTTCGACGCCATCCCGCTCGAGCGCGTGTCCGTGTCCATGACCATCAACGCCACGGCCGCGATCCTGCTCGCACTCTACGTCGCGCTCGCCGATGAACGGGGCGTGCCGCGCTCCGCGCTCGCGGGCACCGTGCAGAACGACATCCTGAAGGAGTACATCGCCCGGGGCACGTACATCTTCCCCGTGGAGCCCAGCCTGCGGCTCGTCACGGACCTGTTCGACTTCTGTGCGCACGAGGTGCCGCGCTGGAACAGCATCTCGATCAGCGGCTACCACATGCGCGAAGCGGGCGCGACCGCAGCACAGGAAGTCGCGTTCACCTTCGCGAACGCGCTCGAGTACGTGGCGCGCGCAGTCGATCGCGGCCTCGATCTCGACCGCTTCGGCCCGCGCCTCTCCTTCTTCTTCGCCGCGCACAACGACCTGTTCGAGGAAGTGGCGAAGTTCCGCGCCGCGCGCAGGCTGTGGGCGCGCCTCATGCGCGAGCGCTACGGCGCATCCGACGAAGTGTGCCGCCTGCGTTTCCACACGCAGACGGGCGGCGTCACGCTCACCGCGCAGCAGCCGCTCAACAACGTCGTGCGTGTGACCGTCCAGGCGCTCGCGGCCACGCTCGGCGGCACACAGTCGCTGCACACGAACGGGTACGATGAGGCGCTCGCGCTACCGACCGAGGAGTCCGCACGGCTCGCGCTGCGCACGCAGCAGATCCTTGCCTCGGAGTCGGGCGTGGCCGAGACCGTGGACCCGCTCGGCGGGAGCTGGTACGTCGAGTCGCTGACCGACCAGCTCGAGGAGCGCGCTCGCCTTCTGCTCGCCCGCGTCGACGAGCTGGGCGGGGCCGCCCGCGCGATCGAATGGTTCCGCGATGAGATCCACCGAGCCGCGTACGCCTATCAGCTCGCCATCGAATCCGGCGAACGCGAGATCGTGGGCGTCAACGTCCATCGCGACGACGAGCCGCCGCCGGAGATCCCGTCGCCGGAATTCGCGGAGCTGGAGGCCGACCAGAGGCGGCGCGTGGAGCGTTTCCGCGCCGCGCGCGACGCCTCGGCCGTGCACGCCGCGCTGGATGCCGTGCGCACGGCTGCGCGCGGGACCGCCAATCTGCTGCCACCCATGGTCGAGGCCGTGCGTGTGGGCGTCACACTCGGTGAGATCAGCGACGTGCTGCGCGCCGAGTGGGGCGAGTACCGCCGGGTGGCGGCCTGAGCGCGCCGGCCCCAGATTCCACGGCGCAACCGGTAAGAAAACAGGAAGCCTATGCCGACGTACGAGTATCGCTGCGAGAACGGTCACCATTTCGAGCATTTCCAGCGCATGAGTGAAGCACCGCTCGAGCGCTGCCCGCAATGTGGCGCCGCCGTCGAGCGACTCCTCTCCGCCGGGGCCGGGCTCCTCTTCAAGGGCTCCGGCTTCTACATCACGGACTATCGGAGCGAGAGCTACAAGAAGGCGGCGGAGAAGGACGCAGGCGGCGACAAGTCGAAGAGCGAGCCGTCGAAGGATAAATGAGCACGGCCGCACTCGTCGAACAGCTCGAGCGGATCGGCCGGGAGTTGGGCGCCACGGATGTGGGCGTCCAGCTGGAACGGCCTCGCAACCCCGAGCACGGAGACCTCGCCACGAACCTCGCGCTGCTGCTCGGGCCGAAGTTGCGTCGGCCGCCGCGCGAGATCGCGCAGCAGGTGGTCGACCGGCTCGCGCTCGATCAGGCCGGCCTCGCGTCGGCCGAGATCGCGGGGCCCGGCTTCATCAACTTCCGCTTCGCGGGCGGTCACCTTCAGGCGCGGCTGCGCGAGATCCTGGATGCCGACACGAACTACGGCCGGAGTGATGCCGGCGCGGGCCGGCGTGTCCAGATCGAATTCGTGTCCGCCAATCCAACGGGACCGCTGCACGTCGCGCACGGTCGCGGCGCTGCACTCGGCGATGGCATCGCATCGCTGCTCGAGTGGACCGGCCACGATGTGACGCGCGAGTTCTACGTCAACGACGCCGGCACGCAGATCGACAAGCTCGCAGCATCGCTGGAGGCGCGCTGGCGCCAGCAGCGCGGCGAGGCCGCGGAGATTCCGGAGGGCGGCTATCACGGCGCGTACCTGAAGGACATGGCCGCGGAGCTGGAGCGCACGCGCGGTGCCGAGCTGGCCGCCATGCCCGATGCCGAGCGGCTCCGCTTCCTGCGCGACTGGGCCGTCGAACGGCTGCTCGCCGAGCAGGAGCGCGACCTGCGCGAGTTCCGCGTCCGCTTCGACGTCTTCTTCCGCGAGAGCAAGCTCTACGAGGAGAAGATGCTCGAGCACACGCTCGAGGAACTCGAGACCAAGGGCATCGTCTATCACAGCGACGGCGCCACGTGGCTGCGCACGACCGAACACGGTGATGACAAGGACCGCGTGCTGGTGAAGAGCGACGGCTCCTTCACCTACTTCCTGCCCGACCTCGCGTACCATCGCGACAAGGCACGCCGCGGCTTCGAGCACGTGATCGATGTCTGGGGCGCCGACCATCACGGCTACGTCCCACGCATGAAGGCCGGCCTCGCCGCCATCGGACTGCCCGATCTGCTCGACGTCGAGATCGTGCAGATGGTGCGCCTCATGCGCGGCGGTGAAGAGGCGAAGCTGAGCAAGCGCGCGGGCACCATTGTCACACTGCGCGAGCTGTTCACGGAGACGGGCGTCGATGTGGCGCGTTACTTCTTCCTCATGCGTCGCGGCGACACGCAGATGCTCTTCGACCTCGACCTCGCGCTCGACCACTCCGAGAAGAACCCGGTGTACAAGGTGCAGTATGCGCACGCGCGCATGATGAGCATCTTCCGCAAGGCGGGCACCTCGGGGTCCGACGCACCGCAGCTGGAACGACTGAGCGAACCCGGGGAGGTCGAGATCGTGAAGGAGCTGCTCGAGTTCCCGGGTGTCGTATCGCGCGCCGCCGAGACGCGCTCGCCGCACCTGGTCTGCGACTATCTCGAGACGCTGGCCGGCCGTGTGAACTCGTGGTACCACGCCGGCAATCCCAGCCGCAACCCGGAGCTGGCCGTGCTCGTGGATGATCCCGTGCTGCGCGACGCGCGCCTCGCCCTTGCGCGCGCCATCCGCATCGTACTGCGCAACGGACTGACGCTGCTCGGACTCGATGCGCCGGAGCGCATGGAGAGAGCGGAGGCCGCATGAGCGTCCTCGTCGTCGGCAGTGTGGCGCTCGACAGCGTCGAGACCCCGTTCGGCAGCGTAACCGATGCGCTCGGCGGCTCCGCCACGTTCTTCAGTGCGGCCGCGTCGCTCTTCGCTCCCGTTCATCTCGTCGGTGTCGTCGGTGACGACTTCCCCATCGACAAGCTGGAGTTCCTCACCCGGCGCGGCGTCGACTGCTCGGGGCTGATGCGCCGCCCGGGCGAGAGCTTCCGCTGGAGTGGCGTGTACAGCTTCGACCTGAACAGCCGCGAAACGCGCGAAACGCGGCTCGGTGTGTTCGCCGACTTCAAGCCGGAGATCCCCGAGGCGTGCCGCGATGCCGCGTGGATCTTCCTCGGCAACATCGACCCGGGCCTGCAGCTCGAGGTGCTCGACCAGATGCGTTCGCCGCGCCTCGTCGCGTGCGACACCATGAACTACTGGATCGACCGCCGCCGCGAAGCGCTGCTCGAGCTGCTGAAGCGCGTCGACCTGCTCATGGTCAACGACAGCGAGGCGCGCGAGCTCTCCGGCGACTACAACCTCCTGCGCGCCGCCCGCTGGATCCAGGAGCGCGGCCCCTCGATGATCGTCGTCAAGAAGGGCGAGCACGGCGCCATCCTCTTCACTCGCGACATGGTCTTCTTCGCGCCGGGGTATCCGCTCGAGGAAGTCTTCGATCCGACCGGCGCAGGCGATGCGTTCGCCGGCGGCTTCATCGGCGCACTCGCACGTCTCGGCAACGTGGGTGCACATCAGCTCCGCCTCGCCATGATCTACGGCTCCGCGATGGGCTCCTTCGCCGTCGAGCGCTTCGGCCTCGGCCGGCTCGTCGACCTCACCACCGACGAGATCGAGGACCGCGTCGCCCGCTTCCGCGAGCTCACCTTCTTCGAGCAGCCCGCGCTCGCCGACTCCGGTGACTGATCGCAGCGGACTCACGTACCGGGACGCGGGCGTCGACCGTGCAGCTGCCGAACGCGCCAAGGACCGCATCGGCGACCTGGTCCGCCGCACCTTCATCGACGGTGTGCTCTCGAAGCCCGGCGGCTTCGGTGGCCTCTTCCGCGTGCCGTCGGGCTATCGCAGCCCCGTCCTCGTCGCGAGCGCGGACGGCGTCGGCACCAAGCTCAAGGTCGCGATGCGCGCCGGCCGGCATGACACCGTCGGCATCGACCTCGTCAACCACTGCGTCGACGACATCCTCGTCGAGGGCGCGGCACCGCTCTTCTTCCTCGACTACATCGGCATGGGCCGCCTCGAGGAAGGCGTAGCGGAGGCGATCGTTGCGGGTGTGGCCGAGGGCTGCCGCATCAACGGCTGCGCGCTGCTCGGCGGCGAAACGGCCGAGATGCCCGACTTCTACGCGCCGGGCGAATACGACCTTGCCGGCTTCATCGTCGGCGTCGTAGAGGAGGACGGCCGCATCGGCAGCCATCGCGTGGAGGCTGGCCAGACCCTGATCGGCATCGCGTCCGACGGCTTCCACACCAACGGCTACTCGCTGCTGCGCCGGCTCTTCTTCGATCGCCTCGGCATGGATCTCGACGACGAGCTGCCCGGCACGGACGCCACACTCGGCGACGTCTTGCTCCGCACCCACCGGTCCTACGCACCTGCGCTGCTCCCGCTCGTTCGCGACGGCAGTATCGACGCACTCGCGCACATCACGGGCGGCGGCATCCCGGGCAACCTGGATCGTGTGCTGCCCGAGGGTGTGGGTGCGCACGTCGATGCGCGCGCGTGGATGCCCGGCCCCGAGTTTCGCGTCGTCGCCGAGCGCGGCAGCGTGCCGGACGAGGAGATGTACGCGACGTTCAACATGGGTGTCGGCATGATTGCGATCGTGCCGTCCGATCGTGCGAACGACGTGCTCGAGCGGCTCGGCAGCGCAGGAGAGCAGGCGTTCCGCATCGGCGAAACCGCACCGGGATCGGGCGTCCACATCGCGGGCTCGCCATGGTGAACGCACGCGCGGCGCTCGTCGTCGCATGCCTCGGTGTGCTGATGCCGCGCACCGGAGCGGGGCAGGGGCTGGTCGAGGTGTGCAGCGCACAGTCGAGCACGTACTGCGCGCGTACCGCGGAGGCTGCGGAGGTCGTGCTCGTGCGCTCCGCCGTTGCAGCGGCGTCGGGCAATCCGGTGGCGGGCACGGCCAGCACGATCGGCATGCGCATCGGCGCGACACCGCGCGTGACGATCACGGGGCGCTGGACGTTCGCACGCGGCGAGGTGCCGCGGCTGCGGAGTTCGAGCGACGCGGACGAGCACACGCTCGCAATGAGTGCCCTCGGCATCGATGCGAGTGTCGGGCTCTTCGATGGCGTCACGCTCGGGCCCACCGTCGGCGGGTTCGGATCCGTCGATCTGCTGGCCAGCATCGTCGGCGTCGGTTTGCCGGATGCGGATGAGTGGAGCGGCGATCGGATCCATTCCTGGGGCATCGGTGTGCGCCTGGGAATCCTGCGGGAGTCGTTCACGGCTCCGGGATTGTCGCTGTCCCTGATGCGTCGCGGGTTCGGTCGGATCTGGCATGGGGACCCCGATGTTCTCGCAGAAGTGCGGAACGAAGTCGGCTTCACTGTGGCTGCTCAGCAGGTACCAGCACACGTACAGCTGGATGATGTGGCTTCATGGAGCGTGCGCGCGGCCGTGGGCAAGCGTTTCGCGGGTATCGGCTTCAATGGTGGCATCGGCTGGGATCGCACGTCTGCCGATGTATCCATGCGCATCCAGGAAGCCACTGCGCAGGACTTCCGCGACGACGACTTCGACACCAGCCGCTTCACCCTCTGGGGCGATGCTGCATACACTCGCCTCGTCTTCAGCCTCGTGGCCGGCGCCGGCTGGCAGTCGGGCGGCGACGGCGACGACTACGTCTCCCGTGGCGGCCTCTACGGCACCCTCGCCCTCCGGCTCTCCATCTGACGCCGGCTGGATGCGGCGCGCGCTGGAGCTCGCGCCGCGCGGCTGGGGACGCGTCCATCCGAATCCAATGGTCGGCGCCGTGCTCGTGCGCGATGGCCGCATCGTGGGCGAGGGCTGGCACGAGGAGTACGGCGGCCCGCACGCCGAAGTGCGAGCGATCCAGCAGGCAGAAAGTGCCGCACGTGGCGCGACGCTCTACGTCACGCTCGAACCGTGTGCGCACGAAGGAAAGACGCCGCCGTGTACCGATGCGATCCAGCGCGCGGGCATCGCACGTGTCGTGTTCGCGGCGCACGATCCGGATCCGCATGCGCGTGGCGGCGGCGCCGTGCTCGCGGAACGAGGCATCGCGGTGCAGGGTGGTCTGCTCGAGTTGGAAGCGCGCGCACTCGATCCGGCATTCTTTCATGCGCGCGAATCCAGCGGCTGCTGGGTCGCAATCAAGCTCGCGCTGTCACTGGACGGACGCATCGCGGAACGGCCGGGTGCGCCGACGCCGATCACCGGTGAGGCCGCGCGTGCCGAAGTGCACAGGCTGCGCGCGGGATTCGACGCGATCCTCGTGGGCAGCGCCACAGCGCACGCCGATGACCCTGCGCTCACGGTGCGCGGCAGCATCACGCCGCGCATCCAGCCCACACGGGTGGTGATCGACTCCAATGCCACGCTCGCGCTGGACTCGCGGCTCGTACGCACGGCAGCGGATGTGCCCGTGATCGTCCTTGCCGGCGACGACGCCCCCGCCGGTCGCATGCGCGCACTCGAGGATGCCGGCGTACGCGTGCTGCGTGTGCCGCGCGCACCGAACGGACTGGATGCGCACGCCGCACTCGCGACAGTCCGCGAGAACGGTCTGCATCGTGTGCTGTGCGAGGGGGGCGGGCGCATTGCGGGATCGCTGCTGTCCGCCGACCTCGTGCAGCGGCTCTACCTCTTCTGCGCACCGCGATTCATCGGCTCCGAGGGCGCACCCGCGTTCGTGTTCGACTCGAAGCCGCCGAGCTCCTGGCGATTTCACGAGGTGCGGCCGATCGGCGAGGACATCCTGTTCACGCTGGATCCGTTCTGATGTTCACGGGGATTGTCGAGGAGGTCGGCCGCATCGTTTCGGCCGACCCGGTCGCGGATGGCCGCCGATTCCGCATCGCCGCACGTGTGATCCTGGACGGCCTGCGCGAAGGCGACTCGGTCGCGGTGGATGGCGTCTGCCTCACGGTCGCGCACTTCGATGATGCAACGGTCGAGATGGTCGCCGTCGCAACAACGCTCGGGCGGACGACACTGGGCGAGCGCGCTGCGGGTGACGAGGTCAACCTCGAGCGTGCACTCCGCTTCGGTGACCGTGTGGGCGGCCACCTCGTGCAGGGTCACGTCGATGGCACGGGGGTGGTGAAATCCGTGGAGCCGGGACCCTCGGAGACGCGCATCACGGTGGCGCTGCCGCCGGAAGTGGCGGCGGTGACGGTGCCGCGCGGCTCCCTGACGGTCCAGGGCGTGAGTCTCACGGTCAGCGAGATGCCGGGGCCGGGCATGGCCCGGATCGCGCTGATCCCGTACACTCTCGAGCATACCACGCTCAGGCACCTCCAGCCGGGAGCGCGGGTAAACCTCGAGGGCGACCTGCTGGGTCGCTACGTACTGCACTGGCTCGAGCAGCGCGAGCCGGGAGAATGAGGATGACGTTCGACAGCGTCGAAGACGCGATCCGCGACATTGCCGCAGGGAAGCTGGTGATCGTCGCCGATGACGAGGATCGCGAGAACGAGGGCGACCTCGTCGGTGCAGCCGCACGGGTCACGCCCGAGATGATCAACTTCATGGCCACGTGGGGCCGCGGCCTCATCTGCGTGGCGCTCACGCCGGAGCGTGCGGACGCGCTCGGGCTCAATCTGATGACCGAGCAGAACACCGAGGCGATGCGCACCGCGTTCACCGTTTCGGTGGATGCGCATCCGCGTTTCGGTGTGACGACGGGGATCAGCGCGTACGACCGTGCGCGCACGATCGAGGTCCTGATCGATCCGGCGAGTACGCCGGCCGACCTGCGCCGCCCGGGTCACGTCTTCCCGCTGCGTGCGAAGCCCGGCGGCGTGCTGCGCCGTGTCGGTCAGACCGAGGCCTCCGTCGACCTCGCGCGCCTTGCAGGCCTCGAGTCCGCAGGCGTGATCTGCGAGATCATGAACGAGGACGGCACGATGGCGCGCCGTCCGGAGCTGGAAGTATTCGCGCAGAAGCACGGCCTGCGCTTCATCACGGTTGCGCAGATCGTTGCGTACCGGCTGAAGAACGAGCGGCTCGTGAAGCGTGTGGCCGAGGCGAGCCTGCCCACGGACCTTGGCGACTTCCGCGTGATCGCGTTCGAGAACCAGGTCGACCACCGCGAGCACCTGGCCATCGTGAAGGGGGACATCGCCGGGAAGAAGAACGTGCTCGTGCGCATGCACTCCGAGTGTCTGACGGGCGACATCTTCCACTCCCTGCGCTGCGACTGCGGCGAGCAGCTGCACGCGGCCCTGCGCCGCATCGATGAGGAGGGGGAGGGCGCGGTCGTTTATCTGCGCCAGGAAGGGCGCGGCATCGGGCTGGCCAACAAGGTGCGTGCGTACGCACTGCAGGATGCGGGGCAGGACACGGTGGAGGCGAACGAGTCGCTCGGCTTCAAGCCCGACCTGCGCGACTACGGCGTCGGTGCGCAGATCCTGCTCGACCTCGGCCTCAGCTCGGTCCGGCTGCTCACGAACAATCCGCGCAAGATCGTAGGCCTCGAGGGATACGGCCTGAAGATCACCGGTCGCGAGCCGTTGCAGGTCACGCCCGGCCGGCACAACCGCGGCTACCTCGCGACCAAGCGCACGAAGCTGGGACACCTCCTCGAAGAGCTGCCGGTTCCTGCAACGGGCAGCCAGTGAATCAGGCCGGCCGCTATCTGATCGTCACGAGCCGCTTCAACGAGCAGATCACGGAGCGGCTGCTCGCGGGTGCGCGTGCATGCCTCGCCGCGCGCGGCGTGACGGAGATCGATGAACTGTACGTGCCGGGCGCGTGGGAGCTGCCGATCGCCGCGCAGCTCGCGCTCGGCGCGGAACGTTATGAAGCGGTCGTCGCACTGGGTTGTGTGATTCGTGGCGACACCGCGCACTTCGAGCACATTGCGAACGCGGCCGCAGCCGGCCTCGCGCGCGTTTCCCTCGACACCGGCGTGCCCATCGCGTTCGGCGTGCTGACGACCGAGGACGCGGACCAGGCGCGCGAACGCGCCGGCGGCCGACTGGGCAACAAGGGCTGGGAGGCCGCGGAAAGCGCACTCGAAATGGCCGGACTGCGGCGCCGCCTCGTCGATGGCACGGGAGCGTAGCCGGGCGCGCGCCCGGGCGCTCCAGGTACTGTACGCCTGGGAGTCGCGCGGGGACGCGACGCCGCGCGACACGCTCGCCGCATTGAGCACGGATCGCGTACTGGCGCCGGGCGTGCGCGAACACCTCGAGCGGCTGATCGGCATCGTTTCCGACCATCGCGACGACATCGATCGCGCGCTTGCGGGCGCGCTCACCAACTGGCGGCTCGAACGGCTCTCGGCAATCGATCGCAACGTCCTGCGCATCGGTGCGGCCGAGCTGCTCCACCCCGCCGACGTGCCGCCGAAGGTGGCCATCCGCGAAGCCATGCGCCTCGCCGACCGCTACGGCTCCGACGAGAGCGCGCGCTTCGTGAATGGCGTGCTCGATGCGCTGATGCGCCGGAAGGGGGAGGTCGGCTGAATATCCTGGTCGTGAACTGGCAGGATCGCCTCAACCCGCGCGCCGGCGGGGCCGAGGCGCACCTCCACGAGGTCTTCGGCCGCCTCGCCGGCCGCGGCCATCGCGTCCACCTCCTGGTTTCCGGCTGGCCCGGTGCCGAGCCCCGCGTCACCATCGATGGCATGGACGTCCACCGCGCCGGCGGACGGCACAGCTTCCTCTTCGCGGGTCCGCGCTACCACAACCGCCATTTCCGCGAGCCCTACGACGTCCTCGTCGAGGACCTGAACAAGGTCCCGCTCTTCTCGCCGCGCTGGTCGCGCGCACCCGTCGTTCTGCTCGTGCACCATCTCTTCGGTGCGACCGCATTCGCGGAGGCCTCGCTGCCCATCGCGACCGGCACGTGGCTCCTGGAGCGGCCTCTGGCCCGGGAATACCGCGGCGTACCCGTCCAGGCCGTGTCCGAAAGCACCGCCCGGGACCTCGTGCGCCGCGGCTTCGATCCGGACATCCGCGTGATCCCGAACGGCGTGGACCTCGAGTCCTACTCGCCCGACCCGCTGACGCCCCGTTTCGCCGAGCCGACGATCCTGTATCTTGGGCGATTGAAGCGCTACAAGCGCATCGACGTGATTCTGCGCGCGGTCGCGCAGCTCACGGCCGGGGGTGTCGATGTGCGCGCGATCATTGCCGGCACGGGCGACGCACGGCCGGGCCTCGAGCGGCTGCGCGACCGGCTCGGCCTCGCGGGCCGCGTGGACATGCCGGGGTACGTGGACGAGGATGAGAAGCGGCGCCTCTTCCGCAGCGCATGGGTCCACGTGCTGACATCGCCGAAGGAGGGATGGGGTATCACGGTCATGGAGGCGGCCGCGTGCGGCACGCCGACCGTGGCGAGCGATGCCCCCGGACTGCGCGACTCCGTGGTACACGGAGAGACCGGGTTTCTCGTACCGCACGGGGATGTGGCCGCACTGGCGGCCACGCTGCGCACCCTCGTCGAGGACGCCGGGCTGCGCAGCCGGCTCGGCCGCAACGCCGCCGAACGGGCCGCGACGTTCACGTGGGAGCGCGCCGCCCGCGACACGGAGCAGCACCTCCTGGAGGTCGTCGACGCCGCGCGCCGCCGGCCCGCCACGCAGCAACCGTAGAGGAGGCCATGGACATTACGATCCTGAACCGCGACGACCAGCCGGTTCCCGAGCCGATTCGCGAACGCGCCGAACGCCGCCTCGAGCGGCTGGAGCGCATCACCGCACGCATCAGCGCCGCCACCGTGACCTTCGACAGCGAAGGCGACCTGCGCGCGGCCGAAGTCCGCCTCACAGTCGCCGGCCGGCCGCCCATGGTCGCGCGCGGAACCGGCCGCTCTCCGCGTGAAGCCTTCGACCGGGCGGCCGCCAAACTCGAGCGCCAGCTCCAGCGCTGGCGCAAGCGACGCGTCGCCCGCCGCAACGATCCGCGCTCCAACGCCGGAGAGCTGGCCGCGTCGTGAAGGGAGTCACCGTCGCGGCGCTGCTCGAGGCCAAGGGCGAGTCGCTACAGCTCGAACCCCTCAACGAGGGCGATCTCCAGCGCGAGGTCCGGTCTCCGACCGTGTCGAACCCGGGCCTCGTGCTCGCGGGCTACGCCGCCCGTCTGCCGTCAGGCCGCGTGCAGATCCTCGGCGAGACCGAGATCTCGTACCTCAACGAACTCGACGCCGCGCAACGCAAGCAGGCGCTCGAGACGTTCATGGCGCTCGACATCGCGCTCCTCATCATCACGAAGAAACAGGAGCCGCCGCCCGGACTCATCGAGCAGGCACGCGCCGCGCGCGTTCCCGTCTTCCGCACCGCACTGAAGACGGCCGAAGTGTACCGCCGCATCCAGCCGTTCCTCGAGCTCCACTTCGCCGAGCGCACCACCGTGCACGGCTCGCTCGCCGATGTGTATGGCATCGGCCTGCTCTTCGTCGGCCGGAGCGGAATCGGCAAGAGCGAATGTGTGCTCGACCTCGTCGAGCGCGGACACCGTCTCGTTGCGGATGACGCGGTCACCGTGTTCCGCCACGGCAACGATGTGCTCATGGGCTCCGGCAACGAGCTCACGCACGGTTTCATGGAGATCCGCGGCATCGGACTCATCGACATCCGCGCGCTCTTCGGCATCCGTGCCATCCGGCACCAGAAGCGCATCGAAGTGGTGGTCCGGCTCGTCGACTGGAACGATGGCATGCCCGTCGATCGGACGGGACTGGATGTGAAGGAAGTCGAGATGCTCGGCGTGAACCTGCCGCAGGTCATCGTACCGCTGAATCCCGGCAAGAACATCACGGTGATCGCCGAAGTCGTCGCGATGAATCATCTCCTGAAGTACTCGGGCGTCAATTCGGCGCAGGAGCTGAACAACCGCATCATCGCGCGTACACGCCGCGAGTACCTGGAGCAGGATTATGAGTAATCCGGTCCGCGGCGTTCTGATCGCACACGGCAGGCTGGCCGAAGGGATGGTCGATGCCGTGCGGCGCATCACGGGCGCCGGCGAGGATGTGCTGATGCCGCTCAGCAATACCGGGGTCGCACCCGCAGTGCTGTGCGACGAGGCGCGCGCACGCATCGGCGACGGCCCTGCCATCATCTTCACCGACCTGCCGAGCGGGAGCTGCGGCTTCGCTGCGCGCGCGCTCCAGATGGAGCGGTCGGATGTCGCGGTCGTCGCAGGCGTCAACCTGGCCATGCTGCTCGAGTTCGCCATGCACAACGAGCTCCCGCTCGAGCAGCTCGTTCCCAGGCTCATCGAGAAGGGGCGCGCGGCCGTCGTGTGCGCACCCGCATCGCTTGGCGATCATGCCGATCGTGCTCCTTCGCGTTGACGAGCGGCTGATCCACGGCCAGGTCGTGGTCGGCTGGGGCAACCGTCTGCATCCCGACCGCATCGTGGTCGTGGATGACGATCTCGCCGAGTCGAAGTGGGAGCAGGAGCTCTACACGCTCGGCCTGCCCGCGGGCGTCGATGCGATCTTTGCAACCGTGGCTGCAGCGCGCACCGCGCTCCCATCCTGGCGCGAAGACCCGAAGCGTCATCTCGTCCTCACCCGCGACATCCGCACGATGCGCCGGCTCGCCGAGGGCGGGCTGCTCGACGGCGAGGAGGTCAACCTGGGCGGGCTGCACTATGCGCCCGGGCGCACCGCGGTTCTGCCGTACCTCTACCTCGACCAGCAGGAGCGGGACGAAGCCCGGCAGCTGGAGGCCACCGGTGCGCGTGTCAGCGCGCGCGATCTGCCCGGTGCGCGGCGCGTCGGACTGCGCGAACTGCTGGACGGCGAGGCGGCGCCGTGAGCTGGCTGATCCTTGCGGGCATCGGCGCCGTCGTGGGTCTGGACTCTACCTCCTTTCCCCAGGTGATGCTGTCGCGGCCCATCGTCGCAGGGACACTCACAGGACTCGTGTTCGGGCGTCCGCTCGAAGGCGCTCTGCTCGGCGCGGTAATGGAGCTCTTCGATCTCTCCAGTCTCCCCATCGGCGCCGCACGCTATCCCGAAGCGGGCACCGCCACCGTCGGCGGTGCTGGCGCACTCATGCTCGCGGAGGCCGCGCCCGGCTACACGGCGTTCGTCCTGATCTCGCTGTTCACACTGGTATGGGAGCGCGTGGCTGGCGCCACGGTCGTCGCTGCTCGACAGCTCAGCGAACACATCGTCGGCAATGGCCAGAGCAGCGCGCGTGCACTCGAGCTGCGCCACGTAACGGCGATGGCGGTCGACCTCGTGCGCGGCGCGATCGTCTCCGTCATCGGCGCAGGCGTTGCGCTCGCACTCGTTGCCGCGTGGCCGCAGACCGATCCGGTCGTGGCCGAGTCCGCACTGCGCGTACTGCTCGTCGGCGGCGCAGCCGTCCTCGGTGCGGCGCTCGCGGTCTTCGGCGGCTGGTCCGAACGGCGCTGGGTGTTCCTCGCCGGACTCGTGTGCGGAACGCTGCTGCTGGCACTCGCATGACGCCGCCGTTCCGCACGCGTCTCGCGGTGTTCGTCCGCTCGTTCGCGGTCCAGGGCTCCTGGAACTATCGCACGCTCATCGGCACCGGCTTCGCGTTCGCGCTGCTGCCCGCGCTGCGACGCATCCATGCCGGCGATCCGGCCGCCGTCGACGAAGCCGTCGCGCGTCACGCCACGCTGTTCAACACACATCCCTACCTCGTGGGGATCGCCCTCGGCGCCGTGGCGCGCCTCGAGTCGGAGCACGCGGCGCCGGGGCTGATCGAACGCTTCAAGACGGCGGTGCGCGGTTCGCTGGGCGGCCTCGGCGACCGCCTCTTCTGGGCCGGTTGGAAGCCGGCGTGCGTGCTCGTCGCACTCGTGCTACTCTTCGGCGGCGCGCCTTGGTGGCTGGCTGCGGCCGCCTTCCTCGTGATCTTCAACGCCGGCCACATCGGCGTCCGCATCTGGGGACTCCGCCTCGGCTTCGAACGTGGACTCGAGGTCGGCGAGAGTGTGCGCAACTCGAGCGTCGCGCGTGCACAGCGGCCGATCGGTGCCGCGGGCGCGTTCCTCGTCGGTCTGCTGCTTCCGCTCGTCGCGGCGGGCGACGGGCTGCCGATCGCACCCGCGCCCGGCTGGACGCTCGCCGCCGGCCTCGCAGGACTCGTCGGCGTGCGGCTCGGTGCGCCGATTCAGAAGCCGGCCGTGCTCGTGACGGCCGCCGTCGTGCTCATCCTCCTGGCTCTCGGTACGCCATGAAAGAGGAGCACGTCGTCGCCGTCCGGATCCCGAACCGTCTCGGCCTGCACGCGCGGCCTGCCGCCGAGTTCGTGAAGCTCGCCGGCCGCTTCCGCAGCGACGTGTGGGTGCGCAAGGACGACGTCGAGGTGAATGGTAAGAGCATCATGGGCGTGTTGACGCTGGCCGCCGAGTGCGGCTCCGAAATCATCATCCGTACTGCCGGCGAGGATGCACAGAGTGCAGCGGGCGAGCTGCGTGCACTCGTCGAGAGCGGCTTCGGCGAGGAGCTGGCATGAGCCGATTCATCGACGGCATCGCCGCCTCGCCCGGCATCGTGATCGGCCCTGCATGGCTGCTGCGCTGGGATCTCCCGCGCGTCCCGCACATCACCGTTCCGGCCGAGCGCGCGGCAGCGGAGGTGGCGCGCTTCCACGAAGCGCTGGACTACACGCGTGGCGTCATCAGTGGCATCCAGCGCGACACGGAAGCGAAGCTCGGCGTCGTCGAAGCACGCATCTTCGAGCCGCAGATCCTCATGCTGCAGGACCCCGACATGATCGCGGGGACCGAGGCGTGGATCCGTGACAACCATCTGTCGGCGGAGCGCGCGTTCGAGCTCCGGCTGCTCGAGTATCAGTCCGAGTGGTCGCGCAGCGGTCACCCGATGATCATGGACCGGCTGAACGACCTGCTCGATGTCGGCGTCCGCGTCATGCGCCGGCTGCTCGACCAGCCCGAGCCGGACCTATCGCTGGGCGGCGCGACCGAACCCGTGATCCTCGTCGCGCGTGACCTCACGCCGACCATCACGGTGCAGCTCGAGCGCGATGCGATTCTCGGTATCGCGACCGATGCCGGCACGCGCACGTCGCACTCCGCGATCCTCGCGCGCTCTCTGGGCATCCCGGCTGTCGTTGCACTGGGTGACCTCTCGACGCGCGTGCGTTCCGGCCAGCAGCTCGTGCTCGATGGCAGGAACGGCCGCGTGCTCCTCGACCCCACCGAGGCGGAGCAGGCGGCATACCGCGAGCGCGACGTCAAGATGCGCGAGTGGGAGCAGGAGCTGATCCGCCTGTCGCAGCTCGATGCGATCACGCCCGACAAGCTGCCGGTCACGGTGCGCGCCAACATCGACCTGCCGGGCGAGGCCGTGCACGCGCGCAACCACGGCGCACGCGGCATCGGTCTCTACCGCACGGAGTTCCTCGTCGTCGGCCGCAGTTCCCCCCCGGACGAGGAGGAGCAGTATCGCAGCTACAAGCAGGTTGCGGAGGTATTCCCGGACGACGCGGTGTACATCCGCACCTTCGACCTGGGCGGCGACAAGTTCCCGCTCTTCCTGCACATGCCGCCCGAGGAGAATCCGTTCCTCGGCTGGCGCGCGATCCGCGTCTGTCTCGACACGCCCGACCTGTTCCGCACGCAGCTGCGCGCACTGCTGCGCGCCACCGCGCACGGCGACGTGCGCATCATGATCCCGCTCGTCAACGAAGTCGCGGAGGTCGTGCGCACGCGCGAGCTGCTGGAGGAGCAGGCGGAGAGTCTCCGAAAGGAAGGCATCCCGTTCAACACGGCGTGGAAGCTCGGCATCATGATCGAAACGCCGGCCGCGGCGCTGATCGCGACCGAGCTCGCGCGCTACGCCGACTTCTTCTCCATCGGCAGCAACGACCTCGTGCAGTACACGCTGGCCGTGGACCGCGGCAACGCGCGCCTCGCGCCGCGCTACAACCCGTTCCACCCGGCCGTGCTCCGCCTCATCAAGGCCACGGCGGATGCAGGCCGTCACGCGGGCATCGAGGTGAGCGTCTGCGGCGAAGTGGCCAGCCATCCACTCGCGGTCTACCTCCTCCTCGGGATGGGCATCACTGCGCTCAGCGTCGGTCCCGCATCGCTGCCCGAGATCAAGAAGGTCATCCGCAGTGTACCGGCCGCCGACGCGCGCGAGGCCGTCGGCCGTGCTCTCGAGGCGGACAGCGCCGAAGAGGTCCTCACCATCCTGCGCGGCGGCCTCGCGCAGTGGCTCGATCTCTCGCTCTTTTCCGATCGCTGGAACTTGTCGCCGGGCGACTGAAATGCTACCTTGCATTCCCGCCGCCCCCGACCGAATCGAAGCTCAGGAGCCATCGCTTGGCACGCCGACTCTTTACCTCCGAGTCCGTCACGGAGGGACATCCCGACAAGATCGCCGACCAGACCAGCGACGCGATCCTGGATGCGATCCTCGCCGACGACCCGAATGGTCGCGTCGCCTGCGAGGTGCTGGTCACCACCGGACTCGCACTCGTCGCCGGTGAAATCACCACCGACACGTACGTAGACATCCCCGGCATCGTCCGCGGCACCATCTCGTCGATCGGCTACACCGAGTCGAGCTGGGGCATCGATGGCGAGACGTGCGCGGTGCTCGTGACCATCGACCGGCAGTCGCCCGACATCGCGCAGGGCGTCGATCCGGGCGGTGCAGGGGACCAGGGGATGATGTTCGGCTACGCGGTGGATGAGACGCCCGAGCTCATGCCGGCGCCTATCCTCCTCGCGCACCGGCTGACGCAGCGGCTCGCAAACCTGCGCCGCAGCGGCGCACTGCCGTGGCTGCGCCCCGACGGCAAGGCGCAGGTCACGCTCGAGTACGAGGACGATCGGCCGGTGCGCATCGACACCGTCGTCGTCAGCACGCAGCACTCGCCCGACATGACGCTCGACGACCTGCGCGCCGAGATCGCCGAACGGCTCATCGTGCCGGTGATGCCGGAGGAGTGGTTCGACAGGAAGCGCTGCAAGATCCACGTGAACCCGACCGGCCGCTTCGTCGTCGGCGGGCCGCACGGCGATACGGGCCTCACGGGCCGCAAGATCATCGTCGACACCTACGGTGGCATGGCGCCGCACGGCGGCGGCGCGTTCAGCGGGAAGGATCCTTCCAAAGTCGACCGCTCCGGTGCGTACGCCGCGCGCTGGGCCGCGAAGAACGTCGTGGCCGCCGGACTCGCGCGCCGCTGCGAGGTCAGCCTCGCCTACGCCATCGGTGTCGCCGATCCCGTTGCCATCCACGTCGAGAGCTACGGCACGGCCACGGTCCCCGAGACCACCATCGCGAAGGCACTGCGCGATGTCTTCGACTTCCGCCCGCGCGCCATCACCGAGGCGCTCTGCCTTCGTTCTCCGATCTATCGCGCCACGGCCGCGTACGGCCACTTCGGCCGCGCTCCGGTCACCGAGCCGTTCGACGGCCGGACCGTTCGCCTCTTCCCGTGGGAGGAGACGAACAAGGTGGACGATCTGCGCACGGCGGCGGGGGCATAGCGAGCGGAACGAACCCGCGGCGAACTGCGGAGTACTGTTCACGACCGGACCGGCCGTTTCGCCGGTGTTTCGCCCCAAAGTGCTGGATCGGGAGATCCCCGATGGTCGAAGTGAAAGTGCAGAGCCTGGGTCTGGACCGGACGTCCAACACGCCGGTGGTCATTCTCCAGGAGAAGGACGGCACCCGCGTTCTGCCGATCTGGATCGGTCCGGGCGAGGCGAGCGCGATCGCCATGGAGCTGGCCGGCATGAAGTTCTCGCGCCCGCTCACGCACGACCTCTTCGCTTCGGTCATCCACGGCATGGGCGGCTCGCTGCAGCGTGTCACGATCACGAAGGTCGTAGAGAACACCTACTACGCGGAGATGCTGATCCGCCGCGGCAGTGAAGTGATCAGCATCGATGCGCGTCCGTCCGATTCCATCGCCATCGCGCTCCGCCTTTCCGCTTCGATCTACACGACCGAGGATCTCCTCGAGAGCACCGCGATCGAGATCACCGAAGCGGACGAGCCGCACGACTTCATTGCGGGCGCGGAGTCCGAGGAGGAAGGCGGCCGCGCGGCCGGTCTCACGCCCGAAGAGCTGCGCGAGTACCTGCGCCGCATGAACCCCGAGGACTTCGGCCGGTTCAATCCGTGAGCGGCTCGCGCTGGTTCATGGCCGCATGGCTCGTGCTCGCCGCGGCCCCTGCACACGCACAACGCATCGAAGGCACGGTCGTCGACTCGACGGGCGCACCGCTCGCCGGCCTCACCGTGATGCTGCACAACGTCACGCCCGGCGGCGGCTCGCTGCTCGGAGAGACGACCACCGCCGAGAGTGGCGCCTTCGCGTTTCCCGCGGACACGACCGCGCCCGACGGTTCCGTCTATTTCGCGGCCGTGCGCGTAGCCGGACAGCTCTACATCGGCGAGATGCTTCGTGCGCCGCTCACCGCGGACGCCCGTGCGTATGCCATCATCGTCGGCCCCGAAGGACGACTGCCACCGATCGGCCCCGCCGCAACGACGCCGGTACGCGCGCCGCAGAGCGATGATTCACGCAGGAACGTGCTCATCGTCTTCGGGTCGTTCCTGGCCGCCGCCAGCGTCATCGCGCTGCTGCTCGCGCGCGGCCGGGGCATGCCGCAGCGGCGACGACTGCTGATCGAGATCGCGGAGCTCGACGAGCGTCATGCCGCGACGCCCGAAGACGAGGTGCTCTGGCGGCAGCGGCGGGGCGAGCTGCTGGACGAGCTCCGGCACGAGTCGCGGTGACGCTCCCGCCATGCCGGTCGTCTCGGTCGAGGCGCTGATCCTCCAGGTCGTCGGTTACGGCGACACCAGCAAGATCCTGAAGCTGCTCACACGCACGCACGGCGTGCAGTCCGCGATCGCCAAGGGTGCGATGCGACCGCGCAGCCGCTTCGGCGGACTGCTCGAGCCCTTCGCCGAAGGCATGGTCACGCTGCACATCCGCGAGTCCCGCGAGCTCCAGACACTCAGCGGATTCGAGCTGCTGCGCAGCCGTCAGGTGCTCGGCCGCGATCTCGTTCGCTTCGGCGGCGCATCCCTCCTCGCGGAGATCCTCCTGCGCGCCGCAAGCACGGCGAGCGACGAGCGCCTCTTCACCACCGTTCGCGCCGCGCTCGACCGCATCGGTGAGACGTCACCGGAGACGGTCGAAGGCGTCGTGCTCGGAGAAGCGTGGCGGCTCGTCGCCGAGCTGGGCTTCGAGCCCGCACTCGACGAATGTGTCGTGTGCGATCGAAGCCTCGCGAGCACTGAGGATTCGCTCTTCGACTACGGTGCGGGCGGCGTGCGCTGCTCCGGCTGCTCACCGTCCGGCGTCGGCAAACCGCTGCCCGTGGCCGCGCGCGCCGAACTGCGCGCACTCCTGCGCGGTGAAACGCCGGCACTCGCCCGGCCGCCGGCACACTGGCAGCTCCTCTCGCGCTACCTCGACCATCACGTGCTGCACGGCTCGAGGCTCCGCTCTCTCGCCTTCCTGTCGGAGGCGCTGGAGGACGGATGCGACGCCTGATACTCGGCACCGCCGGTCACATCGACCACGGCAAGACCGCACTGGTGCGTGCGCTCACGGGCGTCGACACCGACCGCCTCCCGGACGAGAAGCGACGCGGCATCACCATCGACCTCGGCTTCGCATCGCTCCAGCACGGCGACACGACGTTCGGCATCGTCGACGTGCCCGGCCACGAAGCATTCGTCCGCAACATGCTCGCGGGCGCGACCGGCATCGATGTCGGACTGCTCGTGGTTGCGGCCGACGAGGGCGTGATGCCGCAGACGCGCGAGCACCTTGCCATCCTCGATCTGCTCGCCGTTCCGGCACTCGTCGTCGCACTCACGAAATGCGACCTCGCCGACTCCGACTGGCTCGAGCTCGTCACCGCCGACGTACGTGATACGCTCGCGCATACCTCGTACGCTTCGGCTGCGATCGTTCCCGTTTCGGCGCGCGAGGGCAGGGGACTCGACGAGCTCATCGGTGCGCTCGACGCTGCCGCGAATTCTGCAGCCGCTCGCCCGGTCGCCGATCTCTTCCGCATGCCCGTCGACCGCGCATTCACCGTACATGGCACGGGCACCGTAACCACCGGAACGATCTGGAGCGGCACCGTGGCGCGCGAAGAAACGCTGCGTCTGCTGCCGGGCGGAACCGCCGCGCGCGTGCGCGGGCTCCAGAGCCACGGCACGAAGCAGGATCGATTGATCGCGGGGCAACGTGCCGCTCTCGCTCTTGTCGGTCTCGATCGCGCCAACGTGTCGCGCGGCGCCACGCTCGTCCGCGAAGGCGGCTGGCGCGAGTCCGGCCTCATCACCGCGCGCGTCCGCCTCCTTCCCGATGCCGCGCCGCTCCTCACGAGACGACGGATCCGATTCCACCTGGGAACCGCGGAAATCCTCGGGCGCGCCGTCCTGCTCGATCGCGAGACCCTCGCTCCCGGCGACGAGGGCTGGGTGCAGCTCCGCCTCGAATCCACCGTCGTCGCGCGCGCCGGCGACCGCTTCGTGTTGCGCGACTATTCCCCCGTGCACACGATCGGCGGCGGCCGCATCGTCGAGCCCGTCGCGCCGCGACGGCGCCGACTGGATCCCGAACTCGCGGAGCGACTCGTTCGCGTTCTCGGACCCGACCCCGATACGGCCCTCGATACAGCGGTCCGGCTCGCGGGCGTGGCCGGACTGCCTGTGGAAGAGCTGTCCGTGCGCGCCGCCGTCACCCTGCCCGCGGCGGCCGCCTGGCTGGACTCGGGTGCCGCGCTGCGTGCGGGTCCGCTCGTCGTTCACGCAGCCGCTGTCGATCGCGTAGCGCGCGCACTCGTCCAAACGCTGACCCACCACCACGAGCAGGAGCCGCTCCTGCCCGGGCTCGACCTCCAGCTCCTGCGACAGGCCGCACCACGCGGCACCGCCGCGCCTGTCCTCGACCTGGCACTCGGCACGCTCACCCACTCGGGCGAGGTAGCCGTGGAGGGGAGCCAGGTCCGGCTCGCCGCTCATGCGCCCAGCCCCACCGCCGCACAGGCCGCCGAGATCGACCGCGTCGCGGCGGCCATCCGCGAGGCCGGACTGGCAGCCGTCGCCCCTGCAGAGCTCCCGCCCGCGCTGGCCGGGCTCCGGGAGCTCCGGCGCTACCTCGGCTGGCTGGAGCGCGAGGGCCGCGTCGTCGGCATCCCCGGCGACCGCTGGCTGGACGCAGAGGTGCTGGCGGAGGCCACAGTTCGCATCCGACGTGAACTGGGGGACCGTAACGACCTGTCCGCAGCAGACTTCCGGGACGCCCTCCCCGTCAGCCGCAAGTACCTCATCCCGATCCTCGAGCACCTCGACCGCACCGGCGTCACGCGCAGGACGGGGGATCTTCGCCAGGTGGTCCGGGGTTAGGAACCGCAGGAACTGAGGTGCGCCAACACCTTTTCCTGTCGGTTCTTGACGCCCGCACCCGTGAAACCGTATGATTCGATTACCGGAGGAATGCAGTAACGGACGGCAGTTACACGGGGACATTCACCTGGGAGGGCAATCGCACACTCTGCTACAGCACAGCTGATTCTGTGCGGAGGTAACGATGAGACGGTTCGCTACCGTCGGCGTCGTCCTCCTGCTCGGTCTCGTGTTCTTCGCGCGGCCTGCTGAAGGGCAGCAAGCAGATCCGGACCGAGGACGTGGTTTCCAACTGGAGCAGAATTACCCGAATCCGTTCAACCCCGTCACGCGGATTCCATTCGTACTTTCGGAATCGTTGTTCGCGGGCGGGAAGCCGGTCGAGGTCACCGTCAGGATCTACAACTCGCTGCTGCAGCTGGTAGCGATTCCGACGGCACTCAACCACCCGGCCGGAAACGGTGTCCGGGTGGACAACTTGCTGTACACGACGCCGGGGCGATACGAGGCGTTCTGGGACGGGTTGGACAGGAACGGCCGGAAGGTCGCGTCGGGCGTCTACATCGTCCAGTTGGTAATTAACGGAGAACGCGCCACCAAGAAGATCACCGTAGCAAACTAGCGCGTTGAAGGACGCCGGGTCCGGAAGGTCGGACCCGGCGTTCTGCGTTCTACTCGAACATCGCCAGCAGCTCCTCCGGCGTCTTCACCTCTCCCAGCTTCTTCAGGTTCTCCGGATCCTTCGCGAACTGCGCCAGCTTGCCGAGCACGGGCAGGTACTGGTTCGACACCTCGATCGGCGGCGCGACGATCAGGAAGAAGTACTGCACGCGGTCGCCATCGATCGCGTTGTACTCGATCCCGCCCGTCTTGCGGCCGAATGCCAGCCGCAGCTTGTCGACGACCAGGGAGCGGCAGTGCGGAATCGCGATGCCCTTGCCGATACCCGTCGATCCGAGATTTTCCCGCCGCTTGAGCATCTTGAAGAGGATGCCCTCGCTCTTTTCGTCCAGCCCGAGCAGTCCAATGAGCTCGCGCAGGATCGCATCCTTGGACTCGCCGCGCAGCTCCAGCTGGATCGCCGACGGGTCCATGAATTCACGCAACGCCATGTTCTTTCTGCCTGTCCGTTCTCGCGAGATCCCTTCTCGCCGAGCCGCTGAGAATAGATGCACCCTGCGGACGTGTCAAAGCCGAAGCCATGACGTCCGACGCCCGTGGTTGTAGATTATCCGCCATGTTCGACCCGCTTCTCGACAGACTCGGCGACGGCTCCACGCCCCTCTACCTGGCTCCCCAGGCGGGCGTCAGCGAGTCGCCCTTCCGGCGCCTCTGCCGCCGCTTCGGCGCGGACGTGGTCGTATCCGAGTTCGTCAGCGCGGAGGGTCTGCGCCGCGGCAGCGAGCGCACCCTCGAGTACCTCCGCTTCGATCCCGAGGAGCGGCCCATCGGCGTGCAGATCTTCGGCGCCGAACCCGCTGCGATGGCCGAGGCCGCCGCGCTCGTCGAAGAGACCTTCGCGCCCGACTTCCTCGACATCAACTTCGGCTGTCCCGTGAAGAAGGTCGTGCGCCGCAACGGCGGCTCCGGCTGCCTGCGCGACCTCGACCTCGTGCAGTCCATCATCCACGCGGTCGCGCGCACCATCACGATTCCCACCACCGTCAAGATTCGCAGCGGCTGGGATGAGACGACGCGCGACCCGGTCAGCATCGCGCTCCGCTGCCAGGACGCCGGCGCCCGCGCGCTCACGCTGCACGCGCGCAGCCGCACCCAGATGTACGGCGGCACCGCCGACTGGGATGAGATCGCCGCGGTCGTCGATGCGCTCGACATCCCCGTCATCGGCAACGGCGATGTTCGCACCGGCGACGACGCGCGCCGCATGCGCGACCACACGCGCTGCGCCGGCATCATGATCGCGCGCGCGTCGCACGGGCAGCCCTGGATCTTCGCGCAGGCGCGCGCCGCGCTCGACGGCCGGCCCGTCCCCGATGCGCCCGGCATCGCCGAGCGCTTCGAGATCGTCCTCGAGCACGCACGCAACGCCATCGCCTTCGAGAGCGACGAGCGCCGCGCCATGCTCGACTTCCGCAAGCACCTCGGCTGGTACACGCGCGGACTGCCCGACGGCAAGCGCCTGCGCGAGGAGCTCTTCCGCGTCGAGTCGCTCCAGGATGCCGAACGCATCCTCCTCGCCTACGGCGACCGCACGCTCATGGCCGCGGCGTGAACCCCGCACGCATCGCATCGCTGCTCGAGGCACTCGCGCGCGGCGAGACCACTCCGGAGGAAGCGATGCGCAGAATCGCATGGCTTCCGGTCGAGGAGTTGGGCGACGGCTTCGCTCGCGTCGACCATCACCGGACTTTGCGTGTCGGTCTCCCTGAGGTCGTCTTCTGTCAGCAGAAGACACCCGATGAGGTCGTGGCCATCTGCGAGCGCCTCGCACAGAGCGGGGAAGGGTTCCTCGCCACACGCGCGGACAGTGTCGTGCTCGATGCGCTCGCTGCTCGCTTCCCGGATGCGATCATCCATCGTCGCGCACGCATCGCACACCTCCCCGGCGACGACGCCCCGCCGCCCCGCGGCGACGACCCCATCGTCGTCGTCTCCGCCGGTACCGCGGATCTCGCCGTTGCAGAGGAAGCGGCCGTCACCGCCGAGGCGCTCGGTCACAACGTCGAGAGGCTCTTCGACGTCGGTGTCGCCGGTCTGCATCGACTCATCGCCGGCGCGTCCGTGTTCGATCGAGCCCTGGCCGTGATCGTCGTGGCCGGGATGGAAGGCGCACTCCCTTCCGTCGTCGGCGGACTGGTCGCGGCTCCCGTCATTGCCGTCCCCACCAGCGTCGGCTACGGCGCTTCCTTCGGCGGCCTCGCCGCACTCCTCGCCATGCTCAACTCCTGCGCTTCCGGCATCACCGTCGTGAACATCGACAACGGCTTCGGCGCGGCCTGTGCCGCCGGCCGGATCGCGCGGGTAACGGCCCGCTGACGAGGACCTTGACCGGCTGGCGCCGGCCTTGCATCCTTGTATGCGGATGATCGAATATAACCCCATCTTCGGACGGCTCCAGGCGCTGGGCGACGAGACCCGGGCACGGCTGCTCCACCTGCTGGAAGAGCACGAGATGACGGTCTCGGACCTGTGCGCGGCGGTGCAGCTGCCGCAGTCGACCGTGAGCCGGCACCTGAAGGTGCTGGCGGACGACGGCTGGGTGCGGTCGCGGGCGGACGGTACGAGCCGGCACTACCGCCGCGCCGAGCTGGAGGGCGCGGCGAAGGCGCTGTGGGAAGTGGTGAAGGCGGAGTCGTCGTCGCTACCCGTGGCGCGTGCCGATGCGGAGCGCGCACGTGCGGTGCTCGCGCGACGGAAGGAGCGGTCGAGCGCGTTCTTCTCGGGGGTGGGCAGCGGCTGGGACGCGGTGCGCGAGGATCTGTTCGGAACGGCGTCGTCGGTGGTTGGAGTGCTGGGGCTACTCGAGGCGGACTGGGTGGTGGCGGATCTCGGTGCGGGTACCGGCGCGCTGACGGCGTGGATCGCGCCGCTGGTCGAGCGCGTGGTCGCGGTCGACGATTCGGAAGCAATGCTCGAAGTGTTGCGCACGCGCACGGCCGGGGCGGGGAACGTGGAGGTGCGTGCGGGCGCCCTCGAGTTGCTGCCGCTCGAGGACGCAACGGTGGACGTAGCGTTTCTGGTGCTGGCGCTGCACTACGTGGTAGAGCCGTGGCGTGTCCTGGCGGAGGCGCAGCGGGTACTCAAGCGCGGCGGCCGGCTGATCGTGGTGGACATGCGCGAGCACGATCGTGAGGAGTATCGCGCGGAGATGGGGCACGTGTGGCCCGGCTTCACGCCTGCGCAGTTGGACGATTGGGGAAAGCGCGCGGGCTTCGGTGGCGCGGATGTGCGGCCACTGCCGCCGGTGGCGGAAGCGAAGGGTCCGCCGCTGTTCCTGGCGCGGATGCAGAAGGTTTCGACGAGATCGCGAACGCGGGCAACTCTGAACTGAGAGGATGGACATGGAGAGCTCGGTACTGACACCGGAGCGTGCGCGCGCGTCGCGGCGGCCGGCATTCAAGGTGGCGGACCTGTCGCTGGCGGAGTGGGGCCGTCAGGAGATCCGGCTCGCTGAGCACGAGATGCCGGGGCTGATGGCCGTGCGCGAGGAGTACGCCGCGTCGCAGCCGCTGGCCGGCAGGAAGGTGATGGGCTCGCTGCACATGACGGTGCAGACGGCCGTACTGATCGAGACGCTGAAAGCACTCGGCGCCGACGTGCGCTGGGTGTCGTGCAACATCTTCTCGACGCAGGACCACGCGGCGGCAGCCGTCGTCGTGGGCTCCGGCACGACGGAGCAGCCCGCGGGCGTTCCGGTGTTCGCGTGGAAGGGAGAGACGCTCGAAGAGTACTGGTGGTGCACGGAGC